>NZ_QUZK01000014.1 GCF_003410055.1 Wenzhouxiangella sediminis | reverse complement strand
GCTGGTTAGCTGGTTAGCTGGTTAGCTGGTTAGCTGGTTAGCTGGTTAGCTGGTTAGCTGGTTCGGCATCTGGGGCGATTGGTGGGCGACTGCGCCGCGAAAGCAAAGTTGCGCAGAGCCCAGCCTCTTACGGTTCCTTCGTGACGTAGCCGTCCCGCAAATCCAAGAGAAGTCGAACTAGCCAACCAGCTAACCAGCTAACCAGCCGACGCAACCGTCGAGCCACTCCCATAGCAGGGTTGGCTCGTCCGGTTGACGCCCGCAACGGATCAGTCGCCGGCTTCCGCCTCGCCCATCTGGGTCTGGAGGTAGTTCTTCTCGCCGATGCGGTCGATCAGTTCGAGCTGGGTCTCGAGGAAGTCGGCATGACCTTCCTCGTCGCGGATCAGATCCTCGAACAGGTCGCGCGTGGCGTAGTCGCCGGCGGTTTCGCATTCCTTGACGGCGGCCTTGTACATCTCGAGCGCTTCGTACTCGAGCTTGAGGTCGTTCTGGAGGCACTCGACCGGGTTCTCGCCGATCAGGAGGTGGTCGAGATCCTGGAGGTTGGGCAGGCCGCTCAGAAAGAGGATTCGCTTGATGATTCGATCGGCGTGCTTCATCTCGTCGATCGACTCTTCGTATTCCATCTCGGCCAGCTTGTTGAGCCCCCAGTCCTCGTACATTCGGGAGTGCAGGAAATACTGGTTGATGGCGGTCAATTCCGCCTTCAGCGCCTGGTTGAGAATCTCGATGATCTTCTTGTCGCCTTTCATTTTCTGCCTCACCGGTTGGACTCCCCATAGGATAACGTCCCGGGCCGGTGCTGGCCAGATCAGGCGGTGTTGAGCAGGGGGAAATCGTTGGAGGGGTCGACTACGGGAAGGCTCGGTCTCACGGGCCTCGCGAGCGAAGCCTCGATGACGGCCTCGGCATGGTCGCGGCAGCGTCCGCAGCTGCCCGAGCAGCCGGTCAGGGCCTGGATCTCGTCGAGGGTGTGATAGCCCTCCGCCACCAGGTTCCGGATGGTGCGCTCGGTGACCGCATTGCAGACGCAAACGTACATGGCTTGATGATTTCATGAATGCGAATCATTGTCAATAGCAAAGTGCTCGAGGCCCCTCGATCGGCCATGGTTGCGCTGACCGGGCAATGCGCCGATACTGCATGGCAGAAACCGCGCGGGGGGTTGAATGACTCAGCGCTTCTATCTCGAAAGTTCCGGCAAGGATTCGAACCTGCCGCGGCACGTTCACCTGGATGAATTTCCCGCGACCGTCGGTCGCCATCCCGAATGCGTCATCCAGCTCTCGGTCGAGCGGCTGTCGCGCATGCACGCTCGTTTCGAGCTCGACGGCGACGTGCTCCTGATTCGTGACCTGGGGTCGACCAACGGCACCTTCGTGAACCATGCGCGAGTAAGCGCGCCGACGCGACTGCAGGTTGGCGACGTGCTCCACCTGGCCGATCACGAGTTCCGCCTGATGGCCGATGCCGGTGCCGGGGAGTCGGGAGGCTCCGGGACGGGAGAGGAAACGGTGGTCGGGATGGCCGCACTGCCTCGTGATTTCCCCCTGCACATGCCGGCGTTCTTCGAGTTGCTGGAGAATCGGCAAGTCACCGGCTACGGCCAGCCCATCGTCACCGCTGGCGGGGAACTGCACGCCCTGGAACTACTGGGGCGAAGCGAGAATCCCGACCTTGACGAGGGCCCCGGCCAGCTGTTCGCCCTGGCGGCCGCCCTCGATACCGAAGTGCGGCTCAGCCGGATGTTGCGCCGGCGAGCTTTCGCGCAGGCCAGCGAGGCGGGACTGACCCTGCCGTTGTTCTTCAACAATCATCCGACGGAGTGCGAGGACATGGTTGCGCTGCTCGACGAGCTGCATGAACTGAGATCGCACCACCCGGACCTCAATCTCGTCTTCGAAGTGCACGAAACGGCCGTGACCGACCTGGGGGCCATGGCGGAGGTCAAGGAAGAACTGGCCAGGATGGGCATCGCGCTGGCCTACGATGACTTCGGGGCCGGACAGGCCCGGTTGCTGGAACTGGCGGAAGTGCCGCCCGACTACCTCAAGTTCGACATGGGCCTGATCCGCGACATGAGCACGAGCGACTCACCCCGGTATCGATTGCTGGCGGAGCTCAACCGCATGATCGCAGGCATGGGCATCAAGACCCTGATCGAGGGCGTCGAGGACCCCGTGACCGCCGACCTGTGTCGAGAGATCGGCATCGATTACATGCAGGGATTCCTGTTCGGCCGGCCGCGTCCCCTGGCGGACTACCACCAAAGCGAGAACGAAAGCGCGCCGTAGGTCTGGCCTTCGTTTTGCCCGACGAACTCGCGCGTGCGCCACACGTGGGTGTAGGCGAACCGGAAGGGGCCTCGCGTATAGACGAATCCGCCGAAGACCTCGCCGACGTGTCGCTTGCGGCTGACGCCTTCCACGCCCCCGAAGGTGTTCCCCTCGATGAACATGTCCCTGAACACACGACGACCCTCCACGCCGCCGTAGAGGTACCAGGCCGGACCCCGGGTTGGCATGAAGTACCCCGCTCCGGAAATGGCCGGAGTGATTCGCGGCGGGCCGTAGCCGCGTGGCAGGTTGTGTCCGATGCGGAAGAAACCGCCGGCCGACAAATGCGTATGCGCGTTTCCGATCATCGACCCGGCCGTCCAGGTCGCGTCGAAGCCCGGGGCGTCGTCTTCACCCAGCTCGATGAATCGCCGAAACCGGTCATAGCCCAGCTGCAGGGTCGGTTCGTTGCGAATCTGACTGTCCCATCCGACCGGTTCGGGTGAACCCATGGCCGAGTGCACGGCTTTCTGGATCTCTTCGCCGAAGGCCAGCGGGCCCACGATGCCCAGACCGACATGGACGCGATCGGCGCCGCGTTCGCTTGCGGTGCCCGTGGCGAACTGGACATTCAGCCAGGCCGCGTAGGGCCGATCGTCGGGTGGATATTGCGGTTGCTCGATGCTTCGGGGGGTATAGAGATTGTGGCTGATCGAAAGCCGGTAAGGCAGTACGTCGGCGTCGTCGACTCCCGGGAAGCGACGAGCGACATCAGCCAGCCAGGAAGGCGGTGTGCGTACCTGTCCCACACGCGAGAGCCGGATGCCGTTGGTGTAGTAGCGATCCTCGTTGGCGAAGATGTCGTTTTCGTATTCGACAATCCAGATCGCATGCTGGTCGAGGTTGTCGTTCTCGCCGTCTACGGCATCATCCTGCGCCCCGGCAGCGATCGAAATTCCCAGCGCAAGCAGGGCCGCCAACCGGTTAGAGGACCTGGTCAATGGTCACCTCCGCATTCATGTTCGTGGCATTGACGGGCAGTATGTCGGTCCGACCCTCGAAGTCGCCGCTTTGTGGTGTGGCATCGCCGCTGAAGGAAACACGGGCCACGACCACGATCGAGTCCGCCGAAGACAGGCCGCTGCCCGCCATCATCGCGTCGCCGTCGTCGATGGTCAGTTCCACCGGCAGTTGATTCGCCCGCAGCCTTCGCACGGCCAGCGGGGGGCCGCCCGCCGCTCGGCGGACGGCGACGAACACGGTTTCGCCACCTTCGAGGCGGGTAGCAAGGCTCTCCGCAATGCCAACCGAAAGCGACAGGGTGGGGCCGCTGGTCTCCTGCGGGCCGCTGTTCGTGGTCTGTCGGGATCCGCCGGCGCGCGCCGTGGCCAGATATTGCTCGACGGTGTCGCGGACGTTGCTGTCCGGTGGCAGCACGGCCAGCAGGCGCTCGAATCGCTCGACGGCGGTCGGGAAAGCGTCGCGCTGGAAGGCGTCCAGACCCAGTAGCCACAGAGCCTTCTGGTTTCCCCCGTCGGCCGCCTCCGACAGCAAGCGACGTGCCTCGTCGGGCAACTGCCGCTCACCCGATGCGTATAGCAGGGTCTCCCCGAGTTCCGCCTTCAGGAACCCTGCTTCGGGATCGATGTAGAGCGCACGACGGAAGGCATGTTCGGCCGATCCGAATTCCTCCAGGCTCTTGTAGGCCAGGCCGAGGCGTGCCCAGTGTTCGGCGTTGTCCGGCTCGCGCATCGCCCGCTCGGCCAGGTCGGTCACCGCCGAGCGGATCTGGCCGGTTTCACCCGTGTCCGGGTCGATACCGTTCGGAGTGCCCACGAAAAAGTAGATTGCGAGCGTCGCCGCCGGCACGAACAGGATGGTGGCCAGCAGAACCGCCTGGTTCCGGCCTCGGAGCAGCGGGACGACGACGAAGGCGAGTGCGAGCAGCACCGCGCCGGCGGCGCTGAGAAGAAAGACGGGATTGCTCAAAGTGCGCTTCTCCGTTTTCGGATGACGATGACTGCCGCGACCAGGCCGATGATCAGCAGGACGATCGGCCCGCCCCATAGCAGCAGCGTGTGGGCGGCGACGGGCGGGCGGTAAAGCACGTAGTTACCGTAGCGCTCGACCATGAAGTTGCGGATTTCCTGGTCGCTGCGGTTGCCCTGCAGCATGCGAAAGACTTCGTCGCGCAGGTCCTGCGCCAGCGGCGCATCGGAATCGGCCAGCGACTGGTTCTGGCAGACCGTGCAGCGCAGCTCCTCGGCCAGGGCCTTGAAGCGCTGCCGCTGCAACTCGCTCTCGAACTCGTAAGGTTCGATCGCCGAGGCAACGGCCCCGGCCGCAAGCCACAAAGCCAGCAGTGGCGCCAGCGCAACCCGCAGCCAACCCTGAAACCTGAACCCTGAACCCTGAACCCTTGTTTTCATGATTCCGCCTCCGCCTTCAATTCCATGGCGCGCCGCATCAGGTCCTGGAACACGTTGGCATCGATCGGACCGATGTGCTTGTGGCGGATCACGCCCTCGTGGTCGACCAGGAAGGTTTCCGGAGCCCCGTAGACCCCCAGGTCGATGGCAACCTTGCCCTCGAAGTCGACCAGGTGGCGGTCCCAGGCGTCACCGAACTGGTCAATCCAGGCCAGCGCGTCCTCGCGCTCGTCCTTCCAGTTGAAGCCGACCAGGGCGATCGGCGCCTCGTTGCCGAGACGCTCGACGAAGGGATGCTCGACGCGGCAGGCCCAGCACCAGCTGCCCCAGACATTGAGGATGAACGGTTCGCCCAGCAGGTCGGCCCGGCTGGTGGTGCTTTCAGGATCATAAAGGCCGGGCAGGCTGAAGTCGGGCATCGGTTTGCCGATCAGCGGCGACTGCACGAGCTTGCGGTTCTCGCTGGTCTGCAGGCCGGCGATCAGCAAGGCAAGCAGGGCCAGGAAGACGCCGAGTGGAATCAGCATGCGGATCATGCCGGGGCCTCCGCACCTGAAGCCAAGCTCGCATCGGCTCGCTGCCTGCGCTGCTGGCGATAGCGCCGGTCGGACGCGGCGATCAGGCCGCCGAGACCGATCAGCACGGCGCCGCCCCAGATCCAGCGCACGAAGGGTTTGATGTGCAACCGCACGCTCCAGGCGCCGCTGGCGCCGAGTTCTTCGCCCATCGCGATGTAGAGATCCCGGAACACGCCGGGCTTGAGCGCGACCTGCGTCATGGTCTGACCACCCCGGTGATAGAGCCGCTTTTGCGGATTCATCCGGGCGATTTCGCGCTCGCCCTTGTGGATGCTGAAACGGGCCTCGTCGGCGCGCCAGTTGGGGCCCTTCACCTGGGCCACTTCGTGCAGCGTGAAGCGGTAGCCCGCCGCCTCGACGGTTTCGCCCGGTGCGATGCGGATATCGCGCTCGAAAGTGTGGGCTTCCACCATGGCCGCGCCGATCAGAAAGACGCCGACGCCGGCATGGGCCAGGGTCATGCCCCACTGGTGACGAGCCAGTCCGGATCGGCTCGCGCGAGCCGTGCGAACGGCGTAGGCAAGCGCGCCGCCGATCAGCCAGAAACCGCCGATCCAGCCGCTGACCGCGCGCAGGCTCCAGGTGCCCAGCCAGGCGCAAACGAGCAGTGCGGCCACGATGGAGATCGCCGCCGTGACCGCCAGGGGCTGCAGGATGCGCATGAAACCGTCGCGCTTCCAGCGCGTGAACGGGCCGAGCGGAAGCAGCAGGACGACCGGTGTCATCAGCAGGATGAACATGGCCCCGAAATACGGCGGGCCGACGGAGATCTGGCCCCAGCCCATGAAATCGATGATCAGCGGATAGAGGGTGCCGAGCAGGACCATGGCGGCCGAAACGGTGAAGAACACGTTGTTGAGCAGCAAGGCCGACTCACGACTGATCCAGTCGAAGCCCTCGCCGGTCATGATGCGCGGTGCGCGCAGGGCATAGAGCGTCAGCGCCCCGCCGGTGACCACCGCCATGAAGGCTAGGATGAACAGGCCGCGCTCGGGGTCGTTGGCAAAGGCGTGCACCGAGGTCAACACGCCGGAGCGCACCAGGAAGGTACCGAGCAGCGACATCGAGAACGCGGCGATCGACAGCAGCACAGTCCAGGCCGGGAAAGCCCCGCGTTTCTCGGTGACGGCCTGGGAATGGATCAGCGCGGTGCCGATCAGCCAGGGAATGAAGGAGGCGTTCTCGACCGGATCCCAGAACCACCAGCCGCCCCAGCCGAGTTCGTAGTAGGCCCACCACGAACCCAGCGCGATGCCGAAGGTCAGGAAGGCCCAGGCCGCCAGGGTCCAGGGCCGCGACCAGCGTACCCAGTCGCGCTCGACCCGGCCGCCGATCAGCCCGGCAATGGCGAAGGCGAAGGCCACCGCGAAGCCGACATAGCCCATGTAGAGCAGCGGCGGGTGGAAGATCATGCCCACGTCCTGGAGGAGGGGGTTGAGGTCGCGGCCGTCGATGGGGCCGGGCAGGATGCGTTCGAATGGGTTGGACGTGAACAGGATGAACAGCAGGAAGCCGACGGAGACCATGCCCATCACCGACAGGACGCGCGCGGTGAAGATGCGCGGCACCGAGCGGGAAAAGGCGGCCACGGCCAGCATCCAGCCCCCGAGCAGCAGCATCCACAGCAGCAGCGAGCCCTCGTGGCTGCCCCACACGGCAGTCAGGCGGTAGTACCAGGGCAACAGCAGGTTGGAATGCATGGCCACGTAGGTGACCGTGAAATCATGCTGGAGGAAGGCCCAGGCGAGGGCGGCGAAAGCGCCGGCGAGGAACACGAACTGGCCGATCGCCAGGGACGGCGCAAGCTTCATCAGCGCCTCGTTGTTGCGCTGGGCGCCGATCATCGGCAGTACCGACAACAGGGCGGCCAGCACCAGCGCCAGGATTAGCGAGATCTGTCCGAGTTCGGCACTCATTGCTTCGAAGCCTCCGGGGGATGGCCGGCCGCCTCGAGCGACTTCATCACTTCCGGCGGCATGTAGGTTTCGTCGTGTCGGGCCAGGACCTCGTGAGCGTGAAAATGACCGCCTTCATCGAGGTAGCCGTGCGCGATCACGCCCTGGCCTTCGCGAAACAGGTCGGGCAGGATCCCTTCGAAGCTGACCGGCACATCGTGCCGTCCGTCGGTCACGGTGAACCGCACCTCCAGGCTGTCGGGGTCGCGCTGGACCGAGCCCGCTGCGACCAGGCCGCCGAGGCGAATCTGCTTGTCCTGCGGTGCCGTGGCGGCGTGAACGTCGGTCGGGCTCACGAAGTAGAGCATGTTGTCGTTGAGCGCGGTGATCGCCACGGCGGTGGCGGCGCCCACGCCGAGCACGATCAGCGCGACGACGGCCAGTCTTTTCTTACGCGTCGGGGTCATCGTAGTTTCCGGTTTGCATTGCCAGTTCCTCTCGCAGTTCGGCGATGATTCGCCGTCTGCGAACCCTGGGCTGGATGAATTGCCAGGCCATGATCGCGGCGAACAGCCCGTAGCTGCTCCAGACGTAGAAGGCGTAATCGAGTTGCGGAATCATGCGTTGTCTCCGGTTGCTCCTTCACCGATGAGTTGTCGGATCCAGTTCTTGCGCCTGTCCTGGTCGATCAGGTCGTTGCGGGCGCGGTCGAGCAGCGCGGCGCCGAACATCAGTTTTACGCCGACGGTCATCCAGATCAGCGGCGACATCATGCTCGGGTGCATGCGGGATTCCCCGAGCAGTCGAATCGTCGCGCCCTGGTGCAGGGTCGTCCACCACTCCACCGAGAAGTGGATGAGCGGAATGTTGACCAGGCCCACGAGCACGAGGATACAGGCCACGCGTGCACCTTTTCGTCGATCCTCGAAGGCAGCGTAGAGGCCCATGATGCCGAGATAGATGAACAGCAGGACGAGCATCGAGGTCAGGCGCGCGTCCCAGGCCCACCAGGTGCCCCACATCGGCTTGCCCCACAGCGAGCCGGTGGCCAGGCACAGTGCCGTGAAAGCGGCGCCGACCGGTGCGGCGGCCATCGTCATGATCTCCACGGTCCGGATGCGCCAGACCAGTGCGATGACCGCCAGGATCGACATGATCACGTAGCCGGCCATGGCCTGCCAGGCGGCCGGCACGTGGATGAACAGGATCCGGTAGCTGTCGCCCTGCTGGTAGTCGGGCGGGACGACGTAGAGCGCCTGGTAGAGCCCGATTGCGGCGCAGACCAGGAAGCCGGCCCACAGCCAGGGTGACAGGACCCGGCAGAGCTTGTGAAAGGTCGGCGGCGAGCCGAGCCGGTGGAAGCCGACTTTCAGGCGATGAAAGATCATTCGATATTCAACCTCAATGCAGCGGTGGTGGCCAGCGGGACCAGCGTCACGGCAAGGATCAGCAGCGCGGTGAGCAGGCCCATGTGCGCGCTCGCCGAAAGACCTTCCGCAGCCGCGGCCACACCGCCCGTCGCGAAGATCAGGACCGGGACCACCATCGGGAACACCAGAATGGACAACAGCACGCTGCCGCGGTTCGTTCCCAGGGTCAATGCGCTGGCCAGACCGCCGACCAGGCTGAGAACGGGCGTGCCGATCAGCAGGCTCAGCATCAGCGTGGGCAGGGCGCTGTCCGGCAGGTACAGCATTTCGGCAGCCAGCGGTGCGAAGACGATCACCGGTACACCCGTGATCAGCCAGTGACTGAACAGGCGCGTGACGACCAGCGCGGCCGGCGACCCGGCCCCGACCCACCATTGTTCCAGCGTGCCGTCCTCCAGGTCGGGACGGAAGAGCTGCTCGAGGGCGAGCAGGCTGGCCAGCAGCGCCGCGACCCAGATCATGCCCGGCGCGATGCTCGCCAGCAGGTTGGGGCCGGGACCGACGCCAAGCGGTACGAGGATGATGACCGCGAAAAGGAAGATCAACGGCATCAGCGATTCGCCGCCGTGGCGGACGGCCAGCCGCAGGTCGCGGCGGAGCAGTGCTTTCATCGGCGACAGCATCAGGTCTCCCCCGCGAAGCGTTGTACGACAAGCACTTCCGGCGGGGTCTGGAGTTCGGGCTGCCGCTGGTGGGTGGAGAGGATAACCGAACCGTCGCGCCCGAGCTGGTCATTGAGCAGGGTATCGACGAGGGTGCAGCCATCGTCGTCGAGACTGGCGTAGGGTTCGTCGAGAAGCCACACCGCGGTCGGCGCGACCAGCAGTCCGGCCAGGCCCAGCCGCCGCTTCTGGCCGGCCGATAGGGCTCGGGCCGGGCGCAGGCCCAGCCCTGCGAGACCCACCCGGGCCAGTGCTCGGCTGTTGCTCATGCCGCTGCCGGTGCCCGAGAAGCGGCGCCGGAAGTCCAGATTCTCGCGGCAATTGAGTTCGCCCTTGAAAGCGGCGAGGTGACCGAGAAAGGCGACCGGGGCGTGTCGGCTGACGCGGCCGGAGGAGGGGCGGAGAATGCCGGCCAGCAGGCGCAGAAGGGTGGTCTTGCCGGCGCCGTTGGCGCCGCGTACGACCAGGGCCTGACCGCCGCTGACGGAGAGGTCAACGGGCTCGAAGACCGGCTCGCCGGCGCGCGAAAACGTTGCCTGTCCTGTTTCGATCAGAACACGCATCAGCTGCAGTGTCCCGCCCAGTCCGGCAACGGGGAGGGCCAGCCTTCGCCGTAGAGCCTCAGGATCGCGGCCCGGCCCGGTCGACCGGTGACGACGGCGGCCTGGTCGAAGGTGTCGGCAAGCGCATCCAGCCTGGATCTCGTGATATCGACGAGCAGAAGGGCCACCTCGTCGGGCCAGTCGCCGCCGGGGTCCCGGTTGACGGCGGGATGGAACTCGATGCCCGCTTCGCCGACCGTATCGAGCAGCCGGCGGTGGCGGGCCCGGTTCCTGGCCGCGCTGATCCTCGTGCCCCCGGGGTTGAAGGCTGTGACGATGGCCCAGGAACGATGGCGCAGGGCCTCGTCCAGGTCCGGTTGCCGAAGTCCGGGGCGCACGATCAGTTCGCGTCCGGCAATCCGAACCCGGTAGTCGGTGGCCGCAAAAGCCTGCAGGAGGCTCTCCGGCGAATTGCTGGCGACGTCTATATTCATCAACTCGTGGATCGTGACCGGTGAACGAGGCTGCTGGGGTACCATTTTACCGCGTGGTCGATCGGTGACATGACCTGAATCAAACCACGCCAGGAACTTGCACACGGAAACTGGAGAACAATGCCCCGCTTCGACTATGACCTGTTCGTGATCGGCGCCGGCTCAGGCGGCGTGAGAGCTTCCCGCATCGCCGCCGGTCACGGTGCGCGCGTGGCCATCTGCGAGGAATCGCGCGTGGGCGGCACCTGCGTGATTCGCGGCTGCGTGCCCAAGAAACTGCTGGTGTTCGCTTCGCAGTTTTCCGAAGCGTTCGAAGACGCTCGCGGGTATGGCTGGCAGCCGGGTGAGTCCTCGTTTTCCTGGCCCGACCTGATCACTGCCAAGGACCGCGAAATCGATCGGCTCAACGGGATCTATCACAAGCTCCTCGACAACGCCGGTGTCACGCTCCACGAGGGGCGTGGGCGCCTGATCGACCGCCATACGGTGGAAGTGGACGGCCGTCGCTGGAGTGCGGAGAAGATTCTCATCGCAACAGGCGGGCGCCCCTGGGTGCCGGAGATCCCCGGCGCCGAGCTGGGTATCACTTCCGACGAGGCTTTCCACCTCGATTCCCTGCCGAAACGCGTCCTGATTGCCGGCGCCGGCTACATCGCCGTGGAGTTCGCCGGGATCTTCAACGGCCTGGGCAGCGAAGTCACGCTGGCCTACCGGCGGGACCTGATCCTGCGCGGCTTCGACGACGACGTTCGCCAGGCCGTCGAGTCGGGCATGCGCGGGCGTGGCATCGACATCCAGTATCACACTGCCCCGGCGCGTCTCGAGCGTGGCGGGGACGGCATCGAAGTGACGTTCTCGGACGATCGCAGCCAGGTCTTCGATTGTGTGATGTTTGCCACCGGTCGTTCTCCGTACACCTGGGACCTGGGTCTCGAGGAGGCGGGTGTGCATACCGGAGCGGAGAACAGGATCGAAGTGGATGAATACAGCCGGACCAACGTCGACAGCATCTTCGCGGTGGGCGATGTCACCGACCGGATCAACCTGACGCCGGTGGCGCTGATGGAGGGTCATGCATTCGCCGATACTCAGTTCGGCGGCATGGACCGGCCGGTCGAACATGCCGATACGCCGGCCGCCGTGTTCAGCCAGCCGCCGGTCGGCACGGTGGGCCTGACCGAATCGGAGGCCAGGGAGAAATGCGATGAAATTCGCATTTTCCGGTCGACCTTTACGCCGATGAAATATACTCTGAGCGGAAGACAGGAAAAGGGGGTGATGAAGCTGGTGGTCGATGCCGCCGGCGACCGGGTGCTGGGCTGCCATATGGTGGGGCCCGACGCGCCCGAGATCGTACAGGGCTTCGCCGTGGCGGTCCGGGCAGGGCTGAGCAAGGCCGATTTCGACCGCACCGTCGGGATCCACCCGACCAGCGCCGAAGAAATGGTCACGCTCAGGCAGCCGGTCAGCGACTGACGCAAACAACGCAAGGAAAGACAGTCTCGATGAAAGTAGCTACCCGATTCCTTTTGACGCCGTGCCTCATCGTCCTCGCGTTCGCGACTGCCGTCCAGGCCAAGACCACCTTCGTGGTGCCTGGGAAGTGGATCGTCGAACTCGAGTCCCCGCCGGCGGTGGCCTACGAAGGCGAGCCGGTCGCCACCCTGATGGGCGACGGCAGCCGGCTGGCGCCCAAGCGCCTGGCCGCCACTGCGCCGAGTGCCACCGGGCAGAGCCGCTACGATGCGCACACCCCGGCGGTGGCCGCCTACACGGCGCATCTTGAAAGCGAGCGCGAGCAAGTGCTCGAAATCGCTGGCCGCGAACTGGGCCGTCCCGTCACGGCCGAGCGCGTGTTCGAACACGTGTTCAACGGCTTCGAGGCTCATATGAGCAAGGCCGAAGCCGAGCGCGTCGCGGAGCTGCCCGGCGTCCGCTCGGTTCGCCCCGTGCTCGCCCACAGGATGGAATTGGAAGCCGGCCCGGAGCTGATCGGCGCCACCAATGTCCATGCCGGTATCGGCGGCGTCCCCGCCAACGGCGGCGAGGGGACGGTCATCGGTATCATCGACAGCGGGATCAACTGGGACCACGCCTATTTCTCCGACGATGACCTGGCTTCGGTTCACAGCTTCACCAATCCATACAGCGAGCAACTCGGTGAATGCAGCAAGGCCAACGTGCTCTGCAACGACAAGCTCGTGGGCGTTTATGATTTCACCGTCGAGGAGACCGACGGGAAGGATCCCGAAGGACACGGCACGCACGTGGCCTCGATTGCCGCAGGCGTACCGCTGAGCTTCAGCCTCGGTTTCTCGGGCAGCTATGTCTACAATTCCACCGGCGTCGCGCCTCACGCCAACGTGATCTCCTACAAGGTCTGTTACAACGATCACCCGGACAACGACGAGCTCGACAACAGCTGCGAGGGGAGCGCCATTCTCGACGCCTGGGAGCAGGTCGTCGTCGATGGGGTGGATGTCGTCAACTACTCGATCGGAACCGGTGTGGCCGACCCCTGGACCTACGCGGCGCCCCTGCTCAACCTCTGGTCGGCGGGTATTCCTTTTGTCACTTCGGCCGGCAACGACGGCCCCGCGGCCGGAACCGTGGGTTCCCCGGCCAATGCGCCCTGGGCCTTTGCGGTCGGCAGCTCAACCCACGGCCGCCTGATCGGTTCGCGAGCCACGATCGCCGGTCTGGCCAACCGCCTGCTGGTCTACGGCAGCGGCCCCGGTCTGTCCTCGTCGATCACCGCACCGCTGGTCGCTGCCGACGACATCGTCGACAACGACTTCGGATGCAGCGCTTTCCCCTCCGGCTCTCTGTCGGGTGACATCGTATTGCTGCAGCGGGGCAACTGCCTGTTTTCCGACAAGGTGAACAATGCTGCGGATGCCGGCGCTGTCGCCGTGCTCGTCTACAACAACATCGAAGGCATTCCCATCGTGATGGGCGGCCTCGACGACACGACCATCCCGGCGGCCATGATGGATCGGGAGGACGGCCTGGCCGTTCGCAACGCGATGGCCCAGACCGTCGACCCCGAGGCCACGTTGCTGACCGGCGGTTTTGCCAAGGTCAACGAAAGCTGGCAGGACTACATTTCCGATTTCAGTTCGCGCGGCCCGCTCGTCTATCCGCAGGGCCTGATGAAGCCCAATGTGGTCGCGCCCGGCTCGAACATCGTGGCAGGCTGGTACGACGGTGCCAACTCCTTCGCCATGCTCGGCGGCACCTCCATGGCCAGCCCGCATGTCGCCGGTGCGGTGGCCCTGTTGAAGTCGATTCATCCCGACTGGACGCCGCCGATGCTCCAGTCTTCCCTGGAAACCACCGCCGAGACGGAGCCCTTGCGCTGGGATGACGGGCCGGCCAGCGTCTTCGACCGCGGCAACGGTCGCGTCCGGGTCGATCTGGCGGCGCAGGCGGGGCTCTACCTGCCGGTTTCGCGCAACGATTTTTCCAATGCCAACCCGTCCAACGGCGGTGATCCGAGGCAGCTGAACCTGGCGGGCATATGGGATCACTCCTGCGCGTCGACGTGCAGCTTCACGCGCAGAGTCCGGGCCATTGGCAATGGCAGCTGGGAGGTATCGACTTCCGGTGATGTCGGGATCTCGGTATCGCCCCAGAGTTTCAGCCTCTCTGCCGGGCAGTCCCAGACGCTGGAGATCGAAGTCGATACCGGCGCGCAGTTCGCCGGTTTCGTGGGCGAAGGAGCCATCGAACTGACGCCGACTCAGGGCGATTTCGTGACGCAGCGGCTGCACGTCGGCGTGCAGGTAGCGGCCATCGAGCTTCCGGAGTCGCTCGACCTGACTGTCGACAGCAATCGCGGCAGTCACACCGAGAGCCTCAACTCGGGGCCGCTGCCGGAGCCGGTTTTCAGGACATCGGCACTCGTCAGGCCCGATCGCGAAAGCTTCACGCTGCGTCAGGATCCGACGCCGTCGGACCCGTTCAACGGCAGCTTCGGGCGCGAGACCTTCCTGGTCGACGTGCCCGACGACACGCTCCTGCTGCTTGCCGAGACGATTTCCTCCTCGGCTACCGACATCGACCTCTTCATTGGTCGAGACAGCAACGGTAACGGCCGCGCCGACGAGTCCGAATTGGCGTGCAGCTCGCGCAGCCCCGACGAGACGGAGCTTTGCCGCATCGCCAAGCCCTCGACGGGCAGCTGGTGGGTGCTGGTGCAGAACTGGCAGGCTTCGTCGAGCGGCGCCAACGACGACGTCGAACTCGACATCGCCGTGCTCGAGGCGAGCGATGGTTACAGCTTTGCAGCCACTGGCCCGGGCTTCCATCCGGGCGGCGAGTTCGAGCTGGATCTCCACTGGGACGAGCCGGCCATGCGCCGCAACGTGCGCTATGTGGCTGCCGTCGGCCTGAGCAGCTCGCCCGATACGCCCGAAGATCTCGGCGTGTTGCCGGTGTTCGTCACCCGAACCGGGCAGAACAGTCCGCAGCCGACTGCCCTTTTCGAGGGCGAGACGCGGTCGGTGGTCATTCCCGGAAACACGGTTCATGATCTCTTGTTCGTCGACGTGCCGCCTTCGGCGCGCAACCTGGAGATCGAGGTCTCCGGACAAAGCGGGGTCAACGGAACGCTCAACCGACTGGATCATGACGAAATTGCCGGCTTCGCCCCGGGAACGCCGCCGGCGCCCGAGACCAACGAGCTGGATTCGGGCAGTGGCTCGGACTCCGGCTTCGTGCTGTCACCGGCGAGCGTCGGCACGGCCGAAACGCTTGATGCCGGGCGTTACTACGTCGTCCTGGAGAACACCAGTGCGCAGGAACGACGGGTCAACGTTTCGGTTTCCATCGAGGAGTCGGCTTCGGCTCAGTTGCCTCGTTTCGGCCTCTATAGTCCGCTGGGTCGCAGCATCTACCAGGGCTTCGAGTGGGCGGCCGGCGCCGTCGGCTTCGTGGTCTGGTACAGCTACGACGAAGAGGGCGTGCCCGTGTTCTACAACGCGGCCAATCCCATCGACCCGGACCGTTCCACCTGGTCGGCGGACCTGCTGCGCACGACAAGCATCGGGGTTCGCAACAACATCTCGACCGTCGGTCATCTTGGCATCACCGCGCTGGGGGAAGACGACATGATCGTCTCCTGGCGCCTCAACGGGGCCCATGGCTCGGAACGGCTCAAGCCGGACAGCCCGCCCACATGTCCCTCGATTGGGGGCGAACCGGTCAGCTACACGGGCCACTGGAACGAGCCCGGATCGGCACAGGGCGGCACGACCGTCGTGATCACCGACTCGACCCAGGCGCAGGTTCGATACTACTTCGACGAATTGGGTGTGGGTCGCTGGGTGATCAGCGCCAATCGTTCCGGTAACGGACCGCTGGCGGAAGATCTCGATCTTCTCGAACTGCGCGGCTTCTGCCCGAACTGCAGCGAGGAGGAGGTCAGTATCGAGACGGTCGGGACCTACTCGCGGATTTTCGACAGTGAGACCAGTGCCACCGAGTACGTCGAATTCGATTCGCGGCCTCCGCTGAACGAGTCGTACTCCACCGAAGTGTCGATCGAGAAGCTGACTTCCCGGCGCGAGTGTCAGTAATCTCGGTCGGTTGATCCGGTGGCCGGTCAGTGGCCGGCCACCGGTGTCGACGTTTGTCAGCCCATTCGCGGTAAGCCAGAAATATGATCAGGGATCACAGGGTCGTGGTCGTCATGCCGGCCTACAACGCGGCCAGGACGCTCGAGAAGACGCTTGCGGAGGTGCCGCGGGACATCGTCGACGAGATCGTGCTCGTCGACGATGCGAGCCAGGACGACACGGCAGACCTGGCTCGCTCTCTTGGTATCGAGCACGTTATCCGGCACGACGAGAACCGCGGCTACGGTGGTAACCAGAAGACCTGCTATCGCAAGGCGCAGGAGCTGGGTGCGGACATCGTCATCATGCTGCACCCCGACTACCAGTACAGCCCGCGTCTGATTCCGGCCATGGCCGAGCTGGTTGCCAGTGGGCTGTTCCCGGTCGTGCTGGGTTCCCGCATTCTGGGCGGCGGCGCCATCAGCGGCGGCATGCCTGTCTACAAGTATTTGGCCAACCGGCTGCTCACCGCTTTCCAGAACCTGTGCACGGGCGCCAAGCTTTCGGAATACCACACCGGATATCGCGCGTTCTCGGCACGCATCATCGAGCAGCTCGATCTGGACGCCAATTCGGACGACTTCATTTTCGATAACCAGATGCTCGCCCAGGTGCTTGGAAAGGGATTCCGGATCGGCGAGGTGACCTGTCCCACGCATTATTTCGGTGAGGCGTCCTCGATCAATTTCAGGCGGTCGGTTACCTACGGGCTGGGCGTCATCGGCGTTTCCATCCAGCACCTGCTCGGTCGTACAGGAATACGCCGCTCCCGCTTCTTCGCTTCGTGAACCCCGCTTCGATCCGTTCGGCCCGCCCGCTCTGGCTGCTGACGTGGGCTGTGGTCCTGGTCGTCGGAGCGGGTCTGCGTCTGTGGCAGATCGATATCCAGATCCTGCTTGACGACGAGTGGCATGCGCTGCATCGCCTGATGCAGGCCGACTACTCGCAGATATTCCTGTCATTCGGGCATGCCGATTACAGCATTCCTCTGACGCTGCTCTTCAGGGCGCTGGCGGATACCGTGGGTCTGTACGAGTGGCAGATGCGCCTGCTGCCGATGATCAGCGGATTGGCAGCGCTGCTGGTTGTCCCGGCACTCCTTCGCCCCTGGTTGCGTTCGGACGAGAGACTCGGCCTGACCGCCCTGATGGCGATTTCGCCGTTGCTGATCCACTTCTCGCGCTACGTCCGTCCCTACGCGATGGTCGTCTTGCTCGGGTTCGCGGCGATGATCCTGTTATGGCAGTGGTGGCGATGCGGTGGGCGCGCCCGGGCCGTCGGATTCTTCTGCTGCGCCGTTGCCGCAGCCTGGCTCCATCCCCTGACGACGCTCTATACGGGATTCGCGTTGACCTGGTTCACTTTGGCGGGGATCGGCAAGTGGCGCCGGGGCGAGGGCTCGCAGGCGCTGTGGCGAGTGCTCGCGCTGGGATTGCTGACGACGGCGGCTTGCAGCGCCCTGATCCTTCCGCCGTTGCTGGCTGATACGGCTTCCATTGCGGTCAAGACCGGCAAGCATTCGATCGAACTGCAGACCCTGGCGCGCGGCTGGGAGATGGTGCTTGGCGTAGGCCACTTGTGGCTGGCCGGGTTACTGGCCCTTCCTGTCCTGCTCGGTGGGTTCGTTCTATGGCAGCGCGATCGCATGTTCGTGCTTTTCTGGGTATCGATGACCCTCGTGGCGACGCTGATCATCCAGGTTCTGGGGCCAGAGTGGATCCGCAACGCCCTGGTACTGGTCCGATACACGGTGCTGTCGATGCCGATTGTCCTCGCGCTGCTGGCCGTCGGCCTCGTCAGGATCGGCGCGCTGGCCGCCGGTCGCCCGGGTTCGAATCGGCCATGGGGCTTGCTCGGAGTCCTGTTGGCCGCTGCCGGCTTGTACTCGGTGGGGCCCCTGCCGGCAACCTACAAAGGGATCAACCAGTTCACGAATTCCGCGCGCTACCAGATCGATTACAACTTCGACCGGAGCATATTCTCTTCGATCATGGGGCCGGTCGAGGCGCCTGCCTTCTACGCGGAGATCGCTTCCGAACCCGGGAGCTGGCGATTGGTGGAGGCGGCCTGGCATTTCGAAACCCATTTCACGCCGATCACCGAGTTCCAGCGCGATCATCAGCTGCCGATCCGTATCGGCATGATCAGCGGGCTGTGTACGGACTGGACATGGGGTGAACTCCGGCCCGGTTCCGATCTTGAGATTCATCTCGATCGCTTCGTGTTTCTGCGCGAGATCCTGAGCGATCCTGGCGACGTCAACCGCTTTGTGGTTTTCCCGCTGGATTATCCGTTCGAATACGAGCCTCGCAAGCTGCCCGATCTTCAGCCCTGCATAGCGGCTTTCGAGGAGAGGTTTGGGGCCCCCTGGCACCGCGGTGCAGACTATGTCGTCTTCAGGATTCCGGGTTCAGCCCCGGAAGACGGTGCCTGAGCAGCCAGGATAGGCAGATCAGCAGGACCACGCCCAGCATCGGCAGACCGATGGCCGGCTCCAGCAGCAGGGTCGGCGACATGACGCTTCGCGCCTCCAGCAGGGTGTCCAGCCCGGAACCCACGCCGCCATAGACGATCGCCGAGGGAGTCAGCCCGATAATCGAGGCGACCATGAATCGTGTGACGTCGATCCGCGTGATGGCGGCGCCGGCATTGACGGCGAAGCAGGGGGCGACGGGGACGATGCGCAGCAGCGTCACGTAGAACACCGCATTGCGATCCATCAGCTCGAACAGGGCCTGCGCGCGTCCCTTGCGCAGAAAGGCGCTGTCTTCCCGCACACGGAGCAGGCGCATCAGGGCAAAGGTGAGCAGCGCGCCGAGCGTCATGCCTGCGAGCGCGGCGGCCGAGCCCACGCTCGCCCCGAACAGGAAGCCGCCGGCAATCGTGAACACGGTTGCGGCGGGCAGGGTCAGGGTGATGAGCACGGCGAAGGCGACGATGTAGACGAAAACGCCCGGCCAGTAGTAATTTGCCACCAGCCCCTCGAGTTGGCCGATCAGGCGCAGCACGGAGGCCTGCCCCACGTCGGTCAGCGCCACCGCGAAGGCGAGAATCACCGAAAGTACGAGGGCCGCCAGGGCCAGTGCAATGCGCTTGTGCTGCAAGTCGTTCAGCCCCGATCGGCGGCCAGGAGACGGCCGGTCAGTTCGATGAAGCGCTCCACGTCTTCCCGCGTGTTGTAGAGCGGCGCCGGTGCGGCCCGGATGATATCGGGGCCCCGCCAGTCACATGTAACACCGTGCGCCTGGAGACGTTCGAGCAGGCGTCGCCCGGCCGCTTCACCGGCATGCAGGCGCATCGACAGTTGGCAGCCGCGGCGGTGGGGTTCGAGCGGGGTAATGATCTCGATTTCCTCACCGAGCTCTTCGTGAACGAGGTGGGCCAGGTAGCCGCTCAGAGCGAGCGACGCGTGGCGGAGTGCAGGCATGCCGCCAGCATCCTCGAACATCTGCAACGAGGCGAGCAGCGGTGCCGTGGCCAGGATCGGCAAAGTGGAAAGCTGCCAGCCCGCCGCTCCGGCCTCCGGACGGAAGCGGGGACGCATCTGGAAGCGGGTGTGCACATCCTGTCCCCACCAGCCGGCCAGCCGTGGGCCGTCGAAGCGCGCGTGGCGCTCGTGCACGAACAGGCCGGCGATGGCGCCGGGCCCCGCATTGAGGTATTTGTAGCTGCACCACACGGCGAAGTCCGGGCCTTCCTCGTGCAGGTTGAGCGGCACGTTGCCCACGGCATGCGCCAGGTCGAGTCCGACGGCCGCGCCGGCCTTGCGGGCGGCACGGCAGATACGGGCGGTGTCGAAGACCTGGCCGGTGGCGTACTGAACGCCCGGCCAGAGGACGAGCGCGACCTGGTCCCCGTAATGCTCGAGATAGTCCTCGATGTCTTCTTCGTGCAGCAGGCCGTCGCGACGCGGCGCCAGTTCGACCACATCGTGCTCCGGATCCAGGCCGTGGAGATGGACCTGGGAGGCCACGGCGTAGCGGTCGGACGGAAAGCTGCCTTTCTCGACCAGGATGCGCCGGCGCGTTCCCTTGGGGCGGTAAAAGCTGATCAGCATCTGATGCAGGTTGGCTGTCAGGGTGCCGGTGGCGACGACCTCGATGTCGCGCGCCCCGCACAGACGGGCGAGCGGGGTGGACAACAGCTCGTGATACTCGGTCCAGGCGGTAGGGCCGTCGAAGTGGCCGGCCACTCCCAGCGTGGCCCAGCGTTCGAGCTCGCTGTCGACGGCGTCCACGGCAGCCCTGGGCTGTGCACCCAGGGAGTTGCCGCACAAATAGACGCCGGGCGCGCCGCGCATGCCGCCGGGTATGCGGAACCGCTCGCGGAACTGGCCGGGCGTGAACCCGGATTGGGGATCGTTGTCGTTCATCGATCGCAGAAGGGTTGGGGGACCGCAGGATAGCCGGATTCGAGTTTGGCTGAAAGTGTGGTGCCCAGCTTCCCGTGGCGGCGTGGGCGCGGTGTGAAGCGCACGATCCGGCAGGTGTGCCGCTACAATGACGCTCTGTTCGATGGACCGCCCGTCATGAAGGTTTCCGATTTTCGTTTCGACCTGCCGGAACGGCTGATCGCACAGTATCCCCTGCGCGAGCGCTCAGCCAGCCGGCTTCTGCATCTCGAGCGCGAGAGCGGGCGGTGGCACGACCGTCGCTTCGCCGACCTGCCGGACCTGCTCGAGCCGGGCGACTTGCTGGTATTCAACAACACGCGCGTGATTCCGGCCAGGTTGTGGGCGCGCAAGGAGAGCGGCGGCCGGGTGGAAATCATGATCGAGCGCGTCGTCGACGAGCGCGAAGCGGTCGTGCAGCTGCGGGTCAACCGCAAGCCCCGCAAGGGCGCCCGGCTTGTCGTCGACGATCACGCCGAACTCGAGGTGCTCGGACGCGAGGATGAATTCTGGCGCCTCGGCGTGGTTGCCGGTCCCGGCTGGTCGGCGCTGCTCGATGCCGTGGGGCACATGCCGTTGCCGCCCTACATCGAACGTGAGGACGAGGCGAGCGACGCCGAGCGCTATCAGACCGTCTACGCGCGTGTGCCGGGGGCGGTGGCCGCTCCGACTGCCGGCCTGCACTTCGACGAAGACATCTTCGCGAGATTGGACGAAAAAGGCGTGGAGCAGGCCGAGTGCACCCTTCATGTCGGCGCCGGCACGTTTCAGCCGGTGCGAGTCGAGGAGGTGTCCGAGCACCGCATGCACGCAGAATGGTTGTCGGTTTCAGCCGATCTGGTCGCGGCGGTGAATGCGGCGAAGTCTCGCGGCGGTCGAGTCGTTGCGGTTGGAACGACGGCGGTTCGTTCACTCGAAACGGCCGCCTCGAGCGGAGAGTTGGCGCCCTTCGAGGGCGACAGCCGACTGTTCATCCATCCCGGCTACCGGTTCCGGGCGGTCGATGCGATGGTGACCAATTTCCACCTGCCCGGGTCGACCCTGCTGATGCTTGTCAGCGCGTTCGCCGGCCGTGAGAACGTGCTCGCCGCCTACCGTCACGCTGTCGAAGCGGAGTATCGCTTCTTCAGCTACGGCGATGCGATGTTTATAAGTTGAGGGAAGGTTTCAGGTTTCAGGTTTTCGAGTTTCGGTGAAGATATGGGTCGTGATTGGAGATTGAGTGTCGATGGAGTTTGATTTGCTCGCTACCGACGGCGGGGCGCGACGGGGGCGGTTGACCTTCGGTCGCGGTACTGTGGAGACGCCGGCTTTCATGCCGGTCGGTACCTACGGCACCGTGAAGGCGATGACGCCCGAAGAGCTGCGTGAAATCGGTGCGGAGATCGTCCTCGGCAACACATTTCACCTGATGCTGCGCCCCGGAACCGAGGTTATCGCCGCCCATGGCGACCTGCACGACTTCATGGGCTGGGACGGTCCGATCCTGACCGACTCGGGTGGTTTCCAGGTGTTCAGTCTCGCCGATCTGAGGAAAATGACCGAAGAAGGGGTGACCTTTGCCTCGCCTGTGGACGGTTCGAAGGTCTTTCTCGGGCCGGAAGATTCCATGGCGGTGCAGCGCGCACTGGGCTCCGACATCGTGATGATTTTCGACGAGTGCACGCCTTATCCGGCCAGCGAGCAGGAAGCCCGCGACTCCATGGAGCGTTCCTTGCGCTGGGCGGAGCGCTCCCGGCGCGCCCACGGCGACAACCCCGCCGCCCTTTTCGGCATCGTCCAGGGCGGCATGTATCCGCCTCTGAGACGCCGTTCGGTCGAGGGATTGCTCGACATCGGTTTCGACGGCTACGCCATCGGCGGTCTGAGCGTCGGTGAGTCGGAGTCCGAGCGCGAATCGATCCTGGAAGCCACGTGTCCGTTGCTGCCGGCGGATCGTCCGCGCTACCTCATGGGGGTGGGGCGGCCCGAAGATCTGGTCGCCGCGGTGGCGCGGGGTGTGGATATGTTCGATTGCGTGATGCCCACCCGAAATGCGCGCAACGGCTACCTGTTCACGAGCCGCGGCATCGTCAAGATCCGCAACGCCCGCCACGAACGCGACACCGGGCCGGTCGATCCCGACTGTGATTGCTACACCTGCCGGCGGTTTTCACGCGCCTACCTGAAGCACCTCAACAAGTGCAACGAGATCCTCGGGCATCGATTGGCCACGATCCATAATTTGCATTACTATCAGTCGCTGATGCGTCAGATGCGACAGGCCATCGAAGCTGGGAACTTCGAACAGTTGGCCCGCAGCCTGGCGGACGGCTGGTCGGCGCGCGACCCGTGAGATTGGCGCATAGAAAAAGAAAAGTGTGACGCGCGTCACACTAAACTTGACTTTTGTGACTTACTTCACGATCATGTGTCCTCCAGCGAGGGAGAGGGCGGCTCATCAACGCGAGCTGGCCCGCCAACGACAAAGAGGGATACATGGATCAATCGGCCGCCGGGTCGTGTGGGTTTCCGGGCCTTAGCACCACCACACTGATCTCGAAGTTTCTGGCTGTTGCCCTGGCGATCTTCCTGCCGGCGGTAGCGCAATCCATTGAAGTCGACCTGACCGGCCCGGCCGGCGCCTCCGGAGGAGCGCAGTTCGACTACACGATCACCGTGACCGCATCTTCGGCGGAAGCGCCGGTTGCCGATGTTTCGGTGGTCCACAGCCTGCCTGCCGGCCTGGTTTATGCCGGCGCCGGCGGCGCGGGATGGACCTGCTCGGTCAGCGGGAGTCCGGACGTCGTGACCTGCGATGCCGACGCCGATCTGTCGGCCGGGGATCACGTCATCACGGTTTCTGTCGACGCCGCCGCCCAGGCGTCCGATGCGGTTCTGAGCAACGCGGTGGCGCTTGAAGTCGCTGCGAACGAACAAGCCACCGATACCCTCGATACCACGATTTACGCGTCGGACCTGTCGGTCAGCAAGTTGATCGACGACGGTGCCTCGCTCGTCGATAGCCTGGAAGTTGCCGGAAGCGACAGCGTGACGTTCGAGATCGCCGTCGAGAATCTGGCACCTGCCGAGGTCGCCAATGTTCGCGTGCGCGATGTCATGCCCACCGGCCTGGACGTCGACGACAATCCGCAGGACGGATTCGGTACGGACTGGAGTTGTACGGTGAGTGCCGGTCCACCCGAGACCGTCAACTGCGATTATGATCCGGCCACCCTGGCGGCGGGCGCCACGACCTCGCCGTTGATTCTGACGGCAACGGCGCCCGATCAGGACGTCACCCTGACCAATGTTGCCGAGGCGGAGTCGGATGCGAGCGCGTCGTCGTGGCCGCACCAGAGTGCCGACGCCACTGTCGACGTCTTCCTGGAGTCCGATCTGCGGATCAACAAGTCGGCCGACACTGCCACCGTCTACTCCGGCGAGTCCCTCACCTACACCTACACGATTTCAAACCTCGGGCCGCACGAGGCCACCAACGTGACGGTGGTCGACACGTTCGATCGTGAGAATGCCGTGGCGTCCTACAGCGCCTCGCCGGCTTCCGACTGGACTTGTCAGGAACTCACGCCGGCACCAGTCGGGGAAACGGTCATCGAGTGCCAGCTCGATGCGGGTCTCGCCCTGCCGCCGAACGGCTCGAACCGGGTGCTCGAGCTGACGGTCACGCCGAGCGCGGTGGATGATCCGATTGAGCTGGGCAACCAGGCTGTGGTCGAGGCCGACCAGCGTTTACCCGATTCGCCCCAGAACACCAGTGCCCTGGTCAGCGTCGACCTGGAGCCTTCGGCCGACCTGCTGCTTTCACGCGGATCGGTGCCGGCAAACCCCGTCGACGCGGAATCGACGTTCAGCTGGACGATGCAGGTCGACAACGACGGTCCTTCTCTGGCCCGCGATATCGCGCTCGTCGAGAGCGTGCCCGAGGGCGTCATCGTGACGGGATTCTCCTCGTCCGAAGCCTGGGCCTGCTCGGCCAATCAGCGCCTGGGAAGCTACCGCTGCGAAATCGATGAACTGGCAGTCGGGACCAGTACTCTGACCATTTCGGCCCTGGCGCCGAGAAATCCCTCACTGCCGGGCGAGGCGACTGCACCCAGCGCCTTCGGCGGCGCCCAGGTCGAGGCGGCCACGCATGATCCGCTGACCGGCAACAATGCCGCCGCTTCCGACTCGGTGACCTTCGCCGCGGTCTGGGACCTTTCGATCCTCAAGGACTCCGAGTCCGAGCTGCTCGTTCCCGAGCAGGCATTCACCTACGACATCACGGTGTCCAATGCCGGCCCGAGCGACCTGGTCGGCGGTCTCCGCCCGATGCTCGAAGACGCATTCGATTCGCGTCTGCGCGGCGTCATCGGTGTGTGCGCGACCAGCGCCACCGAGCCCTGCTGGAGCTGCGGCTGGGATCAGCGTCCGGCCTGGGACCAGACCCTCGACACCGGCGCCGCCGCGACCACCGGGCTTGGCGGCGCCTGGTCGGTCTCGCTGTCGCCCGATCGCAATCACATCTATGTCGGCGGCCGCTTCGAAGGCGCGATTGCCGTTCTCGACCGCGACAACGTCCGTGGCCCTGAATACGGGCGACTGAGCCTGAACGGCATCAACGAAGAGTTGACCGCACCCCGGGTGCTGGCTGTGCACCCGAACGGTGAGTGGCTGGTGGCCGCCGGTCACGGCAGCGCCGCGGAACTGACGCTTTTCTCTCGCAACGCTTCCACGGGATCGCTCGCCGCGGTCTTCACGCTTGGTGCAACCCTCGATTCACCCAGCGACCTGGTGTTCTCGCCGGACGGTCGCTTCCTCTACCTGGCCGAAAGCGGCGGCGACCGAATTCGTCAGATCGCGCTCGACGCCGAGGCGCAAAGCCTGTCGGTCGTGGGCGATATCGTTCGCGACGCGACCGGCGGCAATCCCGTGCTGATCGGCGGTGTGGCCGGGCTGGCCCTGTCGCCCGACGGCAGCTGGTTGTATGCCGCAGCGCCCGATGACCAGGCCGTGGTTGCCTTTGCCGTCGACGGCGTCGATGGCGGGCTGACGCCGCTGTCGACGGCTTCCACGGCGCTGGACAACGGTTCGGGTCCGGTTGCCGTGCGGGTCGTCGAGGTGGGCGAGGATGAGCTTTTCGTCGGCGGTCAGGACAGCGTTTTCGCCGTGGCACGCGATTCCGGCAGCGGCCTGCTCGGTGCGGCGACGGCGTTCGTGGCCAGCGCGGTGCCGGACAGGCGGCTCGAGGGCGTCAGTGGCCTGGCGCTGACCGCCGACGGCGACACGCTGTTCGTCTCTGCCGCCGCCGATGCCGCGATCACGCTTTTCGAGCGGGGCAGCGGCGGCGCCATGCAATTCGTCCGGTCCGTCGGACTTCCGGGCGGGCTGCAGGCCAATGATGCCGTTCTCGACGCGACCGATGAAAGGCTCTACGTGAGCGCGACCTCCGGCGACGTTTCGGGCGCCACCGCGCCCGACACCGGAGCCGTGCTGGTGTTTCGAACCGTAGCGGCGGGCGCGTGCAACGACCTGCGTCGTAACGAAGTCTCCGATGATCCGCTCGAGGACGTGGCCCTGACCCTGCCCGCGGGGCAATCGGTCGTGGTCACCATTCACGCTGCGGTCAAGGCCGGCACGGCCACCGGAACGCTTTCCAACACCGCGGAGCTGACCGCCGCACCCGCATGGGACGAGGCCAGCGGCCAGCAGCTGTCGAGCACCAAGGAGCTCGATATTCGCAACGCCACCGAAGTGGTGGTGACGACGAATGCGCCGGGGCAGCGCCCGGTGCCGGGAACGGATTTCTCCTTCACCGTCGAGATCGTCAACAACGGCCCCTCCGGCGTGACCGGCTTGAGTGTCACCGATCTGCTGCCGGCCTATCCCGGCGATCCGGCGGGTTTCGTGTCCAGTACGCGCGAATGGCAGTGTTCGGCCAGCGAGAACGCCTGCTGCAATCCGGGCGCCGGTCAGTGCGGTGTCCTGCAGCCCACGCCATTCCAGTCCGGCGGGCTCGACGGGCACGAGGTCAACCTCGGCGCTCAGTCCTCGCTGACCCTGACCTTGCGCGGCCGGCTTCATCCGGCAGCCACACCGAATGCGACGCTGACCAATGAAGTTCAACTGTCCATGCCGGCCGGTATCGAGGCCTTTTCGCCAGACGACCTCACCGACACCCACAGTGTGGACCTGACGGCCGAGGCCGATGTGTGGCTCAAGAAGGAAAGCCTGGGCACCAGCGCCGACGAGAACGGGATGTATGCCGATTTCAGGCTCACCGTCGGCAACTTCGGGCCGTCGGCGGTTCGCGGCGTCAACCTCCAGGACCCGCTCGACGATCCCAGCCTCACTGCCGCCGGCGCCAGCTGGTCGTGTTCGATCGTCGACGGTGGCGAGTCCTCGCTGGCCGAAAGCTGTTGCGGGTACCAATCGGGGGCGTGTCAGAGCACCGACCTGGTCGGGCAGTCCGGGCCGCTCGACCAGGATCTGGCGCTGGCGCCGCAGGCGCGCGCGGAGCTACTGGTCAGCGTTCCGATCTTCGACGAGGAGGCCGCCGAGGTGGAGAACACGGCCTCGGCCACAACGCCGGCCGATGTGGACGAGACCGATCCCGTCAACAATGTTCAGAGCGCCACAACGCGCCTGCTTGCTACCGCTGATCTCGATATCACCAAGGAAATCCTGGCCGGATCGAGCGTGGTGCCCGGCGAGCAAGTCCAGTTCCAGATCACGCTGACCAACGACGGACCCGACGGGGTGCCGGTGACGGTCAGCGACCTGTTCGGTCCGGAGCTGACGGAGGTGGCCTGGACCTGCGATGCCACCACGCCCATTCCGGGCGACCTGATCTACGACTTCGACCTGGGCCTGGGCGAGTCCCTGGCCGATGCCAGCGCAGTGGTCAGCAGCGCGGACGGTCGGCATGTATACGCGCTGGGCGGCGGTGCGCCGGGCGAAGGCGAGGAGGCGATTCCCGCCACGGTCGCCGTCTTCGAACGCAATGTTGTTCCCGGACCCGGCTTCGGCGCCCTGACGCAGCTCGAGATCGAAATCGAGGGCGTCGACGACGGCGATGACAGCGGTTTGACGGTCGCGGGTCTCAGCGGCGGGCGGGCAATGACGCTCAGCCCGGACCAGCGGCATCTCTACATCGCTTCGGCCGATGCGAACGCCGTCACGGTCTTCCGCCGCGAACATGTCGCCGGCAGCGAGGATTACGGTCGCCTGGTCTTCGTCGAGACCCGGGCCCTCGGCAGCGAAGAACCGGCCGATTCGTTCGCCCCTGTGACCGGTCTGCGCGGTGCCTCCGACGTGGCGGTCAGCGAAGATGGGGAACATGTCTACGTCGTCGGACGCGAGGATCATGCGGTGGCGATTTTCAGGCGCAATCCGGCAACCGGAACGCTCGCCTTCGAAGGCGAAGTCAGAGCCTCGTCTCTCGGGCTGCCGAACGACGGCATGTGGGGGGCGAACAGCATCGAAATCGCCCCCAATGACCGCGACATCTATGTGACCGGCTCCGGCCGGGAAGCCGGCTTCTCCGGTCCCGACTGGGTGCGGGCCGATTACGGCGGCACCTACGGGCAGACCTATTTCGTCAACAACACCTCGGGCGTGGATCTCAAGTGGCTCACGCAGGAACAGTCGATTCCCCTGCCGAGCTTCGACGAACTCTACCTGGAGTTCGAACATCGCTTCGACCTGGACACCCCGTTCAGCTGCTTCGACGTGGGCGTTCTTCAGTATTCGCTCGACGGCGGTGACAGCTGGCAAGCCGTCGCCGATCCCGGCAGCGCATTCGAAACCGGTGGATACAACGGCACGCAAAACGGTTACGAGAACAACCCGCTCAGCGGCAGCCCGGGCTGGTGCAATCGGTCGCCGGGCTATGCCTCGGGCTTCGATGCGGTGCGTTTGAATCTGACCGACCTGGCGGCGCCCGGCGACGAACTCATGGTTCGCTTCGGACTGGGCGAAGGACAGGTCATTGGCGCCACCGGCTGGTGGGTGGACAACCTGCGGTTGTATTCGGTGACCGGCGGCGTCGACACGACCCTCCTCGAAGACGAGGTCTCGCCGATTTCCTCGCAGGGCAACGTCGTTCACTTCCAGCGACAGGTCGACGATACGGCAGTCGGGTTCGGCGACCTCACGCCGGTGAGTGCCCTTGCTGTCGACCCGGCGGGGTCCATCAATCCGCGCGCCGACCTGGCCGGCATGGATGGGCAGGGGGAGAACCTCTACGTGGGCGGCAACGAGGGAACGATCGTCGTCTACGGGCGCGACAGCGCATCCGGCGCTCTGAGTCGTGAGCAGACCGTTTCCCTGTCGGCGCTCGATGCCAGTGGTGATCTGCCGGACGGGATCGAGGCTGGCGCGCTTGCCGGGCTCGACGCGCTGTCCGTCAGTCTCGACGGCGAACACCTGGTCGCCAGCGGCCGAAGCGCCGACCGGCTCATGGTGTTTCGTCGGCAGCCTTTCGTGGGCACGCTCCAGCCCATGCAGATGGTCCAGCCGGGACTGGCCGATGTCGGCCGTGCGCCGGGCGGTGCGGCCGATGTGCGCGATGCCGTATTCAGCGCTGACGGCAGGCACGTCTTCACGGTGACGGGAACCGGGCAGCTCGGCGTGTTCGAACGCCTCGCCCCCGATCCAACCTACGGATTCCTCGAGGCCGTGTTCGACGGCGCCGACGATGGATTCGGCAATGAGGCAAGCGGTCTGCTCGGTGCCCGCGGTGCGTCCCTGAGCAGCGATGGGCAGTGGCTCTACGTGGCGGGTTTCGGCCAGGTGGGCTCCGGCGATCGGGGATCGCTGGCCATCTTCGAGCGCGATTCAGGTGCCACCGAGCCGGGTCGTCATCTCCGTTTTCGCGAGGCCTTCCGTGACCTGCAAGGCGGCGTCGAAGGCCTCGACGGTGCACTCGACGTGGTCGCCCTGCGTTCCGACGACGGAACGTCCGAGGACATCTACGTGGCCTCGGAGCGCGACAGCGCCGTGGCCCATTTCCGGCAGCAGCTCGCGAGCGGTGCAGCCGCGTTCATCGGTGTCTACCGCAACGGCGAGGCCGGAGTCACAGGGCTTGCCGGCACGGCTGCGATTACCGCGTCACCGGGTGGTCAGTACGTTTTCGCGGCCGGTCGTTTCGACCACGCGGTGGCGGTTTTTGCCCGTGACCCGGTCGACGGCAGCCTTACTCATCTCGGAGAAGCCCGCGACGGCGTCGACGGCGTTGCGGGCATGCTCGGCGCCAATGCGCTCGCCATGTCCAGGGACGGTGCGCATCTCTACGTTGCCTCGCGCCAGTCCGACAGCGTGGTCGTGCTCGAGCACGATGCCGGCATGCTGACCTATCGACAGACTTTCTACGACGGCAATGAAGGAGCGGTGATTACGTCTCCGACCGGCATCGATGTGACTCACGACGCCGGCGGTGGTGAGCACGTCATCGTGACCTCGCTCGACGGTGATGCCGTGACGGTTCTGCGTCGCGAGTCGGATCCCGGCCTGGAAACCCTCTACGGGCGAGTGCGCTTCCAGCAGACCCTGCTCGGTGGCGCCGAGGGCCTGGAGGCGCTGATCAGTCCACGCGACGTGGTGGTCGATCCGTCCAACGATCGGGTCTACGTGGCTGCCGACGGTGGCGATGCCCTGATCGTACTCGACAGAAATACGAGCGTCGGCGGCAGTCAGTTCGGTCAGCTCTATCCGCTTGAAACCCGACAGAACAACACCCGCGGCATTATCGGTGTCGGTCGGCCATACGGCCTGGCCGTCTCGCGCGGTTCCCGACGCAATATCTATACCGCGTCCCTGGGTAGCCAGTCCGTTGCAGCCTTCGTGCGGAGAGCCGGTTCCAGTTGTGCCGCGTCGGGCGGCGGCAACCTGTCCGAGGAAGTGTTCATTGCCGCCGACGGTACGATTCGCTTCACCGTCACGGCCATCGTCGATCCGGCAGCGACCGGTGAGCTTGTCAACGAAGCCACCATCAGCGTCGGTGACGACGTGACCAATACGGGAACGAACACCGCCGACCAGTCCGACCCCAGGGACCTGGCGCCGAGCAGCGAACTGACGATCAGCAAGGACAACGGTCGTCTCAGCGTCGTTGCCGGGGAGACCGACGACTATCGCATCGTGATCGGCAATGAAGGTCCGAGCCATGCTCGCGACGTGACCGTGCAGGACTTGCTCTCGGCCAACGACCAGTTCGACGAATCCACGGCTGCCTGGTCGTGCCGCGCGATCGGCGCGGGGCAGCTTCGGCGACAGGCGTCGCTGAAGGCCGGCACGGGTGTGACGGCCGGTCTCGACGGGCTGTCGGCGCTGGCCTGGACGGCGGCGCCGGCGGGTGCCGCGGAGCTCGGCGAGCGCGTCTATGTCACAGGACTGCTGGGCAATTCCCTGACGGCGCTTTCCATCGATGGCGTCAGCGGCGAGTTTATCGTCGACGATCGAATCGTCGAAGGCGGTGTCGATGTCGACGGTGCGCCGGTTGCCGGCTTGCGTGGCGCCCGCGACGTCATCGTCGGTGGCAACGGCAGCCACATCTATGTCAGCAGCCAGGTCGACGACAGTCTGCTGGTTTTCGAGCCCGAACTGGGCGATCCCCTGAATGCAGACTATGGCCGGCTGCGATTGATCGAGGTGCATTCGCCGGACGATCCCGGCCTGGAGTCGCTCGATCAGCCCCAGGGTATGGCGCTCAGCCAGGACGGCACCTCGCTCTATCTGGCCGCGGCCAACAGCGGCGGAGTCTTTGTCTTCTCCCGCGATACGGGCGCGGGCACGCTGACCCTTCAGCAGACCATCGACACGGGTGCGCTGCCGGAACTCAACGGCGCCAGCCGGGTCCTGGTGGCGCCGGAGGACGGGCACGTCTACGTCGCCGGTACGGGTGCGGGCGCCGTGACGATTTTCGAGCGGGCCTCGGACGGCACGCTAACCCATCTCCAGACCCGCCAGGCACCGGCCATCCCGGGCCTCGAGGGTGTTGCGGACCTGGCGTTTTCTCCGCTGGGCGAGCATCTCTACGCCGCCGGCCGGGACGCCGACAGCATCGTGGTGTTCCCGCGCGACAACGATTCCGACAGCGACCAGTTCGGTCGCCTGGCCAGTCCAATCCAGCAGCTGGACGACGCACCGGGGCTGCTCGGCCCGCGGGCGCTGCGCGTCAGTGCCGACGGGGGCAGCCTTTACGTGGCCGCCTTCGAGAGCAGCAGCATTCTCGTATTCCGCAGGGACCGCGAAACCGGCCAGCTATCGACGGTTTCCAGGCAGATCGACGGCAGTGGGGAGAGCGGCCTGTCCGGCGTCTCGAGCCTGGCTTTCAGCGGTGACGGCGAAACCCTTTTCAGCGGAGCGGTTCTCGACGGCGCGGTGGTCCAGTTCGATCGTGCCGGTTTCTCGCGCTGCTCGGTTGATTCAGGCGCGGGCGACCTGGACCTGGTTGTCGACGTCGCTGCCGGCGGGGAGATCGTCATCGACCTGTCGGTCGACGTCCACGCAGACGCCGAGGGCGTGATTTGTCCCGAGCCGCTCGATTCCGGCCGCCAGTGCGTCGTCAACGCTGTCGAGGCAAGTTGGTCCGAACCCGGCGGAGCCCGCTCGGTTTCGGCTGAAGATGCCAGTTTCCTGGATGCCGCGGCGCGCCTGACCATCGACAAGACGGACAATCTCGCCGAGTTCCGAGGCCTGGCTGGTGCCCGGGCGCTGGCGGGTACGGAGACACTGGGCAGTCACCTCTACGTTGCCGCACCCGGTGAACCCGGTCTGGGCGTCTACGATCTGTCGCCGAGCACTGGTCCGACCGGCTCGGCACCGTTGACCTTCGAACAGCTGGTGCTCAACGGTGACGGACCGGTATCCGAACTCAACGGCATCTCCGACCTCCTGGTCAGTCCCGACGGCCGGCACGTCTACGCCGCCTCCTCGCTGGACAGTGCGGTCGTCGCCTTCGAGCGCGACCCGACCAACGGCCACCTGAGCTGGCTGGCGACTTACAGCAACAACGCCAGCGGCGTGATCGGGCTGGCCGGCGCGCGGTCCATGGCGATGGACAGCCAGGGCCGTCACCTCTACGTGGCCGGAACCAACGGCAACGCCGTGGTGGTGTTCGATCGCCAGCATGACGCCGACGAGGACGGCTACGGCACGCTGAGCTACAACGGCCTGTCCCAGAACGGCACCGACGGTGTCATCGACATGGCGCGGCCGGTGCATCTGACCCTGTCGTCGGATGACCGGCATCTCTACGTGGCCGCCACTCAATCCGACTCGGTGGTGGTGTTCTCGCGAAACGCCGATGCAATGAGCGCTACGTTCGGCGCCCTGGAGTGGCGCCAGTCGCGCCGCAACCTTGTCGGCAGCGTCAGCGGTCTGCTCGACGTCTCGAAGCTGCTCGTCAGTCCGGACGGTGCTTTCCTCTACGCCGCCGGTACGGGCAACAACGCTGTCGTCCGGTTCGCCAGAAATACCGTCTCGGGCAATGCCGACTTCGGACGCCTGAGTTTCGAGGAAGTCCTGATTGATGGGGAAGGGGACGCCGCCGGGCTCGTCGGGGTCGACAGCCTGGACTTCATGGGCGGGTCGGCCGAGTGGCTGGTCGCCGGTTCCAGGCTCGCGGGCACCCTGGCCCTGTTCCAGCGCGACACGGTCAGCGGCGAGTTGCAGTTCAGCCAATCGCTGGCCGAACGCGACGACCTGGCCGGTGCGAGCGATCTGTGGCCCACGCCTGACGGTAGCCGTCTGCATGTGGCGGCCGCGGACGCCGATTCCGTGAGCGTGTTCGAGCTTTCCGCGGGCAACCTCGCGCCGGCCGGCGCCGTGGTGCAGGGGGGCGGGGGTGCCGTTCCCGGGGGGGCGGTGGAGTATCTGATCACCGTCCACAACGAGGGCCCGAGCCGCGTCGAAGGGGCGCGCGTGACAGACTTCTTCCCGGATCAGTTCGACTCGGTGAGCTGGAGCTGCCAGATCGTCGGTCCGACCGGTAGCGGCAGCAGTTGCCCCAACGGCCAGTTCAGCGGCAATGTGGATGCCACGATTTCGCTGGCGGCAGGCGATTCCGCCATCATCGAAGCCATTGGCACGCTGCGTCCCGACGCCAGCGGTGGCATCGTCAACGAGGCGCGGGTCGAGTTGCCGGCCGGAATCGTCGATCTGGGCGGCGGCGACAACCTCGCGGTCGATGATGACACCACCATCAACAACCGCTCCGACCTGCGCGTCGAATTCCAGGATCTGCCCGCCGAGGCAGTGGCCGGTTCGACCTTCGACATGCGCGTCGTGGTTCACAACGACGGCCCGGGCGCGCTCGCCGGAAGCCGCGTCGGGCTCCAACTGCCCGAGGCGCTGCTGCTCGAAGACTGGATCTGCCAGCCGGACGTCGAGCCCGGCCTGCTCGAGCTCGCCGACCAGACCGGAAACGGCCTCGATCTGGCCCGCGCCGCCACCCTCAGCCGCGATGGACGTCACGTCTATGCCGTCGGCGAGGAATCCGGAGACGATGTCCTGGCCGTATTCGAGCGTGACCCGCTGACCGGCAACATCACGCTTCGCCAGCAGTTGTTCAATCTCGAACCCGACGGCAGTGGTTCGTCCGCGCCCGTGGTCGACGGTCTGGCCGGCGGTTTCGACATCCTCGTCAGCCCGGACGACGCCCATGTCTATGTCGCCGGTCGTGCAGACGATGCGATTGCCGCCTTCGAGCGCGATGACGTCACCGGACAACTGGCATTCGTTGGTGTGATCCGTGACGGAGTCGGCGCCGTCGACGGCCTTGCCGGCGCGCGTTCGCTGACGATCAGCGAGGACGGCGAGAACGTCTACGTGGCCGGGGAACTCGATGACGCCATCGCAGTGCTTTCTCGCGATGCGACCAGCGGCGCACTCGGCTTCCAGCAGGTCAGGCGAAACCTGCAGGGCGGGGTCCAGAATCTCGACGGGCCCGTCGACCTGCTGCTGGTCGACGATGGAAACGCGCTGTGGGCTGCTGCGCCCGCCGCGAATGCGATCGTGCGCTTTGACCGAAGCGCGGACGGCTCCCTGACGCCCGATGGCTTCTTCGTGCAGGGCGGGCCCGACGGAGACGGCGGCACGCTCGACGGTCTTGCCGGCGTGCGTTCGCTTGCGATGCGGGCCGATGGCGTCGTTGTCACGCTCGCCCGCAACGGCGCGGACCATTCCCTGAGCTTGTTCGACCGACCCGGGCTCGAGTCGTTGTTGCTGCGGCATCGTCTGGCCGACGGCGACGAAGTGGGCACGCCTTCGGCCATCGTCTCCGGACTGGCCGGCGCCGACGAGGTGATCGTGGATCCGGTTCGTGACGTGATCTACACGGCAGCCCGCGACACGGTGTCGGGACTGAGGACGGTCAGTGCCTTCGTCGAAGACGACTCGACCGGAGACATGCAGTTCCTTGGCAACTTCGCCGGCGGTAGCGAAGCGGGCTCTCCCGCGTCTGTCCTGCTCGGTGGGGACGGCCGTCAGCTCTACCTGGCCGGTGGCCCGACGATCGATCGTTTCCGCGTTCTTGCCGGTTCGCGCTGCGAACGCCTGGGCAAGCGGCAGCTGGTCGATACCGTCGACCTGGTTTCCGGCGGACGCGTCGTCTACGACCTGCAGGCCAGCGTCATGGCAAATGCCCGTGGGGCGTTCGATCTGAACGCCGGCGTGACGCCGCAAACCGCCGGAACGGATCCGGATCCGGCCAACAACACGGCTGTCGTGACTGTGCCCATCCGGGCCGAATCGGCACTGAGCGTGGCCAAGTCGGTGCAGGACGGCCCGCTGGTTGCCGGCGAGGACGGCAACTGGTTGGTCACCGTGACCAACAACGGGCCGAGCAGCATCCGCGATATCGTGGTCAGCGATTTCCTGCCGACCCTGCCCGGCTCGATACCGGATCCGGGCGGTGCCGGCGTGGTCGCCGGCTCCGGTCAGTGGCAGTGCACGAGTTCCGATCCGCTGGTCTTCGGCAGTGCCGACGGCGACGCGGATACGGCGGGCCTTCGCGCAGTGGCCATTTCCGAGGACGGTCTGTGGGCGGCAGCGGCCAGCCCGGCTTCCGCACAGCTGCGCCTGTACAGCCGGCAGGCGGGCACCGGAAGCCTGACCCTCGCCGACTCCCTGTCGGACGGGGACGAGATGCTCGATGAAAATGACGCCGTAGTGGCGATCGTGGCGGGCCTGGCCGGCGCTGCCGATCTCGCTTTCTCGCGTGACGGTCGCCATCTCTACGTGGTGTCGCAAAGCGGCGACAGCGTCGCCCGGTTTGCCGTCGATACAGAAGGCGGCGGCCTGGTTTACGAGGGGCTGCGCAGCAATGGCGAGAGCGCGGTGATCGGGCTCGACGGTCCGGTCCGCGTCATCGCGGGGCCGGCCGACGATCGCATCTACATCGGTGCACGCGACTCCAGCGCGGTGACCGTCTTCGGACGTGATCCTGTCGACGGCAGTCTGCAATGGCGCCAGAGTATGCGCAGCGGCATCGGCCTGCCGCTCGACGTTCTCGACGGTGTGCGCGACCTGGTGATCAGTCCGGATGGGGCGCATCTGTATGCCGCCGCGGCCGATCATGACGCGATCGTCATCTTCGAACTGGATGGGGAAGGGGACCTGGCCTACCTCGACAACTTGGCCAATGGTGACGCGCAAGGCGGCCTGAACGTCGTTGGATTGGGTCTGGTCCAGTCGTTGGTCATCAGTCCGCAGGGACAGCATGTCTATGCCGCCAGTCTGGCCGACGATTCGGTCAGCCGCTTCACCCGCGATCCGCTTACGGGCCTGCTCCAGTTCGAAGAGCAGATTCGCAACGGCCAGGAGGTGTCGACGGGGCTCGACGGCGCCAGCGCCCTCGTCATGGCCGATGACGGTCAGTACCTGTATGCGGGCTCGCGCAACGATGGCGGGGTCCTCGTCTTCGAACGCGAGTGGACGGACGGTAGCCTGGTGGCGATCGATCGCCTCGAAGACCGCGGGCTGGTGGATGTCCGCAGGCTCATCGGCGATGCGGACGGCCTGATGGCGGCGATCGAAGCCGCCGGTGCCGAACTCGTCACGATCGGCCATCAGCCGGCCGGTTTCTGCGGCGACGGCGCCGAGAGCGCCAGCGACAGCCTGGTCGACTCGATCAGCCTCGCGCCGGGCGCGACGGCGAGCTACACCATCACTGCCCGCGTTCACCCGGGCGCCCGGGGCGACCTGGTCAACACCGCCGAAGCGATGCTGCCGGGCGACGTGGTGGCGCTCACGCCGGACGAGCACAGCGCCACTGACGAGGCGCCGATCAGCGTGGTTACCGAACTCGGTGTGGTCAAGGCCATCAGCGGCGAGACGACAGCGCTGGTCGCCGGCGGCCCGGTGGGCTTCCTGATCGAGCTTTCCAATGCCGGACCGAGCCACGGTTTCGGCGCGCGGGTGGCCGACTTCTTGCCGGGCGTCATCAACGACGCGACCTGGACCTGCGAGTCGATTCCTGCCGACACGCTCGGCAGCTTCTGCCCGGCCGGCGGCAATGGTGACATCGACGAATCCGTCGACGTGCTGGTGGGCGAACGCCTGCTCATCCGGGTTCAGGGCGCGATCGACCCGTCCTTCCGCGGACAGCTCAGCAATACCGCCCTGGTCGAGGCCCCTCTGGATGCCTCCGACCCGGATCCCGACAACAACGAATCGAGCGTCAGCGGCACCGTGAACGCCGTGTCGGATATCCGCATCGCCAAGTCGGTGGCGGTCGAGCAGAGTTTCCCGGGCGAACTGGTGATCTTCGACATCCTGGTGACCAACGACGGCCCCAGCGATGCCCCGCTGGTTAGCGTGGAAGACACGCCGCCCCCGGGCATGAGTTTCGAGAGCTGGCAGTGCGTGGCCACCAACGGCGCCTGCACGAGCTCGGGCAGCGGCGCCATTGCCGAGACCATTTCGCTCGATGCGGGCGGCACTGCGGAATTCACCGTGTCGGCGCGCATCGATGGCGGACTGGCCGTTCCGGCGACGCTCGACAACCAGGCCAGTGCGGTTCTCGGTGGCGAGGGTAGCGACCCCGTACCCGGAAACGACACCGACAGTGCCAGCGTCGAGATCGTGGCGGCGGAAGCGGACCTGTGGCTGACCAAGACGGTCGACGCCGGCGCCGCGCTGCCCGGCGACCCCCTCGAGTACCAGATCACCGTGACCAATGCCGGTCCCGGTCTCGCCGATGCAGTCAGGGTTGTCGACACAATGCCCGCCGGGCTGGTTTCGGTTTCCTGGAGTTGCCAGGGTTCGGCCGGTGCCAGTTGCGCCGTGGCCAGCGGCAGCGGAGACATCGACACGACGACGTCGATGCCGGCCGGCGGCCAGTTGCTCTTCGTCGTGACCGGCCAGATCGATCCGGGGCTGCCGAGCGGTCCGGATGAGCGGGTGGTCAACACGGCCACCGTTTCGCTCACCGGTGATACGAGCGACCCGGAGCCCGGAAACAACGAAGACACGGCGGCGACCGTTCTGGACCTGGACGTGATCTTCCGGGATCGATTCGAGGCCGCTGAAACGACACAGGAGTTTGATTGATGCAGCGTTTCCCCACCTGGCTCGTGCTCCTCCCGATCCTGGCGCTGGCCGCGTGCCGGCAGCCGGCCGACGAGGGCGAGCGCGTTCTGGCGAGAATCGGCGAGGAGACCATCACCGTTTCCGAGTTCGAGCACGAGATGGCCCGCCGCAGCCAGGGCCGGCCGATGTACTTCAAGAGCGCCGACAACCGCCGCGCCCTTCTCGAGGAACTGCTGCGACATCGCATGCTGGTTCAGGAGGCTCGCGACGTCGGCATCGACCAGGAGCCCGAGTTCCGCGCCCTGGTCGAGCGCATGCTTATCCAGCGTCTGCGCGAAAAGCGCCTGGAAGCGCGTCTTGAAGCCGATGCCCCGACTGACGAGGCGGTCGCGGCCTACTACGAGGAAAACCGCGAGACCTTTTCGCGCCCCGCCCGTCGACAGGTGGCCATGATCCGTATCGACGTGCCGCCCTCAGCCGGGGACGAAGCGCGCGCCGCGGCTCGTGACAGGGCCGAAGCCGCGCTGCAGGGCGTGTCGGAGTTGCCGGCCGGGACCATGCACTTCGGTCCCCTCGCCGTGGAGCATTCCGACGATCGATCGTCGCGCTACCAGGGAGGCGTCGTCGGCTGGCTTGTGGACGGCCAGTCCGAGCGTTACCGCTGGCCGCAGCCCGTGCTGGAAGCCGCCTATTCACTCGAGGAGGACGGCGAGACCTCGCCGGTAATAGAGACAGCGGAAGCGTTCTACATCGTGCGCCTGGCGGCCCTTCAGCCCGGGCGCACCCAGCCCCTGGAGCAGGTTGCCGACGGCATTCGGCATCGCCTGCAGCGTGAGCGTTCGCGGGCGCTGGAACGCGACCTTTTCGTCGATATCGCCGAAGGACATACCACCGAAATCGACGAGGCGGTGCTCGAAAGCGTCGAGCCGCCGCACGCTGCGCCAGTCGAGTCCGACTCGCCCGAGGAGCCGCCGGCCCTGCCGTCCGACCCGACCGGAACGGCGCAGTGAACGAGACATGGAGACAGTCGACGCAATGAAACGCCTGACAGCCTTTTCCCTATTGATGTTCCTCACCGCGGCCGGGACGGTTTCCGCCGGTACGGTCACCCAGACCATCGAGCTGCGCCCCGGCTGGAATGCGATCCACGTCGAGGTCGAGCCGGAGGTCAACGCCATCGAGCAGGTCTTCGCCGGCCTTCCTGTGGCGAGCGTGTGGCGCTGGATCCCCGATGACCGACCGGTGAGCTTCATTCAGGACCCGGACGAGGAATTGATGACCATCGACGGCTGGTACGGCTACTTCCCGCCGGAACGGCCCGAGAGCATCCTGACCAATCTCTACACCATCGACGCCAATCAGCCCTACCTGGTGCGCCTCCAGGGCAGCAGCCCGCGCACGCTCGAGATTACCGGGCGCCCGGCCCTGCGGCCGATGCGCTGGCGCAGCGACGGCTTTCAGTTGACCGGTTTTCCGGTCGAGCCCGGCAACGAACCGACCTTCGGTAGCTGGTTCGCTGGCTCCGATGCGCACGAGGGGCAAGTGATCTTCCGGCTCGACGACAACGGACAGTGGGTGGCGGTTACCCGGCCGCAGGTCGAGCGAATTCGCAGTGGTGAGGCCTACTGGGTCTATACCAAGGGCCGCTCCGAGTTCCAGGGTCCCCTGTCGGTTGAACTCGACTTCGGCGAGCGACTCGATTTCGGCGCCAGTGTCGCGCGCGACAGCCTGGTCGTGCGGAACCGGAGCGGGGTGAGCAACGAGATTCGTATTCGCCGTCTTGATGCCGACGTTCCCGTACCCCTGGCCCTGGGTACCCGGGATGAAGAGACCGGCGAGACCGAGTGGCCGGTCATTCCCGACGAGACCAGTTTCAGCCTGCCGGTGGACGAATCCCGGACGCTTCGCTTCGGGGTTCGCCGCTCCGAGTTATTTGCCAACAATGCCTCGCAAATCATTGAAATATCGAATGGATTTGGCAGCAGGAAGCTGATTGAAGTCTCTGCGGCGGTCTTTCAACCTCCGTCGGCGGCGACGCAGTCCCGTAAGGGAGCCAGCGGCATGATGGCCGCCGGGCGGGCAACCGATCCGAGATTCGCCGGGCTGTGGCTGGGTGTCGCCACGATCGAGGAGGTGAGCATGGCGCAGACCGGCGGCGTGGTGCCCGTGCCCACCGGCAGCGAGTTTCCGTTGCGCATGATCGTCCATGTCGATGCCGGCGGGAATGTGGTTCTGCTCAAGGAAGTCATCCAGATGTGGCAGGAGGGCACTTACAAGCCCGACCCCGACAATCCCGAGTTCAATGTCGTCGACGAGCCGGGCCGCTACGTCCTGATTACCGACGAATCGCTGTTGCCGCAATACGAAGGCGCGATCCTCCGGGACGGGGAACCCGTCGGTATTCGCATGAGCACGGCCGCCTACGACTACGAGGGTGACGAGCTCGAGCTCGAAGGCGTGTTCGGACCCGGAGGGCTTCTGACCGGCTCGATCGTCCTCGATCCCGAACATTCGACCAACCCCTTCCTCCACCGTTTCCATCCAGACCACGACAACCTGGACGCGCAGTTCATCAACTATCGCCAGGAAGCCTTCGAGGTGACGCGCGAGATGGAGTTCGTGTTCGCCAGTTCCGACCCGGAGGGCAACGAGTCGCCGGAATGGGGCAACGGGGAAGTGGCGGGAACTTTCAACGAGGCGATCTCGGGGCTCCACCGCTCCACGATCTTCGTCAGCGGCTCGTTCCGGTTCCGGCGCGTGCTCAACATCGACCAGCTAAACCAGTAGTGCCATGACAATGTCCGCAGCCAAAACCAGCATGACTCGCATCGCGCTTCTCCTGATCCTGGCCGTTGGCCTGAGCGGCCCGGCCTGGGGCGTCTGGCCGACCAGCGCCGGCGGGAGCGGCGACGATCTCGTCACCGCCTCGGCCGTGGGTCCCAGCGGCGACGTGTTCGTGACCGGCACGTTCACCGGGCAGGCCGTCTTCGGCGGTGACACCCAGATCAGCGCCCGCGGGACCCGGGATATCTTCGTGGCGCGCTACAGCCAGTCGGGCAACCTGCGGTGGGTGCAGCGCGCCGGCGGCAACCGCGCCGACAGCGCGGACGGCATCGTTGTCGACAGCTCGGGCAACGTCTACATCACCGGCAGCTTCGTCAACAGCGCCGATTTCGGTTCCTTTGAAATGGCATCGGCAACGCTTGAGCCCGACATATTCGTGGCCAAGCTCAATGGTGCGGGCAGCTGGACCTGGGTGCGTACGGCCACCGGCGAGGGGGTTGACGCTTCGGTCGACATCGGCCTGATTCCCGGCAATCCGGCGGCCATTCCCCCGTCCCCGGACATCCTTGTCATCGCCGGCCACTACCAGTGCGGCACGCGTTTCACATCGCCGGAAGTCGGCGCCAGCGACGAACAGAACATTCTGCTGGGGCAGGGCAGCTGTTCGGGCGGGCCGCCGGACGATCAGCACTATCTGGCCGCCCTGGATTCCGACGGCGTGTGGCAGTGGGCCAGCAATTCTGGGGTGGCCGGCGGCGTTTCATCCGCCATTTCATCCCTGGATGTCGATCAGGGCCGGGTCATGGTCGTGGGCCGGCACAACGGGCCGCTCGACCTGGGCGGTGCCAGCTTGCCAACACCCCCGGGAAGCCCGGCTGAGTTCATTGCCGAAAGCCCATGGCAGGAATCGACCGACACGCCTTCGAGCCCGCCCAACAGCTTTTTCATTCCCAACCAGCCAGGTGTTCGGGCGAGCGATCTTGAACTCGACCGGAACTTCGATCTGACCGCGATCCAGCAGCCGAAGCTTCGATTCAATCATCGATTCCGGCTGGACAGCTGCTATGACCTGGCCGTCCTGTCCTACTCGACCGATGGTGGAAACAACTGGAATCGGGTGCCGCCGGAATGGTTCGAGTCGGGAGGCTACAACGGAGCCTGGAACGGCTGGGAAAACAACCCCATTAGCGGTCCGGGCTGGTGCCATCAGAGCCCGGACTGGCCGGAGTACAACTCCGTGACGGTGTCGCTCGACAGTATTGCCAACGAGAGCAGTGTGCGATTCCGCTGGCGACTGGGCGAGGGCCAGCAAGTTGGCATAGAAGGATGGTGGGTCGATGACTTTGCCCTCACCGATGGCGCTGAACCGCTGTTCAGCAACGATCTGGAGCCCGAGGATCGCCAGTTCATCGCTCGTCTGAGCAATCCCACGAGCGCCAACCCCACGTGGTCATGGGCGCGACCGGTAGAACCGGAGTTCCCCGTGGCCGCGATTCACGTCAGCGATCTCGGCCTGCCCTATATCGCCGGGCGCGTCCTGGGCGCCTTCACGCCGTGGGGCTATAGCCAGCAGGTTACCGATGTCGGTGCCGCTGTGGCCAAGCTGGATCCCAACTCGGGCGACACCGACTGGATCGAGGTGGCCGACGGCGGGCAGGGCACCGCGCTGGCCAGCGTCGGCACCGACATCTTCCTCGCCGGTCACTTCTCCGGTACGGCGGTCTTCAAGAGCGGCCCCGACGGCACCCTGCAATCGGCCGGTGAACGCGACCTGTTCGTTTCGCTGGTCGACGACAGCGGCAGCACGCAGTGGGTGACCGGCGGCGATCGTTACAACGCCGAGACGGCCGTCCCCGGACAGGCCGGCGGCAGCGGCGATTCGGTCATGACCAGCCTCGCGACCGACGGCCTGGCGAATCTCTACGTCACGGGTGCTTTTTCCGATTCCATCGTTTTCGGCCAGGAAGCCGAACTGGTCTCGGCGGCCGGACAGAACGGTTTCGTCGCCAACCTCGATCTGCTCGGGGTGTGGTTCGAGGTCAAGACCTGGCTCGTCGGCGAGGCGGTCACGCCGCCGACCAATGCCGAAAACGACGAGCAGGCGGCGGCGCCCGAAATCTACATCGACGGCCAGCTTGTGACCGACGCCATCGGCACGCGCTTCTTCTGGGCCAAGCCCGCAGGCGCCGACGAGGCGGTGCTCACCGTGCTGGACGCCATCGACGGCGTGGAGATCCACTGGCGCGTCGACGATGAACCGCTCAGCAGCAGCAACCGGATCGTGTCCGTCGGCCGTACCAGCTGGCCGGGTGAAGCCTGCACGCCGGCCAACGACAGCGAGTGCTACCAGGTGCATATCGCCGGTGCACCGGTCGAGCTGGATGAGCCGGGAAGCGGCTTCCGTTTCGTCAACCAGTTCGTGCCGCAGTCCCAGCCCAGCGACGCCAGCGTCAATGCCGGCGTGATGAAGGCCTCGCGGCCGGGCTTCACTGTGCTCTTGTACGTCGAAGGAGCGACCACCGATCCTTTCGAGCACCCGGCTTCGGTAGAAGTCGTGCGAACCTTCCGGCCGAACCAGTCGCCGGACTACGTCGACAACATTCGCTGGGACATCGGCGAGCCGATCGTCGAGCCGTACCACAACCAGATCGGCCGTACGGGCTACGTGCTCAACGAAGACGCTTTCTACGACGGTGTGGGGGCCGACGCCGCCTACGACCGCCAGTCGCGCACCGGCCACATCATCCCCGTCAACAAGGTGCGGCCGAATCGGCTCCAGGACGCCGACAAGGAAATGGTCGTCGCCTGGTACCGGCGTAACGCCATGGGGATCTACTGGCCGCAGCGGGCAATGCACTATGCCCCCGACTGGCCGCTGGATCCCGACCGCATCATCATTGCCAGCGAGCAGGGTGGCGAAGTGCTGGGCCAGGAACCCCTCGGCCCACAGCAGTATCCGGACCTGCGCATCTACCAGCAGCCGCTGGTTTCCGAACCGGGCTACAACCCCAACGCGACGCATGCCTTCTTTGCGCCCTCCAACACCGGTACGGGCATTCTCGCCCTGTTCGCGCTGCGCGCCGATTTCGGTATCAATCTGCGCGACGACTTCACCGCGCCGACGGATCCCTACGTGCTGGTCAAGTACTGGAGCGAGGATCTGGGCCGCTGGGCCTTCCGGACCTACTATGTGACCGCTACCGGGGCCGGCTTCGACGGCTTCCAGTACGGCGGCGAGGCGGGTACCGCCGTGGCGCCCCCGTATCCGCTTTCCACGCTGCCGGGCTGCGACGAGACCCTTGCCGTCGGCCAGGCCGCCAATGACCCGCAGCCCCCGCCGCCGTTCTTCAAGGATTACAAGAACGGTTTGTGGAGCAAGTCGGCCGGCAACGGCGCACTCCTGTTCTGGTATCCGCTGCAGCCGGGCTTCTCCTACGACATCACCAACAACGACTTCCCCGACGCCACGGAGGGACAGTGCATTCCCTGGATGGCGCGCCTGCCCGAAGAGCGGGGCGGTACGGTCTCTCCCAACGAGCCGCTGGCGGTCAACTACACCTTCACCTGGCCGTCGAATCCGCCCCAGCTGATTCCCGGCGAGACCCTGCTCAAGCAAAAGCGCGGTCTTCCCAACATCTACCAGCAGGATGCCGTCGAGGTGGTGTTCGACGAGCACCGCGAGGCCATGGAGGCTTCAGGCGGCGCTGCTCCGGAAGACACCCTGGTTCAGCTGATCGACCCGCTCAATCCGCGCTATGTCTACCTCGACAACCTCTCCGGGCTGGGTAGCCAACTCGATCCTGAAACCGGCTGGCGCATCATCACCGGCGACGCCGACGGCCTTCTCAAGCTGCCGGTTTCAATCCGCGAACGGCTGCGCTACGACCCACTCAACAAGCGGCTGATCTTCAGCGGCGTTTTCGACGACACGATCGCCGGCGAGCCGTTGTTGATGCTCAACATCATGAGCTTCCGCGAGGCGCGCCAGCTCAAGGTCCTCGACGGCAGCGCCGACGACGAGGCCGAAGATTCCACCAACGCCTGCCAGGACGCGGGCGAGCCCTGCGGATGGGCGGAGGCGGTCGAGGCCCTGTTGCGTTTGACGCGCAATCCGCAGGGCATCGAAACGGTATGCGTGGACAGTCAGATCAACCCGCAGACCGGTGAGCGCCAGTGCACGCTGTCGCGCGATGTCGACCGCGGCGAACTGCTCGCCGCCTTCGACGATCCGCAGGGTGACGGATTCCTGCAGCCCTACAAGGCCACCGGAGTGCAGCCGGCCCTGACCGCCGGCGCCACGCAGAGCGTCGGCTGGGTCACGCTGGCCTTCAACAACGACCCCACGCTCAACCCGGCGCCGGTCAGCGTGCAGATCATCCGCGTCGACTGCCTGCGCCAGCCGCCGCCGCCCGATCCGGCCGACATCCTGTCGAGCTACCAGGGGCAGCTCAACGTCATCATGCCCGACAATATCTTCGACGAGCAGTTGACGCTGCGTCATTCCGGTGACTTCGGCGGCGATCCGGATGCACTCGAATTCGAGTGGTACTTCCAGCCCGACCAGGACGGTACGCCGCCGTTCCCGCTGCCGGAACCCGAAACCGGACAGCTCAACGGCTGGCAGCGCTTCCCCGTCGACGACCCGCAAGGCGCGGTGGAGATCACCGTCGAGGGTGCGAATATCCAGACCCTCTCGGACAACTGGTACGTGGCGCGCTACCGCGGTCTGCCGGTCTGCAACAACCAGTCGGAATGGAGTCTCTGGGCGGGCAGCCCGGGCGCGACGCCGCTCGATCAGCGTGCCCAGCTCGGCCTCGGCTGGGTCAAGCGCGTCATCGAGCGGCTCAATCCCTTCGAGGCGCGCGTTCAGGACTTCCACTCCTCGCCGACCAACACCTACTCGAGCATGCTCACGCAACTGGGTGAACGCTACGAGGGCGACATCCCGTTGACGTCGAATCCGGAGGTGCTCAACGACATCGGCCTGATCGAGGCGTATACGACCGTGATGCGCCGGGCCATGGACCTGTCGGTCAATGCCGTGCCGCCGGTCGACTACGGCCCGGTCAACAAGGCGATTCTCAACGTCGCCACCCGGATCGTCGACTTCTACGCGCTGCTCGGCAACGAAGCCTACGCCGACGCACAGGATCCCACCGTGGGCCTGCTGACCAGCGGCGAATTCGCCAGCCTGGCGCCGACTGTCCATCCTTTCCAGAACCAGCTGGCTTCGGTGCTCGAAGAAGAACTGGTGCTGCTGCGCGGTCGCGACGACTCGCAGGCCACGACTTCTGCGCCGCCGGTCTACAACCGCCTGTTCTGGAACTTCACGACCGGTGACGGCGAGGCGGCTTACGCGCTCAACTACGACATCGGCGACAAGAACACCGATGGCGTCATCGACGAGTTCGATGCGCGCATCCAGTACCCGCAGGGGCACGGCGATGCCTGGGGGCAGTACCTCACGGCCATGAAGACGCATTACTCGCTGCTCAAGCACCCCTTCTTTACCTGGGAGCCGACGCAGGAGGCCGTACCCGTTGCCGGGGTTCCGATACAGGTCGATTTCTTCGACGAGCGCAAGTTCGCCAAGGTGGCCGCGGCCAAGGCGCGAACCGGTGCCGAGATCGTCAACCTGACCTACCGCCAGTTCTACGTGGAGGATCCGGCTGCACAGTGGCAGGGCTACAAGGACGACGATCCCGAACGCGCCTGGGGTCTGTCCGAGTGGGCTCGCCGGGCGGGGCAGGGTGCCTATTTCGACTGGGTGGTCGGTAACGCGATCCTGCCCGACGAAGATCCTGATCCGGGCAACTTCGGTATCCAGAAGGTGGACCGCACCACGGTCGAGGAACTGGAGGAAATCGTCTCGAACTTCGATTCCATCCAGCAGCAACTCGACCAGGCCGACCGCGGGCTCAATCCCCTGGGTCTGGCCAAGGGCGTCGTGCCGTTCGATATCGACCCGATCCAGGTCGATCGCTACGGCAAGACGCACTTCGAGCAGGTCTACGATCGTGCCGTGGGCGCCCTGGAGAATGCCGTCAAGGTCTGGGATTTCGCCAACCAGCTCAATCGCATGCTGCGTTTCAACCAGGACAGCGTCGACGACCTGGCGGCCAATTCCCGCGCCAACGAACGCAACTACAAGAACCGCCTGATCGAGATCTTCGGCTATCCCTACGCCGACGATGTCGGACCCGGCGGTCTCTACCCGGCCGGTTATGACGGGCCCGACGTCTACCACTACCAGTACATCGATGTCCTGGAGATGGCCGGAAAGGACACCGGGTTGCTGGAGGGCTTCGATATCGAGGGCGACGTCGAGATCAATCGCTTCGACGCCAGCTACGACCCACTGCCGGGCGGCGTGAACTACTTCGGCTTCGACGAGGACGCCCCGTTCTGGGAGGACAACTGCGACTCCTCGCCGCTGGGCAGCGGTTGCGCTCTGGGTCCGCCTCCGGAAGGCGACGACCTGACCGTGGAGATGGTCACCTACGATTCGCCCGCGTTCGGTTTCACCTTCGGCAAGCCGCCGGAGTGGACCGGCCAGCGTAGGGCCACCGGCTCGATCCAGAACGTGCTCCACGACATGTTCATGGCGCGAATCGATCTGCAGCGCTCGATCGTCCAGTACGAGAACCTGCGTTCGGACATCTCCGACCTGGTGGATACGATCGAGGCGACCTACAACCTGCGCAACGAGCAACTTCAGATCGCCAACAACGAGCGGCGAACGCTCAACCAGATCAACATCGCCGTTCAGACGCTCAACCAGAGCGCCAAGGCGGTCAAGGCCGCCGGCAACCTGGCCGCCGCCATCATGGATCGCTCCTCGGAGTGCATTCCCAAGTCGATCATCGTCGGCGTTGCCGCCGGCGGCGACACGCTTTCGGTGGCGCGATGCACGATGAAGACGGCCAGCGTGAGCGTCAACTCGGTGACCGACGCGATCGGTGAGGGACTTGAGATCGCGGCCAACGTGACCGGGGCCACCGCCCAGGACGTTTCGCAACTGGCGGCGCTGGAAACGCAGGTGCTGGACTCGCGCCTGGAACTTTTCAACATGCGCGGTCAGTTCGACGAGATGCTCCGGCGAGAACCGGTGTTGCGCATGGAGATGTTCTCGCGCGCCGAGGCCATCCAGCAGCTCTACCGCAAGTATCTCGAGGAGCTGGCAAAGGGGCAGCGGATCATGGCGGAGCTCGTGCAGTTCCGCAAGAACGGCGCTGCGGCGGTGCAGGAACACCGCTACAAGGACATGGCGTTCCGGGTGTTCCGCAACGATGCCTTGCAGAAGTACCGCGCCGCTTTCGATCTTGCGGCTCGCTATGCCTACCTGGCGGCAACTGCCTACGATTACGACACCAATCTGCTCGGCAGCGACAGCCGGGCCGGTCGTCGCTTCCTCACCGATATCGTGCGCGAACGTTCGCTCGGCCAGATTCTCGGTGGCGACCCGGTGCCGGGTTCGCGTGGCCTGGCCGACCCGCTCGGCCGCATGGCGGCCAACTTCGAAGTGCTCAAGGGCCAGATGGGCTTCAACAACCCGCAGATCGAGACCAACCGTTTCTCGCTCAGGCGCGAGTTGTTCCGCATCGAGGACACCCCGGAGGGCGACGAACAATGGCAGAGGATTCTCGAGAACGCCCGAGTCGACGACCTGTGGCAGCTCGAGGAATTCCGCCGCTTCGCGCGGCCGCCGCAGCCGGAATCGGCCGGACCCCTGCCGGCCCTGGTGTTCCGATTCCCGACGACGGTCAGCTTCGGCCTCAACTTCTTCCACTGGCCCCTGGGCCCGGGCGACAGCGCCTACGATGCCTCGCGCTTCTCGACTCGCGTGCGTTCGGTCGGAACCTGGTTCAGGGACTACGCCGGACTGCCGCTGAGCGAGACGCCGCGCATTTACCTGTTCCCCACGGGCGCCGATGTGCTGCGTTCCCCGTCCTACGACGACTTCCGCACGCGGGACTGGCAGGTGATCGACCAAGTGTTGCCGGTGCCGTTCCCGATCGGCTCGCAAGAGCTGCAGAACGCCAACTGGCTGCCGCTGGCCGACACGCTGTCGAACGCTTTCAACGAGGTTCGTCGCTACTCGCAGTTCCGGGCACACCATTTCACCGAGCCCTTCGACGACACGCAGGTGATCGCCGACAGCCGCCTGATCGGCCGCTCGGTGTGGAACCGCGAGTGGATGCTCATCATTCCGGGAGGCAGCCTGCTGGCCGATCCGGATGAGGGGCTCGACACTTTCATCGAGGGCGCGCCGATTCCGGACACGGAAGAGCGCGACGGCGAAGGTGTCAGCGACATCCGCATTTTCTTCACGACCTATTCTTATTCGGGTAACTGATCATGACCGGGACATCACGCGGCCGAACTGGCCGGCTGAACATCGCGCCAGCACTGCTCATCCTCGCCGGCTGTCTTGCCGGTGGCTTGCAGGCTTCGATCTCCGAACCGGATCACGTGCTCTACGGGCAGGTGAGCTGGTTCGGTGAACCGGTGGCCGAGGGCGAACTGACCCTGCACATACCCGACTGGGACGATCCCATCGCTCGCTACGAGCTCAACTCGGATCCGTCGCTGGGCAGCCAGTACGCGCTGCGGGTGCCGATGCACTCCACCGGGGCGCGGATTCCCGGTACGGCACGCACGGGCGACGAAGCGATGGTGTACCTCGATGCACAGGCCGTGGCGATGATCGAGATCGGCGAGCAGGGCATGGCGCGCCGGATGGACCTGGATCCGGAGAGCCTCCAGGGCCTGGTGGCGCTCAGCATCGACGACATCGACATTGCCGAAGGCGATGCCGGTACCACCACGATCGGTGCATTTACCGTCTCCATACCGCAGGCGCTCGAGGAACCGGTCACTTTCGACTGGGCGACACGCGACGGCGACGGTGCCGACGCCGCCACCGGCGCTGCCGATTGCAGCGGCGGTGCCGACTATCTGGATGATTTCGGGTCCGGGACCATTCAGCCCGGCAATCTCTCGACCACCGTCGAGGTCGAGGTCTGCGGCAACGACGACCCGGACGGCAATCGCCGTTTCTACGCGGAGATCAGTAATCCTTCCGACGGTGTGGCGCTGTTCAAGTGGCAGGGCGAGGCCGTGATCATGGATGACAACACGCTGCCCGAACTCTTCATCGAGGACGTCACCGTCGTCGAGCCGCCGGTGGGGTCCACCCGCCAGGCGGTGTTCCGTGTCAGCCTGTCGGCGACCTGGGATCAGGCGGTATCGGTGGACTGGGCGACCGCCAACGGCAGCGCCTCGGCCGGCACCGACTACGTCGCCGACAGCGGTACGCTCAATTTCGCGCCCGGCCAGCAAAGCGGCCAGATCCCGGTCACCGTGCTGGGCAACGGAAGCAACGACCAGGCGCGCGACTTCTTCGTCGACCTCAGCGCGCCGGTCCAGGCCAGCCTGGGTGATGCGCGCGGTCGCGCCCTGATCGTCGATTCGGTCCAGACCCTGGTGCATGTGGAAACCCAGGAGAACGGCGTGACGGTCGACGGCATGAGCGATCCTTCCGACATCACCGTGGCCAGCCCGGACGGCGGCCAGGTCTACGTAGCCTCACGCACCGCCGACGAGATCGTCGTTTTCTCCCGCAATGCCGACAGCGGTCGCCTGCAGGCCGTCCAGACCCTTGCCGTGACCGATTTTCTGGTCAATACCGCCAGCGACCGCGCCATCGACGGCGTCAACGGCTTCGCGGGACTGGTCGTCTCCGACGACGGCGCGCACCTCTACGCCGTCGCCCAGGCCGACGACGCGATCGTGGCCTTCGAGCGCGACGCCGACGACGGCTCGCCGACCTACGGCGAGCTCACCGTCAGCCAGGTGCTCTTCGAAGGGGATGATCCCGAACCCTCGCAGACCGACCCCATCGCAGGTCTCGACGGACCCAGGGACCTGGCGGTCTCGCACGACGGCGCCAACGTTTACGTGGCCGCTGCCGGAGGGCCGGGTCGGGTGCTGGTTTTCTCGCGCGATGCCGTAACGGGTGAACTGCTCTACCGGCAAACGCTTGCGAGCGGCGATACCGACCCGCTCGGCAATGTCGTCGACGGCATTGCCAATGCGTCCTCGCTGGCGCTCCCGAGCGACGATGCGCAGGTTTACGTCGCCGGTCAGGCGGACAACGCGGTGGCGATCTTCAACCGCAATGCCGACCCCGATGCCCATGGTCAGCTTACCTTTGTCACCCGCCACGTCAGCGGGGCCGGGGCGTTCAACGGCTTCAGCGCGCCGTCGAGTCTCGCCCTTGCGCCCGACGATGCCCATCTCTACGTCACCGGGCGCGACAGCAACAGTGTCGCCGTCCTGGCCCGCTCCGGCGCCGGCGCGCTGACCATGCAGCAGGTGCTCGAATCGGGCAGCGGCGACGTTTCAGGCCTCGATGCGCCGCTGAGCCTTGTCTTGAGCAACGACGGCGCACTGGTCTACGTGGCCTCGAGCGCGGACGGCACCGAACCCGAGCCGGGAACCCTCACGACGCTGCGGCGCGAGACCGATTCGGGCAGCGCCGAGTACGGCAACCTGACCTTCGAGGAGGTCAAGCGCAACGATATCGGCGGCGTGACCGGACTGTGGGGCGCCACCGGGGTGGCCGTCAGCCCGGACGATGCGCACATCTACGTCGCCGCCCGGTTCGACCAGGCCGTCAGCGTTTTCGCGCGCGACTTGCTTGCACCCGAGAATCCACTGCTCGAAAGCCCGACGCACGATGTGGAAACCTGGAGCCCGCTGGCCGAGGTCACCGTCAACTGGAGCGGGGCGCAGGATCTCGATCCGACGGGCCTCAACCCGGGCTCCGGCCTGGCCGGTTACTCGGTCAGCTTCTCGCGCGGCCCTCAGACCGAGCCCGACGAGCAGATCGACGTGCCCCAGACCAGCGATCCCCACCAGGCCGTCTCCGTGCCGCTGGCGGATGGAACGGACCACTGGTTCCACTTGCGCAGCTGTGACAACGCGGGCAACTGTTCAGCCAAGGTTTCGCTGGGGCCGTTGTGGATCGACGCCACCGCGCCGACCGGCCCGACCGGGCTCGACAGCACCAGCCACGAAGCCGGTGAGCCGGCCATTCCCGATAACATCATCGATGTGATCTGGACGGCGGCGATCGACCAGGGTGACGCGCCCAGCGGCCTGGCCGGGTACAGCTACGCATTCAACCAGGTGCCCGACAGTGAGCCGAACACCGACCTGGATCTCGGTCCCGGGGCCACGGCCGTGAGCAGCGATGTACTCGACGACGGCCTGTGGTGGTTCCACATCCGCGCGATCGACACCGCAGGCAATGCCGGCGCCGTGCAGACCATCGGGCCTTTCGGTGTGGGTGACGATGTCACCTCGCCGACGGTTCGTGATGTCACGGCGGTGGCCGGGCCCAACGGCGCGGCCCTGACACCAGGCGCTGCGATCGACAGTGCTGTCACCCAGCTGATCGTTCGCTTCGACAAGCCCATGGAAGCCGGCTCGGCCGGCGACCTGGGCAACTTCAGGCTGCTGGCCGGCTTCGTCGACCCGGCGATGGTCTCCTGCGCCTCACCGGACAGCGGCGAGCTCGCGCAGGCCGACTACGTGGGTTCGGACCGGCATACCGTGTTGCGCGTCGCCGATCCCACCGGACTGCCCGCGGGCGACTACACGATCGTGGCTTGCGAGGCCCTCGAAGACTTCAACGGCAATGGCCTGGACGGTGACGCCGACGGGGTGGTCGGGGGGCACTTCGGTCTGCCGTTCACCGTCTCCTGGGACAACCAGTTGCCCAACCCCAATTTCGATGAAGCGCTGTCCGCGGCGAATTGGGGCGTCAATGTCGGACAGATCGTCCACGCGCCGGATGTCGACATCGACGAAATCGCGACCTCCGGTTCAGTGGTGATCGAGGTGGCCGACGGCGATCCCACCGAATACGCGGTCTCGCGTTGCGTCAATCTCGATTCGGGCGTCCAGGCCGGTTATGCGCTGCAGGCGCGAGTGCGGCTCGACGACATCGGCACCGATCCGAATCCGGTGGCGGCCACTGCTTCGATGACCTTCCACAGCGGCGCCGGCTGCGGAGACACCCTGCAGGGCTTCGTCTCCAATGCCGTCGAGGGCGATACCGGCGGTGCCTGGATACCGCTGAGCACCTCGATCTCGCCCGGTGCGGTCGCCGGAGCCGGTTCGGTCCTGATCTCGCTCGATCTCTCCTTCCCCTCGGGAGAGGCTTTCCCGCTGACGGCCTGGTTCGACAATGCCAGCTTCTTCGCCTTCGGGCAGGGTGAGCTTCCGACCGAGCCCCCGCAGGTTGTTCGCGTGCTGTCCACGCACGCGACGGAGTATGGCGACGTCGGTCAGCCGTTGCCTACCGAGGCGGCGATTACCCAGCTGCTGCCGGAGTTTTCCCGCGGCGTGTTCACCTCCGCCGGCGGCACCGATCCGGGCGCGGCGAACAATGCAGACAACTACCGGCTGTTCGATCTCGACGGCGGCGGGGATCCGGATTGCGACCAGCCCGGCGATTTTGCCCTGGATGCGCTGGTCTCCTACCAGGCGGCGCGCAAGCGCTCGGTGGTGCGGCTCGACGGCGATCAGGCCTTGCCAGCCGGCCGCTACCGTCTGGTGGCTTGTGGGGAGATCCGCGACTTCGACAACAATCAGCTCGACGGCGCCGGTGACGGCACACAGGGCGTGGACTTCAAGCAGGACTTCGAAGTCGCCGCCACCAACGTGCTGCGCAACCCCAACCTGGATGGAACCGCAGGGCAGTGGCTGCTCGACGCCACACCGGGTGGCGGCGAAATCCGCTGGTCGGCGGCCGACGCCGACGCCCTGGTGAGTTCGGGCGCCCTTCGCGTGCAGCATCCCGGCGGCAGTGCCTCGACTTACGGCGCGAGCCAGTGCGTGAGTGTGTCGGGGCGCTCCGGGCTGGTCTCGCTCGGCGCGCACGTGCTGGTCAACCAGGCGTTCGGGACCGCACCCCAAGTCACCGCCCGCGCCACCTTCTATCCCCAGGCGGGTTGTGCCGGCACATCGACGGGGCAGATCGAATCCATCGAGTCCGTGCCCCACGGTGCGGGACAGTGGCGCGCCATGTTCCGGCGACTGCCCGAAATGCCGGCCGGTTCGGTGTCGGCGCGGGTCGAGTACACGGTTGTGGCCGACGATAGCGCACCGGTTGACGTGTGGATCGATCGACTGCTGCTGCGCTTCGGCGCCGCCGACGTCATCTATCGGAATCGTTTCACGCCCGAAATCTACTGATGGGAGCGGCCGGCACGGAATCATCGCGATTCCGTGCCGGCCGCTCCGCCGCTTGTCGGCCGCATCGATCTGGCCGCGCCGGGTTACCTGTGCAATAATTGCGCGTTTGTATCCGTCCGCAATGGACCCCAGATAACTGCAGACGCCAACAGCTTCTTTGAGGAAACACCTATGGATTTTCTGATCTCCAGCGCGATGGCGCAGGACGCCGCACAGCAGGCGCCCTCGATGCTCAGCAGCCTCCTGCCGCTGATCCTGATCGTCGTCATTTTCTGGTTCCTGCTGATTCGCCCCCAGATGAAGCGCAACAAGCAGCACCGTGAATTGGTTGCGGGCCTTTCGGCCGGCGACGAAGTGGTGACCGCCGGCGGCATGCTCGGCAAGATCACCGAGGTGGGCGAAAGCTTCGTATCGCTTGAGCTGACCGACGGCGTCGTCATCAAGCTGCAGCGTCACTCCGTCGCCCAGGTCGTGCCGAAGGGAACGATCGACTCGTCCAACTGACGCCCTTCGCGCCAGCCTGGCCACAAGAAACAGAAACAACGACTGACTAGCCCATGAATCGATTCCCACCCTGGAAGTACGCCCTGCTGATCATCGTGCTCGGCCTGGGCCTCGTTTACGCCCTGCCCAACATCTACGGCGATGACCCCGCCGTGCAGGTTTCCTCTTCGCGCGGTTTCGACCTGCAGCCGGAAATCGTCGGCGAAGTCGAGCGGTCCCTGGAATCGGCCGGTGTCGAACACGGCCCGGTGGATTTCTCGTCCCAGCGCGTGCTGGTACGGCTCGACAGCAGCGACCGGCAACTGCGAGCGGCCGATGCGCTCAGGGAATCCTTCGGCGATGACTACGTGGTGGCGCTCAATCTCGCGCCCGCCACACCGTCCTGGCTGTCGACTCTGGGTGCCGAACCCATGGTGCTCGGTCTCGACCTGCAGGGCGGGGTGCACTTCCTGATGCAGGTCGACATGGAAGCGGCCAAGACGCAGCGCCTCAACAACTACGTCGAGTCGGTCCGGAATCTGTTGCGCGATGCCGGGATCCGCTACCGCTCGGTTCGCGTTTCGGGCGAAAACCTGGTCGTCGAGCTGCGCACTGCCGAGCATCGAAGCGAGGCGCGGGAGCTTATCGAGAGCGAAACCGAGGGCCTGGCCATCGAATCGGTCGATGCCGGCCAGACCTTCAATCTGCGCGCTTCGGTCACCGAGACCTACCTGCAGGAGATCCAGCAGAACGCGCTCGAGCAGAACATGACGACCCTGCGCAACCGCGTCAACGAGCTCGGTGTGGCCGAGCCGGTGATCCAGCAGCAGGGCGCCAACCGCATCGTCGTCCAGTTGCCGGGCGTGCAGGACACCGCACAGGCCAAGCGGGTGCTGGGTGCGACGGCGACCGTCGAGTATCGTGCCGTCGACGAGCAGAACGATCCCTACGAGGCCGAACGCACCGGGCGGGTACCGCCGGGCTCCAAGCTTTACTACGATCGCAACGACCAGCCGATCCTGCTCTCGCGTGAGGTCATCGCTTCCGGCGAAAACCTGATCGGCGCAGCCGCTGGTTTCGACCAGCAGTCGGGCCAGCCCAACGTCGTGGTCACGCTCGACGGCGAGGGGGCGCGCCGCATGCTGGAGCACACCACCGAGAACGTCGGCAACCGCATGGCGGTGGTATTCATCGAATACCGTCCGGAAACGCGCATGGTCGACGGCGAGGAAGTCCACTCGACTCGCCGCGTCGAGGAAGTGATCTCCGCCGCGGTGACTCGCGAACCCTTCGGCAAGCGTTTCCAGACGACCGGCCTGGGTTCGGCCACCGAGGCGGCCCAGCTGGCCATGCTGCTGCGCGCAGGCGCGCTGGCCGCCCCGATGCAGATCATCGAAGAGCGCACCGTCGGCCCGAGCCTCGGTCAGGACAACATCGACCAGGGTTTCCAGTCGGTCATCATCGGCTTCGCGCTGGTGCTGGTCGTCATGGCGCTCTATTACAAGGTTTTCGGGCTGATCGCCAACCTGGCGCTGACCGCCAACCTCGTGCTCATCGTGGCGCTGCTGTCGTTGCTGGGTGCCACCCTGACGCTGCCGGGTATCGCCGGTATCGTGCTGACGGTGGGTATGGCGGTTGACGCCAACGTGCTGATCTTCGAGCGCATACGTGAGGAGTTGCGCAACGGCAATACCCCTCAGGCATCGATCCGGGCCGGCTACGAGAAAGCCTTCTCGACCATTGCCGATGCCAACGTCACGACCCTGATCGCGGCCATCGTGCTGTTCATGTTCGGCACCGGTCCGATCAAGGGCTTCGCGGTCACGCTGAGCCTGGGTATCGTCACCTCCATGTTCACGGCCATTCTCGGCACGCGCGGCGTGGTCACACTCATTTACGGCGGCCGCAAGCGCGTCAAGTCACTGGCCATCTGAGGAGCGCTCAAAAGTCATGGATATCATCAAGAGCGACACCAATATCAACTTCCTGCGATTCAGCAACATAGCGCTGGTCATTTCGGCGCTGGTGTTGATCGCCGGCATCGTCTCGCTTTCGACCAAGGGCCTCAACTTCGGCCTGGACTTCACCGGCGGCACGCTCATCGAGCTGCACTATCCGGAGCCTCCGGAGATGAACGACGTCCGGCAGACCCTTCAGGAGGAAGGGTTCGAAGAGTTCGTCGTGCAGACCTTCGGTACGGCCAGCGACATCGTCGTGCGCATTCCGGCGGCCGACGACGGCGAGTCGAGTGCCGATATCAGCACGCGCGTGCTCGAAGCCCTTTCGGCACAGGCGCCGGAGCTGGAGATGCGTCGCGTCGAGTTCGTCGGTCCGCAGATCGGTCAGGAACTGGCCGAGCAGGGCGGCCTGGCGCTGCTCTATGTGCTCATCGGCGTGCTCCTCTACATTTCCTTCCGTTTCCAGTGGCGGTTCGCCGTGGGGGCGGTTGGAGCGCTGGTCCACGACGTCCTTCTGGTGGTCGGCGTGCTTTCGGTCTTCCAGGTCAGCTTTGACCTGACGGTGGTGGCCGCGATTCTGGCCGTGATCGGTTATTCGCTCAACGACACCATCGTCGTCTATGACCGCCTGCGTGAGAACTTCCAGACCAAGCGCAAGGGGACGCCGGAAGAGCTGACCAACCTGTCGATCAATCAGATGCTTGGCCGGACCCTGATGACTTCGCTGACCACGCTGCTGGTGCTGATCGCCCTGTTCTACTTCGGCGGCGAGATCATTCACGCTTTCGCCTTCACGCTGATCGTGGGTGTCATCATCGGTACGTATTCCTCGGTCTACGTGGCCGGCAGCCTGGCGGTCAAGCTCGGCGTGTCCAAGATGGACCTCATGCCCGTGCAGAAAGAAGGCGCGGACCAGCCCGATCAGGAGATCCTGCCCGAGCGTTTCCGCAACCGCGAGGCCTGACTTGCGCCTGATAGCGATGATCCCGGCCCTGCTGCTGCCGGCTCTTGCAGCCGGCAGTGGTGAGGCTGCCCTGGGCGATCAGTACATGGTCGAGATGGCACTCTGGATCGAGGGTGAGCAGCGCGGCACACCCATCGTGGTCATCGAGCCCGATGCCCCCGCCAGCGTGGCCGTCGCTGACGAGTCCGGCTCAGAGCGCTGGAAGATCGAGTTGCTGGTCGAAGCGCCTTCAGTCAGCGAAGGTGCGCCGATTGGAGCCACCTGGCTCAATTTGACCGTTTACGAGCGCAGGGACGGTGAATGGGAGACGCTAGCCGACTCCCTGCTGGGTGTCCGCGAGGGCCGGACCGCGACAATGTCGGTCGTCAAATCGGGCCAGGAGCCGGCAACGAGGGACAACAGCCTGGTTTATCTCGAGGCCCAGGCATCCCGGCTTCGCCCCGGTCAATCACGCCAATGAAGAGCTTTTGCCGCGCTGGCTAATTTGCGGTGTCCTGCCTTAATCTGGGGCCTCCCTAGATGGCAAGGCTCCGGCCCCGATGACCGAGGAATCCGACAAGAAACGCTATCGCGAAGCCAAGGCCATCGCCAGCGATGCGCTGGATCTCGATCAGTCGAGCCGGCCGGCATTGATCGATCGACGTTGCGCCGGCGATGAGCGTCTCAGGGCAGAAGTCGAATGGCTGATCGAGGCAGCCGAGGACGACGCTGAGGACGATGTGCCCGAAAGCTTCCAGGCGGCTGCACGCAGCGCGCTGCAGAACGTATCGCTGGAAGTCCCGCTGCCCAGGAATTACCGGCTTCTCAAGCGAATCAGCCAGGGCGGCATGGGGATCGTCTACCTGGCCGAGCGAGTCGACGGGAACCTGCGGCAACCGGTCGCCTTCAAGCTCCTCCATTTGAGTGAGTCGGACAATGACGCCGTTGCCAGCCGTTTTTCGTCCGAGCGCGGAATACTCTCGCGTCTGAGCCATCCCTGGATCGCGCATCTGGTCGACGGCGGACTCACTGCAGAGGGCCGCCCCTTCCTGGCAACGGAGTTCGTCGACGGCGTGCGCGTCGACCGGTGGGCTGCCGGGGGCGTGTCGAGGAGCGAGATCCTGGCGCTTTTCGCAAAGGTTTGCGAGGCCGTCGAGTACGCTCATCGTCACATGGTCATTCACCGGGACCTGAAGCCGGCGAACATTCTGGTGACTCCGTCCGGGGATCCGAAACTGCTGGACTTCGGCGTCGCGCGCCTGCTGGATGTCGAGGAAGATTCCGGCGAGCCTGCCGCGCAGGCTCTCACCCTGGCGTACGCCAGCCCGGAGCAGATCCGCGGAGCGGGGCTCGGCGCCGCGACGGACGTGTATTCGCTGGGCGTGCTGCTCTACGAGTTGCTATGCGGCGCGCCGCCCTTTGACGGCACGAAAGAACCCGCCGAACTGCGCGAACAGATTCTTCAGGGGCACTGCCCCGTGCCCACTGGTCGGGACGGCGGGCGACTCCCCCGGGACCTTGCGGCAATCATCGGCAAGGCCATGGCGATCGACGAGAGCCAACGCTACGAATCGGTCCGGGCGCTGGCCGACGACATTCTCCGGTTTCGCTCGCAACGACCCGTCAGGGCACGAGGCGGCGGCTTCCTCTATCGGGCCGGTCGCTTTTCTCTGCGGCACCGGGCGGGCCTGGCGGTCGCCGTCTTTGCCGTGGCGTTTCTGGCCGCTTTCCTGATTGATCGTGAGATGCAGCTGGAGCGAATCGCGTGGGAGCGCGACCGCGCCGAAGCCGTAACCGAGTTCATGTCGGAATTGCTGGCCGGGGCCGACTCCTTGCCCACGCGCGGCAACGACGTGACCGTGCGAGAAATGCTGGATCTCGGCAAGCGACAACTGGCCGAATCGGAACAGGCGAATCCCGCAGCTGTCGGGCAGATGTACGTCGTGCTGGGCGAAGCCTATAACGCCCTGGGCCTGGGTGAACAGGCCGTGCCGCTGCTGGAGACCGCGAGGCGCTCCCTGCAGGGCCTGCTGGAGCCTGAAGAGCTGGCAATGATCCAGTCTCAGCTAGGAGCCGCCTACGATTCCGCCGGTCGGGCAGCCGAAGCCATCGCGGCCGATGAACGCGCCATCGACTTGCTGATGCGCTCGCCGGGAGAGCATGACAGCGAACTCACTCGACTCCGGATCCGCCGGCTGCGCAACCAGGCGAATGTGCTCGATGAGCCTGCGCAGGCAGTGATTGCCCAACTGGAGGACATCGTCGATGAGCTGCGTGGATCGAGCTCCGCGGATCCTGAGGTGTTGTTCGAAGCGCGCGCGGCGCTGGTCGGTGTTCGTGTTGCCGCCGGGCAGGAAGACGCGGCGCTGGCCGATGCAGAGCGCGCGCGAGAGCTTGCCGAATCGGTCTATGGGGAGGGTGATCCGCGACGCTTGCGCGGCCGCTACGTCTACGCAACCGCATTGATGCTGAGCGACCCCGGGGGCGCCGTCGACATGTTCCGGGCCCTGATCGCCGATCACGAAAGGCTGGTCGGGCCCAGCCAGAGGCTGGCGAATACGATCGGCAACCTGGGGGTGGCCCTTTCGAGACTGGGACGAAACCGGGAGAGCATGGACGCGTTCGCTCGCGCGGCAGGAATGATCGAGGCTTCCGTGGGCCGGGACCACTATCTCTATCGCCTGTCGATGACCAACCTGGCGGCCCTCCACCTGCGCGTGGGCGAAGCGGAGCAGACCGAGCGGATCGTGCGCGAGATCCTGCCCGACCTGGAAAGCCGGCATCGGCAGTTCGGCGGTGTCGAGACGTTCTATCTTGTGTCCGCGCTGGAGGTTCTTGGCGGTGCCCAGGTCATGCAGGGGAGGCTGGCCGAAGCGGCGGGAAGTTATCGCAATGCACTGGCGTTGCTCGATGCTGCATCAGAGGACGGCTCTGCCGGACTGCGGACGCGAATTGCGGAAAAGCTCGCAGAGATCGAAAGCGAACTCGACCCGTCCTGAATCCAGGCGTTATTCGGTGGCATCGGTGTGTTCCGAAAGGCGTCGCCTCAGCCACGCCCGGGCCATTCGCCACTCCCTGGCCACCGTCGAACGCGAGACGTCGAGCGTCTCGGCGGTTTCTTCCATGCTCAAGCCCGCGAAGTAGCGCAACTCGACGATGCGGGCCTGGCGCTCGTCGATCTCGGAGAGCTGTTCGAGTACCTCGTCGATAGCGATCAGTTCAGAGCCGAACGCTTCCCCGGGCTCAGAGTGGTCGATGTCCACGCGCAGATGGCTCTGGGGCCGCTTGTCGGCCTGTCGCTTGCGGGCATAGTCGACCAGCACGCGACGCATGACCGTCGCTGCCACCAGCACGAATTCCCGGCGATCCTCCCAACTTTCGTAGGCCTGGCCGGCGAGGCGGAGATAGGCTTCGTTGATCAGGGCGGTGGGCTGAAGCGTATGGTCGCCGCGCTGGGCCGAGAGCTGTCGGGCGGCGAGGGCGCGCAACTCGTCGTAGACCAGGGGAAGCATGCTGGCGAGGGAGGGGTCGCCGCGCTTCGTTGCGCGCTTGACCAGGTCTTCCAGTTCTTCGGTTTTGCGGGGGACTTTTGCCATGCCGGGAGACAGCCGCATCTTGAGATTTCCATGCTACATCATCCCCGCCGCAGCGCCGATTTCACTTTTTAGGGCGCGGTGAACTACAATGATCCGGCACCGAAAATCCGAGGGTCCGGAACGACCGCTTCATGAAGTTCGTCAACGCTCTTGCACTGTTGCTGGCCATGGCCTGGGCGCCAGGAGGCGTGGCACAGGACGGGGGGCGCGACTGTCTCGTCGCGTCCGAGTCCGGCCGTCTGCCCGAGGGCGTTCGGGCGATCGAGCCGCTGGTGGACAGCCGGCTCGAGGTCATCCGGGTTGCCTGCGCCGACAATCGCGTCTCCGGGCTCACCATCAAGCTGGTTGCGGGTCGGAGCACGGTGGCCCGTATCCTTCTGGTTGGCGGTTCCCGGCACGCCGCTTCACTGACCGGTGCCGGGCTGCCGAATGCGTGGGTCGATCTCTCCGCGCGCCGCATCGGAGCCGGAACCACGCTTCTGACCCTCTCGGTCGAGGCTCCGGATTCGGCCGAGGCGGGCAGTACCTTCAGTGACATCTTGAGCGTCAAGCGATCGGGCCGTGAGTTCGATATCGACGTGAGCCTGGAAGTTCTGGACGAGGGCCCGCTGTTCCGCGACGAATTCGACGTGGACCCAATGATGGGGCAATTCAGCCTGGTGATGTAGCGCTCGGCGAGGGCCGACGCCCCGCCGGTGCACGCCGCCCGGCATCCTCCCGCCGGTCCAGGCAACTCTCTCTCAGCGGCGCTCCAGCCAATCGCCCGACTTGAGCGTCATCCTGCAGGCGTTGGGACGGAAATGGTAGAGCCAGTGATTGATGTCGGGGGCATCGATCACGGCCAGGTCGGCGCGGAAACCCGGCGTCAGGCTGCCGTGAGTGGATTGCAGCCCGATGGCTCGGGCCGCATGGGATGTAACGCCGCGCAGGACTTCCGCCGGGCTCATGCGTTGGTGCACGGCGGCCAGGGTCATCGCGAGGTGCAAGTGATAGCTGGGCGCCGATCCCGGATTGAAATCGGTCGCCACGGCGACACGGGCGCCATGGTCGATCCATTTTCTGGCGGGGAGAAAGGGTTCGCGCAGGTAGAGCGAAGCGATCGGCAGGCTGACCGCCACCGTGCCGGCATCGGCCATGGCACGGATGTCTTCTTCGGCGGCGTACTCCAGGTGTTCCGCCGAGACGGCGCCGAGCTCGGCGGCCAGTCCGGCGCCGCCGCCGCTGGACAGCTGGTCGGCGTGGATCTTCAGCCCGAGTCCGTGCGACTTGGCGGTTTCCAGGATCCGTCGGCCTTCTTCGAGCGTGAAAGCGTTTTCCTCGATGAATGCGTCGCAGAAACGAGCCAGCCCCCGCTGAGCCACTTCGGGGATGACTTCCTCGCAAAGCAGGGCGAGGTAGTCGGCACGCCGGTCGCGGTATTCAGTCGGCACCAGGTGGGCCCCGAGGAAGGTCGGTACGATTTCCAGCGGCTGTGAGGATTGCAGGCGGCGATAGACTTCCAGCTGCTTGAGTTCGTTGTCGCGATCGAGCCCGTAGCCCGACTTGGCCTCGACGGTGGTCACGCCCAGCGCGGCCATGTCGGAAAGCGCCGATGCGGCCTTTTCCTCGAGCGATTCGATGTCGGCATTCCGGGTGGCGCGAACGGTCGAGTTGATGCCGCCGCCGGCGGCCTGGATGTCCTGGTAACTGGCGCCTTCCAGCCGGGCGGCGAACTCATCGCCACGCCAGCCGCCGAAACACAGGTGCGTGTGACAGTCGATCAGTCCCGGCACCACGCAGCCGCCCCCGGCGTCGAAGCGTTGGGCATCGGCGTATTCCGACGGCAATTCGGCCAATGGTCCGGCGTAACGAATCGTGTCGCCTTCCCAGGCCACCGCGGCATCGCTGACGGCGTCGACGTCATCGTGCTTGCCGTCAACAGGCACCCGGTACAGGGTCGATATGTTGGTGAGTAGTTTCATGAAAGAACCTTCTTGTCCACAGATGAACACAGATGAACACAGATGAACACAGATTAGGAAAATAAAAAATGGTACTTCGTGGGTGCGCTGGGGGAGCTGGAAAACTGGTCGGCAACTGTTCCTGCACGGCCATCAAAAAAAGAAAGGCCGCGGCTTTTTCTCTTTAATGTTTTATCGGTGTTTATCTGTGTTCATCGGTGGGCATTATTCAAGGCAGACATTATCGAAGCCCCGAGACCACCGACTGCACCGAGCCGACGAGATCGCCCGAGCGCAGCAGGCGGGTGCAGGTGTCGATGTCGTGGCCGACTTCGTAGTCCTCCTCGGCATGGCTGACGTGCTTGCGGATGTGCTCGTGGGCGGCGAGAACGCCGGTGCCGGGCTTCAGCGGAGCCCGGAAGTCGAGGGCCTGGGCTGCTGTGAGTGCCTCCACGGCGAGAACACGTTCCACGTTGCCGAGCACGCTGAGCAGTTTCAGTGCGCTGATCGAGCCCATCGAGACATGATCTTCCTGGCCGAGGCTGGTCGGGATCGAGTCGACGCTGGCCGGATGGCAAAGCACCTTGTTCTCGCTGACCAGTGCGGCCGCCGTGTACTGGGGAATCATGAATCCGGAGTTGATGCCGGTGTCGCTCATCAGCAGCTTGGGCAGGCCGTCGTGTCCCTCGAGGAGGAGGTAGGTCCGTCGTTCGGAAATGCTGGCGAGCTCCGACAGCGCCATGGCGGCATAGTCCAGCGATAGCGCCAGGGGTTGGCCGTGGAAATTGCCGGCTGAGATGATGTCGCCATCTTCGAAGACCAGCGGGTTGTCGGTGACCGAGTTGATCTCGCGCTCGACGACTTCGACGGCGTGTCCCAGGGCGTCGCGGCTTGCGCCGTGCACCTGCGGAATGCAGCGCAGGCAGTAGGGGTCCTGTACCTTGCCGCAGTGGCGGTGCGACTCGAGAATCTCGGAATCGGCGAGCAGCTCGCGCACGTTGGCGGCGACGGCCAGCTGGCCGGGGTGCGGGCGCACCTTGTGGACGCGTTCGTCGAAGGGTCGCGCCGAGCCCTGCAGGGCCTCGAGACTCATCGTGCCGAGGATGTCGGCGGCGGTCGTCAGGTGCAGGGCGCGATTGAGGATGAACGCGCCGTAGGCCGACATCAGTTGCGTGCCGTTGATCAGGCCGATGCCGTCCTTGGCGCCGGGCTCGACCGGCTCGATGCCATGGCGCGCGAGGGTTTCGCGCGCCGGCTCGGGTCCGCTGCGTTCCTCGTTCCAGCACTGGCCCAGGCCGATCAGCGGCAGACTCATGTGCGCCAGCGGCGCCAGGTCGCCCGAGGCGCCCACGCTGCCCCGGCTCGGTATCCAGGGCAGGATGTCGAGTTCGCACAACTTCAGCAGTTGACGAAAGATCGGCAGGGAAACGCCGGAGTTGCCCAGTCCCAGTGCGTGGACCTTCAGGCGCATCATCAGGCGCGTGATTTCCACCGGCACGGGCGAGCCGGTGCCGCAGGCGTGCGAGAGCAGCAGGTTGCGCTGGAGTTGTCCAAGCTGGTGATCGTCGATGCGCTTGCTGGCCAGGGCGCCGAATCCGGTGTTGACGCCGTAGATGGCCCGATCGCTCTCGAGCGCGTTCTCGACCACCTCGCGCGAGCGAGCGACGACATCGTCGTTTTCCCGCAGGGCGTCCATTCGGCGCTCGAGGTCCGCATGAAGATTCTCGATGGTGACGGAGTGGTTCATGGTTTGATTGCTTTTGGGATCGCTCATTCGGTCGCCTGGGTCATCATCGGTCGAGCATGGGGATATCGACACCGCGTTCGCGTGCGGTTTCGATCGCTTCATCGTAGCCGGCATCGGCGTGGCGCATCACGCCCAGGCCCGGATCCGCGGTGAGCACGCGCTGCAGGCGCTCGTAGCCCGACTTCGTGCCGTCGGCCAGGGAAACCATGCCCGCGTGCAGCGAATAGCCGATGCCCACGCCGCCGCCGTGGTGGAAGGAAACCCAGCTGGCGCCGCAGGCGGTGTTGGCCAGGGCGTTGAGGATCGGCCAGTCGGCGATGGCGTCGGAGCCGTCCTTCATGGCCTCGGTCTCGCGGTTGGGCGAGGCGACCGATCCGCAGTCGAGGTGATCGCGGCCGATGACGATGGGGGCGTCGACCTTGCCTCTTTCGACCAGCCAGTTGAACTTCTCGCCGGCTTCGGCGCGCTCGCCGTACTCCAGCCAGCAGATGCGTGCCGGCAGGCCCTGGAAGTGGATCTTGTCCTGGGCCTTGCGGATCCAGCGCGCGAGGTGCTCCTTCTCGGGGAACAGCTCGAGGATGGCCTTGTCGGTGGCGGCGATGTCGGCAGGGTTGCCCGACAGGGCCGCCCAGCGGAACGGGCCGGCGCCGCGACAGAAGAGCGGGCGGATGAAGGCCGGAACGAAACCCGGAAAATCGAAGGCGTTGGCCATGCCGCGCAGGTCGGCCACCTGGCCGCGGAGGTTGTTGCCGTAGTCGAAGGTGACCGCACCGCGTTCCTGCATCTTCAGCATCGTCTCGACGTGGACGACCATCGAGTCGAGCACCTTCTCGTCGTAGCCCTTTGGATCCTCGCCGCGCATGGTCTCGGCCTCGTCGAGCGAGAGACCGGCGGGAATGTAGCCGTGGCGAAGGTCGTGGGCAGAGGTCTGGTCGGTCAGGGCATCGGGCACGATGTCTCGTTCGAGCATCTCGGGCAGCACTTCGGCGATGTTGCCGAGCAGCCCGACCGAAACGGGTTCCTTCGCGCCCTGGATGATGTCCATCGCCTCGTCCAGGCTGCGCGCCTTGCGGTCGCAGTAGCCCGTCTCCACCCGGCGGTCGATGCGGGTTTCGTCGACCTCGACGGCGAGGCAGTGCCCCTCGTTCATGGTCACGGCGAGCGGTTGGGCGCCGCCCATGCCGCCGAGGCCGGCGGTGACCGTCAGCCGGCCCTTCAGTGATCCGCCGAAGTGCTGGCGCGCAAGCTCGGCAAAGGTCTCGTAGGTACCCTGGACGATGCCCTGCGAGCCGATGTAGATCCAGGAGCCGGCCGTCATCTGGCCGTACATGGTCAGGCCGCGGTCCTCGAGGTCGCGGAAGACGTCCCAGTTGGCCCAGCGACCCACCAGGTTGGAGTTGGCGATCAGCACGCGCGGGGCCTGGTCGTGGGTCCGGATCACGCCGACCGGCTTGCCGGATTGAACGAGCAGGGTTTCCTCGTCGCCGAGCCGCTCGAGCGTGGCGACAATGGCGCGGTAGCAGTCCCAGTTGCGCGCTGCGCGTCCCGTGCCGCCGTAGACGATGAGCTTTTCGGGATGTTCAGCGACATCCGGGTCGAGGTTGTTCATGAGCATGCGCATGGCCGCTTCCTGATGCCATCCGCGGCAGCGGAGGGCGGAGCCTCTGGGAGCGCGCACGACCGGCGCCGACGGGTCCTTCTGGGTCATCGTCTTCCTGCGTGTCTGGGGATCGGGGCAGTATATCAACCTGCAGGCCCGCGGCGCCGACTCCCCGGTGGCAGGGTCAGCGGTTGCGTATGTGCCGCCAGACCACGTCGGCCAGCAAGTAGGGGATCAGCCCCAGGACGAGGCCCATCGCGATGGTCAACCAGCCGGTTGCTTCCGGCATCAGCTTCTGGGGCCAGGAAGCGGTGAGGTGGAAGCCGAAGCCCAGGACGGTCCACATGGTCTGCAGGATGCTTGCTGATCCGACGTTGGATTCGAGCGCGGCCAGGGCAATGCCGGCCAGGAAGGCGGCGCACAGAAAAGGATTGTCCCGGATCATCTCGGTGAGGCTTCGTGAACTGCTGGCGCGCGATCGCATCATGGCGAGATCTCCGAGGGATCGGTTCGGGGCCCCTTGTATGCCCTGTATACTACCTTTGCCCCCATCGGGACAAGCTGCATCCGGGGTAAAGCCTTGCAAGTCGGGTCAAGAGGTCATGTCGTGAAGAAGTTCCAGCCCAAGGCAGGCAGCGGCCCGGCAAGGGCTCGTTTGGCTGCACTCCTGTTCCTGAGCGCGCTGATGTCCGGGGGATGCATGTTGCAGGATTTGCGGCGGCAGGTCGACATGATCGACCAGGCTTGCCTAATCGAGGGAGCCGTGGGCCCGCTGGACCACAACGGGCAACTGGTCATGGTGGCCATGGTGCCGGGCGTTGTGGCGGAGGGTCAGGTGCCCCGACCCGTCGACTACACGCTGACGGACCGCTCCGGTGATTTCAGCTTTGCCCTGGCGCCCGGTGACTACCGGTTTCTCGCGTTTCTCGATCGCGACGGCGATCTGGAGCTCGACGATGACGAGCCGGCTCGCCATGCCTATGGAGGGCAAGCGGTCGACTGCGGCGCGGGGCAGCAATTGCAGCAGGATCGGATCGAGCTGGGCCGAGAAGATCGGCTCGAGTCCCGGGCGGGGTTTTCGGTCAAGGAAAGCCGCAGCCTCGTTTCCGGAGCCATGGAGTCCGCGGTCAGTCTCGGGCAGCTGACTTCCTTTGGCCAGGTGGTGCCCTTGAGCGATCCGCGTTTCGACCCCGAGACGGCTCGCAACAGCCTGTGGCGGCCGGTGGATTTCCTTCGGGCGGGGCATTCGGGTATCTATCTGCGTGAACCCCTGGACGCGAAGCGCACGCCCGTGCTCTTCATCCACGGCATCAACGGATCACCGCGTGTACTTGAGCCGCTGATCGAGCTTCTGGACGGCACGCGTTTTCAGCCGATGTATTTCTACTATGCTTCCGGATTGCGTATCGGGCAGGTTGCCTGGCATCTCGACCGCATCATGCGCGAGCTTGAACACCGGCACAGCCTGGAGCGCTATCACGTCGTGGCGCACAGCATGGGCGGACTGGTCGCCCGAGCCTGGTTCCTGGATCGGGCAGGCGGTGAGGAGCGTGCCGACGTCACCTCCTTCATCAGCCTGTCGACGCCGTGGAACGGCTATCCCTCGGCGCGGCAGGGCGTCGATCACTCACCGGTCGTGGTGCCCGTATGGCGGGACATGGCCAGCGGGAGCGCCTTTCTGGAGCGCCTGTCAGCCACCCCGCGCTCCGGTCGCATGCCGCCCCATCACCTGCTGTTCAGTTTCGGCGAATCCGGATGGCTGTCGTCGGAATCGAGTGACGGCGTGGCCGCTCTGGCCAGCATGCTCCCGACGTCGATCCAGCGGCAGGCCGTGTCGGTCTTCGGTGTGGACTCGGGACACGTCGGCATCGTCTCCGACAAGACGGCCCAGGAGCGCATCGAGCAGCTGCTTTTGCGGGAAGAGAGCGCTGCCGGCCGATCGACCGCGTCGCGAACGGCCGGCGCGAGCCACTAGGTGCCGTCCACGATAATTGAATACAATAGCCGGATGATGAACGTGACCCGGGGTCGAACCCCTTTTCTGCTGGTATTCCTGGCCTGTACAGGGCTTCTGGCCTACGCCTACTACGCGCAGTTTCAGCTCGGCCTCGAGCCCTGTCCGCTGTGCATACTTCAGCGACTGGGCTTCATGCTGATGGGGCTGTTCGCCCTGCTGGGCGCGATTCACGGGCCAAAAGCCTGGGGTCGCTGGGTATACGGCGTGCCTATTCTGCTGGGTGCCGGCTGGGGTATGACGACGGGTGCCCGCCATGTCTGGCTCCAGAACCTGCCGGCCGACCAGGTGCCCGACTGCGGGCCGGGAATGTATTTCATGCTGGAGTACGATTTTCCGCTGATGGACATCCTTCGTGAAGCCTTCACGGGTGCAGGCGAGTGCGCCGAGGTCGACTGGTCCTTCCTCGGTCTGTCGATGCCCATGTGGACGCTGATCTGGTATGTTGGACTCGCAGTGTTCATCCTGTGGGCACTGGTCGTCAACAGTCGGGGCTCGAGGCCCCTGGAGCAATGAGCGAGAAGTTCAGGACAATCACCCCCGCGAAGGGATGGCGCCCGGATTCCTGGCAGCAGCACGAAGCCGGCCAGCAGGCGACCTATCCTGATGAGATCGCCTTTCGGCATGCCCTGGGTCGCCTGGCGGCCATGCCGCCGCTGGTCACCTCCTGGGAAATCCTCTCGCTGAAGGAGCAGATTGCCGAGGCGCAGGCCGGCAAGCGATTCGTCCTGCAGGGCGGCGATTGTGCCGAGTTGTTCGACGACTGCGAGCCGACCATCATCGCCAACCGGCTGAAAGTCCTTTTGCAGATGTCGCTGGTGCTGCTGCACGGCATGGAAAAGCCGGTCGTACGCGTCGGGCGATTCGCCGGACAGTATGCCAAGCCGCGTTCGGCCGATATGGAGACGCGCGACGGCGTGACGTTGCCGAGCTATCGCGGCGACCTGGTCAATGCCCCTGAGTTTACCGAGGAGGCGCGCAGGCCGGATCCCGAGCGACTTCTACGAGGTCATGCCAGTTCGGCGATGACCATGAATTTCGTCCGTGCGTTGGTCGACGGCGGCTTCGCCGACCTGCATCATCCCGAATACTGGAATCTCGGCTGGCTGGAGCATTCTCCCCTGGCCGACGAGTTCGAGCGGATTGCCGACAGCATCGGTCATTCCGTTCGTTTCATGGAAACAATCACGGGCCAGCAACCCGGCAGCCTGCGTCGAGTCGACTTTTTTACGTCCCACGAGGCTTTGCACCTGCACTACGAGCAGGCGCTGACTCGCCGAGTTCCCCGTCAGTGGGGCTGGTTCAACCTTTCCACGCACTTTCCCTGGATCGGCATGCGCACCGCCGAGCTGGAAGGGGCTCATGTGGAGATGTTCCGCGGAGTCCGCAATCCGATGGGTATCAAGGTCGGGCCGGGTATGTCTGCGAGTTGGCTCAAGGGCCTCATCCATACCCTGAATCCCGACAACGAGCCCGGCCGGCTGGTGCTGATTCACCGTATGGGCGCAAGCCAGATTTCGGACAAGCTGCCTCCGTTGATCGAGGCGGTTCGGTCGACGGGTTCGCCGGTGCTTTGGATCTGCGATCCTATGCACGGCAATACGGAGAAGACGGAAAACGGATACAAGACACGCCGCTTTGCCAATATCGTTTCCGAGGTCGAACAGGCCTTCGATATCCACGCCGAATGCGGCTCGCGCCTGGGCGGGGTTCACCTGGAGCTGACCGGCGAGAACGTCACCGAGTGCATTGGCGGCGCCCGCGACCTGGGCGAGCACGACCTTTCGAGAGCCTACAAGAGCACCGTTGATCCCCGGCTCAACTACGAACAGGCGCTGGAGCTTTCCATGCGGATCGTCGGCAAGCACCGCAGCCTCGCCTGAGCTCGCCGCGGGTCGATTCAAGAAAAAGCCCGGCGTCGCCGGGCTTTTTATTTGTGCAGTGGAGGTTCCGGTTCACTCGACGGTGATCGTGATCTTCTCCGACAGCACAGCGGGTTCGTGAGGAACGTGGCGATGATCGCCTAGCAGGAGTTGCAGGCTGTGCTGGCCTGGCTCCAGCTCGATACTGACTTCGGTCTGGCCGCCGCCGAAATGGACCACGTGGTCGCTCGTCGGCAGAGGCATGTCCAGCGCCGGCATGTTCGACTCATCGACATCGATCAGCAGGTGATGATGACCGGTCATGTCCTTGTCGATGCCCGCCGGCGCGACACCCATTCCTTCCAGTCCGAAGCGAACCGTGACCGGGCTGGTCACGGTCTCGCCGTCGTGGGGTGTAATGAAGTACACCCGAGCGTCTTCGGGAGCGTTGCTGCGCTCCATGCCTTGCGCTGCGGCCAGGGTCGGCAGCAGAAGGGTCAGCAGCGTCAGTGTAAGAAGCTTGCCTGCGTTCATTGAGACCTCCTCGAATCGTTTCAGAGCAGCGATTCCACGGCCTGGCGCTCTTCGCGCAGTTCCTTGTCGGTCGCGTCGAGTCGCGCCTGCGAGAACTCGTTGATGTCCAGGCCCTGGACGATCTTCCACTGACCATCCTCGCACGTGCAGGGGAAAGAAAAGATCACGCCCGGTTCGATGCCGTAGCTGCCGTCGGCGGGTACGGCCATGGAAACCCAGTCGTCGCCGTCGGTCCCCAGCACCCAGTCGCGGATGTGGTCGATGGCGCTCGAGGCGGCAGAGGCCGCGCTGGAGGCCCCACGCGCCTTGATGATGGCCGCGCCGCGCTGCTGCACGGTCGGAATGAAGTCGTTTTCGTACCAGTCCCGATCGACCAGGTCGGTCGCCGTCTTGCCGTCGCAATTGACGTGATGCAGGTCGGGGTATTGCGTGGACGAGTGATTGCCCCAGATCGTCATCTGCTTGATGCGCGTGTGGTGCGTGCCCGTCTTGTTGGCCAGTTGCGCCAGGGCGCGGTTGTGATCGAGACGCGTCATGGCAGTGAAGTTCTCCGCCGGCAGGTCGGGCGCGTTGGCCTGGGCGATCAGGGCGTTGGTATTGGCCGGGTTGCCGACCACCAGCACCTTGACGTCGCGGCTGGCGACGGCATTGAGGCTCTTGCCCTGCGGGCCGAAGATCTTGCCGTTTTCGGCCAGCAGGTCGGCCCGCTCCATGCCCTTGCCGCGCGGCTTGGCGCCGACCAGCAGGGCGACATCGGCGTCCTTGAAGCCCTCGTCGAGCTCGGTGGTCGTGACGATGCCGTGCAGCAGGGGCAGGGCGGCGTCCTCGAGCTCCATGGCCACGCCCTCGAGCGCGTCTTTCGCGGGCGGAATCTCGATCAGCTGGAGAATGACGGGCTGGTTGGGGCCCAGCATGTCGCCGGCGGCGATGCGAAAGCAAAGCTGATAGCCGATCTGGCCGGCGGCGCCGGTGATGGCCACGCGAACGGGGTTGTTCATGGATCGCTCCTGGATGGTCCGGTTGGGAAAACGGCCATTTTAACGCAAGCCCGGGGCGTTCCTCGCGCGGAGGCGCGATCTCCGGGCGGCCGGAACGGCCCGCGGGCATATTGCCGGCGTTATAGTGGCGGCATCGATGATCCGAAGGGAGAACCCGAGATGCGAGTGATCGCCTGCGCCAGCGCCATGCTGGCGATGATGTCGGTTCGTGCCGAGCCGGTGGAAGACTACTGGGCCAATCTGCAGGCGCTCTGCGGCGAGGCCTTCGAGGGCGAATTGATCGAGGCGCCGGAAGGAGAGAACGGATTCGCCGGCAAGCGGCTTCTGATGCACGTGCGCGAGTGCAGCGAGCAACGCATCCGAATCCCCTTCGTGGTGGGGGAGGATCGTTCGCGAACCTGGGTGCTCACCAGGCATGATGATCGCATCGAACTCCGGCATGACCACCGTCACGAGGACGGAACGCCCGACGAGGTCACGATGTATGGTGGGGTGAGCACCAATGCAGGCCGGCCGGATGTTCAGTACTTCCCGGCTGACGAACGGACGCGGCGGACGATCGAGGCGGCATTCTCCAATGTCTGGATGATGCGGATCGAGCCGGGCGAGACCTTTTCCTATGGCCTGCGTCGACTCGGCACGTCTCGCGTTTTCCGCATCGACTTCGATTTGAGCGCCCCCGTCGACCCGCCGCCGGCGCCCTGGGGCTGGGAGGCCGGACAATGAACGATGCCCTGGCTTCGGTCATCGAACTGCTCGACCTGGAGCAACTCGAAGACAACTTCTTCCGCGGCGAAAGCCGCGATATCGGCGCGCCCCAGGTCTTCGGCGGGCAGATCCTGGGGCAGGCGCTTTCGGCGGCGCATCGCACCGTCGACAGCCGCGCGCCGCATTCGCTGCACGCCTATTTCCTGCGGCCGGGTGACTTCAACCAGCCCGTCGTCTATCAGGTCGAGCGCTCGCGCGACGGCGGCAGTTACTCCAATCGCCGGGTGGTGGCCATCCAGCACGGTCGGCCGATTCTCAACCTGGCCGCTTCGTTCCACGCCGGCGACGAGGGTTTCGATCACCAGTTCGACATGCCCCGCGTCGAAGGGCCCGAGGGCCTGTCGAAAAGCATCGACATTCACGACTCGATACTCGACCAGGTGCCGGAGAAGATGCGTCGCCTGCTCGCGCACCGGCCGCCGCTGGAGTTCCGGCCCGTCGAGGCGCCGAAGTTCATCGACCCCGAGGCGAGGGCACCGCGCAAGCACGTCTGGATGCGGGCCTGGAACCGGCTGCCCGACGATCCCGAGCTGCATCGCAATCTACTGACCTACGTGTCCGACTACGAACTGCTGGGCACCGCGACCCTGCCGCACGATCTCGATTTCAGCACCCGACCCGTACAGATGGCGAGCATCGACCACGCGCTGTGGTTTCATCGGCCGTTCCGGGTCGATGACTGGCTCCTGTATGCTTGCGACAGCCCCAGCAGCCACGGCGGGCGGGGCTTCACTCGCGGCCAATTCTTCAACCAGTCCGGAGAACTGGTGGCGTCAACGGCGCAGGAGGGGGTGATTCGACCCTGGGATCCGGAAAAGGCCGGATGATCAGGGCGTTTCTTCCTCGAAACGATCGGAGAAGATCGCGTCGCCCAGCGCGTCGAGCAGGTCGGCCCAGAAACCACCGGTCAGTCGCCAGCCGCCGCCGGACAGTTCGCGCGCTTCGGTGGCCTCCCACTGGCCGATGGTTCCAGACAGCTGCCACTGGCCATCCGCGCTCTGGCTTTCCATCGTGCCCCCGGAGGCAATGGTCCAGCGCGTGATTTCGTAGTCCTGGGCCACTGCGGGCGTGGCCAGCAGTGCGAGCAGCATCAGGGTTGCAATCGTCTTCATGACCATGGCTCCGGTGTTCGTCCGTTTTCCGTCTCTACTATCTACAACGTATTTCCGACGTGCAAGAGGTCATCACCCGCGGCAGGTTCAGGTCTGCTCGTCGTAGGGAAAGTCCTCGGACTCCAGCGATTCGGTGTAGTCGCCGACTCGCTCGTGCGCCAGGTCGGTGCGGTAAAAGCGCGCGACATGATAGGTGGCATCCCCTTCGTTGACCAGCGGCAGGTTGAGCCGGCCGATGACGATTCCGCTGAACGGCGCGACGATTTCCTTTTCCGCTTCGCCGAATGGGTCGGAGACCACACCGAGCACGGTTTCATCCTTCGCGACCCGGTCGCCCAGTTTGACCCAGGCGCGGAAGAGCCCGCTTTGCGGCGCGCGCACCCAGCTGCTAGAACGGGCAATGATGGGCGTGGGCTTCGCCTTGCTGCGCGTCTTCGGCAGCATGGCCAGCTCCCGCATCACGCGCAGGATGCCGTCGACGCCGCCGCGAATGGCGACTTCGTCGAAGCGAAGCGCTTCGCCGGCCTCGTAGAGAAGGATGGGGATGTCGTGATCGCCGGCGGCCATGCGCAGCGAGCCGTCGCGCAGGGCGGAGTTGAGGATGACCGGCGTTCCGAAGGCCCGGGCCAGGCGCAGCGTTTCCTCGTCGTCCAGGTTGGCGCGGATCTGCGGCAGGTTGCCGCGATTGATCGCGCCGGTGTGCAGGTCGATGCCGTGCGTGGCCTGGCTGACAATCTCGGTCATGAACAGGTGCGCAACACGTGCGGCCAGGGATCCGCCTTCCGAGCCTGGAAAGCTTCGGTTGAGGTCGCGCCGGTCCGGGAAATACCTGGAAAGGTTGATGAATCCGTGCAGGTTGACGATGGGCACGGCGACCAGCGTGCCCCTCAGGCGCTTGAGTTGGGGCACCTTGAGGAGGCGCCGGATGATCTCCACGCCGTTGAGCTCATCGCCGTGAATGGCGGCGGAAACGAACAGCACCGGACCGGGCCGGCGGCCGGACAGCACCTGGACCGGCATCGTCGTAGGCGAATGGGTATAGAGACGCCCGACTTCGAGGTCGATGCTCCGGCGCTCCCCGGCCTCGACGGTCACGCCTCCGATCGTCAGGGCGGCATTGCGTTTACTCATGAAGGACTTCCGGAAAGGTAGAGGACGACGGCTGCCGACAGGGCCAGGAGGGACCCCGCCGCCAGCGGCAGCATGACGCGAAGTCCGAGCGACCGTCCGCCGATACTCAACGCCATCCCGCCCTTGACCAGGGAATTGGCTCCGGCGGCGATGACGATGCCCACCGAGGCGACCCGCAGAGCGACATCCTGTGCGCTCATGCGGGCCAGCGAGAGCGTGATGGCATCGACGTCGGCGAGTCCCGAGGCAGCGGCGAGCGCCCACAGCCCGGCATCGCCGGCCCACTCGGAAAGCGCCTTGCCGAGCAGCATCACCGCGGCCAGCAGGGCGCCGAACAGCAGGGCGGACTTCAGCTCCATGGGGTTGCGGAGCAGGGATTCCCCGGCGTCGGCCGGTTTGCGCGACAGGCCGCTCATCAGGTAAAACCCGACCGGCGCCAGCGTGGCTCCGAGCAGCAGGAGGGCGGGCAGCCACAGCAGCTCGAACAGGGGGGCGTGGATGAGCGTGGCGACCACCATCATGCGCGCGATCATTGCGGCGCAGGCCAGCAGAATCCCGGCGGCGAGAACCGGCGAGAGAACGGGTTCGCGCGCGCCGATCCGCGCGAACGCCAGAGTCGTCGCCGTGGACGAGGCCATGCCCCCGAACAGTCCCCCGAAAATGATGCCCCGGCTGGCACCGAACACGCGGATGGCTATGTAACCGAGGAAGGAAATGCCCGCGATCAGGACAACCATCAGCCAGATCACGTAGGGATTGAGCGCGTCCCATGGCCCGTAGCCGCGATCGGGCAGGATCGGGAGCAGCACCACCGAAATCAGCAGGAACTTGAGTCCGGCGGTCAGTTCCTGGCGGCGCACGGCGTCGAGCAGGCCGTGGAGGCGCTCCTTGTAGCCCAGCAACAGCGCCATGACGATGGCCGCTGCCGAAGCCAGGGCCATCTGGCCCACGCCGGCGAGGGCGGCAAAAAGGTAGGTGGCCATTGCGGCCGTTTCGCTCGTGATGCCGTAGTCGTGACCGGCGCGGGTCGTTACCACGTAGGCGGTGGCGCTGGCCATGGCCAGTCCGATGAACACCAGTCCGATCAGCCAGTAGCCGCCGTCCTGGCTCATGAAGCCGACGACGCCGCCGACCAGGCCGATCAGGGCAAAGGTGCGCAGGCCGGCCACGCGCTGGCCTTCCTGGCTTTCGCGACGCTGCCAGCCGCGTTCGATGCCGACCAGAAGACCGATGGCCAGGGCCACGGCCAGCCGGGCGAAGGGTTCGATTTCGGCGCTCATTGCCCCATATTAGCCTCGCATTCCCGTCTGCGCAGCGTAACGCGAATCCTCGCCGGAGGGCGCGGCCGAGGGCGGTTGGCGGGTGCCGCGTGGCCGGCGACTGGCGAGAGCGTCGCCCGTGTGCTTTGTGGGGCGCCACAAGGTTATAATGGCCGGCTGACTTTCTTCAACGAGCGGTCCCACTTAATGAAGCTGCGCAATATCGCCATCATCGCCCACGTCGACCACGGCAAGACCACCCTGGTCGACCAACTGCTGCGCCAGTCCGGCTCCTTCGCCGAGCACGAGCGCCTGACCGAACGGGTGATGGATTCCGAGGACCAGGAACGCGAGCGCGGCATCACGATCCTGTCGAAGAACACCGCGATCGACTGGCAGGGCTGGCGCATCAATATCGTCGACACGCCGGGCCACGCCGACTTCGGCGGCGAGGTCGAGCGCGTGCTGTCGATGGTCGATTCGGTGCTGCTGCTGGTCGACGCCGTCGACGGGCCCATGCCGCAGACGCGCTTCGTCACGCAGAAGGCCTTCGACATGGGCTTCCGGCCGATCGTCGTGATCAACAAGATCGACCGTCCGGGCGCCCGCCCGGACTGGGTGCTCAACCAGACCTTCGATTTGTTCGACAAGCTGGGTGCCACCGATGAGCAGCTCGATTTCCCGGTGGTTTTCGCTTCGGCGCTCAACGGCTATGCGTCGCTTGATCCGGATGTCACCGGCGGCGACCTGACGCCGCTGTATGAAACGCTCGTCGAGCACGTGCCCGAGCCCAATGTGGACCCGGACGGTCCGTTCCAGATGCAGGTTTCGAGCCTGTCTTATTCCTCCTATGTCGGCCTGATCGGCGTGGGCCGAATCAAGCGCGGTCGTGTTCGGCCGAACCAGGCGGTCACGGTCGTCGACCGCGAGGGAAAGACCCGCTCCGGAAAGGTGCTCCAGGTCCTGGGCTTCAAGGGCCTCAAGAAGGAAGAAGTCGAAGAGGCATCGGCCGGCGACATCATCGCGATATCCGGAATCGACGGGATCGGGATCTCCGAGACCCTCTGCGATCCGTCCATGGTCGAAGCCCTCCCGGCGCTGACCGTCGACGAGCCGACCATTCACATGACCTTCCAGGTCAACAACTCGCCGTTCGCCGGGCGCGAGGGCAAGTACCTGACCAGCCGGCAGCTTCGTTCGCGGCTTTACCAGGAAGCGACCCACAACGTCGCGCTGCAGGTGCACGACACGGCCGATCCCGAGCAGTTCGACGTGGCCGGCCGCGGCGAGCTGCACCTGGCCGTGCTGATCGAGACCATGCGGCGCGAGGGCTATGAGCTGGCCGTCTCCCGCCCGCGGGTGCGCAAGCGCGAGGGTGAGGACGGCGAGATCCAGGAACCCTGGGAACAGGTCGTTCTGGACATGGACGAGCAATACCAGGGCGCGGTCATGCAGGCCATGGGCGAGCGCAAGGGCCAGCTCGAGAACATGCAGCCCGACGGCAAGGGCCGGGTGCGGCTCGACTACATCGCGCCGGCCCGGGGCCTGATCGGCTTCCAGAACGCCTACCGCACGATGACCTCGGGCACCGGCCTGTTCTTCCGTGTATTCGACCACTGGGGACCGGCGACCGAGCGCGTGGCCGAGCGCCAGAACGGCACCATGATCAGCATGGAAAATGGCACGACCGTGGCGTTTGCCCTGTTCAACCTGCAGGATCGCGGCAAGCTGTTCGTCGGCCCGGGTGAAGACGTCTACGAGGGCCAGATCATCGGCTTGCACGCGCGCGAAAACGACCTCGTCGTCAATCCGATGAAGGGCAAGAAGCTCACCAACATCCGCGCCGCCGGCAAGGACGACGCCGTCCAGCTCACGCCGCCGACGCGCATGACGCTCGAGCAGGCCATGGAGTTCATCAACGACGACGAGCTGGTCGAGGTCACCCCCGAGCACATCCGCCTGCGCAAGCGCCACCTCAAGGAACACGAGCGCAAGCGGGCCGGACGTTCCGCCGGCTGAGTCGGTCGCTCAGGGCGGGGAGGGGCATCGATGACGGATGACCCCGTGCCCGCTATCATGTCTCCGGGACGCATTCGTTCCCGGGGAGGAACTCTGTGATCAAGCTGCCGCTGGTCGATCGGCTGAAGTTCATCGTCGAGCGCCAGTTCGTCAAGGGCGCCGGTTTCCAGCTACTGATCGTCGCGGCGGTCATCGGCTTGATGGCGCTGGTCGGCGGTATCGCGCTTCGCCTGGGCGGCGCCGGCGAGAGTTTCTTCGACGCTGTCTGGTGGGCCTTCCTGCGCATGACCGATCCGGGCTACCTCGGCGACGATGAGGGCGCCTGGCGGCGGATCGTCTCGACCGTTCTGACGGTCAGCGGCTACGTCGTCTTCCTCGGTGCCCTGGTGGCGATCATGACCCAGTGGCTGATTGCGCGGATGCGCGAGTTCGAGCGTGGACTCACACCGGTCGCGATGAGACAGCACGTGGTTATCGTTGGCTGGACGAACCGGACGCTGCCTCTGCTGCGCGAGCTGGTTGGTTCCGAGCGCGCCCGGGAACAGTTCCAGAGCGGCTTCGGCATCCGCCGGCTCAGAGCCGTGGTGCTTTCCGAAAACGTATCCCCTGCTCAGGCACAGGCCCTGCGCGTCGATTCCGGATTGGGCCGGCTGGCCAGGCGCGTGGTCCTGCGCTTCGGCTCGCCACTGGAAGAAGAGGCCATTCACCGTGCCGGCTGCCTGAATGCGGCGGTGGTGATCATGCCGACCGACTTTGCCGGCGCCGACAGCCTGGTCAGCGCCGATGTGGCGACCATCCGCTCGCTGCTGTCGATCGATGCGCGTGCCGGACGGCACGGGCAGGAGCCGCCCCTGGTGGTCGCCGAATTGCAGGATATCCGCCGCATCGACATGGCGCGCAGCGCCTACCGGGGGCCGCTCGAAATCGTCCCCTCCGACGATGCCATCAGCCGCCTGCTGACCCAGAACGTCCTGCACCCCGGTCTTTCGGCGTTCTATCGCGAGGTGCTTACGGCGCGCGAGGGCAATGAGATACTGCTTCGGCGGGCCGGCAACCTGGCGGGTGCAACGCTCAAGGAAGCGACGGGGCAGTTTCCCGGCGCCATCGTCATGGGTCTCGTCAGGAAGGAAGACGGTGAGGCGCGTGCCCGCCTGAATCCACCCTCGAGTACGCGCATCGACGCCGGTGACAAGCTCGTCATGCTGGCGCGCAGCCTCGCCGATACTTTGCCGGCCGCGGCAGCCGGCGGCCGTTTGCCACCGATCGAGCGGGGTGTTCCCCGGCGTTTTGGGGCGCAGGTTGGCTCGAAGCACCGTCTCCTGATTCTGGGCTGGAACCAGCGCGTGCCGAACCTGCTCGATGAGCTGGCCAGCTATGGTGACCGGTACTTCGAAGTGCGCCTGGTTTCGTCGTCGGACATCGCCATGCGTCGCGAGGAAATCGATCGATATTCCGAACGTGCTGCACGCGTTCCAGTCGAGCATGTCCGGGCGGACTTCCTCCTCGCGGGCGGCCTGCGCGCTGCGGATCTCGAGGGATTCACGAGTGTTCTGCTGCTGGCCAGCGACCGCGTGGCCAGCGAGGAAGCCGCCGATGCGCGCACCATCGTGGGGCATCGGGTGGTCGAAGGCCTTCTGGCCGGTCGCGACAAGCGCCCGCAGATCCTGTTGGAGCTGGCCGACGCCGCAAACGAGGAGCTTGCCCGCTCCGCAGGCGTGGAAGCGGTCACCAGTCCGCTGGTGATCAGCCACCTGTTGGCGCGCATCGCGTTGCAGCCGGCCATTCGAATGATCTTCGACGAGTTGTTCACGGTCGGCGGCCCGGAGATCGAGTTCCGGTCGCCCGGATACTTTGGCCTGAGTGGGGATGAGCGATTCCGCGACATGGAGGCGGCCGTGGCGGCTCGCGGCGAGACGCTGCTGGGCGTTCGTTCGGGGTCAGACCGGAAGCTGGCACTCAATCCGTCGCGCGAGACACACTTTCTGGATGGCGTCCAGCAGTTGTGCGTGCTAACCACGGTTCAGGCTTCGGCTCATTGAGCCTTTGTCCTGACGCGCGTTTTCATGCGGTAGGATTGAGTCCTCTCAGCGAAGCCGGGGACTGACATGGATTTCTCGCCGTCGGACAAAGCCGTCGACATCGCCCGCCGACTGGATCGCTTCATGCGCAAGGAGGTCGAGCCGGTCGAGCCTGAATATCATCGCGAGTTGGCCGCCATGGACGATCCCTGGCAGGTCCTCCCCGTAATCGGCGAGCTCAAGGCCAAGGCACGCGAAGCGGGTTTGTGGAATCTCTTCCTGCCCGACGAAGAGCTCGGCGAGGGGCTGTCGAATCTCGACTACGCGCCCATGGCCGAACGCATGGGGCGCTCGCTGATCGCGCCCGAGATCTTCAACTGCAATGCACCGGACACCGGCAACATGGAGGTGCTCTACCACTACGGTTCCGATGAACAGAAGGCGCAGTGGTTGAAGCCGCTGCTGGCCGGCGAGATTCGCTCGGCCTTCTGCATGACCGAACCGGAAGTCGCCTCGGCCGACGCCACCAACATGCAGGCCACGGCGATCGTCGAGGGAGACGAGGTCGTGCTCAACGGGCGCAAGTGGTGGTCGACCGGTATCGGGCATCCTGACTGCAAGGTAGTCATTTTCATGGGCCTGACCGATGCGGAGGCCGACCGGCACTATCGTCATTCCATGGTGCTGGTGCCCGTCGACACGCCGGGTGTGAAGATCGAGCGGATGCTCAATGCAATGGGATTTCACGACGCCCCCTACGGCCACGGCGAGGTCAGTTTCACCGATGTGCGACTGCCGAAGTCCGCCATCATCGCCGGTCCCGGAAAGGGTTTCGAGATCGCCCAGGGGCGACTCGGTCCGGGGCGCATCCACCACTGCATGCGACTGATCGGCCTCGCCGAGCATGCCCTCGAACTGGCCTGCCGTCGCTCGCTCGAGCGCGAGGCCTTCGGCCGGCCGTTGGCCAAGCTGGGCGGCAATTCGGAGAAAATCGGTCAGGCCCGTATCGCCATCGAGCAGGCGCGGCTCCTGGTGCTGAAGGCCGCCTGGAGCCTGGATCATCGAGGCATCGCCCGGTCGATGAGCGAGGTCAGCCAGATCAAGGCGGCCGTGCCGTCGATGGCGCAGGACGTGATCGACATGGCCATGCAGCTGCACGGCGGGGCGGGCATGAGCGACGATTTCCCCCTGGCCGCCGCCTGGACGGGCGCGCGAGCGCTGCGCATCGCAGACGGCCCCGACGAGGTTCACAAGGCGCTCGTTGCCCGTATGGAACTGGCTCGATACAGACCGTGATCCCGCATCGGGACAATCCCTCCTTCGCCCGTTCGCCGGACAAAGCAGGTGCAGCGGCCTGCCTGCGAATGCCTGACGCCCGCCGCGGAATCCGTCTGCGTTCATTGTGACGACGCCATTCCCGAGAATAACTCCGCGACGCCGTCGGCTGCTGGATCGGCTGCTCGATGGCTTGCTCGACCTCGATGACAACGCCCGCGAACGCGAATTGGCTGCCATCGCGGGGCGGACCGCCCGCATTCACCGCTGGCTGGTCGCGTTGTTGGCGGCGAGTGCAGAACAACCCGGGGAAGATCTTTCCACCCTCTTCGAGCGGGTGGGGCAGGCGGCGCAAAAGGACGCCGTATCCCGTCATGAGGTGACCCTGGCCCCTGACACTCGGGTTGGCGCGTGGCGGATCGAGCATGCGGTGGGCCATGGCGGGATGGGGACCGTCTACAAAGCCCGGCGTGCCGATGGTGCATTCGAGATGGAAGCCGCGGTCAAGGTCATCCGCGTTCGCCGTGCGGCTCTGGAAGAACGCCTTACCATGGAGCGCCAACTGCTGGCCCGGCTCAGCCACCGCGGCATCGCCCGCCTGATCGACGGCGGGTCGACCGGGGACGGCCATGCCTTTCTCGTCATGGAGTGGGTGCCCGGACGCGATCTCGATGCATACGTACACGACGAGGCGCCGGCGCTGGGCAGGCGGCTTGATCTGTTCGAGCAGATGGCGTCTGCCGCCTCCCACGCGCATCAGCGCCGCGTGGTTCACGGAGACCTCAAGCCCAGCAATGTTCGCGTCAACGACGAAGGGGCAGTGCGCCTGGTCGACTTCGGCATCGCCAGGCTCCTGGAGGAGGGTGAAGCCAGCGGGGAATCCCCGCTGCGGGCCTTGACGCCGGAATTCGCCGCGCCCGAACTGCGGGCCGGCGAGTCCCCGTCGACCCAGTCGGATGTCTGGTCGTTGGGGGCCATGCTCTATTGGCTGTTGACCGATTCGCTGCTGCAGTCGCGCGCGGGCCCGATCCACGGAGAAAGCCTGCAGCGGAGCATCCCGCGGCGAGACGACCTGGCGGCGATCGTCGCTCGCGCCACGGCCGAGGATCCCCGGGATCGTTACCCGACGGTCTTCGGCCTGATCGAGGACATCCGTCGTTACCGGACGCGAATGCCCGTCGAGGCGCGTGCGCCGACGCGTCTGTATCTGGTCAAGCGGTTCGTGGATCGGCACCGATTCGCTGTCGGCATGGCCGGTGCCGTATCCGCCGCGCTCTGCCTGGCGCTGGCCGGCGCGCTCTGGCAGGCCCATCGGGCCACGGTCGAGCGCGATCGCGCTGCGGCCCAGACCGAGCGCGCCCTGATGGCCGAAGCCGAGAGTACGCAGCTGGCCGGGGAGCTCGAGCAGGTCGTCGCCTTCCAGGCCGCGCAGCTTTCGGCGATCGACGTCCGGCGGATGGGCGTTGGATTGAGGACGGGAATAGCCGCCCGTCATCGTGAATCCATGGCGCGTAACGGAATGACCGGTCCGGCGTTGCAGGAAAGGGATCTTGAGGCTCAGCGCATGCTTGCCCGGGTCAACTTCTCCGACCTGGCCCGCGATGCCCTGCAGGACAACATCTTCGAGAATGCGCTCGAGTCCATCGACGATCAGTTCGCTGACCAGCCCCTGTTGCGTGCGCGCTTGCTGCAGACCGTCGCGACGACCCAGCGCGCCGTGGGCCTGGAGCGGCAGGCCGGTGCGCCCCAGCGGGAAGCGCTTGCCGTTCGGCGCGAGATGCTCGGCGACCAGCATCCCGATACGCTGGAATCGGTCAATCGAATGGGCCAGCAGCTTATGGCTGAAGGCAGTCACGATGAGGCGCTCGCCCAATATCGCAAAGCGCTGGCGGGCCTGGAGGCGTTGCACGGGCCCAAGCATCCGGAGACGTTGACCGCGCTGAGCAACGCCGGCATCGCGCTGGAAGCGATGGGGCGCTATGTCGACGCTGAACCGAATTTCCGCGAGGCGCTGCAGGGCCGGCGGGAGGTGCTCGGCCCCGAACATCCCGACACGCTGGTGTCGATGTCCAACATGGCGGCCTTGTTCGATGGCCTCGAACGCCCCGCGGAAGCCCTGCCGCTCTATCGCGAGGCGCTCGGCACGCGGCGTGCCGTGCTGGGCGACGATCATCCGGATACGCTGCGTTCGATCAGCAATCTGGGCGTCTTCCTGGCCGGCGAGGATCGCTTCGACGAGGCCGAGCCCTACTACCGCGAAGCACTGGCGGGCCGCACCGAGGTGCTCGGCCGCGAGCATCCGGAAACGCTGGTCTCGACCAACAACATGGGCTACTTGCTGGTCAATACCGATCGGCTCGTCGAGGCCGAGCACCACTTCCAGCAGGCGCTTTCGATGTCTCGCCGCGTGCGGGGCGATCAACATCCCCTGACGCTCGTTGCCATGAACAACCTGGCCGACTTGCTGCACAAACTGGGCCGGTACGAGGATGCCGAAGCGCTGGCGGCCGAGGCCGTGTCGGGCGGTCGCCAGTCGCTGGAGGACGGACACTGGTACCTCGGTGTTTTCCTCAATCGTCAGGGACGCGAACTCGCCGCGCTCGGTCGCTTCGACGAGGCCGAGGCCGTCATGCTCGAGTCACACGGCATCTTTGTGGAGGCCTTCGGGGCGGAACACGGCCACACACAAGTCGTGGTCAAGTCACTGGCGGATGTCTACGCGAGCTGGCACGAGGTAGCGCCCGGGGCGGGCCATGACGAGCATGCCTCCGCCTGGCGGGCCCGGTTGATCAACGAGGAATGAGACCCATGGGATGCATTGGATGGGTTCAGCCGCCGCCCGGTGGCAGGAGCAACGCACAGGAAGGGGCGCTGTCATGAGCGGGGATTCAATCGGCGCCGTGCCCGAACACGAAGTAACGCGGCTGCTCGAAGAGATTCGGGGAGAGCCCGACCTGTTCGAGCGACTCATGCCGCTGGTCTACGACGATATGCGGCGCATCGGCCGCGCTCAGCGCCGGCGCCTGGGCGGTAGCGCGACCCTTCAGACCACGGCGCTGGTTCACGAGGCCTTCCTGAAGATGCGGCGAAGCGCGGGCGGGGAGATCGAGAACCGCCTGCATTTCCAGCGCCTGGCGGCCTGCGTCATGCGCCAGCTGATTCTCGACTACGCGCGCAAGCGACTGGCTTCCAAGCGCGGCGGCGACCAGGTCCGCGATACCTTCGACGAGTCGGAGTACGGCGGGGAAGACGACGACCTGGTTCGGGTCATCGCGGTGGACGAGGCGCTCGAGCGCATGGCCGACAGCGATCGGCGGATGACCGAAGCGCTGACCGCACAGCTTTACGCCGGCGCCACCGTCGAAGAGATCGGGGAGATGTTCGGCATCTCGAGTCGCACCGTGATCCGGGACCTTCGCCGTGCGAGGGCCTGGCTCAGGATCGAACTGTCCGACTTCGACCCGGCAGCGGGTTCGTGAACACCGCTATCGGCTGCGACGTTCGGTCAATTGCAGCGAGAGCATGACCGGCAGATGGGTCGAGTCGGTCGAACCGCGATCGAGGTAGCCCTGGTTGTCGTTGAGGTACAGAATCGCGTACTCGAATCCCCGACCGCGAAACCGCCAGCGCAGGCCGCTGATGTTCTCGTCGAACTCGACGGCCTCGAAACCCTCGCGCAGCGCCGCGTCGTAGGTTCGTTTCCATTCCTCGATGGTGCCCGGCAGCGCGACATTGAGTGCGATCTCGCGCCCCGACAGCTCGCTTGTGCCCGTACTGTTGCGTACGATCAGGTAGGTCTCGGGCAGGGGGATCTGTTCCGGAAAGTCGTCGGGCAGGGTGAAACCCGCTGCAGTCCCGGAGGGGGCCGGTGAATCCGGAGCGGCTAGTGATGAAGCCGTGTCAGGTGCGTCGGCCGAACAGGCGGCCAGCGCCAAGGGCAAGGCGAGTGTGAGGAGTGTGATTGGCCTGCGCATGGTCATTTCCCGTTCGTGGAGTGATGAAGGTCTCGAGATCGGCTACGCGATCGGGCTGCATGGGAGGACAGGGTTGTCGAATGCCGCCACCCGATCGGCCGTCGCGATCGGGTGGCGGTCTGGCTGTCCTCGTTGAGTTCACGGTCCCTCGAAGCGGTCCGAGAAGAGTGCGTCGGAGACGATCAGCGGGAAGGGCTGGTGCGTGAACTGGCTGGTGTTGCCGGAGGCGTCCGTCGCGGTGGCGACCAGGTAAGTCGATGCGTTGACCGGTTGCGTGAGCGACAGCGAGCCGGTGCGGAATTCGAATGAGGCCGACTCGGGATAGGTCTCGGAGCCTATGTAGGTCCGACCCTGTGGACTGTTCCCGTCGGTCAGGTAGAAGTCGATTGTCATCGGGTAATCGGCGTTGGCCGGTACCGTCTGGACCCGATAGCGATAGTCGAGTTGCCCCGTTCCCGCGTCCCAGCTGGTGGCATTGGCGTCGAAGTCGGGATAGTTGAGCAGGGTGTTCGGGCCCGTACCGCTCCCGCCCACGTCGAGCGCGGTCATGCCCAGGTCGATTCCCGGCGTCGTCGCCGTTCCGTTGCTGTGGATCCGGTTGCCACGTATCACGTTGCCGATGGCGCCGCCGTTGGATCCCAACTCGAAGGAGATACCGGCGCCGTTATGGGCGATGACGTTGCCGCTATCGGTCCCCGGGCTCCAGGTTCCCGAATCGATGATGTCGTTGGGAGCGTAGCCGATCTGGTTGTCGACCGACCCGACTTGCAGCCGCACGGCCATCGCGTTGCCCATCGGCGTGCCGTCGGGGTGGACGCCGATGTGATTGCCCAGCACGAGCGTTTCCTCCGCGCCGTCGAGCAGGATGCCCGTGATGGTGCTGTTGACGATTGTGTTGCCGGTATTGTCGGATTGCCCGATCCACACGCGATTCAAATTCGATCCGACCGCGATGCCGATGTCGTTGCCCATTGATGTCCCGCTGGCATCGGTGCCGATGTAGTTGTTGCGGATCGCGACCAGCGCGGTCGGATTGGCCGAAGTGTACGCATCGACCAGGACGCCGACCGCGTTGTTTCCGATGATGTTGGCGTCGTTCTCGTCGAGCGAGCCGAGCTGTCCCGGGCCGACGAAGATCACGCCGTTGCCCGTATTCTGCGTCACCGTATTGCCCCGAATGAAGACCCCGCCCTCGCTTTGCGTGCCCATTCCTTCGAAGTTGTGGGAGACCACGTTGTTGGCCAGCACATTGCCTGCGCCGCTGTACACGACGATGCCGATTTGCATGCCGAGGTCGTCTCCTTCGGCATTGGTGCCGACGTAGTTCCAGGCAATCTCGTTGTTGTCGGCCGCGATGCCAGCGTTGTTGCCGATGACGATACCGGAAGCCTGGGAATGGCCAATCGTGTTGCGGCCCGCCCCGGACGTGCCGATCTGATTGTCCGAGCCCGTAACATCGATGCCGTGCTCCCCGTTGCCGTAGTCCTGGGGCGGATAATCGATGTCGGCCTGACCATCGTGCGGTATGCCGATCGCGTTGCCCAATACAACTTGCCCGTCGGCCTCGATCAGGAGGCCCGAGCCGTCGTTGTTCGAGATTGTGTTGCCATCGAGGAACCCGATGGCGTTTCCGGCCCCGGCGCTGGCGGTGATATGTACGCCGTGCCCCGCGTTGCCCGAGATCGGCGCGAAGGGTTCGAGAATGATATCGGGTCTTCGTAATCCGATGACGTTGCCCTGCAGCAGGTTGTTGGCGGATCCGTTGCGGATCCGCACGCCGTTGGCGTCATTGGCGTGGATCACGTTGTCCCGGATCTGGCTGCCGCTGGCATTGCTGATATCGAGCCCCTGGCCGCCGTTGCCGGAGGAGTTCCAGGCCGTTCCGCCCCAGAATCCCCCGAGGATATTGTTCTCGATGACGTAGTTTTCGCCTCCCGATATCAGGATGCCGCTGTTGCCGAATCTCGAGATGCCGACGTTTCTCACCACCGATCCGCTGGCACCCGAGCCGAACCGCAGTCCGCTGAAGCTGCCCGAGTCGGGGCCGCGTAGCGCGAGATGGGTCCGGCTGTCGTCGTCGTGTTCCGGGTGCGTATCGCCGGCGATGGTGACCTGATTGGTGATGTAGGGGAGCGCGGAATTGATCTCGATCCAGGAGACGTCGCCGATCGTCAGTTCGATTGCACTGGAGACCTCGATGACGACAGGCCCGTCGATTTCATTGGCGGTTTCGATCGCGGCGCGCAGCGTGCATTCGAAAATGAACGGTGGTGGGTCGACGATGACGTCGCCGGTGGAACAGGTGCCGGTTTCGGGGTCGAGGGCGGGATCGTCGCCCACGCTGTTGATGAACAGCGTAGTCTGCGCCGTTGCCGCGCCGGCAGCACAGATCAGGCCGAGCAGCATGGCGGCCCGGAACATGGGAAGCTTGATCGTTGGATTCATTCTGTGGTCTCTTCGGATGCCTGTGGGGGGTTACGCAGTCGGGAGAATTCACAGGACACGGACGGCGCTACCGGGAACGGTGGCTGCGATTCGACCGTGTATCATGAAGTTTTCGTTTCGGGGAGCACCATGCCGGACAGGGATTTGATCGACCGGCCGAAAGCCTTGCGCGACGAGGACCGCTTCGACGTCGACGCCGTCGACGCCTGGCTCAAGGCGCGGGTCGAGGGGCTGGAAGGGCGGCCGGAAGTCAGCCAGTTCTCGAAGGGGGCATCGAACCTGACCTACCTGCTGCGCTACCCGGATCGCGATCTGATCCTGCGCCGGCCGCCGCCGGGCACCAAGGCGAAATCGGCGCACAACATGGTGCGCGAGCACGATATCCAGGCTGCGCTCGAGTCGGTGTTTCCCTACGTCCCGGACATGGTGGCGCTGTGCACCGATCAAGACGTGATGGGCTGCGACTTCTACGTCATGCAGCGCATCGAAGGAATCATCCTGCGGCGCAACCTGCCGAGTGGTCTGGCGCTTTCCGAAGAGCAGGTGCGCAGCCTGTGCCGCAGCGCGATCGATCGACTGATCGAGCTGCATTCGGTCGACATCGAGGCCGCCGGGTTGAAGGACCTGGCCAAGGGAGCTGGCTACAATCGCCGCCAGATCGAGGGCTGGTCGGGGCGGTTCCGGAAGGCGAAGACATGGAACGTCGGCTCCGGGCGTTACGTGATGGACTGGCTGGCCAACAACATCCCCGACGAAGTGGCCATTCGCGTGATCCACGGTGACTACCGCTTCGACAACCTCGTGCTGGATGCCGACGATCCGATGCGCATCATCGGCGTGCTCGACTGGGAGCTGGCCACGCTGGGCGATCCGCTGATGGATCTGGGCAACTCACTGGCCTACTGGGTCCAGGCCGATGACGATTTCTACTTTCGTGGTTTCCGCCGCCAGCCCACGCACCTGCCGGGCATGATGACGCGGCGTGAAGTGGTCGACTATTACTGCGAGCGCACCGGCTTACAGCCCGAGAACTGGGCCTTCTACGAAGTCTATGGTCTGTTCCGCCTGGCCGTGATCGCGCAGCAGATCTACTACCGTTACCACTACCGCCAGACCAGCAACAGGGCTTTCAAGCATTTCTGGCTGGCGGTGAACTACCTGCTCTGGCGCTGCCGGCGCACGATCGCTCGCGCTCGCTGAGCGCGACACATGACAAAAGACACTATTGCCGGCGTCGGGTTTGCGCGACACTGATCGACTTTCGCATACAGGGACCGTCAAGGAGATGGAGCAGGGAGAGATCTTCAGCAACGATCAGGTCGAGGCTTCGAGCCTGCCGGATTTTCAGCGCGTGCAGCTCACGTCCGTGGCCGATGCCTACCTGCCCTGGGCGCTGATCACGCAGACCGCCTTCTGGCTGATTCTCGCAGTTGCTGCGCTGGTTGTTCCCATGCTGCCGTTCGTGCCGCTGGACGGCCTGTGGTGGCTGCCGCTGCCACCGCTTGCCGTGGCCGTTGCCGGCGCCGTCTACGCAAGGCTGGATGCCCGCACCCGCGCCTGGGCCCTGCGCGAGCATGATCTGATCTATCGCTACGGCGTGGTCTGGCGCAAGACGGTGATCGTGCCGTTTGCGCGCATTCAGCACGTCGAAGCGCTTCACGGACCGCTGGAGCGCTATCTGGGGCTGATGCGGGTCAAGTGCTTTACCGCCGGGGGCATGACCGCCGACCTGACCGTAAAGGGTCTCGATCGAGGCGATGCGCGGCGGGTGCGCCAGTACCTGCTCGAACAGATTGCCGAGTCTGCCGATCACGAGGAAGACGGCGACGTCGAAGGGCCGGTTCGTGACGCCGATTGATCTCAATACCTGGCAGCGCCTGGCGCCGATGGCGCTATTGTTCCTGGTCATCAACGGTGGCGCGAAGTTCGTTCGCGAGAATCTCTACGCGTTTGCCGGTGCGGGCGCCGGGTTTGCCTTTCTCGATCGCCTGGGGCTGCGCGAGTTCGTGCTCGGCGGCCTGCTCGCACTGCTCGTCGGGATCCTGGTTGCGGCGATCTATCACCGCCGTTTCCGTTTCCGCATCGAAGGCGATGCCATTCGCCTGCGTCGGGGAATCATCGAAAACAAGGACCTGCGCATCCGCTTCGCACGGGTCCAGAACGTGGGTCTGAGCCAGCCGTTCTACTTCAGGCCCTTCGGGCTGGTGCGGTTCACGCTGGAGACGCCCGGGGCGGAATCGACGGAGGTGTCGTTGCCGGGCGTCAGCCAGGAGCTGGCGCTGGCCCTGCGCGACCATATCGCCCGCGCCGGCGGCGCAGCGGGTCGTGAGGCCGAGTACGACGTCGATCCGGAAGCAGCGCCGGCCGAAGTCCAAACCGAGGCGTCGGACGCGACCCTGATTCACGCCCCCGGCAACCTGCGGCTGTTCGCCCACGGCCTGGTCAGCAACCAGGTCTGGCTGATCGCCGGCGTCGCTGCCTGGCTCTTCGGCACAATGTGGGAGCGCATCGAGCAGTGGATCGGCTCGATCGGCGTGAGCGCCCTGGTGCAGCGAATTCTCGAATTCGGCTGGACCGGCGCGGCGGGGCTGATTCTCTTGCTCGTCATTTCGTTGTTCGTCCTGTCGGGCGTGCTGTCTTTCGTGCGCTTCCACGATTTCATCCTTCGCGATCTGGGTGATCGATTCCTGTCCATCGGCGGCTTGCTCGACCGGCGCGAGCAGAATATCCGCCGCCGAAAACTCACCGGCCTGACGCTCTACCAGACGGCGCTGGGCCGGCTGATCGGCCAGTGGTACCTGATCGGCAAGCAGGCGAGCAGCAAGGAGTTCGAGGTCGATCCATCGGGGAAGCACTTCCTGATCCCCGGCATGCGACGCGGGGACCTGCATCTGATCGGCCGCCTCATGCCGGGGTTCTCCGTGCCGGAGTCAATGCGCCCGATCAGTCGCCGTTTCCGGACGCTGTTGTGGTCGCGGATCAGCGCGCCGGTACTGCTCTTGACGGCGCTGGCCTGGTGGTACCTGTCCGAAACGCGTTTGCTCATGGGCGGCGTGCTGGTGATCCTGCTGGTCGTTCTCTGGCTCGTTCATCGCAGCTGGCGCTGCTGGGGCTGGCAGGTGGTCGATGGCGTGTGCTGGATCCAGCAGGGCTTGTTCGGCTTGCGGCGTGACGCTTTCGAGCTGGCCATGGTGCAGCAGGCCGCCGTGGTCAGCACGCCTTACTTCAGGCGGCACGACCTGGCCTCGGTCCGGCTGGTGCTGCCGCAGGGGCAGGTCACCGTGCCGTTCATCGCCAGGAGCGACGCCGTCGAGCTGGTCAACCGGGCCGTCCTGGCGGCCGAAACATCGCGCGCGCACCGCGTTTGACCGCCCCGGGCGATTGCCGTCGGAGCGTTCGGGAGCGGCGAGCCCCCCGTGATAAAATGCCGGGCTGTCCCCAATCCCGGAGCCCGAGTTCGCATGAGCGATCAAACGCCAGGCGCCCGCTTTCGCAGGCTGGTCGCCGACAATCCGCCGCTGCAGGTCGTCGGCACGATCAACGCCTATTCCGCGCTGCTGGCCGAGCAGGCCGGTCACCAGGCCATTTATCTGTCGGGCGGCGGCGTGGCCAATGCTTCCTACGGTCTGCCGGATCTCGGTATCACGCAGCTGGCCGACGTCCTCGAAGATGCGCGTCGCATCACCGCGATCAGCGACCTGCCGCTTCTGGTCGACGTCGATACGGGCTGGGGCAGCGCGTTCAACATCGCGCGCACCGTCCGTGAAATGGAACGCGCCGGCGTCGCCGCGATCCATCTCGAGGACCAGGTGGCGGCCAAGCGCTGCGGGCACCGCCCCAACAAGGCACTGGTCAGCCCCGAGGAAATGGCCGACCGCGTTCGGGCCGGTGTGGACGCGCGCTGCGACGACTCGTTCGTGTTCATGGCCCGGACCGACGCTTATGCCGGAGAGGGCATGGCGGCGGCCGTGGATCGCGCCAATCTCTATGTCGAGAGCGGCGCCGACATGATCTTCGCCGAGGCGTTGCACACGCTCGAGGAGTTCGGCGAGTTCGCCCGCCAGGTGAACGTACCGGTATTGGCCAACATCACCGAGTTCGGCAAGACACCGCTGTTTTCCGTCGAGGAGCTGCGCGAGGCCGGGGCCGGGCTTGTGCTGTACCCGCTATCGGCATTCCGCGCCATGAGCAAGGCGGCACTGATGGTCTACGAGGCGATCGGTCGCGACGGCCACCAGAAGAACGTGGTCGATGCCATGCAGACGCGCGATGAACTATACGAAGTGCTCGGCTACCACGAGTTCGAGCAGAAACTGGATCAGTTGTTCAGCAAGGAGTCGTCATGACCGAGAAGAAACCCGGAGCCGGCCTGCGCGGCCAGTCGGCCGGCCAGACCGAGATCTGCACTGTCGGCGCGTCCGGCAACAGCCTGCGCTATCGCGGATACGCCGTCGACGAGCTGGCCGAGAAGGCCTCGTTCAACGAAGTCGCCCACCTGATTCTCAAGGGCCATCTTCCCAATCAGGACGAGCTCGACGCCTACACCAGCCGACTGAAGGCGCTGCGCGGGCTGCCCGATGCCCTAAAGGAAGTGCTCGAGCGGATTCCGGCCAACGCTCATCCGATGGACGTGCTGCGAACCGGTTGCTCCTTCCTGGGCAACCTCGAGACGGAAGAGAGCTTCGACGATCAGCAGGACATGGCCGATCGCCTGCTGGCGACCTTCCCGTCGATGATCACCTACTGGTATCGCTACAGCCACGACGGCAAGCGTATCGATGTTGAAACCGACGATGACAGCATCGGCGGTCATTTCCTGCACCTGCTGCACGGCAAGGCGCCGAGTGAACTGCATGCACGGGTGATGGACGTGTCGCTGATTCTCTACGCCGAGCACGAGTTCAACGCCTCGACCTTCACGGCGCGCGTGTGCGCCTCGACCCTGTCGGACATGCACAGCTGCGTGACCGGCGCGATCGGTTCGCTCCGGGGGCCGCTGCACGGCGGCGCCAACGAGATGGCGATGGCCATGCTCGAGAAATACCACTCGCCCGAACAGGCGCGCGAGGACGTCCTGCGCAAGCTCGAGGAAAAAGAGAAGATCATGGGCTTCGGTCACGCCGTCTACCGCGAGAAGGACCCGCGTAACGCCATCATCCGCGAGTGGTCGCGCAAGCTGGCCGAAGACGTCGGCGACGACACCTTGTTCCCGGTCTCGGAAATCGTCGAGAAGACCATGTGGGACGAGAAGAAGCTGTTCGCCAACGCCGACTTCTACCACGCTTCCGCCTACCATTTCATGGGCATTCCGACGAGTTTGTTCACACCCATCTTCGTGATGTCGCGCGTGACCGGCTGGTGCGCCCATATCATGGAGCAGCGCGCCAACAACCGCATCATCCGACCGGGTGCCGATTACATCGGTCCGGAGGATCGGTCGGTGCCGTCGATCGACCAGCGCCAGTAGGGTAACGGGGCCGGGCACAGCCCGGCTCTTTGCCCGGTCAAATTCGAAATTCGAAGCACCAGTTTTCGCAGCTGCTTTCGGATTTGGTGCTTCTTGTTTCGGATTTGCCCTATCTCTATCCTCCTCGCCGCGACATCGCCGCCGTCAGGATCAGGCGCAGCGCGTCCTCGAAGGGCAGGTCCACCGGCTCGCACCATTCCTTCGGCACAAAGATCGTGTAGCCCGCCACCTGGTAGCTCAGCGGCAGGTAGACGGCGACCTCGCCTTCCTCGCCGAAGGGCAGGTTGGAAAAGTCCTCGCGGGTGATGAAACCCATCATGCCGATCTTGAAGTCCGGGTGGCGCACCATTACCGCCTGGCTGAAGCGTTCAGCGTCGTCGCTCGAAAAATACTCGACGAAGTCCTTGGTGGCGCGGAAGACGGACTTGATGACCGGCATGCGGTCGAGGATGGCCTCGCCGAGATCGATCAGCTTGCGGAACAGCCAGACCTGGCTGAGCAAGCCGATCGCCATCACCACCAGTATGCCGCCGACCAGGCCCATGCCGGTGATGTACCAGTCTTCCGGCAGGACGAGCTTGATCAGCGAACCGATTCCGCGTTCGGCGATGCCGGCCAACCAGAGGACGATCAGCAGCGTGAGCGCGATCGGAATGATCGTGCCCAGGCCCTTGAGGAACAGGCGAACCAGACGCGCAACCGTGCCGTCGTGCTCAGAGCTCATCGATCTGCTTCCTGAGTTTTTCGCGCTGGTCGGTGACGATGCGCTCCAGTGTTTCGATGCGCTCGCGCAGTTCGATCTCGACGCGCTCGAAATGCTCACGGTCGACACCCTGGCCGCGGCGGGATTCGAACCAGTGGCGGGCGACCGCGACGATTCCGATAATGGCAGCGATGGCGACCATGGCGGAAAACAGGTTCATTCTCGGTTCTCCTTCGGCTTCAGGAATTCAGGGGCGGCTTTCGGGGAGTTGGTGCCAGTCTTCCGGTTCCGCCGACGGCCGTCCTGCCGGTATGCGTTCCATCAGGTGACAGAGACAGTCCTGCCGTATGACGCGCTCGTCGGTGGTGAGCATGGCCGGCATCATGGGCCTGCTGGTGAGGATATCGCCTTTGATCACGCTGAACCAGAGGGCGGATGCGTCGACTTCCTCGTGCCCGCGCACCAGGAGTGCAGGGTCCACCGGTGCGTTGACGTGGCCCAAACGGGTGCCGGGCGGCAGCTCGCGAAAGTTGAGCTGGTCGAGGTCTTCGCGCAACACGATGTCCGAGCCGTCCGGGCTGAAACTGAAGGAGTGTGCCGGCGGCAGGTTGACGGTTGCCACCATCTGGAAGAGCTCGATATCTTCCGGCGCCGGCGGTCGGGGGTCCAGCTCCTCGGCGTTGATGATCGACGAGAGGTAGGAAAGGGCGTGGTCGGCGCCGTCGAGCCGGGAGGGCGGCCCGCACTCGAGCGTCACCGCCGGGCAGAACTCGCCGAAGGCCATGGACTGGACGCCGCGGGGTTGGGTGAAGTAGAGGACGGTTCGCGAAAACAGCGAAGCGAGGCGCAGGTGTGCCGGGTCGGTTCGATTGATCGCGGCGTAGTGCGGGTTTTCTCCGGTGTTGTTGTGGATGTCGATGCTGGCCAGGGGCTTCTGGGCGCGAACGTGTCCGGTGATCCGCTCGAAGAGCCGGTGGACGTCTCCGGCTTCGGTGTCCGATCCGGGCCAGCAGCGGTTGTAGTCGGGCTGGTCGGAGAGGTAGCGGCGGTTGCGTGAGGCGGCGCGAACGTTGGCGATCAGCAGGATCAGGCTGCGCGGCAGCGGGTCCCGGGCGTAGCGGCCCTTGAGCAGGCGCCTGACGGCCTCCCAGCCGGAGATCTCGTTGCCGTGCTGGAGCACGGACACGAACAGGGGTCGCGGGCGTCGCCCCGGGAGGTGAAGCAGGGTGGGCCCGTCAAGGACTTCATGCAGTCGACTGGCGGGCCGGTCGAGCAGGCCGTCGGGAAGGTGGTCGAGGATTGTCGGTTCCATACCGGGAGATAACGTAACCGCTTCCCGTCCCGGTGGAAAGACCTGTTATCGTCGGGAATGGGAACTCGCCGCGATTCTGGGCGGTCTTGAAAAATCGCGGGCCTGGCCCTATTGCGCGGAGGCGGCTCGTGTTCAACAACCAACACAAGAGAACGGACGGATGCTTGCAGCCAGGAATCTGACCCGTCGATTCGGCACCTTACTGGCCGTCGACGATATTTCCTTCGAGGTGGAACCCGGAACCGTGCTCGGCTTCCTTGGCCCCAACGGGGCCGGCAAATCCACCACCATGAAGATGCTCACCGGCTTCCTTTCCCCGACATCCGGAACGGCCGAGGTCTTCGGTCACGACATTCGCCGGGATTCGGTGGCGGCGCGAACGATGATCGGCTACCTCCCCGAGGGGGCACCGCTGTACGGTGAGCTGACGGTCTCGCAGTTGCTGCAGTTCATCGCCGACGCCCGCGGGTTTTCCGGACCGGAGCGCGACCGGCGCGTTGCCGACGCGGCCGCCCGGCTGGAACTGGGTGGCGTGATGGAGCAGACCATCGAAACCCTGTCGAAAGGGTTCAAGCGCCGGGTCGGCCTGGCGCAGGCCATCCTGCACGATCCGCCGGTGCTCATCCTCGACGAGCCGACCGACGGGCTCGATCCCAACCAGAAGCAGCAGGTGCGCCACCTCATCCGCGAAATGGCGCCCGACAAGATCATCGTCATCTCCACGCATATCCTCGAAGAGGTCGATGCCCTGTGCAGCAGAGCGATGATCATCGCCCGGGGACGGCTTCTTGCCGACGACACGCCGGCCGGCTTGCTGACTCGTTCGCGCTACCACAACGCCGTGACCCTGCATGTCGATGATCCCGAGCGTTCCGCCTCCCGCCTGGGCCGTCTCGACGAGGCGCGCGAAGTCGAGGTGCGCAACGCGCGCGTCACCGTCTTTCCCTCCGGCCGGGGCAATCTCTTCCAGGCCGTCAGCCGCCTGATCGAGGCGGAGGGCTGGGAGGTTCAGCAGCTCCAGTACGAACCCGGCAGGCTCGACGAGGTATTCCGCACGATCACGCGCGAGGAGGCGGCATGAACCTGAAGAACGTCCGGACCATCATGCGCCGGGAGCTCGTGGGCTATTTCGCCACGCCGGTCGCCTACGTCTTCATCGTGATATTTCTGGTGATGTCATCGGCCTTCACCTTCTACCTCGGCGGCTTCTATGAGCGCGAGATTGCCGACCTGGAGCCGTTCTTCCGTTTCCACCCCTGGCTCTACCTGTTCCTGGTTCCGGCCGTGGGCATGCGCTTGTGGGCCGAGGAGCGCAAATACGGCACGGTGGAGCTGCTGCTCACTCTGCCGCTGACAATCGGGGAGGCCGTGCTCGGGAAGTTTCTCGCCGCCTGGTTGTTCGTCGGCCTGTCCCTGGCCCTGACCTTTCCGATCTGGATCACGGTCAATATCCTCGGCAATCCGGACAACGGGGTGATCGTGGCTGCCTATGTCGGCAGCTGGTTGATGGCCGGCGGCATGCTGGCGATCAGCGAGGCCCTCTCGGCCGTGACGCGCAACCAGGTCGTGGCCTTCATTCTGTCGGTCGTGGTCTGCTTCGGTTTCCTGCTTTCGGGCTTGCCGATGGTGCTCGACCTGTTCCGGGCCTGGATGCCCCAGGTGCTGCTCGACGGCGTGGCCAATCTGAGCTTCCTGGTTCACTTCAACTCGATCTCTCGCGGCGTGATTGACCTGCGCGATCTCGTCTACTTCGCCCTGGTCATCGGCTTCTGGCTGCTGGCCAACCGCATCGTGCTCGAACTGAAGAAGGCGGACTAGTGTACCCCGTCACTCATTGTGTAACTTATAGAGCGCGCCTGAGCCGGCAGTGCAAGGCGCGACCCGCAGTGAATGGCGGGCCCCTTTACAAGGGTCGCAATGCCGCAATGTCGGTTCAGGCGCGCTCCCGAAGGGCGAGCCGGAAAGCGTTCATCTGCGGCGTTCTGTCTCTTGAAAATGGCACCACCATTCCCTGCGAGATAGGCCTTGCAGCTAAACGCTTTCCGACTCGCTATAAGCTACAGAATGAGTGACGGGGTACACCAATGAAGAATGTCTACAGTGCAACCGGGCTGGTGCTGCTCGCGATCCTGTTCCTGGCGCTGACCATCCTCGGAGGCGCCGCCCTGCAGGGCATGCGGATCGACCTGACCGAGCAGGGGCTGTACACGCTCAGCCCGGGAACCGAGAACATCCTCGAGGATCTCGAAGAGCCGGTGACGCTGGAGTTCTACTTCAGCGAGGAGGCCAGTTCCGACTTGCCCATGGTGCGCAACTTCGCCCGCCGCGTGCAGGAACTGCTCGACGAAATGGCAGAGCAGGCCGACGGCAATCTTCGCGTGCGCCGCATCGATCCGGAGCCCTTCAGTGAGGCCGAGGATCAGGCCGCAAGCTACGGGCTGGAGGCCGTGCCGGTGGGCAGCGGCGGCGACAGCCTGTACCTGGGAATCGTCGGCACCAACATGATCGACGGCCTGGAGGTCCTGCCCTTCATCTCGCCGGCACGCGAGCAGTTTCTCGAGTACGAACTGGCCCGCATGGTCTACCTGCTGAGCCGCCCCGACAAGCCGCGTGCCGCACTCTTGAGCGGGATCGACATGGATGGGGGCATGGACATGGCAACCGGCCAGAGGCGCGAACCCTGGGCGATCCACGATCAGATCAACGAAATGTTCGAGGTCGAAACGGTCAACGCCGACGACGAGGCGCTTCCCGACGAGCTCGACGTGCTGGTGCTGGTGCACCCGCAGGGTCTTTCGGATTCCCTGCTGGCCGATATCGAGCGCTTCCTGGCAGAAGGCGGGCGGCTGCTGGCTTTCGTCGATCCCTATGCCGAATCGGCCACACCAGACAATCCCAACGATCCCATGGCGGCCATGAACATGGAGCGCTCCTCCAACCTCGAGGCGCTGTTCGACGCCTGGGGTATCGATTTTTCGGCGGACCGTTTCGTCGCCGACGCGGGACTGGCGCTGCAGGTCAACACCGCACAGAGCCAGCGCCCGGTCCGCCATGCCGGCATCCTCGGAGCAACTGCCGACAATATGAACGCCGACGACGTGATCACCGGCGAACTGGACGCGGTCAATCTCGCCAGCGTCGGGCGGCTCGAACTGACCGAGGAAAGCCCGCTCGAGATGGACTTTCTGATGCAATCCAGCCAGCAGGCCGGACTGATGGAAACCCGGCGCCTTCAGTTTCTCTCCGATCCCGCGCAACTGATGGACCAGATGGGCGCCACCGGTGAGCGCTACACGCTGGCGGCAAGGTTCAGTGGGGACGTGCCTCGGGTCATGACCGACGAAGGCCAGGGCGACGAAGGCGCGGACAAGGAGCGAGCCTCTGCGGACGCGTCGTCGCGCTATCCGCTCAACGCGATCGTGGTCGCCGATGTCGACATGCTCGCCGACCGTTACTGGGTTTCGCGCCAGCGCTTCTTCGGCACGACCATGCTCGAGCCCTTCGCCGACAACGGCGATTTCGTCATCAACGCCATCGATAACCTCATCGGCAATGCCGACCTCATCAGCGTTCGTTCGAGGGCGACATCGAACCGACCCTTCACGCTGGTCGAATCCCTGCGCCGAGAGGCCGAGCAGAATCTGCGCGCCACCGAACAGCGCCTGGAAGCGGAGCTGGCCGAAGCCGAGCAGCGGTTGACCGAACTGCAGCAGGCGCGGGGGGATACCGACCTGGACATCCTGACCGAAGAGCAGGAAGCCGAGATCGACCGATTCATGGACAAGCGGCTGGAAATCCGTCGGCAGCTGCGCCAGGTGCGCCGGGAACTCGACGAGGAGATCGAGGCCCTGGGTACCCGCATCAAGATCGTCAACATCGCCCTTATGCCGGTGCTCGTGACGCTGTTCGCCCTGGCCATGGCCTGGCGCCGAAGACGCCTGCGACGGGTGCGCGCTTCCCGGGAAGGAGGTCATGCATGAACGTCCGCAACCTGCTCATACTGGCAACGGCCACGCTGCTTGCCGTGGTGCTGGCACTGTTGCTTGTCGACCGGGCGGACGAACCTGGTTCCGCTGAGCGTGACGGTGAACTGCTGCCCGGACTGGCCGCGCGTGTCAACGATATCGATGCCATGGAGATCGTCGCCCCCGACGGCCGGACGGTGGCCACCCTTCATCGGGCGCGAGAGCGATGGCGCATGCGCGAGAAGCACGATTACGAAGCGGATTTCGCCCGAATTCACGGCCTGCTTCGGGAACTGTCCGAGGCTCGAAGGCTGGAAGCGCGCACCGCCAATCCGGAATGGTACTCGCGCCTCGGCGTGGCGGCCCCGGGCGAGGAAACCGGCGGCGGAACCTTGCTGCGCTTTCCCGACAGCGACTTGCCCTCGCTGATCCTCGGCAAGCGGGATCCGGCGGAAATCGGTCGTTACGTGCGACTGGAAGGACGGGAGCAGGCCTGGCTGGCCGGCCGGACCCTGGACGTTCCGCTAGAGCGGATGGCGTGGCTCGAGCGCGCCATCATGGACATCCCGGCCCCCGAAATCCGTGAAGTGTCGGTGCGGCATCCAGGTGATGAGAACGTCGAGCTGCGGCCCGGTGATGCGGAGGGCAGTGTCTGGGTCATGCTCGACCCGCCCGCCGATCGTGAAGTCAAGCAGGCCTGGCAGTTGCGGCAGACGGCCAACGCCTTGGCCAAGCTCAATATGGCCGACGTGCGGCCCCACGAGCCGACATCGGTGCCCGCGGACGCGGTGGAGACCTTGTTCACGACACGCGACGGCATGGTCTTCTCGGCGACCACGTTTTCCGACGAGGCAGGTGACTGGGTGCACTTCCGGGTAGCCGGGGAGGAGGCCGCTACCGGATCCGGGTCGTCTCAGGACCCTGCGACCGCAGAAGGCGAGGGCGGGTCGGTGACCGCCGAGGAGGCTGCCGGAGTCGAGATCGACATCGTCGCCGTCGACGGGCGACTGTCGCCCTGGCAGTTCGCGCTGGAGGCCGATCGCTTCGATCGTTTGAGGCCGTCGGTGGAGGATCTGCTCGTGGCCCCGGAAGGCGCCAGCGAAGAATAGCCGGACTGCGCCTCCCGGTGCGCTCAATCCCTTTCGCCGGCCCGTGGCGGGGCGAGCAATTCGGGCTCGATGGCGGCGAAGATCCCGGCCAGCTCCTCGAGAAAGTCGGCGAGCGCCGAGGACTTGCGCCAGACCATGGCGATGGTGCGTTTCGGCCCCGGCTCGGCAAACGGTCGGGTGACGAGATTGTCGGTATTGGCCAGGGGCGGCTTGACCGACAGGGTCGGCATCAGGGTGATGCCGGTATTTGCCGCGACCATATGCCGCAGGGTCTCCATGCTGGTGGCGTGGAAATCGAGTTGTTCGTGCGCGCCGGTGAGCTGGCAGACTTCCAGGGCCTGCTCGCGCAGGCAGTGTCCGTCCTCGAGCAGGAGCAACTCCTGGTCCGCGAGGTCTTCCATCCGGACCTGCGGCTTGGCCGCGAGCGGGTGGTTTTCCGGCAGGGCGAGCACGAACGGTTCCTCGAAGAGCGTCCGGCTTTCCAGCCAGTCCTCCGACACCGGCAGGGCCAGCAGCCCGGCATCCAGCTTGCCATCGCCCAGCATGCGAATGACATCCTCGGTTTTTTCCTCGTACAGCCGAAGGGTCAGACGGGGGAAGGTCTGTCGCACATTCGGAATGACGTGCGGCAGGAAGTAGGGTGCCAGGGTGGGGAAGATCCCGATGCGAACCGTGCCGCTGTGGGGGTCCCGCGATCGCCGCGCGATGGCGCGGATGGCTTCCATCTCCCCGAGGAGCGTGCGCGCGCGGCCCACGATTTCTTCGCCGACCGGCGTCAGCATCACCTGCCTCGGGTGACGTTCGACCAACTGGACTTCCAGCTCGTCTTCCAGTTTCCGGATCTGCGTACTCAGCGTCGGCTGGCTGACGTGGCAGCGCTCTGCCGCGCGCGAAAAGTGGCGAACGTCGGCCAACGCGATGAGGTATTGAAGGGCGCGAAGGTTCATGGCCCGAATCATATCAAGTAACTATGGAGGGCATTGGGACAATCAATTTGAAAAGGCTTGCCTCCGCCCCGATCCTAGTGACCGGCGAGGCAAAGTTGCCTGCCGGATGGATCAATTCAAGTGTTTGAAATAAAAGGAGTTCCAATAAAATGCTGACGATTGGTGACAAGTTCCCCAACTATAAGCTGAAGGCCACCGTGACCACGGACATGGAGTCCGCCTTCACCGATATCGACAACAGTAGCTACGAAGGCAAGTGGCAGCTGGTGTTCTTCTATCCGAAGGACTTCACCTTCGTTTGCCCGACGGAAATCAAGGCCTTCAGCGACCTGGCCGACGAGTTCGCCGATCGCGACTGCCAGGTGCTTGCCGCGAGCACGGATACCGAATTCGTGCACCTGGCCTGGCGCCAGCATCACGAAGATCTCAAGGATCTCCAGATCCCGATGCTCGCCGACGTCAAGCGCGAGCTGAGCTCCGCGCTGGGCATCCTGCATCCGGAAGAGGGTGTGGCCACGCGCGCCACCTTCCTGGTGGATCCGCAGGGCATCATCCGCCACGTGTCCGTCACCGACATGAGCGTCGGCCGCAACCCCAAGGAAGTGCTGCGCATTCTCGACGCGCTGCAGACCGACGAACTCTGTCCCTGCAACTGGCAGCCGGGCGACGACGTTCTCCAGGCGGCCTGAGTCGGCTTGAAGCGACGCGACGCGTCGCATCGAGTCGCCCAGGGAAGCCGCGTCCGCCGGGCGCGGCTTCCCGGCCCTTCCGGCAATTGCCCAAGCGCGAGGGGCGCAGGGCGACCCGGGACGGTCTGAAATCCACGCATTCCAGAGAAGCGAGTGATTCCATGAGTATCGACAGCATCAAGCGACAGATTCCCGACTACGCCAAGGATCTGCGCATCAATATCGGCAATGTCCTCGATCCCGAACGCGCACCAGACGGCATGTCGGCCGAGCAGGTGTTCGGCACCGCCCTGGCGACCGCCATCGCCAGCCGCAACCAGGAGCTGCTCGCGTCAATCGAGGGGGAAGTCACGCCGAAGCTCGGTGAGGAATGGCTCAACGCCGCGAAAGCCGCTGCCGCGATCATGGGCATGAACAATGTCTACTACCGTTTCGTCCACCTGGCATCCAACGAAGAGTACGGCAGCATGCCGGCCGGACTTCGGATGAGCGTCATCGGTCGACCCGGCATCGACAAGGCCGACTTCGAGTTGATGTCGCTGGCCGTCTCCGCGGTCAACGGCTGCGGGCTGTGCATCGACAGCCACGAAAAGGTCCTCAAGCAGGCCGGGGTGGGCAGCGATGTCGTCCAGCACGCCGTACGCATTGCCTCGGTGATGCACGCCGTGGCCACGGTCTTCGACGCCGAGGGCCTGTCGGGCGGTGTGAAGGCGGCTGCATGAGCCCGGTGTATTCTTCCGATTGATGGTTGTGCCATGGGTTCGTGCCCCGAACCCTTGTTCGAGCCTCGCGACTTCGCGGGGCTCTTTTTTGTCCCGTCGCCGGCCCGTCGCTCCGATATACTGCCTGGATGGACGCTCAGCCTGACCGCATCGCGCAGTCGATAACGCGCATCACCAAGCTGGTGTTCCCCCAGGACACCAATCCAATCGGCACGCTCTACGGCGGCACCGCCCTGCAGTGGATGGATGAGGTGGCCTTCCTGACGGCCACGCGGTTCGCGCGCTGCCAGGTAGTCACCGTCTCGATGGATCGCGTGGACTTCAAGGTGCCGATTCCCCAGGGCGCAATCGTGGAATTGATCGGCGAGGTCACCCGCGTGGGGCGGACCTCGGCGACCGTTCGAGTCCAGATCATGCTCGAGAATGCTCGCAGCGGCGAGCAGAAGCTGGCCATCGAGGGGCACCTGGCCATGGTGGCCGTCGACGACGACATGGAGCCGATTCCCGTCGATCCGGGCGCGCGCCTCGCCTGACGCTTTCAGGGGCTCGCCAGCTCCGAAACCGCTCGGCGTGTTGCCTCCTCCAGCTTGTCGCGCTGCCTGAGCAGGTCCCCGCCGACGAGGACGGCGTAATCCGGTCCATGGCGTCTGCCGGCTTCGCCCACCGATTCGAGCCGCTTGCCCCCGCCCGTGCACGGCAGGGTGGGGCGCAGAGGCTCCATGGATTTCGTCAGGGCCCGGCAGGTCGCTCGTTCATCGTCGTGGCCCGAGCTGATCCGTCCCCCGCTGCCGGGGAAAATGCTGATGTCCGCGCCGGCCGCGCGCACAAGGGTGCCGAGCAGCACCTCGGTGCTCACGCCGCGGTCGTCCGGTTCGGTCATGCTGCCGGCCATGGCCGGATGAGCCAGCCACATCAGGTCGAATTCCCGTGCTGCCGCGGCGGCCGATTCCAGGCCCATCACCCAGGGGCAGAGCACGACACCGTGGAGGCCGGCTTCCGAGACGGCTTCGAGTTGCCGTTTCAGGTGATCGCCGCTGCCGGCGGCATGCGGCAAATAGAGGCACCTTCTCCCGGTCATTTCCTGCGCCTTTTCAATCGACTGGCTGCATAACCTTATTCTTTTTCTGAATGCCTGAACGTCGCTTTCGACCAGGTTCTGATCGTCCTTGAGCAGGTCGCCGCCGCCGCGCGCGAAGCGCAGGGCGAGATCCGCCAGTTGCTCCGGGCGACTGCCCCGGGGCTTGAGCACGGTCATCAGCATGGCTCGGTTGCCGGCGCCGTTGAGTTCGCGGATTCGATCGATGCCGCCCGACGGCCCGGGCAGTGCCTGAAGCAACGCTTCGGGCAGGGCCAGCTCCGTCAGTCGAATGCGGGGATAGAAGGAGACATTACCGTAGAGGAGTTGCAGGAGCTGGCCGATCTGATCGCTCGCCAGTTCCGCGGGGTAGCCGATGCGCATCGCCCAGCGACCCTCCTCGATGTGTTGTACCTCGAGCACACGTCCCAGAAGCCGCTCGCGGATCGATTCGGGAATCAGCTCCGGCACGATCTCGAGACTCTGTTCTCGCGCCACGGCCTCGGCGAGTTCGGGTACGGCTCGATCGGGCCGCGTGGCGACGTAGGTCGCTTCGATCAACGGACTTGCCATGATTGCGCTCCGGTGGGCGTCTCCGACCGCTTACAATAACGCCTTTCGACCATACCCCAGCTGCCAGCCCATGACTGCCAACAAGCGTGTTCTCACCGGCATCACCACGACCGGCACCCCGCATCTCGGCAACTACGTCGGTGCGATCAAGCCGGCGGTCGTGGCCAGCCGCGACGCCGCAACGGATTCGTTCTACTTCCTGGCCGACTACCACGCCCTGGTCAAGTGCGAGGATCCGGCCCGCGTGCAGCAGTCGACGCTGGAGATCGCCGCGACCTGGCTCGCCCTGGGACTGGATACCTCGCGCTCGGTTTTCTACCGCCAGTCGGACATCACCGAGATTCCGGAACTGACCTGGCTTCTGACCTGCGTGACGGCCAAGGGGCTGATGAACCGCGCCCACGCCTACAAGGCGGCCGTCGACGACAACGTCGGCGCGTCCGATGACCCCGATTACGGCATCACCATGGGCCTGTTCTGCTATCCGGTCCTGATGGCGGCCGACATCCTGATGTTCAACGCCAACATCGTGCCGGTGGGCAAGGATCAGATCCAGCACCTGGAAATGGCGCGCGACATCGCCCAGCGCTTCAATCATCGCTACGGCGAGCATTTCGTGCTGCCCGAGGCCCAGGTCGACGAGCACGTGGCCACGTTGCCCGGCACGGACGGGCGCAAGATGTCGAAGAGCTACGACAACACGATCCCCCTGTGGCTGCCGGAGAAGAAGCTCAGGAAGGCGATCATGAAGATCAAGACCAACTCACAGGAGCCCGGCGAGCCCAAGGATCCCGACAAGGCCGCCGTTTACTCGGTCTACGCCGCCTTCGCCAGCGAGCGCCAGCGAGGCGAGATGCGCCAGGCCTTTGCCGACGGTATCGCCTGGGGAGAGGTCAAGCAGCAGTTGTTCCAGCTGATCAATGCCGAACTCGAGGGGCCGCGCGAACGCTATGAGGCACTGATCAACAACCCGCACAAGGTCGAGCAGGAGCTCGAGCGGGGCGCAGAGAAGGCGCGCGAGCTCAGCCGGCCGTTCATCGCCGAGTTGCGCGAAGCCGTCGGCATTCGTTCGCTGGGATGAGCGAGGCGGCCGTATCCTGGCAGCCGCCGGAGCTGCCGGTCAGCGACGGACGGTCTTTCCCTGTCCGCCACGCCTGGTGCGTGGGGCGGAACTACGCCGATCATGCGCGTGAAATGGGTGTCGATCCCGAGCGCTCGGCACCGGTGTTCTTTTCAAAGCCCGCCCAGGCGCTGGTCCACGCCGAGACCGTGATGTATCCGCCGGATACCGCCGAGCTTCACCACGAGGTGGAGCTGGTGGTGCTTCTGGCCTCCGGTGGTCGGAATCTGACGCCGGAGCAGGCGGCCGCGGCGGTCTTCGGCTATGCCGCGGGGGTGGACTTGACCCGGCGCGACGTGCAGACCCGCGCCAAGCAGGCCGGCCAGCCATGGGAAATGAGCAAGGGCTTCGACCAGGCAGGGCCGGTCGGGCTGATTGTTCCCGCGCGTGACTGGCAGCCCGAAGCGGAAACCGCCATCGCTCTTTCGGTGGACGGCCAGAGACGCCAGGCCGGTTGGCTCGGACAGATGATCTGGCCCGTTGCGGAGCTGCTGGCGCAGCTCTCGCGCACAGTCACGCTGGCCGCCGGCGATGCGGTGTTTACCGGTACGCCCGCGGGGGTTTCGGCGCTGGCGCCGGGCGAGCGCGTATGCGCCCGTGTGGAGGGGCTGCCGGAACTCGATTTCGAGATCGTCGCTTCCTGAAGCGTAGTGGCTGCGCTGCCCGGGATGGTCGAGCTGGCATGGGTGGGGTTGGGCAGTGCGCTGGGCGCGGTCGCCCGCTTCGGCCTGGGCGAGTGGTTGCTGCGCAGCGGATTCACGTACCCCTTGGCCACCACGCTGGCGGTCAATCTCAGCGGCTGCCTTGCGGCGGGTGCGCTCGCGGGCTCCCTCGAAACGTCCGGCACGCTCGTGTCCGGGTTTCTGCTTGGCGGCTTCCTGGGCAGTTACACGACGGTTTCTACGTTCAGCATGGAGACCGTGGGTCTGTGGCAGTCCCGACGCCGGGTGGCGGCAGCGGGCTATGTGCTGGTTTCGATCGCCGGCGGGCTGCTCTTTGCCCTGGCGGGTCGCATGGTCGCGGCGGGAATCGGCTCGTGAACGCGGGCGTATCTCCCGGTGTTTATGCGGCGGTGGCGGCCGGGGGCGCCTTCGGCGGAATGCTGCGCGTGCTGGTGCTCGCGGCATGGGCGCCGGCGCCGGGCGGACTGCCGCTGGCCCTTCTGGGCGTCAATGCAGCCGGCTCATGCCTGATCGGCCTGGTTCTGGCCTTCAGTGAGCCGGGCCGAATCCGCAGGCTGCCGCCGGGCCTTTCAGTGGGCCTGATGGCCGGGTTCTGCGGGGCGTTGACGACCTTTTCGACCTTCAGCGTCGAGCTGCTTTCCCTGGAGGCGACCGGCGGCGTCCTGTACCTGGCCGTGTCGCTGGTTTGCTGGTTGGGCGCGGCGGCGATCGGCCTGGTCGTCGGAAGAAGAATCAACCGGCCGCCCGAGGGCGGCTGCAAAGGCAATTGCATGAACCGGAGAACCCGATGCTGATCGATGCGCTGATCCTGCTTCCCGTCACGCTTTTCCTGCTGTGGCTCTACGCCTACTCTGGGCCACGCGGTCTCCGCGGCGGCGCCTGGCTGGCCGACCGGCTTCCCGCGGCCCTGGCGGTCATCCTGGCGGCCGCCGTGCTGGTCTGGCTTCACCTGACATTGGAGTTCGAGGATCTCAACCGCAACATCATCGCGGTGGTGTCAGCCTACCTGGTGCTGCTCACCGGGCTGGGCCTGGCCTGGCTGCTGCGCTGGCTGCGCTCGAGAGGTTGATATACTCCCGGCGAGGGTTTCCGTTTGGAGGAGCCGCGCCGGATGCATGGGAGACGGCCGCAATGATGCCCAACGGGTCGTATTCAGTCGACAGCTTGCTCAAGTTCCTCAAGTACGCGGGTATGGAGGGCTTGGTGAATCCGGCCTCGGCGCGCAGCCGCCGCAATGCCGTCGAGCAGCTCGCTTCCGAACTGACAGAGGAGGAGCGAGCTGATCTGCGCCGGGTCAATGTCGACGACCTGGCTTCGCGTTTTCACAAGCTCGAGGAGTCGAGCCTGCGCATGGAAGCACTCGAGTTGTATGCCGAGCGCTTCCGTCTGGCGCTGGCCGATTTCCTGTCCTGGAACGAGAATCCCGCTTCATTCGATACCGTGGGCGCAGAAAGACTGCGTGCTATCCCGAGAGGGGCGGGTGGCCGCAGCGGCATCGGCCCGGAGCAGGAAGTGGCCGAGCGAATTGCGCTGGAGTCCACGGAGAACCCTCTGAACGTGGTGCCGGTCGCCCTCGGGGAGAACCGGACGGTCCATATCGCCGGGCTGCCGCTCGATCTCAGCCGGGCCGAGGCCGACAAGGTCTGCCGGATCGTCCGGGCCTTCGCGACCGAACCGGGCAGAGGGGAGGACGGGGAATGAACCGGCTTGTCTGGGTTGCGCCGATGGTGCTGTTCGGCGTCATCGGTGTCGGATTGTGGCTTTATTTCATCAATCCGGCGCCCAGCAACCCCTTCCACGATGAACTGGTGCCCGAGCTCGTCGTGTTCTGCATCGAGGGCTTCATCCTGCTCGGCCTGTTGAGCCTGATTCAGCGCTCGCGCGAGCATGCGCGCCGCCAGGAGTTGTGGCTGAGTCTGAGGGGGTCATTCCGCGACCTGCTCTCGCTGCTCGATATCGCTTTTCTGGATCCGGAGGGTGAGCCCAGCCCATCGAAGGAACTCGAAACCGAACCGGGCGTGATCGATCGTCTCCTGTCCGACCTGGACGAGCGTCATCCCGATCTCGACAGCCTGGTGGCCATCAAGAAGGAGGCCGAGGAGACCTTGTCGCTCACGCGCGACCTGGTCGCCGTGGCGGCCCAGCTTTCGGCCACGCACATGAACTGGTGGATCGCCATTGTCGACAGCATCCGCCGACTCTCCGAAGCGACCGACCGGCGGGGCATGGAGAAGGGGATCCACGAGATGCTGATCAATATCCGGGAATTCGATCGCCTGGAATTCTAAGCCGTCGCCCCTGGGCGAACGGCCGCCGCCTGGATACCGCCTTGCCGAGCTCCCCGGAAAGGCTCAGCCCTTCCCGCGCGTCTGGGTCTTGTTGTGGCGGGCGTTCTTTTCCATGAAGCCGATGATCATGCCGGCAACGTCCTTGCCGGTGGCCGTTTCGATGCCTTCCAGGCCGGGGGAGGAGTTGACCTCCATGACCAGCGGGCCGTGGTTGGAGCGCAGCAGGTCCACGCCGGCGACGTTCAGGCCCATGATCTTTGCCGCGCGCACCGCCGTGGAGCGTTCCTCCGGCGTGATCTTGATCAGGCTGGCCGAGCCGCCACGGTGCAGGTTCGAGCGGAATTCACCGGGCTGGGCCTGGCGCTTGATGGCGGCGACGACCTTGCCGCCGACGACGAAGCAGCGGATGTCGGCGCCGCCGGCTTCCTTTATGTATTCCTGCACCATGATCGAGACGTTCAGCCCCATGAAGGCCTCCAGCACCGACTCGGCGGCCTTCTTGGTCTCGCACAGCACCACGCCGATGCCCTGGGTGCCCTCGAGCATCTTGACCACCAACGGTGCGCCGCCGACCATCTGGATGAGGTCGCCGATGTCCTTGGTGGCGTAAGCGAATCCGGTCACGGGCAGGCCGAGTCCCTTGCGCGAGAGCAGCTGCAGGGAACGCAGCTTGTCCCGCGAACGGGTTACGGCCACGGACTCGTTGAGGGGAAAGGTGCCCATCATTTCGAACTGCCGCAGCACGGCCGTGCCGTAGAAGGTGATCGACGAGCCGATGCGCGGAATGACCGCGTCGAAGGGTTCGATCTGGTCGCCGCGGTAATGGATGGTCGGGCGATGCGAGGCGATGTTCATGTAGCAACGCAGGGTGTCGACCACCTTGACGTCGTGACCGCGTTCTTCGGCGGCCTCGACCAGTCGACGAGTGGAGTAGATCCGGCGGCTGCGAGAGAGAATGGCGATGCGCATCGTTGACGACCCTCAGGCGGTATTCGACTACAGGCGGGGTTTGCCCTGGAGAAAGGTGCGTGCGGGATAGACCAGCGCATGATTTTCCATGGCGGTCCGGCCCAGGAGCATCCGATAGCGCATTCTCTCACGATTGGTCAGGGTGATGTCCACATCCCAGCGCGAGTGCCCCACGATCAGGGGCGTTCGGATGGTGATGCGTTCCTCCGGCTCGCCTGAAGTGTTACGGACGCGACGCATACGACGAACGTGCGCCTCGCAGCGCTGCCAGCGCATGTTCTCGTGCCGGCCGATCGGCACCCGAAACCTGGCATAGGGGACGCCGTCGCGGTCGAACTGCTCGATATCCATCGCGTGCAGGGCGCAGCTCTTTGCGCCGGTATCGACGCGAGCCCGAAGCTGGTTGATGCCCAGCTCGGGCAGGGCGACCCACTCGCAGGCCCCGATGATCATGTTTGGCGCGATGTGGCCTTTCATCATCTCTTGCCCCTTCGCAAGAACATTGAACCACGGAAGACACGGAATTCACGGACGTTGAAAGTTAACGAGTCAAGATATTCCGCGTTTTCAGTGACTTCCGTGGTTGCATGGTTTCGGCTTCTATTCTGCCTTCGACAGGTCGGCGATCATCGCCTTCAGGAAGCGGGCCGCTTCGCCGCCTGTGACGGTTCGGTGATCGAAGGTCAGCGACAGGGGGATCATGCGGTGCACTTCCACGCCGCCGAGCACCGGCACGACCTCGTGGCGCAGCACGCCGGCCGCGACGATCGACACGCAGGGCGGATTGATGATCGGCGTGGCATAGCGTCCGGCGAAGACCCCGAAATTGGACAGCATGATCGTGTAGTCCTTGAGGTCCTCGGGCGGGATGCTGCGATTCTTGACGTTTTCCTTCAGGCGGTTGATCTCGCCGCGGATGTCCTCGCGCGAACCCTTGTGCACGCCCTTGAGACGGGCCACGAACAGGCCGTCGGCGGTGTCGACCGCCATGCCCACGTCCATGCCCTTGTGCACCATGCGCATGTTCTGCTCGTCGTCGTACCAGGCGTTGAGGCCCGGCTCGGCCTTCGCGCCGGCGGCCAGCGCGCGCAGCAGGCGGAAGGTGACGTCCTCGCCGGCGCGCCAGGCGTGGATGTCGGCGTCGTCCATCAGCGTGGTCGGCACCACGCGCTTTTGCGACTCGCTCATCGTGCGGGCCATGGTGCGGCGGGTGCCCCGCAGCGGTTCCCATTCGCCACTGGCCGACGCGGCCGGCTGGCTGGACGGGGCCGGAGAAGCCGGCTTCGACTCGTGCTCGGGCTCGGCCGGAAACTCGGGCTCGGGCTTGCTCGCGGCCGGCTGTTCACGGCGCGCCTGCGCCGGGGCGGTGCCTTCCTCGGCCGCCTTGCGCACGTCCGCGGCGGTGACCACGCCGTCGGCCCCGCTGGGGCTGACCTGAGAGAGATCGACCTTGAGCTTGCGCGCCAGCGCGCGCACGGCGGGGGTGACTTTCACCCCGCCCACGGTCGAGGTGCGCTCCTTGAGCACTTCGCCGCCGGCCTGCATCTTGCCGACGACGGTTCCCGAGTCTTCGCGCTCCTCGCTCTTGCCGGCTTCTTCCTGCTGCTCACCGGCCGACGCTTCGGCTGAAGCCTCGGCGGGCTTTTCGTCCTCGGCGGCCGCTTCGGTCGCCGGCGGCTCGTCCTGGGTCGACGCTTCCTTGCCGGCTTCGCCCGCGACTTCGAACTCGGCCAGCGGCGCGCCGGTCTTGATCACGTCGCCGGGGCCGCCGTGGAACTTGGTCACCTTGCCGTCGAAGGGGCTGGGCACCTCGACCACGGCCTTGGCCGTTTCCATCGACACCAGCGGCTGGTCGACCTCGACCTCGTCACCCTCGGAAACCAGCCATTCGACGATTTCGGCGTCCGGCAGGCCTTCGCCGAGATCGGGCAGATTGAAAACGCTCATGAAACCTCCAGAATCTCTTTGGCCGCGTCGACGATTCGCCGGACGCTCGGCATGTATTTCATTTCATTTCGGTAAAGTGGCATCACCACATCGTAGCCGCAAACGCGCTTGACCGGCGCATGCAGGTGCCAGATGCCGGCGTCGGCCAGGCCCGCGGCGATCTCGCTGGCCACGCCGCAATGCTTCGGCGCTTCCTGGATGATCACGCAGCGGCCGGTGCGCTCGACCGACTCGATGATGGTGTCCATGTCGAGCGGGCTGACGGTGGCCACGTCGATGACCTCCACGCTCAGCCCCTGTTCCTCGAGCTGGTCGGCGGCCTGCATGGTCTCCTTGACCATCGAGCCCCAGGTGACCAGAGTGATGTCGTTGCCGTCGCGCAGGGTGTAGCAGACGTCCATCGGCAGTTCCTCGCCGTCGTCGGCCACTTCTTCCTTCTGCCAGCGGTAGATGCGCTTGGGCTCCATGAAGATGACCGGATCGGGGTCGCGGATGGCGGCCAGCATCAGGCCGTAGGCGCGCGACGGCGACGACGGGATGACCACGCGAACGCCCGGCATGTGCGCGAACAGTGCCTCGGGGCTCTCGGAGTGGTGTTCCGGTGCATGGATGCCGCCGCCGGAGGGGAAGCGCAGCACCATCGGGCAGCTCATGCGTCCTCGGGTGCGGTTTCGCAGGCGGCCGGCGTGGCACATGATGTGATCGATCATCGGCATGGTGAAGCCGCAGAACTGGGCCTCGGCGACGGGCCTGATGCCCTGGGAGGCCATGCCGACGCTCATGCCGGCGATCATCACCTCGGCCAGCGGCGTGTCGATGACGCGATCGTCGCCGAACTTGTCGTGCAGGCCCGCGGTGGCGCGAAAGACACCGCCGTTGACGCCGACGTCCTCGCCGAACATCACCACGCTGGGGTCTTCTTCCATCGCGCGGGCGAGCGCCATGGTGACGCCTTCGATCAGGGTAATCTCTGCCATCAGTGGTGCCCTCCGTCTTCGGCGTAGTCCTGGGCGTAGGTACGTTGCTCGATCAGGTCGGCCGGCAGTTCGGCGAACATGTAGTCGAACATGGCGGTGACCGGCTGCGGGTCGTTCTCGATCATGTCGAGGTACTCGTCCGCGGCCTGTTGCACCCACTGCTTGCACTCGCCGAGCAGCTCTTCTTCCTTGTCGTCGCTCCAGGCGCCCTGGTCGATCAGGTAGGCCTTGAGGCGCTTGAGCGGCTCGTTGTCCCAGGCCTCGTCGACCTCGTCGCTCGGGCGGTAGCGGCGAGCGTCGTCCGCCGTCGTGTGGTCGCTGAGGCGGTAGGTCAGCATCTCCAGGACGAACGCGCCCTTGCCCGCGCGCGCGGCGTTGACGGCCTTGTCCATGGCCCACAGGCAGGCGATCAGGTCGTTGCCGTCGACCTGGATGCTTGGCAGTCCGCCGGCGATGCCCTTCTGGGCGAGGGTGGCCGCGGTGTTCTGCTTCTTGCGCGGAACGGAGATGGCCCACTGGTTGTTGACGATGACCAGCACCAGCGGCAGTTTCCAGGCGCTGCCGGCGTTGATGGCCTCGAGGAAGTCACCCTTCGAGGAACCGCCGTCGCCGACGACCGTCACGGCCACGCGGTCTTCCTTCTTGAGTTTGTAAGCCAGGGCCGCGCCGGCCGCATGCAGGCACTGGGTGGCGATCGGCACGCACCAGGCGAAGTCGTGCTTCGGCCCGCTGAAATTACTGCCTCGCTCGTCGCCGCCCCAATAGAGCAGCACTTCGGACATCTTCACGCCGCGGTAGAACTGCGCGCCGTATTCGCGGTACATCGGGGCGAAACAGTCTTCTTCCTTCATCGCCGCGCCGATGGCCACGTGGGCGGCCTCGTGCCCCAGGCAGGAGGCGTATGTGCCCAGCTTGCCGGTTCGCTGCAGCGCCACGGCCTTCTTGTCGAAGGTGCGCGTGAGCACCATCAGCTTGTACAGTTCGGTCAGGCGATCGAAATCCCTCGCCAGCGCCGGCACCTGCTGGTCCTCGACCAGCTTGCCGTCTGGCTTGAGGAACTGGAAATAGTCCACCTTGAAGGCGGCGGCAGTGTGCGCCATGTCGACTCCTCTCTTTGTGATACTCCGGGGTTCGGAAGGCCGGCCGGCCGCTCCGAAGCGGGGGCGTATTATAAGCGCTCGGCGTGGTCCGGAGGAAACGGGCGGGCAGGGTGCCAGAAGGTCCGTTTCATCCTGCTTCCGGCGCCTAAATGCCGCCAAATCCCCGCTTTTGGTGTGCCTCGGGTCGTTTGTGCCATAATCGATCCGGCAATATCACAACAAGCAGGGGTATACAGAGGATGAAAAAGCTGATCACACTGGTCGGCGGCCTTGCGCTGGCCGCCGGTCTCCAAGCGCAATCCGTGCCGATGCCGGCACTGTCCGCGCCGGTTACCGTCCACACCGACGCCAACGGCATTCCGACGATCGTCGGCGACACCGAACACGACGTCAACTACGTGCGTGGCTTCTTGCACGCCCGCGACCGCCTGTTCCAGATGGACTACCTTCGCCGAGTAGCCTCCGGGACCCTGGCCGAATTGCTCGGCCCCGGCGCCCTGAGCAGCGATGTCGAGCTGCGCACGCTGGGCCTTCGCCGCGGCGCACTGGAAACCTGGCAGCACATGACCGCCGATGAGAAAGCCTGGGTCAAGGCCTATGCCGACGGCGTCAACGCCTTCCTGGCGTCCGCCGACCAGCTACCGCCCGAGTACGGCGCGCTGGAGCTCTCGCAAGTCGAGCGCTGGACGCCGGTCGACTCGCTGATCATCGGCAAGCTGCTCGCCTTCCAGCTCAGCTTCGATTCCGGGGTGGTCGACCGCACCGTGCGCCTGGCGACCTACCAGGCCGTCGGCGAAGCCGTCGGCTTCGACGGCGCGACGCTCTTCTCCGAGGATCTCTCTCGCGCCGCCCCGATGGACGATCGAGTCAGCATCCCGAACTTCTTCGAGACCGCGGGCATCATCCCCGTTCCCGGCTCGTCGGGCTCGAGCCTGGAGTCGGCCGAAGGGGGCGCAGGTGCGTCCGGCGGGTGGCGGAACCTGCCCGGTATCAGTGACGCGGTGGTCGACAGCCTGAACGGGTATATGGAGCGTGTCCGGAACATCCCCCTGCTGGGAACGACCATCGGCCGCGCAGACAACCGCGCCGGCTCCAACTGGTGGGTGGTTTCCGGGGAGCATACCGACAGCGGATACCCGATCATGGCCAACGACCCGCATTTGGGCCTGGACATGCCCGCGCTCATGATCAACGAGAACATCGTCATCCGCGACGAGCAGCGCGTGGTCAGCGGCGTGACGCCGCCCGGCACACCGCTGACGCTGCTGGGCTGCAACCTCAACATCTGCTGGGGGCTGACCAACCACAACATCGACGTCACGGATTACTTCCGCGAAGAAATCCGGACCAACAGCTACGGCCTGCCCACCCACACCGTGCACGCGGACGGCGAAGAGCAGGTGCTCTACGCCTTCCAGAGTTATTTCGTCAACGGTGTGGGCGACGGCGAGATGGACAACGTCAATCGCGCCAATGTCGGCTACGACTCCGGCGGTGTGACCTTCCTGGTGCCGCGCCGCAACAACGGCCCGATCGTGGCCCAGCCTGACGCCTCGTCGGCGATTTCCATCCAGTACGCGGGGTGGGGCGCCACCTACGAGCTGTCCTCGATCCGCGGCTTTGAACGCGCGAGCAACATGGAAGAGTTCCGCGCGGTCATCGACAACTGGACCTTCGGTTCCCAGAACGTGGTGTATGCCGACGTGGAGGGCAACATCGCCTATTTCACGACCGGCGCCGTGCCGCTGCGCGAGGACCTGCAGAACAATAACGTCGGCGGCGGTGTTCCACCCTTCCTGCTGCGCGACGGTTCGGGCGCGCTCGGCCACGACTGGCTGCCGGCCAACGAGAATTCCACCCGGGCGGCGCCTTTCGCCTCCCTGCCCAAGTCCGAGATGCCGCATGTCGTCAACCCGCCCTGGGGCTACATCGCCAACGCCAACAACGACCCGGTGGGCACGACCCTCGACAACAACCCGCTCAACCAGCTGCGGCCGGGCGGCAACGGGATCTACTACCTCAATCCCTCCTACTCGGAGTTGCGCATGGCGCGCATCGACCGCGAACTGCAGGACATGATCGCGTCGGGTTCGGTCAGCGTGGAGGACATGAAGGCGTTGCAGGCCGACAACCAGCTATTCGACGCCGAGCTGATCGTGCCCTACATCCTGCAGGCCTTCGAGAATGCCACGGAAGAGGGCGCCTGGCCGGGACTGGCGCAGTTCGCGCTGGATCCGGGAATCCAGGAAGCCGTCGGCCGCCTGGCCGAATGGGATTTCTCCACGCCCACGGGCCTGGCCGAAGGATTCGATCCGGGCAGCCCGGCCGGTGCCGGTGCACCGTCGCAGGATGAAGTCGCCAACAGCGTGGCGGCCACCATCTACTCGGTGTGGCGCGGCCAGGTCATCGGCAACACGATCGATGCCACCCTCGAGGCACTGCAGCTCGGCAATGCGCTGCCCGGCTCGAGCGACGCGCTGCGCGCTTTCCACCACCAGCTCGCGAGTTTCGAGCAGAGCGGCGGATTCGGCGCCTCGGGCATCCCCTTCTTCAATGTCGAAGGCGCCCCGGACATGGCCAGCGCGCGTGACACCGTTCTGCTCGCCAGCCTGGCGCAGACGCTCGAGCTGCTGGCCAGCGATGAGTTCGCGCCGGCCTTCGGCAACTCCACCGATCAGAGCGACTACCGCTGGGGCAAGCTGCATCGCATCGTCTTCAGCCATCCGCTGGGCAGCGATCCCTTCAACGTGCCCAACGGCGGCGGCCTGAGCGATCTCGGCCCGAACCTGCCGGGTGTGGCCCGGGCGGGCGGCTACCAGACGGTCGATGCGTCCTCGCACAGCGTGCGCGCCGACGGGCTCAACGACTTCATGTTCGGTTCCGGTCCGGCCCGTCGCACCGTGGCGGAAATGACGCCGGGTACGCCCAATGTCGCCGAAATTCTGCCGGGCGGCCGCAGTGGTGTGTTCGTCAGTCCGTTCTATACCAACCAGCTGCGACTGTGGCTGATGAACGACTACCTGCCGCTGAGCTTCGGCGAAAGCGACGCACAGTCCGTCGCTGCGGACACGACGACTTTCACGCCCTGATTCATCAGAGGCACTGACGCCGTCGAGAGCGCCCGCTATCGTGCGGGCGCTCTCTTTTTCGGGGCGAGCTTGAAAGCCGGGGCGACGACTGCCATCTGTTGAGACTCTGCCGCCCTTTCTGGACGATTCATGATTAATCTGCTCGAAAACTTCTCGCTGGCCCACACCCAGGTCACACGGCTCAATGCAGAGCTCAGCGAGATCGTGCCGCCCAACCAGGCTTTCAGCGCAAAGGTGGAGCTCAAGCTCACACCGTTGGAAATGCACTTCGAGGGAGAGCTTCCCCAGTACCAGGTGACGGCGCGACTGGTCTGCCGCGGCAGCCGGGAAGACAGCCCGGATCAGCCGCTGTTTACCGTCGAACTCGTCTTGCAGGCGGTCTACAGCCAGTTCCGCGGTGAGCCGGTCGATTTCGAGACCTTCAAGGCCAACCACGGCACCCTTACGCGCCAGCTCTATCCCCTGATCCACCACCAGCTCCAGCCGGTGTTCAAGCAGTTCGGTCTCGACCAGGTGAAGCTGCCCTACGACCTCGCCGGCAACGGCCAGGAGCAGGGGCCGCCGGCACAGCGCCAGGTTCACTGAAGCGCTGCCCCCTCGGGTTCAAATTGACGCTCGTCACGGGGCGTGAAAGAATCCCGTGAGTCCCATCACACGGAGCGGCGAGCGTGACGAGCGCCAAGCGGGAAGCGATTTCCAAGGTCGATATTGCCTGGCTGCGGATGGAGCAGCCGACCAACCTGATGATGATCACCGGCGTGATCGTTCTCGAGGATGCCGTCGACTTCGAGGCCTTTCGCGATGTCCTGGTCAACCGTTTCCTGTCGTTCCGCCGCTTTCGCCAGAAGGCCGTCGAGTCCGCTCGCGGCTGCTGGTGGGAACAGGACGAATTGTTCGAGCCCAGCGCGCACATCATTCGCACTGCGCTTCCCGGGGATGCCGGCAAGGCCGAGCTGGAGGAGTTGGTGTCCCAGCTGGCCTCGACGCCGCTCGACAAGACCAAGCCCCTGTGGCAATTCCACCTGGTCGAGAATTATTCCGAAGGTCCGGCGATCATCACCCGGATCCACCACTGCTACGCCGACGGCATTGCGCTTGTCCAGGTCCTGCTGTCGCTCACCGATGCAGACCGTGACCAGTCCCTGAAGTTGATCAGCCCGCATCACTGGAAAAAGCGGCGTGCGGCCGAGTCCAACATCTTCCGCCGCTTGATGGCGCCTGCCCGGGAAGGCATCGACGCGGTCGGCCACTTCAGCTACAAGATGCTCGAGGAAGCGGCTCAGATGATCCGCGAGCCGCACCTGGCCGCCGACTATGCCGGCACCGCCGCGGACCTGATGGCCGAGCTTGCCAACGCCCTGTTGCTGACCGACGATCCGCCGTCGCGATTCAAGGGCGAGCTGGGCGTGCGCAAGAACGTGGCCTGGGCCGAGCCTGTCGACCTGGAAGAAGTGAAGGCGGTTGGCAAGGCGCTCGGCTGCACGGTCAACGATGTCCTGATCGCGGCGATGACCGGCGCATTGCATCGCTATATGCTCGACTGCGGTGACGATCCATCGAACGTCACGATGCGCGCAACGGTACCCGTCAATCTGCGGCCGCTCGAGCATGCGCGGGAGCTCGGCAATCACTTCGGGCTGGTGTTCCTGGAACTGCCGGTTGCCGAGGACAACCCGCTGGCGCGCGTCTACCGGGTCGCTGATTTCATGCACGAACTCAAGAACTCCAGGCAGGCGATGATGTCATTGGGCCTGCTGGCCGCTCTCGGCATGGGCCCGGCCTCGCTACAGAAGCCGGCGCTGGAGCTGTTCAGCCGCAAGGCCTCGACGGTGCTGACCAACGTTCCTGGGCCGCAGGCGCCGCTCTATATGGCCGGAGCGAAGATCCGCGAGATGATGTTCTGGGTGCCACAGAGCGGATCGGTCGGCATGGGTATCAGCATCATCAGCTACAACGGCAAGGTGTTCTCGGGCCTGATTACCGACAACAGGCTGGTTCCTGACCCCAGCAGCGTGGTCGCCAATTTCCGACGCGAATTCGAGAACCTGCTGCACCTTACGATGCTGCTGGGGCCGGAAGCCGGGACGATTTCCCCGGAGGATGCCGAGCTCGTGCACGAATGGGTGGACGAGGACTAGAGGGACGCCTTTGCGTACTCCACGTCGAGCTTCTGCATGGCGTCGATCGGCTTGATCTTCGCGGCTTTCTCGTAGGCTGCGTTCGATTCCTCCAGGCGCTTGTCGCCGAAGAGCAGGTACAGGCCGTTGCCGTACTCGATATGCGCAATCGGTGCCTCCGGGGTCAGTTCCAGGGCCCGCTCGAAGTGTTCAAGCGCCTTGTCGGCGCTGGCGCCGTAGGTCAACTTGCCGACCATCTTGCCGACCTTGTTGATGATCTCTGCGTGGTAGAGCCCCAGGGCCGTGTGCGCCTCGGCATGCTCCGGAGACAGCGAAAGGGCGTTCTCCAGCGATTCGCGAACCTTGCCCCCGATGCCCTGCGCCAGCGCCTGCGCAATCGAGATACTCTGGCTGTAGCGCCCCAGCAGGAACGCGTGGAAGTAATGCGCGTTGGCGTCGTCCTCCCACTCGGCGATGGCCGCCTCGGCCCTCTGGATTCCGGCCTGGTAGATGGCGATCTTGGATTCTTCGCTTTCCTCGAGGTAGTCGGCGTAGATGCCGCTCGCCTTGTTGGCCACGGCATGACCCGCCAGGCCCGCTTCCTCGGCCAGGTCCACGGCGGCGGCAAAATCGCCGGCATGGAAGTGGCGCCACGCCTCGAGAATGCCCGCCTCATCGGGAAGCGGCTCGGTGTCGCCGCGGTGCAGCTTTTTCCAGGCCGTCGCCAGCTTGTCGCCGGGATAGCGGAAGGCCTTGTTCTCGTGGGGAAAGGCGGCCCATTTCGCCGTGTCCATGATTAGTGTGTCCACTCTAGAAACTCGGTTTATCTTACAACTCATAGACACCCCGCACACCCCGCCTGAGCGGCGGAAAAGGAGTTGAGCAGACATGGCCAAGAAGACTGCCAAGAAGAAGGTCGCCAAGAAGAAGGTGGCCAAGAAGACCGCAACCCGCAAGACTGCGTCCCGCAAGACTTCGGCGCGCAAGACCGCGACTTCGCAGGTTCAGGACTACGCGCACGAAATCTGGCTCGCCGGCCTGGGCGCTTTCTCGATGGCCCAGCAGGAGGGCAACAAGCTCTTCGAACAGGGCCGCAAGAGCGTCGAGGAAACCAGCAGCAAGGTCATCGGCGAGAGCAACAAGCTGTTTGACCGCCTGGTCAAGGAAGGCGGCAAGCTCGAAGGCCGCGGCCGCAAGATGGCCAGCGATACGGTCAGCGGTGTGCGCGGCGACGTCGAAAGCCGCGTCGGCAAGGTGCGCGACTCCGCCCAGAGCAACTGGGACAAGCTCGAGAAGGTGTTCGAGCAGCGCGTCGCCCGTGCCCTGTCGCGCCTCGGCGTGCCGACCTCCGATGAGATCAAGCAGCTGAGCGACCGCGTCGCCGAGCTGAACAAGCAGGTGCGTGCGCTCTCCGAGCAGCAGAAGAAGTCGGGCGGCGCCGCGAAGAAGACTGCCAGCAAGCCGGCCGACACCAAGAGCGGGTCGACCAGCGCCTGACCGATGTTGTAGTCGACTTCTCCAGACTACCCCGAAGCAGCCCGGGCTTCCTCCCTCGGCCCGGTACTAGCTGCGACTCTTGACCCGGACCCTGTCCGGGTCTTTTTTTGTCTTTCTGGCGGTCAGTCGGCCGAGCTAGTGACGATACGCTTCCGCCAGTTCGGAGAGCTCCTTTCTCGCCTCTCCGACCAGGTAAGGGCTGATCAGGCTCATGACCTGCCACGCGGCTCGATCGGGCCGGGGGCGGCTGTCGCGCTCCACGACCTGGTCGAAAGAAAGCCAGAAAGTCGATACCAGCACGATGTTTCGAACCAGAGCGTCAAGCTCCTCCCGGCTGGCCTCCAGTTGTCCTTGCTCGGCGAGACCCTCGCTGAGGTGCCGGGCGGTTTGCATCGATAGTCGGACGATCGCCTGGAATCGTCGATGCAGGTTCCGGAACCGCCCGCACAGATCGGTGAGATCGCGATAGACGAAGCGAAACTCGCCGATGGTTTCGAAGACCAGGTGGAGGAACAGCCAGATATCCTCGATGTGAACTTCACGGGAGTCCGGGGTGGCCAGCAACTCGAGCATGCGATGCTCGAATGCTTCGAACAAGGCCTGAATGAGATCGCCCTTGGTGCGGAAGTGGTAGTGAAGGTTGCCGGGGCTGATGCCCAGTTCGTCGGCGATCCGGTTGGTGGGCACGTGCGGTTCGCCCTGCTCGTTGAACAACAGCAAGGCCGCCGAGAGAATGCGTTCGCGAGTGTTCCGGCTCATGGGGCCAGGGGCCGGGGGAGCGCGTTCAGCTGCGCAGGGACTCGACGAGATCGACGTACTTCTGTTTGGCTTCGTCGGCTTCCATGCCCTGGAGCTTCTCCCAGGCCTCGTACTTGGCAACGCCCACGAAATCGAAGAAGCCGGGCTTTTCCCCGGAGACATCGCCTTCCGATCCCTGCTTGTACAGTGCGTAGAGTTTTAGCAGGGTGTCGTTGTCCGGACGCTGGTCCAGGCTCTGCACGTCGTCTGCCGCCTGTTTGAAGCGCTTCTCCAGCTCGCTCATCGCTCGCTTTCCCTTTTTTCGTTGTCGGCAGTCTTTCTAGCATGCCGTCCGGACGGGGTCAACGGCGCGCTACCGGTGGCGGAATCGGGAACGAATCGGTATCTTTGCAGTACAGCACAATAAATGCCGGAGGGAGTGCCGCAATGAGTTATTTCGTGACCGGGGGTACCGGATTCATCGGCCGCAACCTGATCGACCAGCTGGTCCAGCGCAAGGGGACGATCTACGTTCTGGTTCGGCGAGGGTCGAAGAAGAAATTCAACGACCTCGTCGCGGAACGCTGGTCGGATCACAAACGACGCCTGGTGGCGGTGACCGGAGACCTCACCAAGCCGGCGCTGGGCGTCGGAAAGGCCGACGTCGAGAAGCTCGACGGCAAGATCAGGCATTTCTTCCACCTGGCTGCCGTTTATGACCTGGCGGCTGACGCCGAATCCAACGAGGCGGCTAACATCGGGGGAACCCGGCACGCAATCCAGCTGGCCGAGAAGGTGAAGGCCAAGTGCTTTCACCACACCTCGTCGATCGCGGCCGCGGGCCTCTACCAGGGCACCTTCCGGGAGGACATGTTCGAAGAGGCGACCGGGCTCCAGCATCCGTATTTCCGCAGCAAGCATGAATCCGAAGGCCTGGTGCGCCGGACCTGCTCCGTTCCGTGGCGCATCTATCGGCCCGGAATCGTGGTGGGCCACTCGAAGACCGGCGAGATCGACAAGATCGACGGGCCGTACTACTTCTTCAAGCTGATCCAGAAGATGCGCCGCATGCTGCCGCCCTGGGTGCCGACCCTGGGGCTGGAAGGAAGCCGGATCAACATCGTTCCGGTGGACTACGTGGCACGGGCGATGGATCACATCGCCCACAAGCCCAAGCTCGACGGCCAGTGTTTCCACCTGACCGATCCCAACCCGAAACGGATCGGCGAGGTCATGAATCTCTTCGCGCAGGCCGCCCATGCGCCGCTGATGTCGATGCGCATCGACGCGCGGCTTTTCGGCTTCATCCCGGCGCCGGTCAAGCAGGGTCTGACGATGCTGCCGCCGGTGCGTCGCATCATCAACCAGGTTCTCGAGGATCTCGGAATTCCGAAGGACATGCTCGGCTTCTTCAGCTACCCGACGCGATTCGACAATCGCGATGCCGAGAAAGCGCTGAAGGGGTCGGGTATCTCCATGCCGCCGCTGGAAGACTACGCCTGGGTCATCTGGGACTACTGGGAGCGCCACCTCGATCCCGAGCTGTTCATCGATCGGTCCCTGTCCGGTCAGGTGCGCGACAAGGTGGTATTGATCACGGGCGCCTCCTCGGGTATCGGCAAGGCCACGGCCCTGATGATGGGCCAGGCCGGCGCCAGGGTCGTGATCGTCGCCCGCGGCGAGGAAGGGCTGCAGGAAACCAAGGCGGAGATCGAGGCCGACGGGGGGAAGGCTTTCTACTACACCGCCGACCTGTCGGACATGAAGAAGTCCGAGAAACTGGTCGAGCAGGTGCTGGCCGATCACGGTGCCGTCGATATTCTCATCAACAACGCGGGGCGCTCGATCCGTCGCTCGATCCAGCTGTCATATGATCGCTTCCATGACTACGAGCGGCTGATGCAGCTCAACTACTTCGGCTCGCTGAAGCTCATCATGGGCTTCCTGCCGACGATGGTCGAGCAGGGCCGGGGGCAGGTCATCAACATTTCCTCGATCGGCGTGCTGTCCAACGCACCCCGTTTTTCCGCCTACGTGGCTTCGAAGGCGGCGCTGGACGCGTTCTCGCGCTGCGCCGCGTCGGAATTCGCCGACACCGGCGTGTCGTTTACCACCATCAACATGCCGCTGGTGCGCACGCCCATGATCGCGCCCACCAAGATCTACGAGCATGTGCCCACGATCACGCCCGAGGACGCCGCCGACATGATCAAGCAGGCGGTGATCTACCGGCCCCAGCGGATCGCCACGCGCCTGGGGATCTTCGCCCAGATCCTGCACGCCACCGCGCCCAAGGTCTCGGAGATCGTCATGAACTCGGCTTTCCGGATGTTCCCGGATTCGGCTGCGGCGCAGGGCCGCGGCGAAGAAGGCGAGGTCAAACCGACCCAGGAGCAGGTGGCGTTCGCGAGCCTGATGCGAGGCATCCACTGGTAAGTGCTGTGGCCGCGTCTTTTCGCCCCTGCCGGCGCTTCTCCGGCGATTGAAGTGCTCACGTACCAATCAGTACGCTGCGCTTTCAATCGCCGGAGAATCACCGGCAGGCACGAAAATCCATCGGCCTTCGAGGGGCACTGTGAATTTGAGCGAGTGATGGCCTTCGGGCTGGCCTCGTCGGTGCTGGGGCTGCGTCTTGCGGCCCCTGCCGGCGCTTTCGCGTCGCTCGAAATGCTCACGTACCCTCGAGTACGCTCCGCTTTCGAACGCCGCGAAATCACCGGCAGGAACCACAATCCATCAGCCTTCGAGGGGTAATGCGAATTTGAGCGAGGGAAGGCCTTCGGGCTGGCCTCGTCGGTGCTGTGGCCGCGTCTTGCGGCCCCTGCCGGCGCTGATTGCGCGGATGAAATGCTCACGTACATCCAAGTACGCTGCGCTTTCATCCACCCAATCATCACCGGCAGGAACCACAATCCATCGCCCTTCGGGATTGGTGTTAGCGTGCCGGGGAGCGGCTTTCAGGCTGGCCTCGTCGGTGCTGTGGCCGCGTCTTGCGACCCCTGCCGGCGCTTCTCCGGCGATTGGAATGCTCACGTACCGTCAAGAGCAGCACCACACCGCCCCCGGCAAAGCCGGCCCCCAGAGCCAAACTCGCCGCCCGAACCCCGAACCCCGAACTCGGAACCCCAAGCGTTTGGCTTTTCCTGAAACCTGAAACCTGAAACCTGAAACCTGAAACCCAGCCCCCGCCGACTCCTGACTTCCGACGTCCGTCTAATCCCGCCAGCGCTTGAGGAGGTCGTCGTAGGCGTCGATGCGGCGGTCGCGCAGGAAGGGCCATAGGCGCCGGACCTGCTCGGAGCGGCCCAGATCCAGGCTGGCGAAAAGCACCTCGGCCTCGCTGCCGGCTTCGGCCAGGACTTCGCCCTGGGGGCCGGCGACGAAGCTGTGGCCCCAGAATTCCGCTTCGCGCTCTCCGCCGGAGCGGTCGGGTTCGAAGCCCACCCGATTGCAGGTGGCCATTGGAATACCATTGGCGACGGCGTGCGAGCGCTGAATCGTGCGCCATGCGTCGAGCTGGCGCCGTTGTTCGGGCTCTTCGTCGTCCAGGTCGAGACCGATCGCGGTGGGGTAGAGCAAAAGTTCCGCGCCCGCCAGCGTCATCAGGCGGGCGGCTTCGGGATACCACTGATCCCAGCAGACCAGCACGCCCAGACGACCGACCGAGGTGTCGATGGGCTCGAAGCCGAGATCGCCGGGCGTGAAATAGAATTTCTCGTTGTAGCCGGGATCGTCGGGGATGTGCATCTTGCGATACACGCCGGCCAGCTCGCCGTCTCGCTCGTAGACCACCGACGTGTTGTGCGCCAGGCCCGGGGCACGGTGTTCGAAGATCGAGCCCACGATGACGATTCCGTGGTCGGCCGCGGCACCCGAGAGCATCCGGGCCGTGGGGCCGTCGAGCGGCTCGGCCAGGTCGAACAGATCCGGGTCCTGATACTTGCAGAAATACTCGCTGGCGTGGAGTTCCGGCAACAGCACCAGTTGGGCGCCGAGTTCGGCTGCCCGGGCGATTCCATCGGCCGTGGCCGCACGATTTTCGTCGGCTTCCGGGCCCATGGCGTGCTGGACCAGGGCGATGTCGAGGCGACGCATACTCATCCGAGCGCGGCCGGAATGTGCATGCTGGCACAGTGCGGTCCGCCGGACTGGGTGATCATGGTGGCGGCCGGTACCTGGACGATCCGGCGGTCGGGAAGCAGCTCGGCGAGTATGTCGCAGGCCGCCTCGTCATGACGACTGCCGTAGGCGGGTACCAGGCAGCCGTCGTTGACGAACAGGAAATTCGCGTAGCTGGCGGGCAGGCCCGGATCGATGTCGTCGGGGCAGGGCAGGGCCACGAGTCGGTATTCGTTCTCGTCGCGGTTGCGAAGGGTTTCCAGCTGGCCGCGGAGGCGGGCGGTTCGCTCGTCCTCGCCCTGGGTCTGGAACACGATCGTGTCGTGATCGGTGAAGCGGGCCAGCGTGTCGATGTGTCCGTCCGTGTCGTCACCCGTCATCGGCTCGATGTCGATACCGAGCACCTTGTCGACGTTGAGCAGGTTGTGCAGTTCAAAGTCGATCTCGCGCTCGGTCAGGTGGGGGTGTCGAGCCCGCAGGCAGTGCCAGTTGACCAGCAGGCGCCCCCTGCCGTCGCTTTCGATCGCCCCGCCTTCGAGTTCGAACAGGTACTGGCGGAACTGCATCCGGTCGAACAGTTCGTGGCGCGCCAGGTGGGTGTTGACCCGGTTGTCGAGTGAGGCCGGGTATTTTCCGCCCCATCCGTCGAAATGGAAATCCAGGGCCAGGCGGTAGCCCGAGAACACCATGATGACCGGACCGTAGTCCCGGCACCAGGTGTCGTTGTAGCGAAGCGCAACGGGGTGGAGATCGGCGGCTTCGGCGAGGACTTCGGGCAGGGGTTCGTCCTGCGGAACCAGAAGAACGACGGGCTGGAAGCTACGTACGGCGTCTATCAATTGACGGTATTCGTCCCTGATGGCGTCGAGCACGCCTCGCCAGTCGGATTCGGCGGCCGGCCAGGCGAGCAGGGTGGCGCTCTGTGCCTCCCATTCGGCCGGGAGGCGGTAATCGGTATGCGACATGGATCAGGGTTCGCTCCGGGCCTCTACCTCGCGCATGATGGCGTCGTGGTGGAGGACGCTTTCGATGACCAGGTCGTACTCGAAATAGACGTTGAAGTCGTCGTAGATCCAGCGAGTGATCGGGGGATCGCCGACGGGCGCGTGTTTGCTGTTCGGTTCGCCGTATCTTTCTTCGACCTGTTGCTGGGTGAGACCGTTCCGGGGCAAGTCGCGCATCATGCGCTCCTCGACCTTTTCGATCAGCAATACGTCGCCGGCCACGGCGACCCCCATCATTGTGCTCAAAGCCGCCCCCCAAACCAGCTTGCCCACTGTGTTGCGCATCATGGCAGTTCCTCTGGTTGTACCCTCGGCTTGTCGTGATTGGCACGGCAAGTCAGTGCAAAAATAGTAGCATAAGCCGGGAACTCAAAGCGGATTCTCCCAATCATGAAAACAGCAGTGATTACTGGCGCCAATCGAGGTATCGGGCTCGAGCTCGCCCGTCAGCTCGTGGACCGCGGCTACCGCGTCATCGCGGTGTGCCGCAAGGCCTCACCGGCCCTCAAGGCCCTGGAGGTCCAGGTCGAGGAAGGTATCGACATTACCGACCGCGACAGCCTGCGTGAGCTGGCCGACCGGCTGTCGGGCCGCCGCATCGACCTGCTGGTCAACAATGCCGGCGTGCTGATTCCGTCCACCCTCGAGAACATCGAGGACGAGCTCGACAACTGGCGCGCACAGTACGAGGTCAACGCGCTCGCCCCCCTGCGGGTGACGCATGCCCTGATCAACCACCTGATCAACGGCGGCAAGGTCGTGATCATCTCCTCGCGGGTGGGCTCGATCGCCGACAACGGATCCGGCGGTGCCTGGGGTTATCGCCTATCCAAGGCGGCCGCGAACATGGCCGGCATGAACCTGGCCCACGAACTCAAGGACCGTGAGATCGCCGTGGGCCTCCTGCATCCCGGATTCGTGCGAACCGACATGACCGGCGGCCGCGGCGATGTCGAGCCCGCCGAGGCCGCCGCCGGCCTGGTCGAGCGCATCGACGAGCTGAGCATGGAGACGACCGGCAGCTTCCGCCACGCCAACGGCGAGACCCTGCCCTGGTAGGTATTCGGGCCTGGTTTTTTCTCGCAAAGGCGCAAGGGCGCCAAGGACGCAAAGGCAAAGGAACAAGAATGATTCCTTTGAGATGCTCTTTGGAGTCAGCTGACTCTAGAGCGTTACTCAAAGAACATCCAATCTTCATTCTTTGCTTTCTTTCCTGGCGAACTTTGCGCCGTTGCGCCTTCGCGAGAGACCTGACGAGCCGTCTGAACCCCCACCGCTAGCGAAAGCGCTCCTGCTCGGCCAGCAGTCGCAGCCAGGCCTGGTGGCGGAAGGCGGGCAGGTTGCCGGCTTCGACCGCGGCGACGACGGCGCAGCCCGGCTCCGAGTCGTGCCGGCAGTCGCGAAACTTGCAGCGAGCCGCGTGCTCGGAGAACTCGGGAAAGCCGCGCTGCAGCGATACCGCGTCCATCTTCCACAGGCCGTACTCCCAAACGCCGGGTGTGTCGATCAGCCAGGCTTCATCGCCGTAGCGGTGTGCTGTCGCCGTGGTGGTCGTGTGCGTGCCCTTGCCGGTGACGTGGGAGAGCTTGCCGGTCTGGGCCTCCAGGTCGGGCACAAGGGCGTTGAGCAGCGAGGATTTTCCGACGCCGGACTGACCGGCGAAAAGCGTGACGCCGACGGCCACAAGCCCCTGGAGTTCTTCGGTGTCGGGCTCCGGCCGGCAGCGGGTTCCGATGACGGCGAAACCCATCCCCGCCAGCTCTCCGAGCTCGGTGAAGGGCGGCTGCGACGGTTGCGGCAGGTCCGACTTGTTCACAACGATCAAGGGTTCGATATTGCGAATCAGGCAGGCGGCGAGGTAGCGATGGAGGAGGTCGCGGCTGGGTGCCGGTTCCGGGGCGATCACGATCACGGCCCGATCGAGATTGGCCGCGATTGGGCGAAAACGCCCGCGACCGTCGCCGCGTCCGAAGAGGTTCTTTCGCTCGAGTACTTCCGTGAGGGTGCCGGCCGAGTCGAGCCGAACGAGATCGCCGGGTAGCGGCCGCTCGATTCGACGCGGAAAGTGGACTTTCAGCAGTTCGCCGTCGACGGCAGCCGCGCCATGATTGCCGTGCGCCTGGACCATGCGGACGGGGGCCGTGGTCATCGGGTCCACGCTTGCTGGTATAGTGCTGCCCCTGCCAAACAACAGCTGGCCCGGGCATGAACGAGAACAACCTGATCTGGATCGACCTGGAGATGACCGGACTCGATCCGGCCGCCGACACGATCATCGAAATCGCCACCCTGGTGACCGATGCCGACCTGACCGAGGTCGCCATCGGACCCGAGCTGGCCATTGCAACGCCGCGCTCCGTTCTCGAGGGAATGGACGAGTGGAACACCCGCACCCATACCGAGTCGGGGCTCGTCCGGCGCTGCCTGGAATCCGACATCGATCTGGCCGAGGCCGAGCGCCGCACGATCGCTTTCCTCGAGCAGCACGTTCCCGCCGGCGCCTCGCCGATGTGCGGCAACTCCATTTGCCAGGACCGCCGATTCATGGCGCGACTGATGCCCGATCTCGAAGCCTTCTTTCACTACCGTAATCTCGATGTCAGCACCCTCAAGGAACTCTCACGGCGCTGGGCGCCCGAGGTGGCCAAGGGATTCAGCAAGGACTCCAGCCACCAGGCGTTGGAGGATATCAGGGATTCGGTCGACGAGCTCCGCTACTACCGCCGCTTCATGGGCGAGCTCGGTGGCCCTTGAAGTTGGCTGGTTAGCTCGTTCGCTCGTTTGCTGGTTCGGAAACTGCCAACAACGCGGGACGACTTCGTCGTGACAGAATCGTCGCCAGCCGTGACGATTGCTTAACCAGCCAACCAGCCAACCAGCCAACCAGCTAACCAGCTAACCAGCTAACGCCGGTGTGCGGCCAGCTTGCGCCAGGTGTCGACCACCGTGTCGGGGTTGAGCGACATGCTCTCGATACCCTGGTCCATCAGCCACTCGGCCAGGTCCGGATAGTCCGAAGGCCCCTGGCCGCAGATCCCGATGTACTTGCCCTGCTTGCGGCAGGCCTCGATGGCCATCGCCAGCATCGCCTTGACCGCGGGGTCGCGTTCGTCGAATCGGTGGGCGACCAGGCCGGAGTCGCGGTCCAGGCCCAGGGTGAGCTGGGTCATGTCGTTGGAGCCGATCGAGAAGCCGTCGAAATAGTCCAGGAAGGCTTCGGCGTTGAGGGCGTTGGACGGCAATTCGCACATCATGATGATCTTCAGGCCGTTCTCGCCGCGCTTTAGGCCGAACTTGTCCATTACGGCTACGACATCCGACGCTTCGCCAACAGTGCGCACGAAGGGCACCATGGCCCAAACGTGATCCAGGCCCATCTCCTCGCGCACTTTCTTCATGGCGCGACATTCGAGCTCGAACGCCGGCTGGAAATTCTCGTCGACGTAGCGTGAAGCGCCGCGCCAGCCGATCATCGGGTTCTCCTCGTCGGGCTCGTAACGATCGCCGCCGATCAGGTTGGCGTATTCGTTGGACTTGAAGTCCGACAGGCGCACGATGACGGGGTTGGGTCCGAAAGGTGCGGCAATCGTGGCGATGCCCTCGGCAAGTTTGTCGACGTAGAAGCTGACCGGATCGTCGTATCCGGCGGTGCGCCGGTCGATTTCGGCCCGGACCTCGTCGCTCTGGCCGTCGTAGTCGAGCAGGGCCAGTGGATGAATGCCGATCATCCGATTGATGATGAACTCCAGGCGCGCCAGGCCGATGCCGTGGTTCGGGATCAGGGCGAAGTCGAAGGCCCGGTCCGGATTGGCGACGTTCATCATGATCTTGAGCGGGGCCTCGGGCATGTCGTCGAGCGAGTCCTCGCTGACGCTGAACTCGAGCTGCCCCTCGTAGATGCGGCCGGTGTCGCCTTCGCTGCAGGAGACCGTGACCTCGGAGGCGTGCGGAACACGCTCGGTGGCGTCGCCGCAGCCGACCACGGCCGGGATGCCGAGTTCTCGCGCGATGATGGCGGCATGGCAGGTCCTTCCGCCCCGGTTGGTGACGATGGCCGCGGCGCGCTTCATCACGGGCTCCCAGTCGGGATCGGTCATGTCGGTGATCAGGACGTCACCTTCCTCGACTTCGTGAATCTGTTCGAGCGATTCGATCACCCGGGCCTTGCCCTGGCCGATGCGCTGGCCGATCGCACGGCCTTCGGCCAGCACCTGCCCGGTGGATTCGAGCTTGAACCGCTCCATGGTCTGCCCCGCGCGGCTCTTGACCGTCTCCGGGCGGGCCTGGAGGATGAAAAGTTCCCCGGTTTCCCCGTCCTTGCCCCATTCGACGTCCATCGGGCGTCCGTAGTGGTCCTCGATGGTCAGCGCCATTTTCGCCAGCTCGGTCGCCTCGGCATCGCTGATCGAGAACCGCTGGCGCTCCGCCTCCGGCGTGTCCTCGGTGTGCACGCCGCCGGATTCGCCGTCGCCGTAGATCATGCGCGTGGCCTTGGTGCCGATCGTGCGGCGCAACACGGCGGGCTTGTCGGCGCGCAGGTTGGGCTTGAACAGGTAGAACTCGTCGGGGTTGACGGCACCCTGGACAACCGACTCACCCAGGCCGTAGCTGGAGGTGATGAAGACCACATCGCGGTAGCCGGATTCGGTATCGAGCGTGAACAGGACGCCGGCGGCGCCGGAGCCGGCGCGCACCATCAGCTGGATCCCGGCCGACAGGGCCACGTCGGCGTGAGCGAAGCCCTGGTGGACGCGGTAGGCGATGGCGCGGTCGTTGTAGAGGCTGGCGAACACGGCGTGAATCTTCTCGAGCACCGCCTCGATGCCGCAGACGTTGAGGAAGGTCTCCTGCTGGCCGGCGAAGGAGGCATCCGGCAGGTCCTCGGCGGTCGCCGAGGAGCGAACGGCCACCGCCAGGTCCTTGCCGTAGCGTTCCTGTATCTTGGCGTAGGCCTCGCGGATGGCCTGTTCGAGGTCATCGGGCAGGGGCGTGTCCATGATCCACTGCCGGATCTCGCCGCCGGTCTTCGCCAGCGCGCGGGTATCGTCGGCATCGAGTTCGTCGAGGGCCTTGCCGATGCGCTCGGCCAGCCCGGACTGTTCGAGGAAATTGCGGAACGCCTCGGCCGTGGTCGCGAATCCGCCGGGTACGTTGACCCCGAGATCCTTCAGGTGGGTGATCATTTCACCCAGCGACGCATTCTTGCCACCGACCTTTTCCAGGTCGCCCATACCAAGCTCATCGAGCCAAAGGATATACTCGGACACTCGAACTCCCCAAAGCGGCAGTGTTGAATCAGCTGCTTATTGTAACCGCCTGGAAACTTATGCGAAGAACGGTATTTTTCATTTCCGACGGCACCGCGATCACGGCCGAGACTTTCGGCCACAGCCTGATGACCCAGTTTTCCAACGTGGAATTCCGCCAGGTTCGCCTGCCGTTCGTCGACACCCCGAGCAAGGCGCGCGACGCCGTCTCCCTGATCGACCGGGCCTCCGAAGCCGACGAGGGCGAGGGGCCGCTCATTTTCAGCACCATCGTCGATCCGGAGGTCAGCGGGATTCTCGAGCAATCCAACGGGCATCTCTTCGACATGTTCGGGACCTTCATGGAGCGCCTCGAAGAAGCCCTCGGCGTGCCGCGGTCGCCGCGCGTCGGCCAGGCGCACGGCATGGGCGACAGCAAGGGCTACGAAGACCGGATGGAGGCAACCAACTACGCCCTGACCCACGACGACGGTATTTCCAAGCGCCTGGATGCGGCCGAAGTCGTCCTGGTCGGTGTCTCTCGCTCGGGCAAGACGCCCACCTGCCTCTACATGGCCCTGCATTTCGGGGTGAAAGCGGCCAACTATCCGCTGACCGAGGAAGACCTGGAGCAGCCGCGCCTGCCCGCGTTCCTTCGCGAGCACAAGCACAAGCTGTTCGGTCTGAGCATCGACCCCGAGCGGCTGGCGCAGATCCGTGAGGCTCGCCGGCCCGGCAGCCGCTACGCCTCGCTCAAGCAGTGCCGCTACGAAGTCGAGGCCGCCGAGGCCATGCTTCGCGCCGAAGGTATTTCCATGCTGTCGTCGACCGAGACCTCGGTGGAGGAGCTGGCCAGCCGCATTCTCCTGGAACTGGGCCTCAATCGCGAAATGCGCTGAATCGTTTGGATCATTCGAAATTCCGTTCTTACGAACCTGTTTCGTATTTGAAATTTCGAATTTCGTGCTTGGGTTTTCCGGAGGGGGTGGCAGTTTTCTGCCGGTGTGATATTCTCGCCGGCCATGCTCACAACGACCCGTCAACTTCAGCCTTCGAGCCGGATTCTGGCGCGGCGGCTTCCGGAACTGCACAGTGCGCTGTACCGCGCGCTCAACGTCCTGTTGCCGGATGCGCTGGCCGAGACCGACCATCTCGTCTCGCAGCTGGGTTCCGGGCCCGAGCTCTACCTGGAAGTCATCGAGCGTCACCCCTACACGACCTTCGTGCGCCTGTCCTACATCATCGGCGCGGAGCGCTCGCACAACCCCAACGCCCACGTGCGCATCTACCATGATGCCGCCATGGCCGAGGCCACGGCGTTCAGTCCCCAGCAAGGGATCCAGCGCTTTGCCGGACCGGATCTGGCGATCAACAGCCTGGTCGCGCGCAGTTGGCGGCTCAACCGGGCGCTGCTGAAATGGGTGGACTATCTCATCGCCCAGGGGCACGGCGCGGAAACCATGCGCCCGGCCGGCGATTTTCCCGCGCCGATCGCGGCTGCAGCGCCCGAAGCCTGATTCGGAGCCATCCCGCGCGCGTCGGCGGCGGGTTTTTCTGGCCTGCCCGGGCCGCTTCGTTTAGAATATTCGTCCGGACGCCGAGCGGTTGGTTCGGCAAGCGACAAGCGGGCGTGGCCCACCAGCGGCTAGGCCCGCTTTGTGTACCCGGAGGTTTCTCAATGCAGGCAATTCTGGCGCTGGAAGACGGCACGACGTTTTCCGGGCGGGGTATCGGCGCGCCGGGCGCGCGGGTCGGCGAGGTGGTGTTCAACACCGCCATGACCGGCTACCAGGAGATACTCACCGATCCCAGCTACGCGGGGCAGCTCGTCACGCTGACCGCATCCCACGTCGGCAATACCGGCGTCAACCCGCAGGACGTGGAAGCCGACCGGATCCACGCCGCCGGGCTCATCGTCCGCAATTATCCCAGGCGCCACAGCAACTGGCGCGCGACGCAGTCCCTGTCGGACTGGATGCACGACAACGATGCCTCGGGCATCGCCGGGATCGATACGCGCGCCCTGACCATCCGCCTGCGCGACAAGGGTGCCCAGAACGGTTGCCTGCTGGTCGGCGAAACCGTCGATGCCGAGGAGGCCGTCCGTCGCGCGAAGGAATGCGCCCCGATGAGCGGGCAGGACCTGGCCAGCACGGTGACGGTCGATCGCGCCTACGAGTGGAACGAGGGCAGCTGGGACCTGGAGGCGGGCGAGTTCCGCCGCGGGGAAGGTCGCTTTCACGTCGTCTGTTACGACTACGGCGTCAAGCGCAATATCCTGCGCCTGCTGGTCGACGCCGGTTGTCGCCTGACCGTCGTGCCGGCCCGGACGGCGCTCGACGAGGTGCTGGCGATGAACCCGGACGGCGTGATGCTCTCGAACGGCCCCGGTGACCCCGAGCCCTGCGATTACGCCATCGAAGCCATTCGCGGCCTGCTCGACAAGGGGCTGCCGACCTTCGGTATCTGCCTTGGGCACCAGCTGCTGGCGCTCGGTGGCGGCGCCAGGACGGTCAAGATGAAGTTCGGCCACCACGGCGCGAACCACCCGGTCAAGGATCTCGCCACCGGCCAGGTTCTCATCACCAGCCAGAATCACGGCTTCGCGGTGGATGAGTCGAGCCTGCCGGAGACGGTCATCCCGACCCATCGCTCGCTGTTCGACGGCACCCTGCAAGGCATCCGCATTGCCGGCAAGCCCGCGATTAGCTTTCAGGGCCACCCCGAGGCCAGCCCGGGGCCGCACGACCTGCGGCCGCTTTTCGCCCAATTCGTGACCATGATGGAAAGCGCCGATGCCTAAGAGAACCGATATCCAATCCATCCTCATCATCGGCGCGGGGCCGATCGTCATCGGGCAGGCCTGCGAGTTCGACTATTCGGGCGTACAGGCGGTCAAGGCGCTTCGCGAGCTGGGCTACCGCGTGATCCTGGTCAATTCCAATCCGGCGACCATCATGACCGACCCGGAAATGGCGGACGCCGTCTATATCGAACCCATTCGCTGGGACGTGGTCCAGGACATCATCGAAAAGGAGCGACCGGATGCGTTGCTGCCCACGATGGGTGGCCAGACGGCGCTCAACTGCGCGCTCGACCTGGCGCGCGAGGGCGTGCTCGAGAAATTCGGCGTGGAGATGATCGGTGCCTCTCGCGAGGCGATCGACATGGCCGAAGACCGCGACGCCTTCAAGGAAGCGATGCGCGAGATCGGGCTGGGCGTACCCGAAGCCTGGGTGGCGCACAGCCTCGACGAGGCCGTGGAAGTGCAAAAGCGCATCGGTTTCCCCACCATCATCCGACCCTCGTTCACGCTGGGCGGATCGGGCGGCGGCATCGCCTACAATCGCGAGGAATTCGTCCGGATCGTCGAACACGGCCTGGACCTGTCGCCGACCAACGAGGTGCTGCTCGAGGAGTCGGTGCTGGGCTGGAAGGAATTCGAACTGGAGGTCGTTCGCGACAAGGCGGACAACTGCATCATCATCTGCTCGATCGAGAACATCGATCCGATGGGCGTGCACACCGGCGACTCGGTCACCGTCGCGCCCGCGCTGACGCTGACCGACAAGGAGTACCAGGAGCTGCGTGACGCCGCCATCGCGGTCCTCCGGAAGATCGGTGTCGACACCGGCGGCTCGAACGTGCAGTTCGCCGTCCATCCCGATACCGGGCGCATTCACGTCATCGAGATGAACCCGCGCGTGTCGCGATCATCGGCCCTGGCTTCCAAGGCGACCGGCTTCCCGATCGCCAAGGTCGCGGCCAAGCTGGCCGTCGGCTACACCCTCGACGAGCTCGACAACGAGATCACCGGCGGCGCCACGCCGGCTTCATTCGAGCCCACGATCGATTACGTGGTCACGAAGATGCCGCGTTTCGCCTTCGAGAAATTCCCGGCCGCCGACGACCGCTTGACGACGCAGATGAAGTCGGTCGGCGAGGCGATGGCGATCGGCCGGACTTTTCAGGAGTCCTTCCAGAAGGCGCTGCGCAGTCTCGAGGTGGGTCTTTCGGGCCTCGATCCGGTCGAAATCGACAGCGAGGAGGCCGACGAGCTCACGCTGATCCGCCGCGAACTCCAGGAAGCCGGCCCGCAGCGGCTGCTGTATGTGGCCGAAGCTTTCCGCCGCGGCCTCGAATTCGAGGAAATCCACCGCCTGACCCGCATCGATCCCTGGTTCCTCGACCAGATCGCCGAGCTCATCGAGATCGAGCACAAGCTGCTCGAAGAGGGCGTGGCAGCACTCGACGCCGAGACCCTGCTCGAAATCAAGCGCTACGGGTTTTCCGATGCCCGCATCGCCGACCTGGCGGGGCTGAGCGAGACCGCCGTGCGCAAGCTGCGGACCAAGGCGGGCATCCGGCCCAGCTACCACCGCGTCGACACCTGCGCTGCCGAGTTCGCGACGTCCACGGCCTACATGTATTCGACCTGGGGCGAGGAAACCGAGGCCGCGCCGACCGACAAGCGCAAGATCATGGTGCTCGGCGGCGGTCCCAATCGGATCGGGCAGGGCATCGAGTTCGACTACTGCTGCGTGCACGCGGCGCTGGCCATGCGCGATCTCGGCTACGAGACGATCATGGTCAACTGCAATCCCGAAACGGTCTCGACCGACTACGACACCTCCGACCGGCTTTACTTCGAGCCGCTCACGCTCGAGGACGTCCTGTCGATCGTCGAGCTCGAGCAACCCGAGGGCATCATCATCCAGTTCGGCGGCCAGACGCCGCTGAAACTCGCGCGCGACCTCGAGGCCGCCGGCGCGCCGATCATCGGCACGACACCCGACTGCATCGACCTCGCCGAGGATCGCCAGCGCTTCCAGGACCTGCTCAACCGCCTCGGCCTCAAGCAGCCGCCGAACCGGACAGCCCGCGATCCCGAAGAAGCCCTGATCCTGGCCCGCGAGGTCGGCTATCCGCTGGTCGTTCGGCCCTCCTACGTGCTCGGCGGCCGCGCCATGGACATCGTCCACGGCGAGGACGAGCTCAAGCGCTACATGAACGAGGCGGTCAAGGTCTCAAACGATTCGCCGGTCCTGCTGGATCACTTCCTCGACCACGCCATCGAGGTCGACGTCGACGCTGTCTGCGACGGTGAGCGCGTGGTGATCGGCGGCGTGATGGAGCACATCGAGGAGGCCGGGGTTCATTCGGGCGACTCTTCGTGCAGTCTGCCGCCGTTCTCCCTGTCCGACGAGGTCGTCGAGGAAATTCGTCGCCAGACCCGCCAGATGGCGCTTGCCCTGCAGGTCGTCGGCCTGATGAACGTGCAGTTCGCGGTCCAGGGCGACGATATTTTCGTGCTGGAAGTCAACCCGCGGGCTTCGCGGACCGTGCCTTTCGTCTCGAAAGCGACGGGCGTGCCAATCGCTCGCGTGGCCGCCCGATGCATGGTTGGTCAAACACTTGAGGATCAAGGGCTTACCGGTGACCTTTCAAGTCCTTTCTACTCCATCAAAGAGCCGATTTTCCCTTTCATCAAGTTCCAGGGCGTGGACCCCATTCTGACGCCGGAAATGCGCTCGACCGGCGAGGCCATGGGCGTGGGCCGTTCGTTCGGCTCGGCCGTGGCGCGAGCACAGCAGGGCGTGGGTATCGTGGTCAAGATGAGCGGTCGCGTCTTCCTCAGCGTGCGCGACGCCGACAAGGAACGCCTGCTTCCCGTTGCCAGGGAGCTGGTGGAGCGCGGCTTCGAGCTGGTGGCCACCGAAGGCACCTGGAAGCACCTGGTTGAAAACGGCATCGAATGCGACTATGTCAACAAGGTCATCCAGGGGCGTCCGCACATCGTCGACCTGATCAAGAACGACGAGATCGATTACATCGTCAACACGACCGAAGGCCGCCAGGCCATCGCCGATTCCTTCTCGATTCGTCGCGAGGCGCTGCAACGCAAGGTCAATTATTCGACCACCATTGCCGGTGCCCGTGCCACGTTGCGGGCCATGGACCACTGGAACGAACGAGGCGTGCGCAGCCTGGCCGAGCTGCACGCCGAGCAAGCCTGAGGAGCGAAGATGAGCCAGACGCCATTGACCAAGGCGGGCGCCGAGCGCCTGCGTGCCGAACTCGATCGGCTCAAGAAAAAGGAACGCCCGGCCGTGATCGAGGCCATTGCCGAAGCGCGCGCCCACGGCGACCTGAAGGAAAACGCCGAGTACCATGCCGCACGCGAACAGCAGGGTTTCATCGAGGCCCGGATCCGGGATCTCGAAGCCGCCCTGGGAAACGCCCGCATCATCGACGTGGCTGCGCTCAATCCAGGCGGCAAGGTCGTGTTCGGCGCCACCGTGGTCCTGATGGAGGACAAGAACGATGCCGAGGAAGTGACCTGGCAGATCGTGGGCGACCTCGAGTCGGATTCCTCCCAGGGTCGGCTGGCCATTTCCGCCCCCCTGGCGCGGGCCCTGATCGGGCACCAGGAAGGCGATGTGGTGGAATTCGAGGCGCCCAACGGCAAGCGAACCTATGAGATCGTCGAGGTCCGCTACGAGTCCTGACAGACGGCTGATCCTGCATGTCCCGCAACTGGAGTCCCTCCTGCGGGAGGCGGAGCGGCTGCCCCCGCTGATCGGGGCGCTGTTGCGCGCCTGCGAGCCGCGAAACCTCGATGTCCGATCTCCGCAGGCCGAGCTGGTCACTGGCCGTCCCTTGCCGGCGGCCCCGCTGACAAGGCGCCTCGATCGACCCGACGACGCGGCCGGAGTCTGGCTCCGGGCCGATCCCGTCGGCCTGGTTCCTGACCTGGCGGCCGTGTGGCTGCAGCCCGAAAGGCGCTTCGGCGCCGGGGCCTGGAGTGAAGCGATATCGGACTTGCTCGAAGAAGAGGGGCTGGCGCTGGAGTTGACCGCGAGCGGGCGCGGCTACATCGCACTGGAAAGGTCTCCCGAGAGCCTGTTCGTCCCGCCATGGGCGCTGGCGGGATCCAGCCTGGATCATGCGATGCCCGAGGGTGACGATGCCCGCCGCTGGCGTCGTCTGCTCAATGAAACGCAGGTGCTCCTCCAGCAGCATCGCAGGAGTGCGGACGATCCCGCTGCCATCCCCGGTAGCCTGTGGTTCTGGGGCGGCGGAAGCTTGCCCGAGCCGGAGAAGGCTGTTGCCAGGGTTCAGCGCATCGTCGCCGGGGATCCCGTTCTCGTCGGGCTGGCCGACTGGCTCGGCCTGCCTTGCAGGGCCTTCGAAGAGGGCGTCGAGCCGAGGCCGGGCGATCTTGTCGAATGGCCTTCGCGCTTTGAAGCCTCGGCCGAAGCCAACCTTGAGCGACTGCAGGAGTTTCTGCGCGTCGCCTGGCGGCGTCTTCGCCTGGGACGAATCGGCGAGCTGGAGCTGAGTGGTATGGAGACGGTCCGCCGCTTTGCCCCCCGGCACGCCTGGCGGATTTGGCGTTGATCCGGCGCGTCCATGTCAAGCGCCGCGAAGGGCTGGGTTCCTCGGTTTCCGGTGTGCATCCGGTCGTCGGCCGGGTCCTCTCGGCCCGGGGTGCGGCGACCGTGCCCGACTACTCCCTGGCGAAACTGCTGCCACCGACGCTCGGTGGCCTGGAAGCGGCCTGCGAAATCCTGGAAGAGGCCATAAGGGGGGACCAGCGCATTGTCGTTGTGGGGGACTTCGATGCCGACGGTGCGACGGGTACCGCCCTGGCCGTCCGCGGCCTCAAAGCGCTGGGCGCGGCTGACGTTCACTGGCGGGTCCCCGATCGCTTTCGCCATGGCTATGGTCTGGGTCCCACCCTGGTCGGCGAGCTCACCGACCTCCGGCCCGACCTGGTGCTTACCGTCGACCAGGGCGTGAGTTCCCACGAAGGCGTTGCCATGGCCCGGGAGGCGGGGATGCGCGTGATCGTCACCGATCACCACCTGCCCGGGGACTGCCTTCCGCCGGCCGATGCCATCGTCAATCCCAACCTGTCCGGCGAGCGCTTCGGATCGACGGCGCTGGCGGGCGTGGGCGTCGTGTTCTACCTGCTCATGGCGCTACGCTCCCACCTGCGCGAGCGGGGCCGGTTCGGCGCGGGTCGCGAACCGCGCCTGGACCAGTGGCTGGACCTGGTGGCGTTGGGTACGGTGGCCGACCTGGTGCCCCTGGACGAAAACAACCGGCGACTGGTCCAGCAGGGGCTGCTGCGCATACGGGCAGGGCGCTGCCTGGCGGGCATTCGGGCGCTGCTCGAAGTGGCCGGGCGGAACCTGCGCCATGTCGACGCCTCGGACATGGGCTTCGCCGCCGGGCCGAGGCTCAATGCCGCCGGACGCCTCGAGGACATGGGCGTGGGCATCCGCTGCCTCCTCGCCGACAGCGAATCCGAGGCGGTGGAACTGGCTGCTCGCCTGGATGCGCTCAACCGCGAACGACAGAGTCTTCAGGCAGACATGCAGGAGGCCGCGGAAGCGCAGGCGCAGGAGTTGGCCGAGCGTATCGAGGGCGACCTCCAGGGCCTGTGCGTCTTCGATTCGGAGTGGCACCAGGGCGTTGTCGGGCTGGTGGCGGGGCGGCTCGTCGAGCGCCTGCAACGCCCGGTCATCGCCTTCGCGCCCGCCGAGTCGGGCGGCAGCGAGCTCAAGGGCTCGGGCCGGAGCCCCTCGGGCGTGCACATGCGCGACCTGCTGGTCGAGATCGACGCGCGGCATCCCGGCCTGATCGAACGCTTCGGGGGGCACGCCAGGGCGGCCGGCCTGAGCTTGCCCGAAGCGCGCCTGGATGCCTTCCGGCAAGCTTTCGACGAGGCCCTGTCCGAAAGGGTCTTCGAACCGGACATCGTCCATTCGGACGGCGCATTGTCGGCCGAGGAACTCTCCCTGGAAACGGCGACCGCACTGGCCGAGGCGGGACCCTGGGGTCAGGCCTGGCCCGAACCCCTGTTCGACGGACGATTTCGGATTTGCGAGCGGCGCGTCGTGGGTTCGCACCACCTCAAGCTGCGCCTGGAGCCGGAAGGCGGCGGGCCCGTGCTCGACGCAATCGCGTTCGGCGCGGGCAGCCTCTGCCACCGCGAACTGCCCGATCCGATGGGCGTGGTCTACGAGCTCGACATCAACCGCTGGCAGGGCCGGGTGATTCCGCAGATGCGGATTCGCTACCTGATCGATTCACTCGAGGGCTGAATCCGCGGCCAGGGTAATTTGCTCGATTTCTCCGCGAACCGTCCCTTCCTTCGCAGCGCTTTTTGCCCGGCGTTCTCGATGGCCGGGGGTCGGTTCGGGGGGTGATCAAATCACGGCGGCGGCATCGGCGCGCTGGCCGTCGGCCGCGGCCCGGCGTTACAATAATGCGTTTTGCCATCACGACTCTGAACAAAGGATACGAGCCCTCATGGAACTGACTGCAATCAAGAATCTCCTGGACGACCTGGAGCGCCGTGTCGGGGCGCTAAGGGGGTATCTTTGACTACGATGGCAAGGTAGAAAAACTCGAGGAAGTCACGCGCGAACTCGAAGTTCCCTCCGTCTGGGACGATCCGGAGCACGCGCAGAAGCTGGGCAAGGAGCGTTCCGATCTCGATCGCTCTGTGACGGCGCAGCGCGAGGTGATCGAGGGCGTGCGCGACGCCGCCGATCTTCTCGAACTGGCCCAGGAGGAGGACGACGAGGAGACGCTAGAGAGCGTGGCCGGCGACCTCCAGCGGCTGGAAAAGCAGGTTGCCGACCTCGAATTCCGGCGTATGTTTTCCGGGGAGATGGATGACAAGCCCTGCTTTATCGACATCCAGGCCGGTTCCGGCGGCACGGAGGCCCAGGACTGGGCCGAGATGCTGCTGCGGATGTACCTGCGCTGGGCCGAGCACCGCGGCTGGAAGACCGAGCTGATCGAAGTCTCCGAAGGCGATGTGGCCGGCATCAAGAGCGCCACCGTCCGGGTGGAAGGCGATCACGCCTTCGGCTGGTGTCGCACCGAGACCGGCGTGCACCGCCTGGTGCGAAAGTCGCCTTTCGATTCGGGCAATCGCCGGCACACGTCTTTCGCCAGCGTTTTCGTCTCGCCCGAGATCGACGACTCGATCGAGGTCGATATCGATCCCTCGGACCTGCGGGTCGACGTCTACCGGGCGTCCGGCGCGGGCGGCCAGCACGTCAACCGGACCGAATCGGCGGTGCGCATCACCCACGAGCCCAGCGGCATCGTGGTGCAGTGCCAGACCGACCGGTCGCAGCACAAGAACAAGGACCAGGCGATGAAGCAGCTCCGCGCCAAGCTCTACGAGCTGGAACTGCAGAAGCAGCGCGAAAAGGCGCAGGCCGCCGAGGAAGAAAAGGCCGACATCGGCTGGGGCAGCCAGATCCGCAACTACGTGCTCGACCAGTCGCGAATCAAGGACCTGCGAACCGGCGTGGAGCGGAGCGACACGCAGAAGGTGCTCGATGGCGACCTCGACGAATTCGCCGCCGCCCAGCTCCAGGCCGGGCTGGAATAAAAGGTCCACAGATGAACACAGATGAACACAGATGAAGAAGGGCTCATAGGATTAAGAATATTGCTCTAGCAAGTATTCGCGGCGCCATGATTCGGATAACTTGTGTTTTAAATTTTTATCTGTGCTTATCTGTGGACAATTGATTTTTTTTAAGTGAGAGCAGATGACTGACAAGGAACATGGCGTAACGCCCGAGGTCGACGAGAATCGCCTGATCGTCGAGCGCCGCGAGAAGCTGCGCGCCCTGCGCGAGCAGGGCGAGGCCTTTCCCAACCACTTCCGGGTGACCGCCGATGCGGCATCCCTGCTCGAGCGTTTCGGTGACGCAGACGAGTGGGACCAGTCCGCCCTGGAGGAACGCGACGAGGAGTACAACCTGGCCGGCCGCATCGTCTCGCGCCGCGTGATGGGCAAAGCGAGCTTCGTCCACATCCAGGACGGATCGGGTGCGCGGTTCCAGCTTTACCTGCGCCGCGACGACCTGCCCGAGGGGGTCTACAAGGCCTTCAAGCAGTGGGATATCGGCGATATCGTGGGCGTCACCGGCAAGCTCATGCGCACCCGCACCGGCGAGTTGAGCCTGCACGCCTCGGGTCTCGAGCTGCTGACCAAGTCCCTGCGCCCCCTGCCCGAGAAGTGGCACGGCCTGACCGACCAGGAAACGCGCTATCGGCAGCGCTATGTGGATCTCATCGTCAACCCCGAGGTGCGGGAAACGTTCGTTCGGCGCTCGCTGATCATCCGGGGCATCCGGCACTACTTCGATGCGCAGGGGTTTCTCGAAGTGGAAACGCCCATGATGCATCACATTCCCGGCGGCGCGACCGCGCGGCCCTTCGTCACGCACCACAACGCGCTGGATCTGGATCTTTACCTGCGCGTTGCGCCGGAGCTGCATCTCAAGCGCCTGCTGGTCGGCGGGCTCGAGAAGGTCTACGAGATCAATCGCAATTTCCGTAACGAGGGCGTCTCGACCCGGCACAATCCCGAGTTCACCATGCTCGAGTTCTATTGGGCGCACGCCGACTACAACGACCTCATCCGACTCACGCAGGATCTGCTGCATCGCCTGGTTACCCAGCTGCCCGGCATGGCCGACGGACGCGTCGATTACCAGGGCGAGCGTATCGATTTCACCGGCGACTACGAGCGCGTGACCGTGGCCGATGCCGTGGTCGCCCACTACGACGAGCTGTCGGTCGACGACGTCAAGAACGCCGATCGCCTGCGCGAGGTGTGTCGGGCGCACGACATCACGGTCGATGATTCCTGGGAATGGGGCCGTCTTCTCATGGAGTTGTTCGAGGAAGGCGTGGAGCATCGTCTCCTGCAACCCACCTTCGTGACCCAGTATCCGATCGAGGTCTCGCCGCTGTCGCGCCGCAATGAGGACGATCCGGATTTCGCCGACCGGTTCGAGCTGATCGTCGCTGGCCGCGAAATCGCCAACGGTTTTTCGGAGCTCAACGATCCGGAAGACCAGGCGGAGCGCTTCCGGGCCCAGGTCGAAGCGCGCGACGCCGGCGACGCCGAGGCCATGCATTTCGACCAGGATTACATCCGTGCGCTGGAATACGGCATGCCGCCGGCGGCCGGGGAGGGCATCGGCATCGATCGCCTGGTGATGCTGCTGACCGACTCGGCCTCGATCCGCGACGTGCTGCTGTTCCCGTATCTGCGCCCGGAAAGCTCGGAATGAAGCCCGTCAATAAACGTCGATAAAACGGTCTTCGAAAAGCAGTTCGCTGCCCGAGGCCGGGCCGAGCGTTTCCACCGAGAGTTCCGGCTGTACGGCGTCCTGGCCCAGGTCGAGCCGAACCTGGCTGTCCACCGGCGCGGCATCGATCTCGATTTCGAAATTGAACAAGGTGAACCAGCCGAGACGATTGCCTTCCACCGCGCGGAACGACACGAAGCCGTTTCCGACGGTCGTCACCCAGTCGTTGTTCGGATTGTCGTCGACATCCCCGAAGTGGATATCCGTGATTGCCGCGTCCGTGGGCACCGCGATCTTGAACCCGTCCAGCGCTCGATCGAAATCGTAGTTCTGCAAGGCATAGTTGTAGCGATAGCGGCCCGGCTGTGTCTCGGTGACCTTGACCAGCAGGCGCAGGTGCCCTTGCGGCATGTTGTCGGGATAGTCGGCTGCTGGCGTTTCGGAGGGGATGATGATCACGTCGTGATCCGCCATGGGGTCGGTGTTGTTTTCGGCTACCCACTGCGAAATGACCGGTCCCTGGCTGAAGGTGCCCGGGTTCATGAACCAGCCGCTGCCCGATGGTGTCGGGTCGATCGGCCTGAAGCCCATGCCGTTCCAGATGTTCGTGTCGTACTGGATGACGTACCAGGCGTCCATGAAGTACTGCGTATCAGGCTGCTGGAACTCGTCGGGGTCGATCAAGAGGCGATTGAGCCATTGGCCGGAGAAATCGGTCTGGCCGCCGGTGCATTCCGGGTCGAAGAAAGAGCCGCAGTTCTCCCATCGCCCGACACTGGCTTCGATCTCGTCGCGAGGGCCCTGGTAGGTGGAGGTGTCGTTGTTGCCGGATGAGTAGGTGTCCTCGCAGCCCGGCCAGAGGACATGGTTGTTATTGCAATTGAGGTCGCACTGCTGGTTGACGGTGAAGAAAGCATGTTTTGCTCCGGAGGCGGCGAGCATCTCCATGCGTCCGTCGGCGATCTTGTAGATATTCCAGACCAGGAATGGATGCTGGTCCTCGGGCATATAGGGGTAGCTTGCAAGCTGCGTGAAGTGCCCGATCCAGGGGATGTCGGCCTGGCTTTCGTTCTTCAGGGTGGCTGACGGCGCTGTCTTGATCCGGCCAGTGCGCGGCTGGATGCCCTGGTAGGCCACATTGCCCATGCCGATCAGCGTGACGTCGGCTTCGAACTGCCCGTCCTGGGGCCATATGGGTCGTTCGGTGCATCCCGGCGGTGTGCCCGCCAGCTCGGCCCCTTCGGGGATCGACAGGTCCAGGTCGAGCCACCCCAGCGCGATCGGCATGCCGGCCATCTGCGGCAAGTCCAGTTGCTCCGCCAGGTAGGCCGAGGCTTCGACCTCGGCGTTGGCCGCCGAAAACCCGCTCGTTTCGGTTTCCAGTTCGACGTGAAGATGGGACATGGTGAACAGGTGATTGCCCTCGGCGTCCATGGCCAGGAACAGGGCATGACCGTCGCGCTCGCCGGGGATGATCTGGATGCGATCGAGGCGCAGCTCACGCTCGCCCCGTCGAAGCACGAGATCCGTGTTCGCCGTTAGGCGACCGCTGTCCTGGAAGATCGAGTGAAAGATGCCCCACGGCGCGTGAATCCTGATGGCCTCGATCTGCTCGACGGTGAAATGCAGTCTCTTGCGTGAGGCGACGGGCTCGCCCCGGTGAACCACCTCGATACCGAAGTCGGGCAGGAAGTCACCGCGAATCTCCAGCGTCATCCGGCCGCCGTCCGTCCGCCAGACCTGTTTGGGGTCGGGAGGTTCGGCCTGGCCGGACTGTGCGGCGGCAACAAGGCAGAGTGCCAGAATCCAGCGTAAGACGGGGGAGCGGGGATGCGTCATCGGTTTTCGTCCGGGTGGCGGCAAGTGGCTGATCAGACGCAAGATTACCCCAAGCGCCCCGCACTTGCGAACGGCGACGAGACGATCCGACGGTCGCCGCCGCTCACGCGCTTGCTGCTCGTGCCTGTCGAGTTCCGGTCGGGGACGAGACGGCTCGGGAGTCGTGCAGCCAGTGCCTGTCCCACTTCCGCGCCTTCTCCGGGTAGCGTTCTCGCACGATCCTTCTCAGTTCTGCGGCGCGAGCCGGGTCGTCGAGGCGCTGCTCGAGTATTCTTGCCGCTTCCATCCAGGCCTCGGCGACATGGCGAAATCGGCTGTCGTTCGGTGACAGGCCGATCAGGAGACGGAATGCCGTCTGATGGTCGCCTGCTTCGTCCAGTTCCAGCGCCAGCCGGTAGCGGGTCTCGCTGACGCGGGGCACCCAGTTTTCCAGCTGCGGGCTGTAGCGTTGCCACAGCGCAGTGGCCGCCGCCGTCGATCCGCTCCTGAACAGGCGTTGCATTCTTCGCTCGAGGTGGCTTCGAAACTCGCGGGGGCGCGCCGTTTCAGCGACGAGTCGGTCGAACTGCTCGTTCAGGCGTGCGTCGTCCGGAAATCTCGTCAGTGCCCGGCCGAGAAGGAGGCGGGCGTCGTGAGTCCGCTTCTCGCGCAGGAGCGATTCCGAATCAGCAGCCATCATGGCCGGCTCGTAGACAGCGGCATCGGGCCGGCGCGGGCGGTCGATGGGCGCCACGCCGGCAGGATAGTCCAGCATGCGGCGGTGCGTTCTCAGGATCGCGCCCAGGCGGAAGCTCGCCGCCAGCGCGAACCAGGTGGTGATGAAGGCGACGGTTGCGGACACAAGAGGCGGGGCCGCCGAGAAATGCAGAGTCGAAGCGGCAAGGATCGTCAGGCCTGCGGCGCCCAGGGCGACCGGAACATAGTGTTCCCGTGTGATGCGTGCGACGCGGGTGAGCTCTCGCGGATCGATGCTCGCGCGGGGCGTCTCCTGGCTGACCGCCGCCATCAGCGAAAGTGGAAGCAGAATGGCCACGAGCAGCGCGGCCGTGAACAGGAGCGCCGCCGATCCGCTGGCGGCGCCGAGCAAGAGGATCCCGGCGTGAGGCAGACCGAGCGGCAGCAGGTGAAGGCTGTACTCGAGCTGGTCGATATCGATCAGCTCGGCCAGGGTGGGCGCGTTCGATCGACCCTCGCCTGCACGCTGTGCCAGCGTGATCATCATGGCGAGCAGCAGGGTGGCCAGGGGCAGCGCAAGCAGGAGTCCGGCAATGGAAGTAAACCCGGCCGCCCCCACCAACGCTGTACATGCGGCCACGAGCAGGCCGGGCACGGCAGCGCCCGCCTTGAGCGAATCACGGAAGCTCGTGGCGTTCTCGGCATCGGGCTGAAGTTCGACCATGGCCTGGCCGCAGAGGGGGCAGTCGACTTGCAGCGGGAGCTGCTCTGCGTAGGGCTTGCAGGATGTGCACAATGGCAGACTGCAATCGTTGCAGAACCACCGTGTGGGGGATTGCGCGTGAAAGCGGCAGGAGGAAGGTTTCGGGTGCTTCATAGAGTTCTACTCCATCGTCACCCCCTTTTGTTCAAGGATTTCAATCGGCTGGTACGGCTAGCTTACCAGTATTCCGGGCGATCGCCCAGCCGCGTCGACACGAGCGCGCGGGGCGGGGAAATACAATCGGACCATGGATGCACAGGCAGGACTCTCGAAAGCGGATCGGCTACGAAGCCTCAAGCGCGGTGTGACTGTGGTCGTGCTGGCCGTCGGTGGGTTGGCCGGGAGCGTGGTCGTGGCTGACGAGCGGCTCGAACTGGTCGGCCACCTGGATCTGTCGCGTTACGAAGGCCTTTGGTACGAGATCGCGCGCCTTCCCAATCGCTTTCAGGACCAGTGCGCCGGCGACGTGACGGCACGCTACGAATTGCTCGGGGACGGCAAAGTCCGTGTGACCAATCGATGCCGGACGCCCGGCGGAAACTGGAGCGAAGCGGTTGGGGTGGCGCGACGCAATGCCTCGGACGGGCGTGAGGCAGCGCTGGAAGTGCGTTTTGCGCCGCGGTGGTTGTCTCTGTTTCCTTTCGTCTGGGGCGACTACCGGGTCATGGCGCTCGACGGAGAATACACCCATGCGCTGGTCGGCAGCCGGGATCGGAAGTTCCTCTGGATTCTAGCGCGTCAACCCGTTCTTTCCGAAGCGGCATTCGAGACAATGGTTTCCGAGGCGCAGGGGCAGGGTTTCGACATCAGCCGCCTCGAGAAAACGGTGCACACGCAATGATCGACACGATCGTGATCGGAGCCGGATGGAGCGGGCTGACGGCAGCAACCCGCCTCGCTGCGGCCGGCCGTTCGGTGGTGGTTGTCGAGAAATCGCGCGGTCCGGGCGGTCGCAGCGCGGCGCGCCGGCAGGGCGAGTTCGTCTTCGACCACGGCGCCCAGTACCTGACCGCCCGTAGTGAGGCCTTCGCGCGCCAGGTCGAGGCATGGTCGAGCGCCGGTCTGCTTGCTCCCTGGCGCCCCGAACTGGCGGTGTTCGGGAGTCGGCCGGCGGGTGCCGGCGAGACGCCGGCCGAGCGCTGGGTCGGCGTTGGCGGGATGAACGCGGTGCTGCGACGGCTTGCCGCGGGCGTGGCGTGCCGCTGGCGCTGGCATGCCGAGAGCGTCGGCTTCGAAGCGGGCAGCTGGCATGTTCGCTCCCGCGATGGCGAGGTGCTTCACGGCCGGACCCTGCTGGTGACCGCACCTCCGTCCCAGTCGGCGGCGTTGCTGGGAAGCGACCATGCGCTGTCGGGGCTCCTGCATTCGGTCGACATGATGCCTTGCTGGGCGATCATGGTCGGCTTCCGTGATGCGCCCGAGGTGCCGTTCGACGCCGCCTTCGTCAACCAGGGGCCCCTGTCCTGGATCGCGCGCTGCGACGTCAAGGCGGGCAGGGGAGGTGCGCCGGCCTGGGTCGGCCACGCCGGTCCGGAATGGTCGCAGGCGCATCTCGAGTCGGACTCCGAGGAGGTCGCTTCGGTCTTGTACGCGGAGATGGGCAGGCTCGCTCCCGGCCTTGCATCGAAGCCCGCGCTCTGCGTTGCGCATCGTTGGCGCTATGCAATGGCCAGCCGGGCACTGGATGGTCCGATCCTGGCGGATGACGCGCAGAAACTGGTCCTGGCCGGGGATTGGTGTGCGGGCGAGCGAATCGAGGGTGCCTGGATCAGCGGCGTTGCTGCCGCCAGACGCATTGAAGCACTTCTGCCCTGAACCGGACCGTGGCTCAGCTCAGCGGAGCGGCCGTTTCCTGAAGCCTGAGCTCCACCTTTCCATGGTCATCGCGGGCGACGGTCAGCATTGTCAGGCCCGAGTTCAGGCGCAGGGCACTGCCGGTGTCGTGCCAGTCGCCCAGCACAATGCGCTGGCAGTGTTGCTGATCGATGGAGAGGTCGTGAATGGCCCGACGATGAGTGTGGCCGTGGATCAGCCGGCGCACGCCATGATGCCGGAAGGCCGCCGTGACCGCGCCGGCGTTGACATCCATGATGCTGACCTCCGTGCTGCCGGTATGCCGTCGACTCATCCAGCGGGCCAGGCGCGCGAGCAGGCGCCGGAACCAGGCCGGCTTGGCCAACACCTTGTGCTGCCAGGCGGGGTCGCGAACCTTGCGCCGAAACCGCTGGTAGGATTCGTCGTCGGTGCACAGCGTGTCGCCGTGCAGCAGCAGGATGCGATCGCCCTCGAGCTCGAGGAAATGGGGTTCCTCCAGCCGCTCCATCCGGGCCTCGCGGCAGAAGTCGTCGCCGACGAGAAAGTCCCGGTTGCCGCAGATGAAGTAAAGCTCGGTGCCGTTGCCGGAAAGCTCCGCGAGGTGGCGCGCAACCCGGCGGCCGAGCTCACCGGGCGCGTCGTCGCCGATCCAGGCCTCGAACAGGTCGCCCATGATGTAAAGGGCCGAGGCTTCACGGGCCGGCCCGTCGACGAAGTCGAGGAACAGCTGCGTGGTTTCCGGTCGCTCCTCCTGCAGATGCAGGTCGGCGACCAGGTAGGTTGGTGCGCCGTTACTCAGAAAGCTCGACCCTTTCGATGATGACCGGTTCGACGGGGACATCACGATGCATCCCCTTGCTGGTCGTCTCGACCGATCGGATCTCGTCGACCACGTCCATTCCGTCAACCACCCGGCCGAACACCGCATAGCCCCAGGTCTGACCGGACATCTTGCCGCGATGATTGAGGAAGTCGTTGTCGGTCACGTTGATGAAGAACTGGGCCGTGGCGGAATGGGGGTCGTTGGTGCGCGCCATCGCCAGCGTGCCGCGCTTGTTCTCCAGGCCGTTATCGGCTTCGTTCTCGATCGGCTCGCGCGTCGACTTCTGGTTGAAGTCCGAGTCGAACCCGCCGCCCTGGATCATGAAATTGTCGATCACGCGGTGGAAGATCGTGCCGTCGTAATGTCCGTCGCGTGCGTAGCGCAGGAAATTCGCGGTGGACTCGGGCGCTTCTTTCTCGAACAGTTCGACGGTAATGGCGCCGAGGTTGGTATGCAGGATCACTGTCGGATTCTCCGTCGCTTCCGGGGTGGGGGACTGGTCGGTCTGCTCGGCTTCCTGCGCGGCCAGCGGCAGGGTCGCGAGCATCAGCAAGGCAATCAGGCTTCGCATTTGAGTCGTTGTTCCATGAGTTGCACAATCCCTCATAATACGTTTTCGAAGCGGGAATGTCAGCGAAAGAAAGCATGCGCGGAGAAATGGAAGACAGTGGATTCCGGGCCATCGAGTTCGACGGGCACCGCCTGCGGCTGATCGATCAGCGGCTGCTGCCGGCAACCGAGTACTGGCTGGAGATCCCGGATGCCGAAGCGGCGGCTCGCGCCATTCGAGATCTGGTCGTGCGCGGTGCGCCGGCTATCGGCATCACGGCAGCCTATGCCGCCGTTCTCGCCGCCCGCGAGTGTCGCGGCGATTCTGGCGCCTGGAACGATGCGCTCGATCGGTTGGAGCGAGCGCGCCCGACCGCGGTCAACCTGAGTTGGGCGATCGCGAGGATGAGGCGCTGCGCCGAAGGTCCGGGGGGCGTCGATCCCGACGCCTTGCTCGAAGAAGCGCGGCGCATCCATGCCGAGGACATCGAAGCCAACCGCGCCATGGCCCAGGCCGGAGCCGGCATGCTGGGCGATTCCGTCGGCGTCCTCACGCACTGCAATACCGGTTCTCTCGCCACCGGCGGCATCGGAACCGCCCTCGGGGTCATCGCGGAAGGCTGGCGCCGAGGCCGGATCTCCCGCGTATATGCCGACGAGACCCGGCCCTGGCTGCAGGGATCGCGCTTGACGGCCTGGGAGCTGGCTCGGCTGGAAATTCCGTTTCGCGTGATCGTCGAGGGCGCGGCCGCCTCGCTCATGGCGGCCGGGGCCGTCGACTGGGTGATCACCGGTGCTGACCGCATCACGGCCAACGGGGACGTTGCCAACAAGATCGGTACCTGCATGCTTGCCGTACTGGCTCGGCACTTCGGCGTACGCATGATGGTCGTGGCGCCCTCTTCGACGGTGGACCCGAATCTTCCGAGTGGCGCCTCGATCGACATCGAGGAACGAGATCCCGCCGAAATCTGGCGGGCGGCGGGTATCGAGAAGGTGCCGGCCGGCTTCGATTCCTACAACCCCGTATTCGACGTGACGCCGGGCCACCTCGTCGACTGCATCGTCACCGAGCAGGGTGTCCATTCTCCGCCGTACCGCTTCACTGTCCCCGGTGCCGCCTGAAATCCCTGGAAACAGCCGTCTGTGGTAATATTTCGGGTTTGTTGCGTCTTTCCGGGTCGCCACTTTGGGGGCTTGGAGAGTCCGCCCTGAAAATCTTTATTTTCAGAAACTTATCAGAATAACTTAAAGCAGATACGGGGTTACCGTAGATGGCGGAAATGGCACGCGAAGTGCTCCAGGTGAACCTGGAAGACGAAATGCGCCAGTCCTACCTCGATTACGCCATGAGCGTGATCGTGGGCCGGGCGCTTCCGGACGTTCGAGACGGCCTCAAGCCGGTGCACCGGCGCGTGCTCTACGCGATGCACGAGCTGGGCAACGACTTCAACAAGCCCTACAAGAAATCGGCCCGCGTGGTCGGTGACGTCATCGGTAAGTACCACCCCCACGGCGACTCGGCCGTCTACGACACCATCGTGCGCCTGGCCCAGCCGTTCTCCATGCGCTACATGATGGTCGACGGCCAGGGCAACTTCGGCTCGATCGACGGCGATTCGGCCGCGGCCATGCGTTACACCGAGGTGCGCATGGCCAAGATCGCGCACCAGATGCTGGCCGACATCGACAAGGAAACGGTCAACTTCATCCCCAACTACGACGAGTCGGAGCACGAGCCGACCGTCCTTCCGGCGCGCGTTCCCAACCTGCTGGTCAACGGCGCTTCGGGCATCGCCGTGGGCATGGCCACCAACATTCCGCCGCACAATCTCGGCGAGGTCATCAGCGCGCTTCTGGCCATGATCCGCAAGCCGGATATCGAGATCGACGAGATCATGGAGCACCTGCCGGGGCCGGACTTCCCGACGGCGGCGATCATCAACGGGGCGGCGGGCATCGACGAGGCCTACCGCACCGGGCGCGGCCGGATCTACATGCGCGCGCGTACCGAGATCGAGACCGACGAGGACACGGGGCGGACGCGTATCGTCGTCAACGAACTCCCCTACATGGTCAACAAGGCGCGTCTGCTCGAGAAGATCGCCGAGCTGGTCAAGGCCAAGCGGCTCGAGGGCATCTCCGAGCTTCGCGACGAGTCCGACAAGGACGGTATGCGCATGGTCATCGAGCTCAAGCGCGGCGAAGTGGCCGAGGTGGTGCTCAACAACCTGTTCCAGTTGACTCAGCTGCAGACGGTGTTCGGCATCAACATGGTGGCGCTGGTCGACGGACAGCCGAAACTGCTCGACATCCGGCAGATTCTGGCCGCCTTCCTGGCGCACCGCCGCGAAGTCGTCACCCGCCGCAGCCTCTACGAGCTCAGGAAGTCGCGCGAACGCGCCCACATCCTGGAAGGCCTGACCGTCGCGATCGCCAACCTCGACGAAGTGATCGCGTTGATCAAGAGTTCCAAGACCCCGGCCGATGCCCGCGAAGCCCTGCAGGGCAAGCGCTGGGATGCCGGGTTGGTCGAGTCCCTGCTGGGCCAGGCGGGAGCGGAGTTGTCGCGCCCCGAAGACCTGCTGCCCGAGTACGGGCTGGGCGAGGGCGGCTATCAGCTGTCGCCGCAGCAGGCCCAGGCGATTCTCGACCTGCGGCTGCAGAAGCTCACCGGCCTGGAGCAGGACAAGCTCTCCGAAGAGTACGAAAGCATCCTCGATACCATCCGCGAGTTGATGCGGATCCTGTCCGAGCCCGACGCTCTGATGGGGGTCATCCACGACGAGTTGGTGGCACTTCGCGATCAGTTCGACGATGCGCGCCGCTCCGAGATCGTGCGCGATCATCTCGACCTGACCATGGAGGACCTGATCACGCCGGAAGATGTCGTGGTCACGCTCTCGCACGCCGGTTACGCGAAGTACCAGCCGCTCGATCGCTACCGGGCCCAGAAGCGCGGCGGGCGAGGACGTTCGGCGGCCAAGACCAAGGACGAAGATTTCGTCGAGCGATTCTGGGTGACCAATACCCACGACACGCTGCTGGTCTTCACCAGCGCCGGCAAGGTCTACAAGACCAAGGTCTATGAACTGCCGCAGGCCGGGCACAACAGTCGCGGCCGCCCGATGGTCAACCTGCTGCCGCTCGACGAGGGCGAGCGCATCAACGCCGTTCTGCCCACGCGGGAATTCCCCGACGACTGGTTCGTGTTCTTCGCCACCCGGGCCGGTCGCGTGAAGAAGACGCCCCTGTCGGACTTCGCCAACATCCGCTCCAACGGCATCTGGGCGGTGTTGCTCGAGGAAGGCGACGAGCTGGTCGACGTGGCGTTTACCGACGGCAGCTGCGACATCCTGCTGTTTTCCTCGGCCGGCAAGGCCGTGCGTTTCCACGAATCGGATGCACGCGCGATGGGCCGGCAGACCCGGGGTGTGCTGGGCATTCGCCTCAAGGATGACCAGGAGGTCGTTTCCATGCTGGTTGCCGACGAAGGCGACGTGCTGCTGGGTACGGCCAATGGCTACGGCAAACGTACCCCCCTGGAAGAGTTCCCGGTGCACAAGCGCGGTGGGCAGGGCGTGATCGGCATCCAGACCGAGGGTCGCAACGGCCCGCTGGTGGCCGCGCTCGCGGTATCCGATGACGACGACGTCATGCTGACTTCCAACGCCGGTACGTTGGTGCGCACATCGGCCGAGGAGATCTCGCAGATGAGCCGCAACACCCAGGGCGTCACGCTGATTCGTCTCGGCAAGGACGAGCAGCTCATCGGAATGGCCCGGGTGGCCGCTTCCGACGAGGAAGAGGAAGCGGCGGGCGAAGACGAAGGCGAATAGTTCCTTTGCAGCGCCCTGGCTGCCGGCCGGCTGCCTTCAGCCGGCGGGCTCTTCGAAGCGATCGTCGAAAATCTGCGGTTCACCGCTGATGACTTGAAGCGTCACGGGCACCTCGATCAACCCGGCCGCGGGATCGTCGGTGCTCACGCACAGCAGTGCGTCGTGCTGGCCCGGGCTCAAGTCGGAGGCATCCATCGAGATTGCGAGTGGCGCGTTGGCTCCCGGAGCAAGCGTGCCGGCGGTCTGGTTCACGCCGAGCCAGGCGACGCCGGCTGGATCGATGCAGGACGGAGGCACCTGTTTGTGCAGCGTGACCGTCACGCTGGACCAGTCCATGCCACCCGTCCAGGTATCCTCGAATCCGAAGGACCATTGCCCTTCATCGGCGACCCCCTGATCGCCGAATACGTCCGGTCCGATGTGGCTGCTCTGGTACGTGCCGCCGCTGCCGGAGCCGCCGCCCTGGAAATCCCAGTCGGGATTGGTCGTTTCGTATCCGCCGACCACATAGGATTCGCCATCGGGCGCGGTCACCGTCATGGCCATGTCCGAAGCCCAGCTGCCGCTGCCCAGGTTCGATACCGTGCCTTCGAAGCTGAAGCCCACGACCTGGCCCCTGGTCTGAATGCCGCCGACCCTGTTTTCACTGCTGCTTCCGCCTCCGGGAAGCGAGAAATCCTGCAGGTCGAGTGGTTCGTCCAGCTCCGGGTCGTGGCCATCCCTGGAGAAGCTGGCCGGCAGATCGGTCGCCACGGACCAGGTCACGGCCTCGCTGCCTATGTTGTCGATGGTCAGGGTTCGTTGAGCCGTGCTGCCGACCGGTAGCGTTGCGCTGATCGCGTCGGGGGATACCGCGGCGCGTTGTTCGTCGACCCAGACGGCTTCGGGCACGCCTAGGTTTCCCTGGCTGTCGCGGGCCTGGAAAAAGAGCAGTCGCGGAAGTTCGATGGACTGGCCGATGTGCACCCGGGCGCCGAACGCCGAAACGGCATCCGCACTTTCGGGGCTTATCGTGAAGCTCGATGCGGCCTGGGCTGGCGGCAGGTCGAAGCTGGCCCGGATGTCCACGATATCCTGGATCGGATTGTCGACGGGTGCTTCGTCGACACCGTTCCGATCAAAGCGCGTGTCGTCGGCGATGCCACTCAGCTGCAGGGTCTGCGCCTGGGCATTCCACACGGCTGCGGCATCGACCACATCGGGCCCGGAAGGGGCCTGGTAGGGCCTTGCGGCTGCCTTGGCTGCGTAAACCAGGCTGTCCATAAGATCCTGCAGCATCTGCTGTTCGAAGGAACTGCAGCTTTGGTGAAACTGGCTGCCGATCTCGAATGTGTAGGCGGCAACCCCGAACTCGCCGTAGGCGTAGTCGGGTGTGGTGCCGCCGGCGGAATAGAGGATGTCGCGACCCACCTCGTAGCCGGTGTGGAAGCCGAACTTGCGTCCGAGCCAGGCCATCTGGTTGTGGTTGGGGGCGTGGTTGGAGGCGCCTCCACCCGAGCCTTCCCAGGCGAACATCACCATGTCGCCGTAGGAGTGCAGCGAAATGAACAGACCCTGCGCGTCTTCCGGCACCGGGTCATTGCCGCTTCCGTTCGGCCACTGCGGATCGAAAACCTGGTGCATGTAGTTCTGGATGGCCTGCGTTTCAGGTTCGGACGACGGGCTGGTGCCACGATAGGTCTCATTACAAGCGGAGCCACTGGAATGGGTTCCCCAGAAGTAGTCGCTGTTGCGGTTGAGGTCCACGCCGGTCGTTCCTCCACGACAGGCGTTTAGGTTCGAGTTCTTGCGCCACATGCCGGGACCGTTTTCTGCCTCGCGTCGACCGTCGGGATTCTGCTGGGCGACGATGTGTATCTCGCGGTGATCGAGGAGCCAGCGCGCCGTGGGGTCGCTGTCGTAATTGTCGACAAGCCACTCCCCGAAGCGCGCGGCCGTTTCCGCTGTGGCCAGTTCCCTGGCGTGCTGGGCGGCCATCAGCACGAAAGGCGGCTGCTCATAAGGGCTGTCCTGGTTACCGAGTACCAGCACGTAGATGTCGTCGCCGCCGGGCTCGCCGTTGGCCTTGAGCCAGGTCTCGCCGATCGATTGCCAACGGGCGAGATCCGGGCGTTCGATGGCGAGCGCCGAGAGCTCGGATTTGGTTTCATCCACCGTTCGGTAGCACGGATAGCCCGGAATGCCGTTCAGTCCTGCGCGGCGCCACGCCTCGGCGTCGATGGATTGCGCATACTCGAGTGAGCGCATTCGTTTTTCGTCGAGCCGGACCTTGTATCCAAGCGACTCGATCGACGCGCGCTGCTGTGCATCGACGTACATGATGACCTCGCCGGTTTTCGAGTCCACGCTCCAGAAGTCGCCCATGGCGTGCAGTTCTTCGTAGCTCTCGCGAGGGACATCGGCAATGCGAACGACTTCATCCGCGAAGGAAGGCATGCTGGTGCCCGCCAGAATGGCGATTGCGGCGACCTTGAGCAGATTTTGCAACACCGGGCCATCGTGTCCGCCGGATCCGGGACCTGTCGCCGGTGAGCGGCACACTGTCGGTAGAACAGCGCGCGAGTATTCGCCGGGACGTCCTCTCATCTCAGTTCGAGCCTGCATTCTGGAAACGGTCCGTGAACATGATGGTCTGGAAGCCGCGAGGCTCGCTCCACACGCCGCCCCCGCAGAGGTTGTTGCCCTGGACGCGCCAGAAGTAGGCGGTGCTCGTGTCCAGGCTGACGGACGGCGTGTAGCTGGTGCCGTTGATGATGCCGTCGGATACGACGCTGTTGAAGCCCGGGTCTGTCGCGATCTGTACCCGGTATCGCGACACGCCGGGCAAGCCCTCCCAGGTGAACTCCGGAGTCAGGCTGCGTGCCTCGCGGCCTTCCTCGGGCGTTAGCGGCGTCGGCGCCGTGTCCAGATAGGCGTCGATGTCCAGGTACAAGTCCACGCCCTGTTGGCTCTCTCCGTCGTCGCCGCCGAGTGTGGCGATGTAGAAGCCGTCCGGCGTGGCTGAACCGACCTCCAGGGTCCAGGTGGCCGAGCCGGGTACGGTGACGCTTTCCGGACTGAAGTTCGCCGTCGTGCCTGACGGCAGGCCGCTCGTAGTGAGTGCCACCTGCCCGTTGTAGGGTCCGACGGGATCGATATCGAGAACGGCCTGATACTGATTGGAGCCGCTTTCCGGAGCGCAGATCTGCAGTGTTTCCGGGGATGCCGTCGAGAGCGCGAAGGTGGCGTCGGTCTGCACGCAGTTGTAACAGGCCAGGGCGAAGTCCTGGCTGGGATCGTCCGGATTGAAGGGGTCGAGCGCGTCGCCGAGAAGTTCGGCGGCGGAAACGGTGATCGAGAAGGAATCCGGCGTCTGGGCGGGCGAAAGGAAAACGCCTTCCAGGTTGTTCATGGCATCGGCCGCGCCGCCCGGTTCAGTCCAGCCGTCCGTGCCGATGACGTTGCCGAAAAAGGTCTGTCCGTCTGAGTTGACTGAAAGATCCAGGTTGTTGACCCAAGCTTCGCTGTTCCCGCCCAGACCCGCTCCGGGCGCATCGGTCCAGGCAAGCATGATGCGCACCGGCTGGTTCGGATCGGCGGCTTCGAAAACGGCCGTCCACTCCTGCCCGGTGGCGTCGAAAACGTGCGACTGGTCGTGCAGGAAGACCTCGGCGACCGGGTTCATGACGGCGTCCAGATCCAGGCGGCCGTAGCCCTGGAATCGGTCGGGACGATGGCCCATGGTGCCGCCGTCGGCATTGGGGTTGCCTTCGAGATCCCGGGCTGCGGCCGTGAAGACGGCCTTGATGAGCGCCGGCGACGGGTTGAAGCCGTTTTCATCGATGTACTTCTCGGCCCAGACCGACACGGCACCCGAGACGATCGGTGAGGCCATCGACGTGCCGCAGAAAGTGGACGAGTGGGACGTGTTGCTGCTGTTCGTCGTGCTGTCGGTGCTGCAGCCGGGCGCGACGATGTGCGGAACCCGGCGTCCGTCGCAGGCCGGGCCGTGCGCAGAATTGGTGGAAACGCGAAAGATGTTCGCCACCTGGTCTCCGCCGTTGGTCTGAAGGGCCGTGGAGCCGACCGCAAAGAGATTTTTGGCCTCGTCGGGGGCGCCCAGGGAGCTCGGCGCACAGCTGCCGCCGCTGTCGCCGTTGCCGTTCATGATCGACCAGACGGCCAGTATGGGCTGGTCGCCGGCCGTGTCCGGGTCGGCGTCGCGGCTGATGTAGTCGATCTGCATGGTCGGAATGTCGTACCCCTGCGGTGAGCCGGACGGGCCCCAGGAGTTGTTGGTGAGCAGCGCGCCACTCCTTGCCGAATCCTGGTAGATCTTGAGCATGCCGTCGGCCACCATTCCGTCCGAGGAGGAGTCGGTGAAGGGACCGTAGACCTGGCTGACGATGCTGGCGCCCGGCGCCACGCCCTGGCCGCGAAGGAAGCCGTTGAGCCGGGTGCCCGTCGCGCCCGTGCCCGCGATCGCACCGGCAACATGGGTGCCGTGGGCGTTGCTGCCGGAACCGCCGCAACTGCCGTTGGTTCCGTCGCAGGGCGCCATGCGGTCGGCGAGGTCGACATGTGTGGAGAGTACGCGGCCGTCGACCACGCCGACGGTAATGCCGCTGCCGTCATAGCCGGTGTCGTTCAGCCAGGTGGCATAGCCGGGCAGCACATCGCCGGCCCCGTCGATCGCGCCGACGATGGACTGCTGGCTCATCTCACCGCGTGGGCCGGTTTCGGGACGGATGTACTGGATGGTGTAGATGCCGGGCAGCGCCGCGATCTTCCGATAGTCTCGCCGATCGACCTCGAGATGAAGAACCTGCAGGTGCTCGTTCAATTTTGTGAATCGCTCGACCCGTCCGAACTCCGCGAGCTGTTCGGACAACCGGACCCGGTCGGCGTGAGCGCTGGCCAGTGCCATGGTTGGAACGACGCCGGCCTCATCGAAGCGCTGGTTCGGGGGTACTTTCCAGTCGACCTGCATCAAGCCGGTCCAGCGTACCGAGGGCAGGGTGCCGGCTGTCGTCATGCGTCCGGATTCGGCCCAGACGATGTAGCTGAACGGATGAAGTGGCTGCACGACCTGAATGCCTTGGCGCCGGATTTGCTGAAGCCACTCGTTGCGAACCGGGCCCTGGAACTGAAGCAGGTAGAAGTCGCCTGCCGGGTCGGCGGATCGCGCATTCAATGGAGCGGGCGCCTCCAGGGGATCGAATCGGTGGCCGCCGAGCGTCAGCTCGAAGGGACTGTCCTCGATCGTCACCGACAGGCCGCCGGCCCGTAGCCGTTCGATCTGTTCGCGAGTCAGACGGCCCCACTGGAAGCTGCCGTAGTCAGTCAGGCGTTCGCCCAGCACCCCGGACTGCAGGGTTGGCAAGTTCGAGCCGTGATGAACGCGCACCCACTGGCCGGAATCATCGGCGGCGAATGCGGAGCCGCTCGCCAGGCAGGCCAGCAGGAAAAAGGGAATCCGGAGTCGTCTTGAGAGCTGCGTTGCGGTCGGGGGCATGTCGAGAAGTCGTCCCTGAGCTGGTTGTCAATGTGGTGCATTGCCCGCCACCGGCTTTATTCGGACCCGGAGCCCCCGATTCCACTCTCCGTCCCGTGTTCCGGGCGCGATGACGATTGGCACACGAAACGGAGGAGCATACCGGAAGGGCAGCACAATTTCAGCCGGCGTCGGTGCCGGGCTTTACCGGGCCATGACTTTTGCCACGGTTCGGCTTGACCTGTCCTGTAGTAGTATCGCGATCGTTCGATCATCCGGAGATGACACTTGAATCAGATTCGCAACCCCATTCTTTCGAAGTGCCTGATCGGCATTTCGCTGCTGCTTCTTGCCGGCGCATCGCTGGCCGACACCCGACTCCTGCGCTTCCCGGACGTTCATGGCGAGCGCGTCGTGTTCAGCTACGGCGGCGATCTCTGGTCGGCGCCGATCGACGGCGGTGCCGCCTGGCGCCTGACTGCCCACCCCGGCCTGGAACTGTTTCCGAAGTTCTCTCCCGACGGGCGCTGGATCGCCTTCACAGGCCAGTACGCGGGTGATGAGCAGGTCTATGTGATGGCCTCATCCGGCGGCCAGCCCGAGCAGCTGACCTGGTACCCGGCGGTCGGCCCCCTGCCGGCGCGCTGGGGCTACGACAACCAGGTCTACGGCTGGACGCCCGACGGCGATTCGGTGGTCTTTCGCTCGCAGCGCGATGCCTGGGGCTCGTCCACGGCACGCCTATATACCGTACCCCGTCGCGGCGGCCTGCCCGAGGCGCTGCCGATGCCGGTTTCCGGCGCAGGCACGTTCACCGACGACGGCGAGCAGGTCTTCTATTCGCCGCTGTTCCGCGACTTCCGCACCTGGAAGCGCTACGAGGGCGGCTGGGCCCAGGATCTCTGGCTGTTCGACCTCGATGCCGGCGAAGCCCGCCAGATCACCGAACACGAGCGGACCGACCGCGATCCGATGTGGATCGACGGGCAGGGCTACTTCGTGTCCGATCGCGACGGCACCCTCAACCTCTACCGCGTCGATCCCGACAGCGGGGCAGTCGAGCAACTCACCCGCCACGACGAGTTCGACGTGCGCTGGGCCAGCGCCGACGCCACGGGTCGGATCGTCTATGAACTGGGCGGTCGGCTGCGCGTTTTCGACACTCGCGACGGCAGCGACAACGGTCTCGAGATCACCGTGCCCGACGACGGCATCAACCGTCGCGAACGCGTGGTCGACGTCTCCGGCCAGATCCACTCGGCCCGGTTGAGTCCCACGGGGCAGCGCGTCTTGTTCGAAGCCCGCGGCAACCTCTTCAACGTCCCGGTGGGCGAGGGCATCGCCCGCAACCTGACCGACCGCTCCAGCGCCCACGATCGCGAAGCGGACTGGTCGCCCGACGGCGAGCACATTGTTTTCGTGTCCGATGTCGAGGGGGAGGAAGAACTCTACCTGGTCCCTTCCGACGGCAGCCAGGCGCCCCGCGCCCTGACTTCCGGCAATGAAACGCGCTTCTACGATCCGCGCTTCTCGCCCGACGGCGAACATATCGCCGTTTCGGACAAGGACGGCGTCATCTACGTGCTGCCCGCCGACGGCGACGGCGACCTGGAGCGCGTGGCCCGCGACGACGGATGGCGCAACCGCGACTACGCCTGGTCGCCCGACGGCAAGTGGCTGGCCTTCAGCCTGACCGAGGAGACCGGCCTGCGCGCGCTGCACGTCTATTCCGTGGCCGACGGCGAGACCCGGCGCCTGAGCGAGGGGCTGTTCTCCGAGTACGGGCCGGCATTCTCGCCCGACGGCGACTACCTGTACTTCCTGGCCGACCGTGAATTCGCGCCTCAGATTTCCGGCCGCGAGTGGAACTACGCCACCAATCGCACCACGGGGATTTTCGCGTTCATCCTGGACGAGGCGGCGGCCAACCCGTTCTCGCCCGAAGACGCCGAGGAGCCGGGCGTCGACGCCGACGGCGAAAACGGCAACGGCAAGGGCGACGGCAACGGCAACGGCAACGGCAAGGACGACGACAAGGGCAAGGAAACGAGCATCGATTTCGACGGGCTGTCCGCGCGCGTGATCCGCGTGCCGGTGGAAGCCGGGAACTACTCATCGCTGAGCGTGGCCGAGAACGGTATCCTCTTCGGCGAGTACGACGCCTTCTACTACGGCCGTGCCCCGGCCGTCGGTCCGCGCCTGAAGCTCTTCAAGTTCGAGGACGAGAAGGTCGTCGATTTCGCCACCGATGTCGCCATGGCCGACCCGAGCCTGGACGGCAAGCAGGTTCTCGTTCGCAGCGGCAACAGCTGGAAGGTCTATCCGATCGCCAAGGAAGGGGGTGAAAGCGAGGATGTGAATACTTCGGGCATGCAGGCCCGGATCGATCCAATGGCGGAGTGGGCGACGATCTTCGACGAGGTCTGGCGTCGTTTCCGCGACTACTTCTACGTGGCCAACATGCACGGCTACGACTGGGAGGCCCTGCGCGATCGCTATCGTCCGCTGCTCGAGCACGTCGCTCACCGCAGCGACCTGAACTACGTCATGGGCGAGATGATCGCCGAGCTCAACATTTCGCACGCCTATGTCTCCGGCGGCGACGAAGGCCTGCCCGAACGGCCTTCGGTGGCCCTGCTGGGCGCGCGGTTCGAGACGGACAACGGGCGCTATCGCGTCGCGCGGATCCTGGAAGGCCAGAACGATGAACCGCGCTACCGCTCGCCGCTGACCGAGGCGGGCGTGGACGTGTCCGAAGGCGACTACATCCTGGCGATCAACGGGCGGCCGCTGTCGGCCGAAGACAACATCTTCCGCAGGCTGACGGTGCCGTCCGGCCAGGCGCTGGCCCTGACCGTTTCGTCGCGGGCGTCCGGCGGCGAGACGCGTGAAGTGCTGGTCGAGCCGGTCAGCGGCGAGAGCAACCTGTTCTACCTGGCCTGGGTACTCGACAACCATCGCCGGGTGACCGAGGCGACCGACGGTCGCGTAGGCTACCTGCACGTGCCCGACATGGGGCCGGACGGAATCCGCGAGTTCATCAAGTGGTTCTACGGCCAGATCCGCAAGGATGGTCTGGTGATCGACGTGCGTTCCAACGGCGGCGGCAACGTTTCGCAGATGCTCATCGAGCGCCTGTCGCGCAAGCCGCTTTCGCTTGGCTATTCGCGCACCATGGAGAACGTCTCGACCTATCCCAGCGAGGCCTTCAACGGCCACATGGCTGCGATCCTCGACGAGAACTCCGCTTCCGACGGCGACATCTTCCCCTGGCAGTTCCGAAATGCCGGGTTGGGGCCGCTCATCGGCAAGAAGTCCTGGGGCGGCGTCACCGGCATAACAAGCCACGGCCCGGTGATCGACGGCGGCTCGGTCAACGTGCCCGAGTTCGGCTTCCTCAACACCGAAGGCGAATGGGTCATCGAGGGAGAGGGCGTCGAGCCGGACATCGAGGTGGAGAACGACCCGGCCAGCGTGATCGCCGGCGAGGATCCCCAGCTCGAGCGCGCCATCGAGGAAGTGATGAAGCAGATCGAGGCCGATCCGCCGACCTTCCCCGAGCGTCCCCAACCGCCGGTGAAGATCGACTGAATCCCGGCTTTCGCGGGTCGGCCCACCTGGCCGGCCCGCATTGACGCCCGGCATCGCCACTCTGTCCATTCGAACGGCATAGGGCATTTGCCATAGTCCGCCGATGCATGCTCTCCAACTAACGTCCGGTTAATGATTTCGGGCGGACAATGGCGGCATGAATGATCTCGCCTATTCGAACATGAGCCTTACCGGCCGCGAGGCGCAACTCTCCAGGAACGCGCTGCCTTGGCTGGATACCGCGGCCGTCTGGATCCTCTGGCTGATTCCTGTCGTGCTGTCGATCTTCGTCCGGCCGGTCTTCCCAGTGGACGAAACGCGTTACCTGTCGGTCGCATGGAACATGTGGCAGGAGGGGCAGTTCCTCGTGCCCATGCTCAACGACGCGTTCTACACACACAAGCCGCCGCTGCTGTTCTGGCTCATTCACGCGGGCTGGTCGGTCTTCGGCGTCAACGACTGGTGGCCCCGGTTAATCCAGCCCATTGCGGTGATCGGCTCTCTGCTGCTCATTCGCGGTATCGCCGCCCGCCTGTGGCCCGAGCGGCTCAGTCTTCGCAGCCTGGCGCCCGCGATCTTCGCCGCGGGCTGGTTCGCGACCCTCTACGCTCCGGCCGTCATGTTCGACTACCTGGTCGTGTTCTCGGCGCTGCTGGCGATCTATGGTCTCGCCGGCCGGCCGGTCCGTTGGCCGCTGGTGGCGCTGGGTCTGGCGCTCGGTCTTCTTTCCAAGGGGCCGGTGATCCTGGTCTACACCTTGCCCGCGATGCTGACCGCGCCCTGGTGGACGAGCAAGCCGGAAGGCGGATGGAGTTCATGGTACCTGCGCGTGACGGCGGTCCTCGCCCTGGCGGCCGTCCCCATTCTGGCCTGGTTGCTGATGGCCTGGTCGACCGCCGGAGACGCTTTCCTGTCGGAGATACTGTGGCGGCAGACGGCCGATCGCATCAGCGGCGACATGGGGCACGGCCGCCCAATCTGGTGGTACCTGCCCCTGCTGCCGCTATTGGGATTGCCCTGGATCTTCTGGCCGCCGCTGTGGCGGGCCGTCCGGGGCATCCGCATCGATCGGGGGGTGAAGCTGTCCTTCGGCAGCGCTTTGTTCGGTTTCATCATTCTCAGCCTGGTCGGGGGAAAGCAGGCGCACTACCTGCTGCCCCTGCTCGCGCTGGCGAGTCCCGGACTCGCCGGGATTCTCGATACAGGTGTGCGAATCAGTCGGCCGGACGGTCTGCCCCTGGCGCTGGTCCTCACCGTCTTCGGCGTGGCGATGATGATTGCCGGGCTCGGTGTCGGACCCTCTAGCTGGCCGGAGTGGGTCGCGACGATCTCTCCCGGATGGGGCGCATTGCTGCTGATGGTGGCGGTGGCGATAGCCTGGCGCAAGCCGAAGTCTGTGGCCGAGGCGGGTTTGTTCCATCTGGCGGCCACGAGCCTGCTGGCCCTCGCGGTAATCTGCGGCCCGGTGGCCGCGGCGCGGAAGAGTCATGACCTCGGCGAGATCGCTTCGATGGTGAACAGCTACCAGTCGCGCGGGATGCCTGTGGCATGGCTGGGCCATTACCAGGGCCAGTTCAATTACACGGGCCGCTTGCACCAGCCGGTCGTGGAGCTCGGCTTCGAGGAGGCGCGCACCTGGTTGGCGGACCACCCGGATGCCATTCTTGCCACCCGCACCAAGCACCTCGCGGGGGCGATGCCCGAGCCGGTCTTCATCCAGCCTTATCGGTCCGGATCGCTGGCGCTGTACCGTGCGTCCGATCTGGTATCCGACCGGACTTCCTTCGAACCGTAAGTTTGTCGGCTGGGCGTCAATGCGCCGCGCTCTTAGAGTCTCGGGTTGCTTTCGTTCGAGACCGCTTATTGCCCCGGCCGGGGGACATCCACTTCAGTTCGACGCGGTGGCGAGGCCTTCAGCGGATGTCCCCCGGCCGGGGCAAACGCTCTGTGTCGAGTGCCCACCTATTTTTAACCGCCCCGCCAGCTCACGGCGGCGGTGGGCCTGCTGAGGGCCTCGCCACCGCGTCGAACTGAAGCAGGCCCACCGCCGCCGTGAGCTGGCCCGACTACACCCTCAACCAGCCTCGAGCCAGTCTTCCATGGGCGGGCAGGAGCAGACCAGGTTGCGGTCGCCGAAGACATTGTCGACGCGACCCACCGGTGCGAAGTACTTGCCCAGGCGCAGTTCCTTGACCGGCCAGCCGGCTTCCTGGCGCGAATAGGCGTGCGGCCACTCGTCCGCGCCGAGCTCTTCGATGGTGTGCGGGGCGTTCTTGAGCGGGTTGTCCTCGGCGTCCCACTCGCCGCTGGCCACACGCTCGATCTCGCGGCGGATGGCGATCATGGTCTGGATGAAGCGATCCAGTTCGGCCTTCGACTCGCTTTCGGTCGGCTCGATCATCAGGGTGCCGGGCACTGGCCAGGACATGGTCGGCGCGTGGAAGCCGTAGTCGATCATTCGCTTGGCCACGTCTTCCTCGGTGATGCCGGCGCTGTCCTTGAACGGGCGCAGGTCGATGATGCATTCGTGCGCGATGCGGCCGTTGCGTCCCGTGTAGAGGATGTCGTAGTGACCTTCCAGGCGCCTGGCGATGTAGTTGGCGTTGAGTATGGCCACTTCGGTCGCCCGGCGCAGACCGTCGGCGCCCATGAGACGAATGTAGACCCAGGGAATGGGAAGGATGCCTGCGCTGCCCCAGGGAGCGGCGGCAATCGGCGGGTTGGCGCCGAACTCCGGGCCGAGCAGGCCGCTGCCGTGGCCGGGCAGGAAGGGGATCAGGTGTTCGCGCACGCCGATCGGGCCGATGCCCGGTCCGCCGCCGCCGTGTGGAATGCAGAAGGTCTTGTGCAGGTTGAGGTGGCAGACGTCGGCGTACTGCGCCACGCGCGACCAGCCGACCAGGGCATTGAGGTTGGCACCGTCGAGATAGACCAGGCCGCCGGCCTGACGAACCTGCTCGCAGATGCTGACCACGTCTTCCTCGAACACGCCGTGGGTGGACGGGTAGGTAATCATCAGGGCGGCGAGCCGTTCGCGATGCTTGTCGATCTTGGCGGCCAGGTCGTCGAGGTCGATATTCCCCTGCTTGTCGCAATTGACCACCACGATGTCCATGCCCGTCATCTGCGCGCTGGCCGGGTTGGTGCCGTGCGCGGAAGACGGGATCAGGCAGACGTTGCGCCCCTCATCGCCGTTGTGCTCGTGCCAGCCCTTGATCGCCAGCAAGCCGGCGTATTCACCCTGGGAGCCGGCATTGGGCTGCAGCGAGACGGCGTCGAAGCCGGTAATCTCGCGCAGCATTCCTTCCAACTCGTCGATCAGCTGGTGATAACCGCGAGCCTGGTCCCAGGGGCAGAAGGGATGGAGCTCGGCGAACTCCGGCCATGTTATGGGAATCATCTCGGCGGTGGCGTTGAGCTTCATGGTGCACGAGCCCAGCGGGATCATCGCATGGGCCAGGCTGAGATCGCGATTCTCCAGGCGCTTGAGATAGCGCAGCATCTCGGTCTCGGACTGGTAGCGTTCGAAAACCTCGTGCTCGAGGTAGGGCGTTTGACGTTGCAGGGCTTCCGGGATCGCCTGGAAATCGGCGTCGAGGCCTTCGTCGAGTGTGGCGATCTCGTCGGCCTTGTTGCCGCGGAAGATGCCGAGCAGCGACGAGAGGTGGTGGCGCCGGGTCTGCTCGTTGAGGCTGATGCCGATGAAGCCGTCGCGGTCGGCGCGCAGGTTGATCCCGGCTTGATGGGCGCGGTGCAGCAGGGCTTGACGCTCGGGCTCGTCGACGCGAACCGACACGGTATCGAAGAAGTGCTCGCTTTCGAGCTCGAAGCCGGCGTCGACGATGCCCCGGGCCAGGATGCAGGTCTGGCGGTGGATGCGGCGGGCGATCTTCTTCAGCCCCTCCGGGCCGTGCCAGACGGCATAGAATCCGGCCATTACCGCCAGCAGGGCCTGGGCGGTGCAGATGTTGCTCATCGCCTTCTCGCGGCGGATGTGCTGCTCACGAGTCTGCAGCGCCATGCGCAGGGCGGCGTTGCCGTGGCGGTCCTTGGAGACGCCGATGATCCGCCCCGGGACGCTGCGCCGGTAGTCCTCGCGCGTGGCGAAGAAGGCCGCATGCGGCCCGCCGTAGCCCATCGGCACGCCGAAGCGCTGGGCGCTGCCGACCACCACGTCGGCCCCGGCCTGGCCGGGCGATTCGAGCAGCAGCAGGGCCATGGGATCGGTTGCCACCGCAACCTGGGCACCTCGTTCGTGGGCCTCGTCGACCAGCTCGCCGATGGGCTCTATGGCACCGTTGGCACCGGGGTACTGAACCAGGATGCCGAAGCAGTCGGTGTCTGCGACAGCGGAGCGCAGGTTCTCGCGCACCTGGACGTCGATGCCCATGTGCCGCCCGCGGTTGATGACCACGTCGATGGTTTGCGGCAGGCAATTGGCGTCGACCAGGAAGACATCGCTCTTGTTCTTCCGGTTGACGCGCTTGAGCATGGCCATGGCTTCCGCCGCCGCGGTCGCTTCGTCGAGTAGCGACGCATTGGCCAGTTCCATGCCCGTGAGATCCATGATCATCTGCTGGAAATTGAGCATGCCTTCCAGGCGCCCCTGGGAAATCTCCGCCTGGTAGGGCGTGTAGGCGGTGTACCAGCCGGGGTTCTCCAGCACGTTGCGCAGAATGACCGGCGGCGTCAGGGTCGGGTGATAGCCCAGCCCGATCATCGAGTGAGCCACGCTGTTGTGCGAGGCCATCTCGCGAATGCGCTCGAGCACCCGTTCCTCGTTGTCGCTGTCGGGGAGGGAAAGCGGTCGCTCGCTGCGGATGCTGCCCGGCATGGTCTCGAGAACAAGGGAGTCGAGCGAATCGCAGCCGACCGTGTCGAGCATCCGGCGCTGGTCCGCGGAATCGGGGCCGATGTGGCGGCCGACGAAATCGTCATGCGATTCGAGGCGATGCAGCGGCGTGTTGGTGTTCCGGTTGTCGGTCATTGCAGAAGCAGTCCTTGCGCGGAAGTCTTGAACAGGTAGTGGTCAATCAGCAGGAAGGCGAACAGGGCCATCAGGTAGACCACCGAGTAGTTGAACATGTTCATGGCGAGTTGCTCGTTCTTCGAACGCATGATGGCGATCGCGTAGCCGAGGAACCCGATATTGAGAATCGTGGCGCCGACCAGGTAGGCCAGACCGCTCATTCCCGTCAGCCAGGGCAGCACTGTGACGAGAACAAGGATGATGGTATAGAACAGGATCTGCCAGCGCGTGAACTTCACGCCGTGGGTCACCGGCAACATGGGCACATCGGCCGAGGCGTAGTCCTCGCGCCGGTGGATGGCAAGCGCCCAGAAGTGGGGCGGCGTCCACACGAAGATGATCAGGAAAAGGATCAGGGCGTGGGCGTGGATGTCGCCGGTCACGGCCACCCAACCCAGGACCGGCGGCGCGGCACCCGCGGCCCCGCCGATGACGATGTTCTGCGGCGTGGCACGCTTCAGCCAGGCGGTATAGATCACCGCGTAGCCGATCAGGCTGGCGAAGGTGAGCACAGCGGTCAGCGGGTTGACCAGCACGGTGAGCATCACCATCGACACCGCCGCCAGCAACAGGGCGAAGGTCAGCGCCTGCTTGCGGTTGACCTGGCCGGTGGGCAGCGGGCGATTGCGGGTGCGGGCCATGATGCGATCGGCCCGCTCGTCGAGCAGGTGGTTGATGGCCGCCGCGGAGGCCGCCGCCATACCGATGCCGAGGGTGCCCCAGATGAGGGCGTCGAGCGGGATCATGCCGGGCGTCGCCAGGGCCATGCCGACGATGGCCGTGAAGACGATCAGCGCGACCACGCGCAGCTTGCACAGGCCGAGAAAGAAGCGCGTTCGCTGCCAGATTGATGCAGTCGCTGCGGTCATTTGCGCTCGTCGGGGGTGGTCGGTAAGCCAGGGATGCGGGCCTATTCCGGCCCGGTCTGCGTCCAGGTGAGCAGGCGCGACAGATCACGGCGCATGCCGTTGAGATCCGCATCCTGCGGGTAACGCAATATTATATGGCCCTTGGGGTCGACGATGTAGCTGATTGCCTCGAGTCCGGCGTCCGGCAGGGCCGGGGACAGGGCGCTGCCGGCGTCGCTTTCGAACACGCGGTAATCCTCGGCCAGCTCGTGGATTGCTGCCAGGGTTTCGTCGTCGATTTCGCCGGGCGTGACGAACATCAGCGCCACTTTCGGCTGGTGGCGGTCCTGGCCAAGACGGATCTGGCGCAGCCAGTAGAGGTCTTCCAGGCAGGCGTCGTCGCAGCCGGCCGCACGATAGTGCAGCAGCTGCCACTGGCCGGCCAGCGTTTCCCGGGTCACGGTCTCGCCGGAGGCCGTCTGCAGCTCGAACTCGGGCAGTCGAATGGCCGGCTGGAGCAGCTCGCCGTAGTTCCGGGTGCTGCCGGGGCGCCAGTCGAGCCACTGGCTGTTGAGCAGGATGGCGATCACGACGGGGGCGAGAAACAGCGCCAGGACGGCGAAAATGGTGGTTTTTTTCATGATTTGCGAATCTTGCGCCAGGTCAGTGCGACCCAGATGAGAAACACCGCGACCGCCATCGTGATCCACTGCCAGGCGTAGGCGAGATGGCGGTCGGGTCCGAAATTGACCGGACGCCAGTCGTCTCCGGTCAGGTGCGCGGGGTGCGCCGGGTCGAGCAGGATCACGCGGTCGGCGAGTTGCGAACCGAGCGCCTGCTCGACGCGGTCGAGATCCAGGTAGGTCACCAGGTTGGGCCAGTTGTCGGCATCGAGCGGACGCGCTTCGCCCAGCTGGCGCCCGACCCGCGGCGGGCTCCTCAGCCGGCCGCTGATCGAGGTGGCCGTTTCGGGGACGCCGACCCGGGGCAGGGGGGCTTGCCTGGAAGCGAGCGGATGCCAGCCGCGGTTGACCAGCCAGCTGCGCTCCATGCCGTCCGGCCGGAAGGGCGTGAATACGTGCACACCGGCCTGGCCGGCGCGAATCTGATTGTCGAGCAGGACGTTTCGGGACGGCTCGAAGGTGCCCGTGGCGCGCACTTCGGCATAGGTCGCGTCAGCGGGCAGTGGCTCGCCGAGGGCGATTTCGCCGGCCTGTTCCCAGGCCTGCATCAGGCCGCGCTTTTCGTCCGCCCGGTCGAACTGCCAGACGGCCAGCCGCGAACACATCAGGATCACGAGGACCGCCGCGAGGTGCGGTATCGAGCGGATGATGAAGGAGGAGGGCCTGCTCATGACGGGTCGGCATTATAATCGACGCAATACCCAGCCCGGAGTTCTACATTGCTCAGCAAAGTCCTGATCATCGCTGCTTTTCTCGTCATCCTGTATACCCTGGCGTCCAGCTTCTATTTTCTGGTCAAGGATTCAGGAGAGGGTGAACGCACCGTGCGGCGCCTGAGCTGGCGCGTGGGGCTCTCGCTGGGTCTGGTGATCCTGCTGTGGGTCGCGTTCCAGCTGGGCTGGATCGAGCCCCAGGGCGTCAATCCGGTCCGCTACCCGGGCGGCGGCTGAGGCCAGGCCTCACTCGCCGGAACCGAGCCGCTCCAGGACGCTGTCGGCGGTGGAGACCCGGAATTCACCGGGTCCCTCGACCATCAGGTGCTTGATGACGCCGTCCTGGACAATCATGGCGAAGCGCTGGGCGCGCTCGCCCATGCCGAAGCCGCTGGCGTCCATTTCCAGGCCGAGAGCGCGCGTGAACTCGCCGTTGCCGTCGGCCGCCATCACGATCGCTTCACCCACGCCCACGGACTTGCCCCAGGCGTCCATGACGAACACGTCGTTGACCGCCATGCACACGACGCGGTCGGCGCCGGCGGCCCGGATCTCTTCGGCCCGTTCGACGAAACCCGGCAGGTGCCTCGCCGAACAGGTCGGGGTGAACGCGCCGGGCACGGCGAACAGGACCGTCGTGCCGGCGCCGAGGAGGGTCGTGGTCGACTGACCGGAGGGACCTTCCGGCGTCATCACGGTCAGGGTCGCTTCGGGGACTCGGTCCCCAACGGTTACCGTCATGGCTGGTGTCTCGTTCAGCCGCCGAGCGCGCTGTTGATGGCCTTGAGCAGCTCTTTCTTGTCGACCGGCTTGGTGATGTAGGCGGCCGCGCCCTGGCGCATGCCCCAGATGCGGTCGGTTTCCTGGTCCTTCGTGGTCACGAAGATGATCGGAATGTTCGCGGTCGACTCTTCCTTGGCGATGCGGCGCGTGGCCTGGAAGCCGTTGAGCCCGGGCATGACGATGTCCATCAGGATCACGTCGGGCACGTGTGCCTTGGCCTGCTCGACACCTTCCTCGCCGCTGGAGGCAGTAATGACCTCGTGGCCACCGCCTTCGACGATCTTCTGGAGCGAGTACAGGTGGGTCTCGGAGTCGTCTACGATCAGAATCTTGGCCATGGGAATCCCTTCTTGAAAGTTGTGTTGCTCAAGCTCGAATCGGAACCATCATACCCGAAACCCGGGCGGCAGGTCCCCCCTTGGATGCGTCTTCAGGACGCGGCGACGCGCACCACGATCCGGCCCTTGCCGCCGCCGGAAAGAAGCTGATCGAAGGCGCCGGACAGGTGGTCCAGGTCGATGGTTTCGGCGGCGATCCGGTCGAGATGGCGCGGACGCCAGTCGCCGGCGAGGCGCTCCCACAGTTCCTTCCGGATCCGATAGGGACAGCCGGCGGAATTGATGCCCAGCAGCGTGATGCCGCGGATGATGAAGGGCATCACGGTGGTGTTCAGGCCGATGCCCCCGGCCATGCCGCACGAAGCGATGTTGCCCCAGGGCCGGATCACCCGGGTGAGACCCGAGAGCATGTCGCCGCCCACGTTGTCGAGCGCGCCGGCGAACTGCGCCGATGCCAGGGGCGACTCGGGCCAGTAGAGCTCGTGCCGCGAGATGCACTGGGAAGCACCGAGCTCGTGCAGCCACTCGAATTCGTCTTCCTTGCCGGAGATGGCCGTGACGTCGTAGCCGGCGGACGAATAGATGTCGCAGGCCAGTGAGCCGACGCCGCCGCTGGCGCCCGTGACCGCAATCGAACCCATGTCGGGGCTCTGCCCGTTGGCTTCCATGCGCCACAGTCCCAGTGCGGCGGTGAACCCGGCGGTGCCGAGGATCATCGCCTCGTGCAGCTTCAGCCCCTGGGGCAGGGGCACCAGCCAGTCGGAAGGTACCCGCAGGTACTCGCTGTAGCCGCCGTCGCGGGTTTCCGACAGGCCGCTGCCGGTGATCAGGACTTCGTCGCCTTCGGAAAAGTCGGCGTGATCGGATTGCACGACGGTGCCGGCGGCGTCGATGCCGCCGTTGAGCGGGAACTTGCGCAGGATCTTGCCCTTGCCGGTGCCGGCAAGCGCGTCCTTGTAGTTGACGCTCGAGTAGGCGACCTTGATGACGACGTCACCCTCCGACTGCGCGTCGATGGATTGCTCGACCAGCTCGCCGCGGTAGCCGTCCTCGTCGTCGCTGATCCGGAAGGCGCGGAAGGTGTCGGGAATATTACTCACTGTGCTTCCTCGCGGAGTTCGTTAAAACCGCAGATTACGCAGATTCGCGCAGATTGATATCGAAAGCCTCTGTTCAAATCTGCGTCAATCTGAGAAATCTGCGGTTACAGGAACTCAAGCCTCTTAGTTGGCTTTGTGAATGGCGCGCTTGTCCACGGCCAGGGCGGCCTCGTGGACGGCCTCCGACAGGGTCGGGTGGGCATGGATGATCCGGGCCAGGTCCTCGGATGCGCCCGCGAATTCCATCGTCACCACGCACTCGGCGATCAGCTCGGAGGCGTTGGGCCCGACGATCTGCACGCCCAGGACACGGTCGGTTTCGGCGTCCGCGATGACCTTCACCGAGCCGGGCGCATGGCCCATGGCCAGGCCGCGGCCGGTGGCGGCGAAGGGGAAGTTGCCGGCGCGGTATTCGACGCCATCGTCCTTGAGCTGCTTTTCGGTCTTGCCCACCCAGGCGATTTCCGGGTCCGTGTAGATCACCCAGGGCACGGTGTCGTGACCGAAATGCCCGTGGCCGCCGGCGATCGTCTCGACCACCGCGATGCCTTCTTCGGAAGCCTTGTGCGCCAGCATCGGGCCGCGCACCAGGTCGCCCACGGCCCAGACGTTCTCTGCCGAGGTGCGGCAGTGGTCGTCGACTTCGATCTGGCCGCGGTCGGTCAGCTTGACGCCGGCATCGTCGTCCAGCAGGCCTTCGGTGGCAGCCTTGCGGCCGACGGCGACGAGCAATTTGTCGAAAGTCTCGCTGTGCTCTCCATCGGAGTCTTCGAAGGTGACTGTGACCTTGCCGTCCTTCACATCGGCCCCCGAGACCTTGGTGCCCAGGCGGATGTCGAGACCCTGCTTCTTGAACTCTCTGGCGGCGACGCGGGAGATGTCCTTGTCGACGGCCGGCAGGAATTCGTCGAGGGCTTCGAAGAGCATGACCTCACTGCCCAGTCGCGACCAGACGCTGCCCATCTCCAGACCGATGACGCCGGCGCCGATCACGCCAAGGCGTTCCGGCACCTCCTGGAATTCGAGCGCGCCGATGTTGTCGACGATCGCTTCGTTGTCGATCTCCACGTTCGGGATGGAGAAGGACACCGATCCGGCGGCCAGGATCACATGCTTGCCCTTGACCGCGTAGGCGTCGCCGTCGTGCGGGGTCAGTTCCACTTCGCGGTCGGCCTTGAGCTTGCCGCGGCCGTTGACGAACTCGACCTTGTTGGCCTTCAGGAGTTGGGTCACGCCGCCGGTGAGCTGCTTGACCACCTGGTCCTTGCGCTTGAGCATTTGGCCGACGTCGATGCTGACGTCGTTGACCTGGATGCCGTGATCGGCGTAGTCGTCGCGCACGTGGGCGAAGTGCTTGGAGGAATCCAGCAGCGCCTTGGAAGGGATGCAGCCGATGTTCAGGCAGGTGCCGCCCGGCGCGGGCTTGTCGTCCTTGCCCTTGCGATCGTCGACCATCAGGACCTTGAGGTCGAGTTGCGCGGCGCGGATGGCGGCCACATACCCGCCGGGGCCGCCGCCGATCACGATTACGTCGAATTCCTTGTCAGCCATTTTAATTCCTTGATTTAAAACCTTAATGGTCCACAGATGAACACAATTGAACACGGATAAAAAAATCGGTTTCCGAATTCATTCAGTTGCGAGCAATCCTCTGATTGGAATACTGAACATCAAAATCTCAATAACTGTCTAATCAAGAATTTCTTATTTTCATCTGTGTTTATCTGTGTTCATCTGTGGACAATTTTTCTTTAGAGCCCCAGCAGCATGCGCGCCGGGTCTTCCAGGGCTTCCTTGATCGCCACCAGGAACTGGACGGCGTCCTTGCCGTCGATGATGCGGTGGTCGTAGGACAGGGCGATGTACATCATCGGGCGGATGACGATTTCGCCGTCGATGGCGACCGGGCGCTCCTTGATGGTGTGCATGCCCAGGATCGCGCTCTGCGGCATGTTGAGCAGCGGCGTGGAAAGCAGGGAGCCGAACACGCCGCCGTTGGTGATGGTGAAGGTGCCGCCCTGCAGGTCGTCGAGCTGGATCGTGCCCTTGCGCGCCTTTTCGGCGTAGTCGGCGATGCCCTGTTCGATTTCGGCCAGACCCATGCGGTGGGCGTCTCTGAGCACCGGCACGACCAGGCCGCGGTCGGTGGACACCGCGATGCCGACATCCTGGTAGCCGTGGTAGATGATTTCGTCGCCGTCGACCGAGGCGTTGACCACCGGATGCTTCTGCAGCGCTTCGCAGGCGGCTTTCACGAAGAAGGACATGAAGCCGAGCTTGATGCCGTGCTTCTTCTGGAAGTCTTCCTTGTAGCGGCTGCGGATGTCCATGACCGCCTTGAGATCGACCTCGTTGAAGGAGGTCAGGATGGCGGCGGTGTTCTGGGCTTCCTTCATGCGCTCGGCGATGCGTGAGCGAAGCCGCGACATCTTGACGCGTTCTTCCGGGCGCGGCCCGGTAGCGCCGCCGGCCATGTGGCTCATCACGTCGCCCTTGGTCACGCGTCCGCCGCGACCGCTGCCTTCGATCTGGCTGGCGTCGAGGTCGTTCTCGGCGACCATGCGGCGGGCCGAGGGAGGCAGGTCCTTTTCGGCGTCCTTCGAGCGGCCGGATTTCTTCTCGCCGCCGCTGTCGGCTTTCCTGTCTTCGCCGGAATCCTTTTTGGTCTTGTCCCCGGAGGCTTCCTCGCCTTCGTCGGCGGATTCGTCTTGCTCCGACTTGCTCGGCGCTTCGCCTTCTTCCATCAGGCCCAGCACCTGGCCTTCAGTGACGGTCTCGCCTTCCTCGGCGCTGATGTCCTTTAGCACGCCGTCGGCCGGGGCGGGGACTTCCAGCACGACCTTGTCGGTTTCCAGGTCGACCAGGTTCTCGTCGCGCTCGATCGCGTCGCCGGGCTTCTTGTGCCACTTCGCGACGGTCGCGTCCGAAACGGACTCGGGCAGGTTGGGGACTTTGACTTCAACGCTCATGGGTTACTTACTCCGTGAATTTGCCTGGGGTCAGCGCCTCGCCGACCAGGCGCTTTTGTTGTTCGAGGTGGACCTGATAGTAGCCAACGGCCGGGGACGACGAGCCGTGGCGTCCGACGTAGCCGAGCGCCTGCCCGTCGCGGATGCAGGCCTGGAGGTGGTGGCGGATCTGGAACCAGGCGCCCTGGTTCATGGGCTCTTCCTGGCACCACGCCACCTCATCGGCCTTGTCGTAGCGCGCGATGATTGCCTGGACTTCCTCGCGCGGGAAGGGGTAGAGCTGCTCGACGCGGACCAGGGCGACGTTGTCGACCCCGTCCTCTTCGAGCTGCTTGGCCAGGTCGAAGTAGACCTTGCCGGCGCAGAAGACGACGCGTTCGACCTTCTTCGGATCCGGCCCGGCCGGGTCGTCGATGACCAGCTGGAACTGACCGTTCTCGAGATCGTCGAGCGACGAGGTCGAAGCCTTGTGCCGCAGCAGCGACTTGGGCGTCATCACGATCAGCGGCTTGCGGAACCGGCGCAGCATCTGCCGGCGCAGCATGTGGAACATCTGCGAGGGCAGGGTGGGCACGCAGACCTGGATGTTGGCGCCCGAGCACAGCTGCATGAAGCGCTCCAGCCGGGCCGAGGAATGCTCCGGTCCCTGGCCCTCGTAGCCGTGCGGCAGGAACATGACCAGGCCGCACAGACGACCCCACTTGGCCTCGCCGGAGGCGATGAACTGGTCGATGACCACCTGCGCGCCGTTGACGAAGTCGCCGAACTGGGCCTCCCAGATCGTCAGCGTGGACGGCTCGGCCGTGGCGTAGCCGTACTCGAAGCCGAGTACCGCCTCCTCCGACAGCAGTGAATCGATCACGGTCACGCGACGCGGATCGTCGGTGAACTGCTGCAGCGGCAGCATGGAAGACCCGTCGGCCTGGTTGTGCAGAACGGCGTGGCGGTGGAAGAAGGTGCCGCGGCCTGAATCCTGCCCGACCAGGCGCAGGCCGTGGCCGCCCTCGATCAGGGTGGCGTAGGCCATAGTTTCGGCGAAGCCCCAGTCCATGGGCGATTCGCCGGAGGCCATCTTCCTGCGCGAGTCGATGATGCGCTGCACCTGCTTGTGCGGCTCGAAGCCCTCGGGCAGGGTGGTCAGGCGCTCGGACAGTTCGCGGATGCTGCCGGCATCGACGCCGGTCGTCACTTCCTCGCGCCAGTCGCCGTCGAGATACGGGTCCCAGTCGACCGTCTCGACCGCTTCGTCCTCGCCGAGCAGGTCGACAACGGGCTCGCCGGCGTCGAGCTTGTCGCGGTAGCCCTCGTTGGCCTTGTCGATGGTCTTCTTGTCGACCAGGCCTTCCTTGATGAGCGTATCGGCGTACTGCTTGCGCACCGGATCGAGCTTGCGAATGGTCTCGTACATGCGCGGCTGCGTGGCGGCCGGCTCATCGGCTTCGTTGTGGCCGAGGCGACGATAGCAGACCAGGTCGAGCACCACGTCCTTCTTGAACTCGCGGCGGAAGTCGGCGAGCACGCGCGTGGCGAACAGCACGGCCTCGGGGTCGTCGCCGTTGACGTGCAGGATCGGCGCCTGGACCATCTTGGCGACTTCGGTGCAGTACAGGGTCGAACGCGCGTCGAGCGGGTTGGAGGTGGTGAAGCCGATCTGGTTGTTGACCACGACGTGGAACGTGCCGCCGACGGCGAAACCGCGCGCCTGCGACATGTTGAGCAATTCCATGTTGACGCCCTGGCCGGCGATGGCCGCGTCGCCGTGCACCAGAACGGGCAGGACCTGCTCGCGGCGGTCGTCGCGGAGGCGGGTCTGGCGCGCACGCGCCGAGCCGGCCACCACGGGGTTGACGATTTCCAGGTGCGAGGGATTGAAGGCCAGGGCCAGGTGCATCGGGCCGCCCGGGGTCGGTACGTCGGAACTGAAACCCATGTGGTATTTCACGTCGCCGGAACGATTGGGATCGTCGGCGGCGATCTTTCCCTCGAATTCGGCGAACAGGTCGCGCGGGCTCTTTCCCAGGATGTTGACGAGCACGTTGAGTCGGCCTCGATGGGCCATGCCGATGACCATCTCGCGCACGCCCTGGCTGCCGGTGTGGCGAATCAGGGTGTCGAGCAGCGGGATCATGCTCTCCCCGCCTTCCAGCGAAAAGCGCTTCTGGCCGACGTACTTCGAGTGCAGGTATTTCTCGAGGCCTTCGGCGGAGGACAGCTTGTCGAGCAGGCGACGACGCTCTTCGGCCTCCGGCGTGTAGTTGCCGCGCGCACCCTCCAGGCGCTGCTGCAGCCAGCGGCGCTGGTTGGTGTCGGTGATGTGCATGTACTCGACACCGATGCTGCCGCAATAGGTCTCGCGGCAGGTCTCGACGATGTCTCTCAGCGGCAGGTGGTCCGGGCCGGCCAGGGAGCCGCTGTGGAACTTGGTGTCGAGATCGGACTCGTCGAGGCTGTGGAAGCCGAGCTCCAGGTCGGGTACCTGCGGTCGCTCGCTGATGCCGAGCGGGTCGAGCTTGGCTCGCTGGTGGCCGCGCACGCGATAGGCGTTGATCAGGCGAAGGACGCCGGCCTGCTTGAAGTCCTCGGCGGCCGTTCCGGCGCTGTAGTGACCGTTGGCGGCCAGGGCCTGGAAGTGCGCCTCGATCCGGCGGTGGCGGGTTTCGGTATCGACCGAATCCGACAGCTGGGAGAACAGTTTCTGCCAGTTCTCGGGGACGGATTCGGGATCATCCAGCCAGGCTTCGTAGAAGGCCTCCACATAGTCGGCGTTGCCGCCGGAAAGATGGGAGTTCCGGTATTGCTCCTGAAGGAAATCGGTCATGACAAGCGTGGCTCTGCTCGGGGGCCCGGTCAAAGACCGTTGATTATAACGGGGGCCGGCATTTGATTGGGCTGAATGTGCCGATATTGCTCCGGTTTCCGGCGATTGACTGACGCCATCGGCCCGGTCACACGTAGCGATCGATGTCGCGTGCCATCTGAATCGCGTTTCCAATGTAGGTCGAAGGCGTGAGTTCGAGTAGGCGGTCGCGGTCGGCCTCCGAGATGTCGAGCTCGGCGATGAATTGCCGGATGCTTTCCCGGTCGATGCCGCGGCCGCGGGTCAGGGCCTTGAGCTTTTCATAGGGTTCCGGCACCCCGTGCAGGCGCATGACCGTCTGCACCGCCTCGGCCAGCACTTCCCAGGCGCGCTCGAGGTCCTCGGCCAGGCGCTGCTCGTTGGGCGCGATGCGGTCGAGACCCTTGAGAATCGACTGCCAGGCCAGGGAACAGTAGCCGAAGGCCGAGCCCAGGGAACGCTGCACGGTCGAGTCGGTCAGGTCGCGCTGGAAGCGCGAGACCGGCAGCTTGCCGGCGAGGTGATCGAGCAGGGCGTTGGCCAGGCCGAGATTGCCTTCGCCGTTCTCGAAATCGATCGGGTTGACCTTGTGCGGCATGGTCGAGGAGCCGACTTCGCCTTCGACCAGCTTCTGGCGGAAGTAGCCCCAGGAAACATAGCCCCAGGCGTCGCGGGCGAAGTCCAGCAGCACGGTGTTGATGCGCATCAGCGCATGCGCGGCCTCGGCGATCATGTCGTGCGGTTCGATCTGCGTGGTGTAGGGATTCCACACCAGGCCGAGGTCCTCGACGAAATCGCGGGCCAGGGCCGGCCAGTCGACGTCGGGGCAGGCGGCCATGTGGGCGTTGAAGTTGCCGACTGCGCCGTTGATCTTGCCGGTGACCTCGACCTGGTCGAGGGCGCGGCGCTGGCGGCGCAGGCGGAAGACCACGTTGGCCATCTCCTTGCCCAGCGTCGTCGGCGAGGCGGTCTGGCCGTGCGTGCGCGAGAGCATCGGCATCTGCGCGGTGTCCTTCGCCATCGCCGCCAGGCGCTTGTCGATCTGCGCCAGCAGCGGGTCGAGTTCCTCGATCACCGAGTGCTTGATGATCAGCGCCCAGGCGAGGTTGTTGATGTCTTCGGAGGTGCAGGCGAAGTGAACGAACTCGGTGTAGGGCTTGAGCGATTCACGCTCGGTCAGGCGTTCCTTGAGCCAGTATTCGACCGCCTTGACGTCATGATTGGTGGTCTTTTCGATCGCCTTGACGGCGGCCGCGTCGACCTCGCCGAACTCTTCGACCAGCCGGTCGAGGAATTGCCCGTCCTCGCGGGAGAGTTCCGGCAGGGCGGTGAAGGCCGCTTCGTCCGCCAGTGCCTTGAACCAGGCCACCTCCACACGGACGCGGTGTCGGATCAGCCCCGCTTCGGAGGCGAGCCAGCGCAGGCCCGCGAGCTTCTGGGCATAGCGTCCGTCCAGGGGCGAAAGGGCGGTCAGGGCGTGGGTATCCATTGAGTCTTGCGCGTCGATTCGGGCAATCCGTAATGATACCGCAGCGGGCCACCGGATTGACTCCCCGGACGGTCCCGTCGACCGGTCATTCCTCGAGGAATGCACGCAGCCTATCTTCCGCCTGGTCGATCGAAGTCACGCCGTTGAGATGTCCCATCGGGCCGGCCAGGTAATCCAGCGTGGAGTCCTTGCCGGCGCGGACCAGGAGGTCGTGGGTCTCCTGCGCCAGCCCCGGGCGCAGCAGCAGGTCGCCGGAGGCCGGCAGGAAGAGGGTCCTGGCGCGCACGCGACTCATGGCGTCCGCCAGGTCCGGGCCATGGCCGGCAATGAACAACTGGCTGGCGCGCGTCAGGTAGAGAATATGATTGGCGTCGGAAACCGTCGCGCGCTGCCGGGCACGTTCTCGCAGCCAGTCGGTGACGGCGAAGTCGCCGTCGAGGTTTGCCAGTGCTTCGGCGGGCAGGTTGCTGTGGCCGGGAAACTGCATTTCGAAGAAATCCGGATGCAGGGCGTTCTGGGTAATCAGCATCAGGCTCGCGGTCAGGCCCTCTATCGGACGGTCGTGGCCGTAGTAGTCGCCGCCGCGCCAGTTGGCATCCAGGCGGATCGGACTCGCCCAGTGTTCGAGTAGTGCGATCTCCCAGGCGCCCATCCGGCCGGCGCCGATGACGGAGACCATGCGTTCGACGCGATCGGGATGGGCCACGGCCCACTCGAGCGCCTGGAAGGAGCCCATCGAGGCGCCGATCACGGCGTGCAGCCGCTCGATCCCGAGCGAATCGAGCAGGCGCTTCTGAACTTCGACGAAATCGCGGATGGTCACCACCGGAAAGTCCAGGCCCCATGGCTCGCCGGTGGCCGGATTGACGGTCGCCGGGCCGGTCGTGATGACGTGCTCGTCGTGGACATTGGCGTTGACCAGGGTATCGACGCTGATCACGTAGAAGCGGTCGGTGTCGATGGCCTTGCCCGGCCCGATGATGGCGTCCCAGTAGCCCGCCTCGGGGTCGTCCGGGTGATAGCGCCCCGCAGCGTGCGAAGTGCCCGAGAAGAAGTGCGTGACCAGGACGACGTTGTCGCGCTCGGCATTCAGGTCACCGTAGGCTTCCCAGCCGACGCGCAGCTCGGGAATGGTCTCGCCGCCGAAGGTGGTGAAGTCCTCGGTCACGAACTCTCTCTTCTGGACGATGCCTTCGTCGGCCGACACCGGGGTGCCGGCGAGCAGGGCCAGGGTCGCGATCAGGAGGGTTCTCAGCATGGGTGTGGACGATGGTCGGGTTCGAGTTGCAGCCTGCCATGCTCGCGCCCGGCCGCCCATTGACCTTTGGTTCAGGTTCGCCGGTTTCTCAACGATACTGCCGCAGGTATTTCCACTCGAACAGGCGCTTGGCCCAGTGCATGGCCCGCAGGGGCGGGAGGACGCGGTTGCCCCGCTCGTTCCGCGTCACCAGGATGCCCCGGTCGTAGAGATCGACGATGCACATCAGCTCGCTCTTGAAGGTGGCATCGGCCGGTCTTCCGGACAGCTCGGCGAGCAGGTTCTTCGCCGCGGCCTCGGCCTGCAGGTCGGCCATGTGCGCCTGCTTGGGCATCCAGCCGGGTCCGGGGAAGGAACCGGCGTCGCCGGCGACGTAGACGCGTTCGAAGCCCCCGACCCGGCAGTGTTCATCGGCGCGGATCATGCCGCCGTCCGAGCGGGGCAGCGTGGTGTCGTCGAACCAGTCGTTGCCGGTCATGCCGGGCATGAACAGGATCAGGTCGGCCGCGAAGGACTCGGTTTCCGTTTCGACGCCGTCGGCGCTGAAGCGCTTCGGCTTGCGGCCCAGGTGCGTGCGGATGCCGCGCTTTTTCATCTCTTCGAGGAGGCGGTCGACCGCCTTGCCGCCGAGGCGCTGGCCGGGCTTTTCGGCCGGGCTGAAGAAGTGCAGGGTGAATCGGTCCCGCCGTCCCTGCTTGCGAAGCCAGGTGTCGATGCCGAACAGGAATTCGAACACCGGTCCGCCGCGCATGGCCGAAGGTTCTTTCGGGTTGCCGGCAAAGCCGAAGGCGATCGACCCCGATTCCAGGGTTTGCAGGCGATCGCGCAGGCGGGCGATCTCCTGGGGGCCGCCGCAGGGCAGGATGCTGTGCTCGATACCGGGCAGCCTGCGCAGGAACTGGCCGCCGCAGGCGATGACCAGGCCGTCGTTGGCGATGTCCCCCGTTTCGGTCCGCAGCGTTCGTCCGTCGTCCGACAGGCCGATCGCCCGCGTGGCGTGGTGATCGACGCGCATGCGCTCGAAGAAGCGATCGAGCGGCACGACCAGGTCCTCGGGCCGGCGCTTGCCGGTGGGAATCCAGATGGTGCCCGGGTAGTAGACCAGCTCGGCGCGGGGAGAGACCAGGTCGATGCCCAGGTCGGGGTCGGCCCGGCGAAGTTCGCGAACGGCGGTCAGGGCGGCGAACCCGGATCCGATAAGGGTCACGCGGGACATTTTGGCGCCTCGGGGTTTGATTCGGATTTTATATTAACAAACTCTAATCAATTGGCGCGACCGAGCATGGGCATCGGGCGTTCCCGGAGTGAGAGCCTGGCGCCATTCTTGCCGCCCGGGCCCCGGGGCGCAAGCGTCGCTCAGGCCGCGTCGGCGCTGAGCGTCTCGAGGGTCGCGTCCTTTTCCTTCCACAGCTGGTTGACCCACTCCTGGATGCCGCGGCGGTATTCCGGGTCCTTCTGGTAGTCGCCGCCGCGCAGCCGTTCGGGAATCGGCAGGCGCCTGATCCGGACACGAATCTCGCGCACGCGATTGGCGAACAGGTCGGCCAGGCTGGGGCGCCGGTCGGGGTAGGCGATGGAGACGTCGACGAGGGTGTCGAGCGCGTCGCCCATGGCGTCGAGCGTGAAGGCGACGCCGCCGGCGCGGGGCTTGAGCAGGTGACGGTAGGGCGAGCGCTGCGCCGCGTGCTTGGCCGGCGTGAAGCGGGTGCCCTCCACGAAATTGACGATGGCCACGGGGATGTGCTTGAACTTCCGGCAGGCACGGCGCGTGGCGGTGATGTCGCGTCCGGCCAGCTGTGGCTTGCGCTCGATCTGTGCCCGCGTGTAGCGCTTCATGAACGGGAAATCCAGCGCCCACCAGGCCAGACCCAGCAGCGGCACCCAGATCAGCTGGCTCTTGAGAAAGAAGCGCAGCAGGGGCAGGCGCCGGTTGAACAGTTTCTGCAGGACGGGAATATCGACCCAGCTCTGGTGATTGCAGACCACCAGCATCTGGCCGTTCATGTCCGCTTCGGGCAGGCCTTCGACCTCGATGCGCGTCGAGGTCAGGTGGTCGAAAAGCCAGGAGTTGAAGTCGATCCAGCTTGCCGCGATGGCCGCAAGCGCGCGATCGCAGCCGCCGGTCACGGCCGGAACCCGCAGCACCAGCTTGACCAGGGCGACCACGAGCAGGGGCAGGATGTGAGCGACGGAATTGGCGGCCAGCAGCAGGCCGGCCGCGAAGATGCGCAGGGAGGCAATCAGCTTGTCGATCATGGCGGCATTATCTCACGCGGCAGCGTCCGATCGGGAGAGAAAGAGCAGGGTGCGGCGTTATAATCGCCGGTTTCCACACCGCCTCACACTGGACACGAAGACATGAGCGATTTCCGTATCGAGAAGGACAGCATGGGTGAGCTGCAGGTGCCCGCCGACGCCCTGTGGGGTGCGCAGACCCAGCGCGCCGTGAACAACTTTCCCGTCAGCGGACAGCGCATGCCCGCGCCATTCATCCGGGCCCTGGGCCTGATCAAGGCCGCCTGCGCCGAGGCCAACGAGGAGCTGGAGCTGCTCGACGCCGACCGTGCCCGTGCCATCGTTCGGGCCGCCGGCCGGGTCGCGGCCAACGAAGTCGACGAGCATTTTCCGGTCGACGTCTACCAGACCGGTTCGGGCACGAGCTCGAACATGAACGCCAATGAGGTGATCGCGCACCTGGCCGATCCCGACGGCGAGCTGGGCATCCACCCCAACGATCACGTCAACATGGGCCAGAGCTCCAACGACGTGATCCCCACCGCCATCCAGGTCAGCGCCTGCCTGACGGCGGCCGAACACGTCCTGCCGGCCCTGCATCACCTGCAGGATACGCTTCGCAAGCGCTCCGAAGCGCTGGCCGAGGTGGCCAAGACGGGCCGGACGCACCTGATGGACGCCATGCCCGTGACGCTGGGACAGGAGTTGGCGACCTGGGCGGCGCAGATCGCCAGCGCCGAGCAGCGCATTCGCGACGCGCTCTCGCGCATGCGTTACCTGCCGCAGGGCGGTACCGCCGTGGGCACGGGCATCAACGCGCACGAGGCCTTCGGCCGCCGTTTCGCCGCCCGCCTGGCCAAGTCGACCGGTTTCGAGTTTGCCTCGGCCGACAACAAGTTCGAGGGCATCGCCAGCCAGGATGCTGCGGTTGAACTGTCCGGCCAGCTCAAGTCCCTGGCAGTGGCTCTGATGAAGATCGCCAACGACCTGCGCTGGATGAATTCCGGTCCCCTGGCCGGCCTCGGCGAGATCGAGCTCGAGGCCCTGCAGCCGGGCAGCTCGATCATGCCGGGCAAGGTCAACCCGGTCATTCCCGAGGCCGTGTGCATGGTCGCCGCGCGCGTGATCGGGAACGACGGCACGATCACTGTGGCCGGGCAATCGGGCAACTTCCAGCTCAACGTGATGCTGCCGGTGGTTGCCGCCAGCCTGCTCGACAGCCTGACCATCCTGGGCAACGCCGCGCGCTTGCTCGCCGACCGCGCCATCGCCAGCTTCAAGGTGCGCGAGGATCGGCTGGGCGAGGCACTGGCGCGCAATCCCATCCTGGTGACCGCGCTCAACCCGGTCATCGGCTACGAGAAGGGCGCGGCGGCCGCCAAGAAGGCCTACGCCGAAGGCCGCCCGATCCTCGATGTCGCCGCCGAGATGACCGACCTCACCCGCGAGGAGCTCGAGGAACTGCTCGATCCGGTCAAGCTCACGCGCGGGGGGCTTTAGTCCTGCCCCGGAGTCCGCACATCACGCAGGCCGGTCACCGGCAGCTGCAGGACGAACTCAAGCACCTGTGGGAGAAGAAGCGCCCGGAAGTCACCCGGGCGCTTTCGGCAGCCGCGGCCGAAGGCGACCGCTCGGAGAACGCCGAGTACATCTACCGCAAGAAGCAGCTCAGGGAGATCGACCGGCGCGTGCGCTACCTCCGCAAGCGTCTCGACGAGGTTCGTCCCGTTCCGTCGCGCCGCGACAATCCCGGCAAGGTCTTCTTCGCCGCCACGGTCACCCTGGCCGAGATGGACGGCAGCGAGGTGCGCTACCGCATCGTCGGCGCCGACGAGACCGATGCGGAAAAGGGCTGGATCTCCGTCGATTCACCGGTCGCGCGCGCCTTGCTGGGCAAGGCGGTAGGCGAAGAAGTCTCCGTGCGCACGCCGACCGGGGAACGTGTGCTCGAGGTCGTGGAAGTCGAGTATTGAGGTTTCAGGGTTCAGGTTGCAGGGTTCAGGAAAAGACGGGTTCCGGGTTCCGGAAGAAGGGGTTCCGGGTTCCGGGTTCGGGGTTCCGGATTTCTGGGGTAGCGTCGAAGGATTGCGGGGCGGCTGCGCCGCGGAAGGTTCGTGCCACCGGATGACCGGGATGGATTGGGCCCCGGCTTCCATATGGAGGTCTGATTCTTCGCGCCACAGACATCCGAACCCAGTTGTTTTCCGGAACCCCGAACCCCGAACCCCTTCTTCCTGAAACCTGAAACCTGAAACCTGAAACCTAGCAACACCCAACCTTGAAAAACTGGGCGGCGACGCCTATTTCTGAAACCGAGATCGCCGCAAGGGATCTCGCAGAGCCCGGCCTGAGACAGGCGGGCATCAACCGACAACACCGATTGCTTCTCAAAGGAGGATACGGTTATGAACACCTTCGATCTTTCACCCCTGTACCGCACGGCCATCGGCTTCGATCGCCTGGCCGACATGCTGTCCAACGCCCAGCGCGTCGACAGCAACGGTTATCCGCCCTACAACATCGAGTCCCTGGGCGAGGATCGCTACCGCATCACCATGGCGGTGGCGGGCTTCAGCCAGGACGAGCTCGACATCGTCTCCGAGCAGAACACGCTGACCGTCTCCGGCAGCAAGCAGGAAGCGGCAGAGGAGGATAACGGCGAGCGCCAGTTCCTCTACCGCGGCATCGCCAATCGTTCTTTCGAGCGCCGCTTCCAGCTCGCCGACCACGTGAAGGTGGCCGGCGCGGACCTGGAGAACGGGCTGCTTCACATCGAACTGCAGCGTGAACTGCCCGAGCGGATGAAGCCGCGCAAGATCGAGATCGGCAGCGGCGAGAGCCGCGTGCTCGAGAGCGGAAAGGGCAAGGCCGCGGAAGCGGCCTGAGCCGGCTCTCGAAAGCCGTGAGCGACACGGACAGGGGGCGTCTTCGGACGCCCCTTTTTTGTGTAGCATAATCGGGTATGACCACCTCCCGATCGTCGAGCCGGCCCGCCTGGCTGAATCTCTATCCGCTCTACCAGTGGCTCGTCTACGTGCCCCTGATCGTGTTGGCGACCCTGGTCGGCGCCTTGCTGGCTGTGCCGCTGGCGCTGCTGGTCTCGCCGCGCCTGGCCAATCTCTGGGTCGCCGTGCCCTGGGGTCGCGTGCTGACCTGGCTGGTGCCCGTGCGCGTGGAGGTCGAAGGTCTCGAGCATATCGATGCGGAGCAGAGCTACGTGGTCGTCGCCAATCACCAGAGCCAGTTCGATATCCCGGTCATCTACGGGTGGATCGGCCTCGACCTGCGCTGGGTGGCCAAGGCCGAGTTGAGCCGGATTCCCTTCGTGGCGGCCGGGTGCCGTGCCATCGGGCACATCTTCATCGACCGCGCCGACCCCGACCAGGCGCGCAAGGCGATCAATCGCGCGGTCGGTCGCCTCAAGGCCGGTACCGGGCTGATGTTTTTCGCCGAGGGGACGCGCAGCCGTACGGGAGAACTGCTGCCCTTCAAGAAAGGCGCTTTCCGGGTGGCCATTGACCAGCAGTTGCCGATCCTGCCCGTGACCGTGGTCGACACGCGTGAGATCCTGCCCGCCAGGAGCCTGCGGATCCGGCCAGGACGCGTGCGCATGATCGTGCATGCGCCGATGGAAACCGCCGGATTGTCCCATAAGAGTTCGGGCGAGCTCCGCCGCCGCTGCCACTCGATCGTCGCCGGTGCCTTGCCGCAGGGCAGCGCAGCCTGATGCATCTTCGGCGACCCGATCCCGACTATGCTGGATCGAAGCGGGCGCAGCGCAATTTCTGGCTCGCCGTCCGCCTGACCGCGGGCTTCATCGCGGTGATGTGGTCGGTCTTTCTATTCGACTGGATCGCCGGGCTGGATCTTGCCCGATTCGGCTTGCGCCCACGCGAGGGCGTGGGGCTGCTGGGCCTGGCCACCACGCCCTTGCTGCATGCGCACCTGGCGCATATCGCATCCAACACCGTGCCGCTGTTCATCGGCGGGGTGGCGATGTTGTTCCTTTACCCGAATTCCGCACTCAAGGCGCTGCCGGTGATGTATTTGGGCAGCGCGGCCCTGGCCTGGGTGATCGGGCGTTCCAGTCTGCACATCGGGGCCAGCGGTCTGGTATACGCCATCCTGGCTTTCGTTTTCGTTTCGGGAATACTCAAGCGCGATCTGCGTTCGGTGGGCGTGTCCCTGATGATCTGGTTCCTGTACGGATCGATGCTCTGGGGCGCGTTGCCCGTCAATGCCTCGAGCAGCTGGGAACTGCACGCCAGCGGCATGATGATCGGCGTGATCCTGGCCTTCGTGTTTCGCGACGACGACCGCCCGCCGGTCAAGCGCTACGATTGGGAGTGGGACGAAGAGTTCGGCGAGGAACTGGAAGATCGGCACGAACGTCGGCCCGGTGATCCCTGGCCGTGAGGAGCGAGAGGTAGCAATCATGATCAGAAAACTGTTCGGCATCCTGCTGGCGCTGGTGGTGGCCCTGATCGTCATCGGCTTCCTGCTGCCGACGAGCGTGGAAGTCGAGCGCTCCCGCGTGGTGGAACATCGGCAGGACGTCGTCTACGAGGTCCTGGCCGACCTGCGACACTTCACCCACTGGGCTCCCTGGCTGGCACGCCGGCAGGACATGGAATGGCGCCTCGAGGGCCCCGTTCAGGGCGTCGGCGCCACGCTGGTCTGGCACGAAACGCCGGAGTCCGAGGCGAGTCGGCTGTGGATCGTCTCGGCGGAAGCGCCACGTCGTATCGACATGACGCTGGAACTCGGCGGAACCGAGGCGGACAGCTGGTTCGAGATCGTGGAAGGTGAAGGCGGTCGGGAAGTCCGCTGGGGGATGCGCATGGAATTCGGTGCGCTCGATCTCGTCGGCCGTTATGTCGGCCTGCTGCTGCCCGGTCTGGTGGGCCGCGACTACCGCGACGGGCTGGAGCGGCTCGACGAGTATCTCGCCCGCAGCCCGGGCCGGGTCCCCGAATTGCCTGAGCGATTCGACTCCGCCCGATGAACGAAAGGCCGGCCCTGCACGTGCTCGGCTGCGGTCGGGCGGCCCGGGCGGTCGCCCGCCGGCTTCTCGAAACCGGACTCGTCCGGCCCGGACTGATCGTCAATCGCAGCCTTTCGAGCGCGCGCCGCGCCGCTGAATTCCTGGGAGCCGGAGAGCCCGCCGAGCGACTGGACGAGCGGGTTGCCGACGGCTGGTTGATGCTCGGACTGCCCGACGGTGTGCTGGCGGACAGTGGGGGCGGAATCGGGCGCGTCTGCCCGTGGGCTCCGGCCCTGGTCTTCCACCTCTCCGGTTCGGTCGAAGCCGCGGCGCTGGAAGCAATCGGCGCGCTTCGCGCCGCCGTTCACCCGGTTCGGGCCTTTGCCGATCCGGAGTCCGCCGCCGCGCGTTTCGAGGGCACCTGGTGCGTGGCCGAAGGCGAGGATGCCGCACTGGATCTTCTCCGGCCCGTATTCGAGGCCGCCGGCGGGCGCTGGCTGCCGTTTTCAGCGGGTGACAAGTCGGCCTGGCATGCCGCGACGGTGGCGGCGAGCAATTTCCTGGTCACGATCCAGGACCTGGCCCGCGAGCTGGCCGATCGGGCCGGATTGCCCCGGGCGCAGGCTGCCGAAATCCTGTGCGACCTGCAACAGGGTGCGCTCGAAACCCTGCGCGAGAGGCCGCCCCGCGATGCCCTGACCGGGCCCATCGAGCGCGGGGACGCGGGAGCCTGCAGACGATTGGCCGCCGCGGCGTCCGGGCTGGATCCGCAACGCGCCCGGCTGTTTCACCAACTGGCTCGCGCGACCCTGGAACTTGCCCGGGACAAGCGGGGCGAGCGCGACGAAGACCGCGCGATCGAAGCCTTGTTTCCTCTCACCAGCGACTGAAGTCGACGCGCTCGATGGCAGAGCGCCAGTCGTCGACGGCGGCCGGCTCCGCGATGCCGCGGGCGATCGCGGCGCGAAAGAGTTCGCCGGAGAGCATGCGTACCCCCAGCCGCTCGAGGTGCGGGTTCCAGAGCTGGCAGTCGCAGAGCAGGAAGTCCCATTCGGCGAGGGCCCGCATTAGCGCGGCGAGCGCGATCTTGGAGGCGTCGCGCTGCCTGTGGAACTTGGACTCGGCGAAGAAGATGCGTCCCAGCGCCACGCCGTAGAGGCCCCCGACCAGTTCCCCTTCCTCGTTGAAGATCTCGATGCTGTGCGCATGGCCCAGCTCGTGAAGCCTGCCGTAGGCGCGCCGCATGGCCGCGGTGATCCAGGTGCCGTCCTGGTCATGCCGGGGTGCGGCGCAGGCGGCCACGACGGTGTCGAAGACCGTATCGGCGCGCACATCGAAGCGGCCTTGCCGGAGCGTGCGCCGGAATCGCCGGGACAGGTGCATGGCCTCGGGCAGCATCACCGCGCGCGGCTCGGGTGACCACCAGAGGATGGGGCCCGGTGCTTCGTACCAGGGAAAGATCCCGAGCGAATAGGCATGCAGCAGGCGCGCGGGGTGGAGGTCGCCGCCCCAGGCCAGCAGCCCGTCCTCGCGCGGGTTGTGCGCCGGATCGGGGAAGGGGCTGTCGGGCGCTTCGCCCAGTCGCGGGACCTGCTCTGGCATCATCCGGTCCTGAAGGGATCGAGTTCCGCGAGCCGCTTGCTGCGCTCTTCCAGGAACTCGCCCTCGGCGGCCAGCCAGCGGCTCACGCCTTCGCGCAGGCCCGGGTGGCGGATGTAATGAAAGGAGCGCGTCGGGCGCGGCAGGAAGCCCCGCCGGATCTTGTGCTCGCCCTGGGCGCCGGGCTCGAACCACTCGATTCCTTCGCGGATACAGTAGTCGATGCCCTGGTAGTAGCAGGTTTCGAAGTGCACGTCCCGGGTTTCCACGAGGCTCCCCCAGTAGCGCCCGTAAAGGCGTTTCGCGTCGCGCCAGAATACCGCGCAGGCGAGGTCTTCGCCGTCGCGTTCAGCGATGCACACGAGGAACTCCCGGCCGAATCGGGCCGCGGCTTTCTCGAAGAAGTCACGGTTGAGCGAGGGCAGGTTGCCGTAGACGGCGAAGGTGGTCTGGTAGCAGCGATCGACCAGGTCCAGCTCGCATTCGTCGAGGGAAGCGCCGTGTCTCCAGCGAAAGCGCCAGCCTTGTTCATGCACGCGCCGGCGCTCGGCGCGGATGTTCTTGCGCGGCTTGCGCCGCAGCCGGGAGAGAAATTCGTCGAAATCACGGTAGCCGTCGTTGCGCCAGTGGTATTGCCAGTCGAAGCGCTCGAGCCAGCCGGCCTCGCGCAGTATGTCGGCGTCGTCGGCGTCGCAGAAATTCACCCCGGCCGACCACAGCCCCAGCTCGCCGACGAGCGTTTCCATGCGCCGGACCAGGTCCAGCGCGGCGGACGGGTGGTCGGCCGACCCGAGCAGGCGAGGCCCGGTCACGGGGGAGAAGGGCGCGGCGACCAGCAGCTTGGGGTACCAGGGCATGCCGGCCCGGCCGGAGGCCTGCGCCCAGGCGAAGTCGAAGACGAATTCGCCATGGGAGTGATCCTTGAACCAGGCGGGTGCGGCGCAGATCAGCGAACCGTCGTCCCGTGCCTCGGTGAGGGGGCAGGGCCGCCAGCCCGTGTCCGCGCCGGTGCAGCCGGCCTCCTCGGCGCTGGCCAGGAAACGCCAGTCCACGAACGGGCCGGTCGAGTCGCACAACCCGTTCCAGGCCACCTCGCCGATGCTCGAGAACGGCCTTTGGAGATCCGGCGATTCAGTCCTGCTGTTCGTCAAGGTAGCGTTCGGCGTCCAGTGCGGCCATGCAACCGAAGCCGGCCGATGTCACGGCCTGGCGGTAGACATGGTCGGCCACGTCGCCGGCGGCGAATACCCCGGGCACGGAGGTGGCCGTGGCCATGCCGTTCTGGCCGGTGCGGATATGGATGTAGCCGTCGCTCATCTCCAGCTGGCCCTCGAAGATCTTGGTGTTCGGATCGTGGCCGATGGCGATGAATACGCCGTCGAGATCGACATCGCCGGTCTCGCCGCTGGTCACGTGCTTGATGCGCATGCCCGTGACGCCGTCGTCGTCGCCGAGGACTTCGTCGAGCACGTGGTTCCAGCGGATTTCCACCTTGCCCTCGGCTTCCTTCTGGAACAGGCGTTCCTGGAGGATCTTCTCGGCACGCAGCTCGTCTCGGCGGTGCACCAGGGTGACCTTGCTGGCGATGTTGGCCAGGTAGAGGGCCTCTTCGACCGCCGTGTTGCCCCCGCCGATGACCGCCACCGGCTTGCCGCGATAGAAGAAGCCGTCGCAGGTCGCGCAGGCCGAGACGCCGCGGCCCTTGAAGGCCTCCTCGGAGGGCAGGCCCAGGTAGCGGGCCGAGGCGCCGGTGGCGATGATCAGGCTGTCGCAGGTGTAGACGCCGCTGTCGCCCTCGAGGCGGTAGGGTTTCTGCGACAGGTCGGCAGTGTGGATGTGATCGAAGACGATCTCGGTGTCGAAGGCCTCGGCGTGGGCGCCCATCTGCTGCATCAGTTCCGGACCCTGAAGATCGGGATAGCTGCCCGGCCAGTTTTCCACGTCGGTGGTGGTGGTCAGCTGGCCGCCCTGCTCGATGCCGGTGATCACGGCGGGGGCGAGGTTGGCGCGGGCGGCGTAGATCGCTGCGGTGTAGCCTGCGGGGCCGGATCCGAGGATCAGCAGCCGGAAATGACGGGGGTCGGACATGTATAATTTCTCCGTTTCGGGCCGGGCGATTCAAAGGCAATGACTTGTGGTCGGCCGCCTCCCAATCCAAGTCGGGCCGGTCGTTGATCGGTCCTTTTATTTTGGCAGTTTTGAAGGAGCCTGAAAGATGCGAATCGGAATTCCCCGCGAGATCAAGACCCTGGAAGGCCGTGTGGCCCTGGTGCCGGCGGCCTGCGGTGACCTGGTCCAGGCAGGGCACGAGGTCTTCATCGAGGCCGGGGCGGGCAGCAAGAGCGGTTTCTCCGACGAGGACTTCAAACAGGTCGGCGTCGAGGTGCTGCCGGATGCCGAAGCGCTCTACGGCAAGGCCGAACTGGTGGTCAAGGTCAAGGAGCCCATCGAGGGCGACCTGCAGCACCTCCGTTCCGACCATCTTCTGTTCTGCTACCTGCACCTGGCCGCAGAGCCGAAGCTGACCGAACGCCTGCTCGACATCGGCCTGACCGGCGTGGCGTTCGAGACCGTCGAAGAGGCCGACGGCTCCCTGCCGCTACTGGCGCCCATGAGCAATATCGCCGGGCGTATCGGCGTGCAGGTCGGCACGCACCTGCTGCACCAGCCCGAGGGCGGCCGCGGTGTGCTGCTGGGCGGCCTGCCCGCCGCCGATCGCGGCCACGTGGTGGTGCTCGGCGCCGGTGCGGCCGGTGGCAATTCCGCTCGCCTGGCGGCATCCTCCGGCGCGCGGGTCACGGTGTTCGACAAGCGCCAGGATCGCCTGGCCGAGATGATGGACATCGGTCCCAACGTGACGGCTCTGTATCCCTACGGCGAGACCGTCGCCGATTTCGTTTCCAAGGCCGACCTGGTCATCGGCGCGGTGCTGGTCACCGGCGCGCGTGCCCCGCACGTCATTTCGCGCGAGATGATCTCTTCGATGAACGAGGGGGCGGTCGTGGTCGATATCTCGGTGGACCAGGGCGGCTGCGTGGAAACCACGCGTCCGACGACCTATGCCGACCCGACCTACCAGGTCGACGGCGTGACCCATTTCGCCGTGACCAACATGCCCGGCGCGGTGCCGCGTACCTCCAGCCAGGCGCTGTCGGCCGCCATCCTGCCTTACGTGCAGCACATGGCCCGGCCGGAATGGGCGGGCGTCGAGGCGCTTTCGCGCGGCGTGAACGTGCGCGGCGGCGAGCTTGTGCATCCGGCCCTGAAGCAAGCATAATCAGTCAATTGCGAATCGAACTTGAAGCAGGGTAGCAGGTGAGCCAGCGCGCGAAGAAGAGCGAAAAGGTCGACGAATCCGCGCTGGCCATGAAACGGCGTCTCTCCGAGGCGCTGTTCCTGCTGATCCTCGTCGCGGCCGTCTACCTGCTGCTGTGCCTGGTCAGTCACGACGCGTCCGACCCGGGCTGGTCGCGGGCCGCGGCCGATTCCGACATCGACAACCTCGGCGGCGCTTTCGGCGCCTGGCTGGCCGACCTGTTCCTCGTCCTGTTCGGTTACATGGCGTATACGGCGCCCCTGCTGATCGGTTTCGCCGGTTTTCGGGTATTGAGCGAACGCGGTGAACCCGCAGGCCTGCCGGAGTGGAGCGTTCGGACGGCGGGCCTGCTGCTGGCAGTGCTGACCGGCTGCATGCTGCTTTCGATGCAGGCGCCCGATGGCGGGTCCCACCCCGGCGGCGGCGTCATCGGGGATGTGCTGTCCGGGCCCATGGTCGGCACCATGGGGCTGACCGGCGGCGTGCTCATCAGTCTGAGCATCTTTTTGGGGGGTATCACGCTGTTTACCGGCCTGTCGTGGATCGACGTGGTCGACCGCACCGGCCGTTTCGCCCTGAGCGCTTTCGCCTGGTCGGCAGAGAAGCTGGTCCAGGGCCGCGACTGGTTCGCGGGGCGGCGTGCCCGTGCCGAGCGCGAAGAGGTTCGCAAGCGCGATTCGATCAAGCGCAAATCGCGCAAGGAAGTGCGGATCGAGCCGCGCGTCGAACCCGAGATCAGCAAGCCCGAGGAAAAGAAGGCGCGGCAGCAGCCGCTGTTCAAGAACCTCTCGCCCGGGGAACTGCCGCCGCTGGAGCTTCTCGACGAGGCACCGGCCAAGCGGGCGGGCTATTCCGAGGAAGCGCTCAAGGCCATGAGCCGCCAGGTCGAGCTCAAGCTGGCCGACTTCGGTGTCGAAGTCGAGGTCGTTGCCGTGCACCCCGGCCCGGTCATCACCCGCTTCGAACTGCAGCCGGCACCGGGGGTCAAGGGTGCGCAGGTTTCGAATCTCTCCAAGGACCTGGCGCGGGGGCTGAGCGTGATCTCGGTCCGCGTCGTCGACGTCATCCCCGGCAAGAGCGTCATCGGCCTGGAGATCCCCAACCAGAACCGGGAGATCGTCTACCTGCGCGAGATCCTGGCCTCCGAGGCCTATGCGCGTTCGAGCTCGCCGCTGACCCTGGGCCTGGGCAAGAGCATCGCCGGCAAGCCGATGGTCGCCGACCTGGCCCGCATGCCGCACCTGCTGGTCGCCGGCACGACCGGATCGGGCAAGTCGGTGGCGATCAACGCCATGATCCTGAGCCTGCTCTACAAGGCCACGCCGGACCAGGTTCGCCTGATCATGATCGATCCCAAGATGCTGGAGCTGTCGGTCTACGAAGGCATCCAGCACCTGCTCACGCCGGTGGTCACCGACATGAAAGACGCTTCCAACGCGCTGCGCTGGTGCGTGGCCGAAATGGAGCGTCGCTACAAGCTGATGGCCTCGATGGGGGTGCGAAACCTGGCCGGTTACAACCGCAAGATCAAGGAAGCGGCCGACAAGGGGCAGCCGATCCCCGATCCCTTCGTGGACCCGTCTGAACTGGCTGAAGGTGAAGACAAGCCGGTGCTGGAGCAGCTCCCCTACATCGTGGTCGTGGTCGACGAATTCGCCGACCTGATGATGATCGTGGGCAAGAAGATCGAGCAGCTGATCGCTCGCCTGGCCCAGAAAGCGCGCGCCTCGGGCATCCATCTCATCCTGGCGACGCAGCGGCCGTCGGTGGACGTGATTACCGGCCTGATCAAGGCCAACATCCCTACGCGCATGGCCTTCCAGGTGTCGTCCCGCGTCGATTCCCGGACCATCCTGGACCAGCAGGGGGCCGAGCAGTTGCTGGGTCACGGCGACATGCTCTACCTGCCACCGGGTTCCGGCCTGCCCGAGCGTATCCACGGCGCCTTCGTCGACGACCACGAAGTGCACGCGGTGGTGGAGTCGCTCAAGCAGCAGGGCGAACCCGACTACCTCGACGAGGTGCTGTCCGAGACCCAGACCATGGCCGACGGCCAGCAGATCGGGGCCACGGGCTTGCCGGAAGGCGGTGGCAGCGGCGATTCCGAGGACGAACTCTACGACAAGGCGGTCGCCTACGTGCTCGAGAGCCGGCGCGCCTCGATTTCGAGCGTACAGCGCCAGTTGCGCATCGGCTACAACCGCGCCGCGCGCCTGATCGAGGACATGGAGGCCCAGGGCGTGGTCAGTCCGCCAGAGCACAACGGCCAGCGGGAAGTGCTCGCACCCAAGCCGCCGCCGCGCGACTGAGTCAGTCGCCGTTCAGCGTGGTCGGAGCACACTCTCAAGCGCAACGCTTCGAAGGAGAATGTCCGAGATGATCATCGATTGGCTGGCCGCGTTCCTGCTGACGGTTTCCGCTTCCGGGACGCCGCAGGACGGCAGGGCGCAACTGGACGCTTTCGCCGACGGCCTCGACACCCTGTCGGGGCGCTTCGAACAGGTGACGATCGACGCCGAAGGCCGCATCACCGAAGAGTCGTCGGGCGAGCTCTACTACTCGCGTCCGGACCGCTTTCGCTGGAGCTACGGCGAGCCCTTCCCGCAGGAGATCGTCGCCGACGGCGAAAAGCTCTGGCACTATGACGTTTCCCTGGAGCAGGTCACTGTGCGTGATCAGCCGGGCGCGGACCAGTCGCCCCTGCTGGTCCTGATGCGGCCGGAGCTGCTCGACCGCTTCTACCGGGTGACGGCTTCGGGGCGGGAACTGATCGAGTTCGAACCGCTCGAGGAGGGCACCGACATCGTCGAGGGCCGGCTGGTCTTTCGCGACGGACTGCCCTGGCAGCTCGAGCTGCAGGACAGCTTCGGCCAGCTGACGCGTCTGCGCCTGCTGGAGCTGACGCGCAATCCGCAGCTCGATGCCGAGCTGTTCGAATTCACCGTGCCCGAAGGCGTGGACGTACTCGAAGGCTATTGAGCGAACCGGGCCTTGGGTCGCTTTTGCCTGTTCAGCCCGCCGGTTTGTCGAAAGCCTGTGCGGAGGCTTCGTCTTCCGGGCGCGTGAGGATCTCGACGGACTGACGGGCCTGATCCAGCATCTCGTGGCAATGCTTGGACAACTCGACGCCGCGCTTGAAGCGCTCGAGCGACTCGGCCAGGCTGAGATCGCCGGACTCGAGCGCTTCGACCAGTCCTTCCAGTTCGGCCAGCGAGGTCTCGAAATCCGGCGCTTCCCCGGACTTTTCCGCGCCTGAACCCTTGGTGCTTGCAGCTTGCTTGCTCATGCGCCCGATTCTAACCCAGCTTTCGCCAAACGGCGTGGCCCGGTCTCCCAGACGAGCGTCTGTCCGCGCCGCTCGAGCAGCCGCCGGAAGTCGGGAGAGAGCCAGCGTGCCCCCAGCGCCACCAGGCGGCCCTCCAGCCACAGGCGCGGCCACAGGTCTCTCTGCCAGGGCGGAACGCCGGCGTCGGTGAGCAGACGCTTGCAGTCGCGTCGTTCCTCGGCTTCGTGGATCCTAAAAGCGTCGTCTTCTCCCGGGCTGCCGACGGCCAGGCCCAGTGCCGGTCCAGCGGCGCCGGCGAGCTTCATGACGCCCAGCTGCCCGGGTAGGGACAGGGGTTCGATGCCGTTCCAGTCCAGGCGCCAGTCGCCGGTTTCAGGAACATCGACATCGAGCCAGAGGCGATCGCGCCACCGGCGCAGCACGGCCCGGTCCCAGCGCAGCTCCGGGCAGCGGTCGTCGGCAGCGGCGGAAAGCTGTTCAAGGAAAGTGTCCAGCCGTCGACCGGGTGGCGGTTCGAACCCCTCGCGAATGCACCAGGCGCGAATCGCCGCTCCGCGGTAGTAGTCGCTGTCGGCGGCCAGTCGCTCCAGTCGCAGTGCAGCGCTTTCGTCGGGTGCGTTTTCGAGATCTCGCGCCACCTGCTCGGCGACAAAATCGGCCGCTCCCCGGCACAGGCGGCCGCTGCGCAGGAGGGCCCGGTCGGCGCCGGCCCACCGTTCGCGCAGCGCGGGCAAAATCTCCTGGCGAAGGAAGTTGCGGTCGAAGTCGGGGCAGTCGTTCGCCGGGTCGCGAATGCAGTCGAGTCGGTGGCGCTCGAGCCAGCGTTCGATGTCGGATCGCGTCCATCCCAGCAAGGGGCGGACCAGCCACCCCGGGCCGAATCGGCGAACGGCCGGAATACCCGCCAGGCCGTCGGGTCCCGCGCCTCGCAGCAGTCTCAGAAGGACCGTTTCAGCCTGGTCGTCTGCATGGTGGGCGGTGAGCAACGCGTCGTCGGTCGCCATGCTCCGCTCGAGGGCCATGTAGCGGGCGCGGCGGGCGCTGGCCTCGGGACCCTGTTCGGCTTCGACCTCGACGCGGAGAATTTCGCAGGCCACGCCCAATCGAGCGGCGATGGCGGCGGCGCGCCGGGCGCGCTCGCCGCTTTCGGGATCGAGGCCGTGGTCGACGTGGATGCAGGCGAGCTCCCGTCCGGGCTCGGCCCGCGCGAGCAGGTGAAGCAGGCAGACCGAGTCGGGTCCGCCGCTGAAGGCCACGACGATGCGACCGCGGCCGGGCAGGGTGGTCGGATCGGGGAAGTCGGCCGGCATGGCCGCGGCAGGCGCCTCAGGCCTGCTCGAAGGCCCCGTGCGCCATCAGCCGCTGGTAGCGTTCGGACAGCAGGGTCTCGACCGGCTGGCTGGCGAGGTAATCGATCTGGGCAACGATGGTCTCCCGGATCCGAACGGCAACCTCGTGCGGAGAGCGGTGCGCGCCCCCGGCGGGCTCCTTGATGACCTTGTCGATGAGCTTGAGCTTCTTGAGCTTGTTGGCCGTCAGGCTCATGGCTTCGGCGGCCACCGGCGCCTTGTCGGCGCTCTTCCACAGAATCGAGGCGCAACCTTCCGGTGAGATGACCGAGTAGATGCTGTACTGGAGCATGGTGGTGCGGTCGCCGACGCCGATGGCCAGGGCGCCACCGGATCCGCCTTCGCCGATGACGAAGCAGATGACGGGAACGGGCAGGCGCGCCATCACGGCCAGGTTACGGGCGATGGCCTCGGACTGACCCCGTTCTTCTGCGCCGACCCCGGGATAGGCGCCGGGCGTGTCGATGAAGGTCACGATGGGCATTCTGAAGCGCGCGGCCATTTCCATCAGGCGCTGGGCCTTGCGGTAGCCTTCCGGGCGCGGCATGCCGAAGTTGCGGTAGACCTTCTCGCGCGTGTCGCGGCCCTTCTGGTGGCCGATGAGCATGACGCTGAGCCCGTCGAGCATCGCCGGGCCGCCGACGATGGCGTGGTCGTCGGCGAAATGGCGGTCGCCGTGCAGCTCCTCGAAGCGATCGAACACCATGGGCACGTAGTCGAGCGTGTAGGGGCGCTGGGGATGCCGCGCCAGCTGCGAGATTTGCCAGTCGCTCAGCTCCGAGAAGATCGTCTCGGTGCGCTCCCGGCACTTCTGTTCGAGGCGCTGGATTTCTTCCTCCAGGTTCATGGAGACGCCGGAGCCGACGTTTCGCAGCTCGCGGATCTTGGCCTCGAGCTCGGCGATGGGCTGTTCGAAATCGAGATAGTTCGGGTTCATTCGGTCTTGGGGCTGCCGCTGGTCAATCGACGAGTATAACGTTGTCGTTACAGGGGATGAACCCCGACGGCGACGGGGCCGCGCGGGATTCGCGCGATGTCGAAGTTGGCCAGGGCCCAGTTCATCTGGGTATCGAGCCATCGTGCGCCCGCCGGTGGCTCGTGGCCGAGAGCGCGCAAGGCAAGGCGCAGGGCTTCCGCGCGCGGACGGGCGATAACCGGGTCGTCGTCGTCGGACTTGCTCAGCTTGCGTCCGTTGTCGTCGGTGACGATCGGCAGGTGCATCCAGTCCGGCGGCTTCAGGCCGAGACGGCGGTAGACCAGCAGCTGGCGCGGCGTGGAATCGATCAGGTCCGCGCCGCGGACCACTTCCGTGATTGCCGAGGCCGCGTCGTCCACCACGACGGCCAGCTGGTAGGCAATCAGTCCGTCGCCGCGCAGGATGATGAAATCGCCCCCCATGCGACCGGGGTGGTCGCAATACTCGCCCTGAACCGCGTCGACGAAGCATTCGATTTCCGCGTTGTCGGTGCGCATGCGGACGCTGCGGGGTTCGCGTCCGGGCGGCAAACCGTGCCGGCAGGTGCCCGGGTAGATGCCGTCATCCGGCAGGTCGCGACGGCTACATCCGCACCAGTAAGCCGCGCCGCTGTCGAGCAACTGCTGCAATGCCTTCTGGTGCAGCGCGGCGGAGCGACTCTGGTAGGCGACCGGGGCATCCGGAACGAGGCCGAATGCGGCCAGTGTCTCGACCTGCTCCTCGGCAGCTCCCGGCACTTCGCGGGGCGGGTCGAGGTCCTCGATGCGCACGAGCCAGCGGCCGCGGAGGCTGCGCGCGCGCAGGTAGCTGCCCACGGCCGCCACCAGGGAGCCGAAGTGCAGGGCGCCCGTGGGCGACGGGGCGAAGCGGCCGATGTAGGCGGGCGGGGCGCCGTCGGGGGCCGTCATGAAAGGACTTGGAAAGGCACGCGCATGCCGCCATTTTAGCCATCGAATCGTCCTGTTCGGAGACAAAGTCGTCATGCGCAGAATCGTCCTCTTCCTGGCCACCAACCTGGCGGTCCTGGTCGTTCTCGGCACGGTGATGAACCTGCTCGAGCCCTGGCTCGTGCGGCAGGGCATCGACGTCAACAACGCCGCGATCCTGATCATCGCCGTGGTCTTCGGCATGGGTGGCGCCATCGTGTCGCTGCTGATGTCGAAGAAGATCGCGCTGATGAGCACGCGCGCCCACGTCATCGAGAAGCCGCGCAACGGCACCGAGCAATGGCTGGTCGACACCGTCGCCAGACAGGCGAAGGAGGCGGGCATCGGGATGCCCGACGTCGCAATCTACGATGCGCCCGAGCCCAACGCCTTCGCGACCGGCGCATCGCGCAACAACGCCTTGGTCGCCGTCAGCAGCGGCCTGCTTCAACACATGCGCCCCAACGAGGTCGAGGCCGTGCTCGCCCACGAGGTGTCCCACGTCGCCAACGGCGACATGGTCACGATGACGCTGCTCCAGGGCGTACTCAATACCCTGGTGCTGCTGCTTTCGCGCGTGCTCGGCCAGATCATCGACCGCGCCGTGTTCCGCAGCGAGCGCGGCTACGGTCCGGGCTACTTCCTCGTCGTCATCGTGCTGCAGATCGTGCTCGGCATCCTCGCAAGCATGATCACCATGGCCTTTTCGCGCTGGCGCGAGTTCCGGGCCGATGCCGGTGGCGCAAAGCTCGCCGGCCGCCAGAACATGATCGCGGCGCTGAAACGCCTCGGACAGGTTCACGGTCCGGCGCAGCTGCCGGAATCGGTCGAAGCCTTCGGAATTCGCGGACGAGTCGGCGGGGGCATCAGGCGCCTGCTGATGAGCCATCCGCCGCTGGAGGAGCGCATTCGGGCCCTGTCGGAAGGGGCGCGGTAGGCGGCGCAGCCGCCGCTTTAGGCCGACGCCTCTTCGCGCACGAACTCGCCCTGCACGAGGATAATCCCGAACTGCCATAGCGTGGCCAGGTCGCCGGTGTTCTCGACCTTGGGCGCGATGATGCGGGTGTCGTGTTCGCGAGCGTGGGCGACGAGGGTGGAGAGCTTCTGTCGCAGCGCGTCGTTGCCGCTCAAGTCCTGGATCATTTCCGGTGCCAGGCGGAGGAAATCGACGCTCAGGTGGCGCAGCAGGCTCTCGGCGGGTGCCTCGGGTCCGACGTCGCACAGCGCGAAACGGCAGCCGCTTTCGCGGAAGCGTTCGATGAAGCTCTGCACGGGCCGAAGCTTCTCGCGAATCTCGGGTTCACGGAAGCCGAAGATCATCCGCTTGGGATCCAGGCTGGGATCGCCCAGGCGCTTGAACAGGTCGAGCGCGGACTGTTCGTCGGTGATGGTCTCCAGGCTCAGCGGCACAAGCCACTGGCCGTTCTCGTCGTTGCGTTCGTTGGCCAGGGCCTGCAGGCGATCCATCATGTCGGCATCGACCTTGGGGGCCAGGCCCACGCGCGACGCGATATGCATGTAGACCGAGGGCAGGACGACCTCGTCGCTGTCTTCGGGCCGCAGCCGGGTTTCCACTTCGCTGATCAGGAATTCGTCGTCTTCCATGCTGGTGATCGGCGAGGTCACCAGCCCGAACTCGTCGTGGTCGAGCGCGTGCCGCAGGCGCTCCGCCCAGGCGGCATCGTCCTCGTCGCCTTCGGCCGATACGCGGGGGCGGTAGCGCACGAAGCCGTTTCCGCCGGCGCGCAAGGCTTCGGCCAGGGCCGATTCGGCCTGCTCGATCAGGGCCTCGGGGTGGGGCAGCTCGCTGCCGGCGATGGCCAGGCCGACGCCCACGGAGACCGTCAGGCTGTTGTCGCGCACGTCGATGATGCGTCCCGAGCAGTTCTCCACGATATCGCTGGCGAGTTTCTCGGCCTGCGCCCTGTCGTCGCAGTCGGCGATCAGCGCGAAGGTGTGATCTCGCAACCGCGCCATCGTGTAATCCTTGCCGACCACATCTCGGAACAGATCGCCGGTGCCGCTGACGAGGTCGTCGGTGGCCCCCACGCCGACCTTGTCGAGCAATTCGTCGTGGTTGTCGAGTGAAAGCGCCAGGACCGACAGGCCGGCGGTATCGGCGCGGCCGTCAACCGTCTGGTTGAGCAGGTCGATGAAGGCCGGCGCGTTGAGCATGCCCGTCAGCAGGTCGGAGGTCTTGAGCTTGCGAAGTTCTTCCTCGAGCTCCGGATCGGACCCGGCGACCTTTTCGCGAACCAGCATCTGGGCGCAGTATTCGCCGCCGTAGCGTGCCGGCGAGAAGTCCACCGAAGCGGTGAAGGCGGAGCCGTCCTGGCGGTGCGCGTTGAGCTGCAGGGGTTCGTCCGGAAGTTCGTCACGGGCGATGGCCTTGAGCACCTGCTTGAGATCCGGCACTTCGTCGCTGGCCGAGAGCAGGTCGAGCATCGAAAGGCCCTCGAGATCCTCGAAGGATTCGAAGTCGAACAGTTCCAGGTACGCCCGGTTGGCGTAGATGTGCAGTCCTTCGTGGATGTAGGCGATGGCCTCGCTGGAACTGTCCAGAAGCAGAGTGTAGCGGTCCTCGATGTCGGCCAGGCTTTTGAGCGCCTGGTCCGCGTCCTTGCGCGCCCGCAGTGATTCGACCTGGCTGAGCGCCAGGCGCTTGAGCTGCCGCAGTCCGGCCTGGTTGACGAAACCCTCCACACCGACGGCGGCCACAGCCATCGCCGAACTCGTGTCCTCTTCCTCGATCATCGCGAGCACCGGCACGAAGCGGTCCTGTTCACGGGCTGCCCGCACGCTGGATTCGAACAGCGGCAGGTCGGCGGAATCGACCTTGACGACCACCATGTCGACGCGCTCGGACTCGAACGTGCGCGACACGGCGTTGCCGGTGTCGGCGAACAGGGTTCGCACGCCGGCATCGTCTCCGAGCATCTGCTGGAGCTGGCGCGGCGCGGACGGATCGTCGGTGACGGTGAGAATGCGGATTTCGGTCGGCTGGTTGGCCATCAGGGCTGCCTGTGTCTCGTATCGTGTTGAATCTTATCGCTGCTGAGCGGCCGATTAAAGTACCGGCAGCTTGTAGGGTTCGCCGGCGACCTCGCGAACCAGTCGGGGAACAAGATAACCCGACAGCTCCCGCCGCAGGGCGTCCATCATCTCGAGGGCCCGGAACGAATCGGTATCGAAACGATGGGCGCCGGACACCGGGTCGAGCAGATGGAGATAGTAGGGCAGGGCGCCGGCCTCGAAAGAGCGCCGCATCAGGTCGGCAAGTCTCGGCGATGAATCGTTAATCCCGGCCAGCAGGACCGCCTGGTTGAGCAGGTGCACGCCCCGCATCCGCAATCCTTGCAGGGCCTCGCAGACCGCTGCGTCGAATTCGTTGGCGTGATTGGCGTGAATCACCATGACCACCGGCCAGGGCAGTTCGCCGAGCCAGTCGAGCAGGTCGGTGGTGACGCGGTCGGGAAGAATGACCGGCAGACGGGTGTGAATGCGAAGCCGCCGGATGTGGGGAATGCCGGCCAGCCGCGCGGTCAATTCCCGGAGCCGCCGGGTGGGCAGCATCAGCGGATCCCCGCCGGAGAGGATGATTTCCTCGATGCTGTCGTCGGAGGCGATGTAGTCGATCGCCGCGCGCCACTGACCGGATCCGGCATGCTGGTTGGCGTAGGGAAAGGCCTGGCGAAAGCAGTAACGGCAATGAACGGCACAGGCGCCGGTTGTGATCAACAGCACGCGGCCGCGGTACTTGTGAAGCACGCCGCGTTCGGCCGAGCTCGCGCCGTCGCCCACGGGGTCGTCGCTGAAGCCTGCCGCGACTTCCGATTCCTGGCGTTCGGGGAGAACCTGGAGCAGCAGCGGGTCCTGCCGGTGTCCCGGGCGCATCCGGTCGATGAAGGCCTGGGGTACCAGCATCGGAAAGCGGCTCACGGCAGGCTCGTCGCCCGGCGCCAGGCCCAGCTTCTCGAGCAACACGGCAGGGTCGCGGACCGCCCGTTTGATCTGGTCGCGCCAGTCTGCTTGCTTGGGTGCAAACGTCGTTCGCGCTAAACTATCCGTTTTCATTGGTCAGCTTTGCTGGCATCCAGAAGAATCATCGCCCCGAGCCCCGCGGCCGGGGCGTCATTGTAATCCGGAGTGATCATGGCAACCTACAGTACCAACGAGTTCAAATCGGGCCTGAAGATCATTCTCGACGGTGATCCCTACAACATCGTCGAGAACGAGTTCGTCAAGCCGGGCAAGGGCCAGGCTTTCAGCCGGGTCAAGGTCCGCAACCTGCTGACCGGGCGAGTGATCGAGCGGACCTTCAAATCCGGAGACACGGTCGAGGCCGCCGATGTGTTCGAAAAGGAAGTCCAGTATCTCTACAGCGACGGAGAGTTCTGGCATTTCATGGATCCCGAGACCTTCGAGCAGCTTCCCGCCGACGAGAAGGCCATCGGCGACTCGGCCAAGTGGCTCAAGGAAGAGGACATGTGCCAGGTGACGCTCTGGAACGGTGCGCCGATCCAGATCCTGCCGCCCAATTTCGTCGAGCTGAAGGTCGTCGAGACCGATCCCGGGTTGAAAGGCGACACTTCCGGCAGCGGCGGCAAGCCCGCGCACCTCGAAACCGGCGCGACGGTTCGTGTCCCGTTGTTCGTGCAGGAGGGCGAGGTCATCAAGGTGGACACGCGCACCGGCGAGTACATGTCGCGGGTCAAGGACTGATCAAGTGAGTGCCGTTCGCGAAATCCTCCTTCCGCGCTGGGTCGTTCCGGTCCGGCCGGAAGGCGTCGTGCTCGAGAACCACGGCGTGCTGATCGAGGCCGGACGGATCGCCGCGGTGGGGCATGGCGATGAACTGCGCCGGGAATATCCCGATGCGACGGTCACCGAGCTGCCCGAGCGTGCGCTGATCCCCGGCCTGGTCAACATCCACACCCACAGCGCCATGGCGCTGATGCGCGGGCTGGCCGACGACCTGCCGCTGATGCGCTGGCTGGAAGATCACATCTGGCCGACCGAACAGCGCTGGGTCGGAGCGGAGTTCGTTCGCGTCGGTACCGACCTGGCCATGGCCGAGATGCTCAGGGGCGGCACGACCTGCTTCAACGACAACTATTTCTTCCCCGACGTGACGGCCGCCGCGGCCGACCGGGTCGGCATGCGGTCGGTCATCGGCATCCCGATCATTTCGGTGCCGACGGCCTGGGCCCAGACGGAGGACGAGTATTTCCGCCGCGGCCTGGACATGCACCAGCAGTTGCTCGACATGCCCCTGGTCTCTTCGGCCTTCGCGCCGCATGCGCCGTACACGGTCACCGACAAGGCCTTTCACCGGATCCGATCCCTGGCCGAGGAAATGGACATTCCGGTCCATCTGCACCTGCTGGAGACCGCCGGCGAAATCCAGGGCAGCATCGACCAGTACGGTCTCTCGCCCCTCGACCGCATGGACGTCCTGGGCCTGCTGACCGACCGGCTCCTGGCCGTGCACATGACCCAGCTCGACGATGCCGACATCGCCCGGCTGGCCCGCGCCGGCGTGCACGTGCTGCATTGTCCCGCCTCCAATCTCAAGCTCGCCAGCGGCATCTGTCGGGTCGCCGACCTCGACGCCGCCGGCGTCAACGTAGCCATCGGCACCGACGGGGCCGCCAGCAACAACACCCTGGACATGTTCGCCGAGACCCGCCTGGCCGCGCTGCTGGCCAAGGGCGCCAGCGGCGATCCCGAAGCCGTTCCGGCCGAACGTGCGCTTTCCATGGCCACGATCAACGGGGCGAAGGCGCTCGGTCAGGAAGATCGGATCGGCTCGATCGAAGTGGGCAAGTGCGCCGATCTGGCTGCCGTCGACCTGTCGGCGATGGAAACGTCACCGGTCCACCACGTCATCTCGCATTTGGTTTATGCGGCCTCGCGCAGCCAGGTGAGCGATGTCTGGATCGAGGGCCGCCGGGTGGTCGACGGCGGAGCCCTGACCACGCTGGATGCCGACCGGACCGCCCGGGAAGCGGAACAGTGGGGCAGGCGCCTGCTGGCCAGCGACCAGGGCGGCGCCGGGGAGATCCGGTCATGAATGCCGGCGTCTCCGGCGACAACGTCGATCCGCGCGAGTCGGGCAAGTTCGACGCCCTGGCGGCGCGCTGGTGGGATCCGGAGGGCGACTTCAGGACCCTGCACGACATTAACGGTCCCCGGGTCGAGTTCCTGTCCGAGCGCGTGCCCCTGGCGGGCCGCCGCGTTCTGGACGTGGGCTGCGGCGGCGGCGTGCTGAGCGAGGCCCTGGCCGAGCGCGGGGCTCAGGTGATCGGCATCGACGCGGCCTCGAGAGCCCTGGAAGTGGCGCGGCTGCACACGGCCGAGAGCGGTTTCGAGATCGACTACCGTCACGTGACCGCTGAGTCGCTGGCACAGGAGGCCCCCGCGGCTTTCGACGTCGTCTGTTGCCTGGAGATGCTCGAGCACGTACCCGATCCGGCGCAGACGGTCGAAGCCTGCGCCGAACTGTGCCGGCCCGGCGGTCACCTCCTGTTCAGCACGATCAACCGATCACCGCTGGCCTGGGCGACGGCCATCGTGGGCGCCGAGTACGTACTTGGCTTGCTGCCGCGGGGTACGCATCGCTACGATCGGTTGATCCGGCCGGAAGAACTCGCCTCGGCCTGCCGGCGCAGCGGACTGAGAGTGGAGGAGATCACGGGCATGAGCTACAACCCCGTCTCCCGCACCGTGCACATCGGCGGCGTTCCCCGGGTGAACTACTTCCTTCTCGCCACGCGGCCGGAGTAAGCCCATGCCGACGGCGGCAATGCCCGAGGCCGTCCTGTTCGACCTGGACGGCACCCTCATCGACTCGGCCCCGGATCTGCTCGCGGCGCTCGACCATGTGCGCGCGGGTCTCGATCTTCCGCCCGGCGATCATCAACGACTGCGCGAGCACGTCTCACGCGGCGCCGCCGGCATCCTGGGCGCGGGCCTCGAGGGCTGGGCCGATCGTCCCGAGGCCGAGCGCGATCGCCTGCGCGAACAATTGCTGGATTTCTATGCCACGCATTGCTGGACACATTCTTCGCCGTTCCACGGCATCGAAGAGCTGCTCGAGAAGCTGAGCGGGCAGGGTGTTCGCCTGGGGATCGTCACCAACAAGATCAGCCGTTTCGCCGAACCCGTGGTCGCACACGCCGGCTGGGCGGACCGGTTCGGCTGCCTGGTCACCGGCGATCGGGTGGTCCGGCCCAAGCCCGACCCGGAGCCCGTGCTCGCGGCCTGCCAGGCCCTGGGCGCAAGGCCGGACCGGGTCGTGTTCGTCGGCGACGACCGACGCGATGTCGAGGCCGGTGCCGCCGCCGGAACGCGGACCGTGGTGGCGGCCTGGGGTTATCTTCCCGCCGGCGAGCGGCCGGAAGCATGGCGGGCCGACGCGGTGATCGATCACCCCGCCGAGCTGCTCGGGCTGTTCGGGACGCGACGGGCCGGCTGATGGAGGCGCCCCTGGACTGGAGTCGTGCGCGGATGCTGGGTCGCGGCAGTCCGCTGGCGGCGTCGCTGCATTTCGCGCCCGAACGGTGGCAGGACGGGATCGTGGCCCTGCGCGCGGTCATTTCCGAGATCGCTGCCGTCCCCGATACGGTCAGCGAGGCCGACGTTGGCCGCAAGAAGCTTGCCTGGTGGGGCGATGCCCTGCGTGATCGCGCCGCTCACCCGGCCGTCGAAGCATTGGTGGCCAGCGGGGCGGCCGATCGCATCGCGCCGGCGCGTTTCGATTCCCTGATCGGCAGCGTTGCCGAAGTCCTGGAAAGCCCCCGCTTCGAGCGACAGGAAGACGCCTGGCGACACTGCCTTGCCCTCGGCGGACCGGCGGCCCGGCTGGAGGCCGAACTGGTCGATGCCGACGATGTGGACCGCGCCGACTGGTCGGCCCTGGGCGCATTCGCCTACCTGGTCAGGCTGGTTCGGGACATCGGCGTGGACGCGCGCGCCAATCGCTGGCTCGTACCCCTCGATCTCCAGGCCGAGTACCAGGTGGCGCGGCAGGACGTGCTCGATGGTTCCGCCGGGCGAGGCTGGGACGGCATGATCCGCGCCTGGCTGGAAGAGGGCTCGAGACAGGCTGTCGCGGCAAGGGACGGCATTCCGGCCGACGTCGCGTGGCGTCAGCGCCATCTGCTCGTGGCGCACGAACTCGATCTGCGGATGGCGCGGCTGCTTGCGCGACATCCCCGACGCATCCTGGAGCGCCGGGTTCGGACGGGGCATGCAGGCAACGTGTGGACAGCCTGGCGGGCGGCCAGACGTTTGCGGCGGGCGGTTTGAGCCGGATCGTCGCGCCCGGCTTCAGTCCGAGCTGATGATGTCGGGACCCTTGCCGGCCGATTTCTCGTAGACGCCCTTGCCGATCTTGCGGTACTGGGTGAAACCGGCTTTTTCCACCTCGCCGGTCGACGGCGCGCGCGAGTTCTGGCCGGCCAGGCTGGGCGGCGAGATGAGCCGGCGTACTTCCTGCCCGCAATAGGGGCACTTCTTCATCGGCGGATCGCCGATCTTCTGCAGGATGGTGACCGGCTTGCCGCAGTAGTCGCAGCCGGCGTGCGGATCGGTGCTGACGTATTCGTAGAACGGCATGGCCCGATTGTACCGCCCCGGGCGCGGCCGCAACAGCGGCCCGGCGCCCTCTCGAGGGGGGAATCTGAGACAATGCTCGGCCTGCAAGGATCCGAAACGGGGAAGAGCGAGTAATGACCGAATCGAGCAAGCCCGTCTGGCTGGTGACCGGCGCCGCCGGAGCGCTGGGCAGCGCGCTGGTGCGCCGGGTGATGAACGACGGCGCCGACTGCATAGCCGTCGACCGACAGGCGCAGGCCCTGGATGCCCTTCACGACGAAATCCAGGAGACGCTGGGCCGGGCGCCGGCCCTGATGCCCATGGATCTCGCAGGGGCCGGGCCGGACGACTACCAGCGCCTGGCCGAAGTGCTGGAAGGCGAGTTCGGGCGCATCGACGTGCTGGTGCACAACGCCGCCAGCTTTCATGCCCTGCGACCGATGCTGCAGCAACAACCCGGCGAGTGGCTGGAGATCATCCAGACCTCGCTGACGGCGCCCTACATGCTCACCGCAGTGCTGGCACCGCTGATGTCGGCGGACGCCACGATCGTCTTTATCGGGGACGAGCACTGCCTGGACAAGCCGGGCGGCTGGGGAGCCTATGGCGTGGCCCAGGCCGGCAGAAGGCAGATGGCCCGCGTGCTCGAGGCCGAACGCGCGCGCAGCGGCGCCAGGGTTGTCGAGGTCGATCCCGGTCCCTTCTACAGCCGTCTGCGGGTGGCGGCCTGGCCTTCGGATTCGCCCGAGCACCTTCCGAGCCCGGCTTCCGCGGCCGACAGGGTTGTCGCGGCGGTTCGCGAGGGCGATCATTCCTGACGACGCATTCCACGAGTAGAGGAGCGATCATGTCCGACGACCTGTTCTTGAAGATCATCGACCGCGAGATCCCCGCCGACATCGTTCACGAAGACGACGAACTGCTGGCGTTTCGTGACATCGACCCGAAGGCGCCCGTGCACATCCTCGTGGTTCCCAAGCGACGGATTCCGACCATCAACGACCTCGCAGGCGATGACGCCGGCCTGGTCGGGCGGATGGTGCTCGCCGCCAGGCAGATCGCCAACGATGAAGGCCTTGCCGACGACGGCTACCGGCTGGTTTTCAACTGCAATGACAATGGCGGACAATCGGTATTCCACATCCATCTGCACCTGCTCGGGGGACGGCAGATGCAATGGCCGCCGGGCTGAGGCTTCGCCACCGCGCCGCTCGGATGCCCGTGGTCAGCCCTGCTGCGTTTCGGGAAGGCGGCTGCTGAGGAATGCGCCCGCCAGGCCCATTCCGGCGAGGATCAGGATGATGCCCGACGTCGGCATGACGGTGGTGAGGGCGCCCACGCTGCCCGTCAGAAGCAGCACTACGCCGATGACCGTATTGCTCACCGCGACATAGTCCGTACGCTTGTTGCCGCCGGCCAGGTCGACAATGTAGGTCTTGCGGCCCAGCCGGACCCCGGAGTGGGCGATCGCCAGCAGAAAGAAGAACAGGGGATAGAGCCACGCGCTGTCGGCCACCACGGGCAGGCCGTGAACCACGCCGACCAGAAGGATTCCGACGAGAGCGGCAGCGGCACCGGCCAGGATCATCACGCGTCGGCTCGACGCGTCGGCGAATCGTCCCCAGAACGGCGCGGACACCAGGCTGGCGATGCCGTCGGCGATCACGAACAGGCCCAGCACCAGCAGCGCGCCTTCCGTGCGCTCGTGAGCCAGCATGATGAAAAAGGGCGCGCTCAACGAGGAGCAAAGCAGCAGCGAGCGGGCGATCACGAAGCGCCGGAAATCGGGATCGGTCCGGAGCAGGTCGAGGCGCTTGATCGCCTCGGCCAGGGCGTTGCCGCCGCCTTCGGTGGCGCCCGGGAACTCGCGGATCATGGCATAGCTCGCCGAGGCGACCAGCCACAGTCCGGCGGCGATGGCGAGCAGCACCAGGTAGACGCCGCGGTCGCCGCCTCCGTTGCCGTCGAAGAGCAGCACCACGCCGACGCCGATGGTGATCGACCCGGCAAGGAACTCCGACCAGCCGCTGACGCGACCCCTGCGGGTCTTGGGCACGGTCTTTCCGAGTACGTCCTTGGACGCCACCGAGCAGAGGCCCCGCGAGAGGCTGAACAGCACCAGCGCGGACAACAGACCCACGCCCGCGGCGGTGCCGGTCAGGGTGACGGCCACCAGAGCCATGCCCACGACCGCCAGGGCCTGGAGCACGCTGCCGAGGACGAAGGTCCACTTCCTGACCGCCTGGCGCCTGACGAAACTGGCGATGAGCAGCTGGGGAATCAGCGAACCGGATTCGCGCACGGGTACCAGGAACGCGGTAAAGACGCCGGGCGCCGAGAGCGCGGCGAGCAGCCACGCCAGGATCGTCTTGGGATTGGCGATGGAATCGCCCAGCTTGGTGAAGAACTGCGTGATCACCTGCAGGAAGAAATTGCCCGGGACGACCCGGCAGGCGTCGTCGTCGATGTCCTTGCAGACGCGTGCGTCTTCCTCGTTGACCAGCTTCTGGTAGATGCCCTCCAGGCGGGTGCTGGCAAACAGCCGTTCCCTCATGGCGTTCCGGCCGGTGCGCCGGCCTCATCGAGGCGCTCCTGGGTCGGCGCGGGCTGGTAGGGCGTGACGCGCAGGATCACGCCCAGCCATTCGGAATCGAAGTATTCGAAGCGCCCGGGTCGGATCGTCCGGCTCTGATCCAGCCTGTGGACATCCAGTTCCGGTTCCCTGGGACGGGTGGGCCAGGGCGGCCAGGACGATGGACCGATTTGCTGGGGCACGCGCCAGTCCAGGGTCACGTCGGCGTGCATGAACTGGCGTTGCCGCAGACGGATGATGCCGTCGAGCCGGTAGTGGAAAGCCGGAGCCAGATCTTCGGCGGCGCGCACCGGCTCGCCCCGGCGCAGCATGCGCCCGGAAGGCGTCACGGTCACCCAGTCCGCGGCAACGGGGACATCGTCGTGGATTCGGACCGCCTTTGCTGCGGTCGACTCATCGAGCGGCTGGTGCCAGCCGAGCCAGGCGCGAACCCGGAATGCGCCGGACTGCTCGAGACGGGTCCTGGCCTGGGCCATCGGGTCGGACAGCGACTCCAGCGACAGCCAGGGTTCGGGATACAGCAGCGCCTCGGTCAGCGACTCCTCGCCGCTCTCGAGGCTGGCGATCGTCTCGACCATGCTCAGGGCCGCTTCAAGCTCCGTTTCCGAAGACGGTTCCTCGCGTTCCAAGCGCTTGAGTTCCTGCTCGCGGGCAAACGCCTTCCAGGCCGGATCGAGCGCGCCGGCATGGTCGGCGGGTCCCGGCGCCGGCCAGGCGTCGGCCTGGCCGCCGGCATGGGTGAAGACAATCGCCTCGACCCGGTAGAAGGCCCGCTCCGGGCCCTCGTCCTGGGCGTGCGCGGGGACGGCCGCGGCCGCGCAGGCCAGGGCGATGAGCAGTATCGACAGCGTCGGTTTCATGGCGCAAGAGTGTAACCGAGACTTGCGCACATCGGCATGTCGGCTGTCTGTTATCTTTTTCCATCCTCCAAGTCAATTCCGGATAGCGTCATGATTCGAACCCGCACCATCCTCCCGTCGCTCCTGCTGCTCTGCGCGTGGCTCGCGCAGCCGGTCTTCGCCGACGGCATGAGCCTGGAACAGATCGCCCGTCTCAGCGAAGTGCAGGAAGTGGCGCTGAGCCCCGACGGTCGCCGGATCGCTTTTACCCGCGCGGTGCCGCGAGACCTGGCCGACCAGGAGGACGGTCCCGCCTGGCGGGAACTGCACCTGATCGACTCCGGGGGCGAAGTGCGCGGCTTCATCACCGGGGAAGTGGATATCGGCAATATCGGCTGGACGCCCGACGGCGCCGCCATCACCTTCGTCGACAAGCGCGAGGGCGACGAGCATGCCGCCTTGTATGGCATTCCGGTAGACGGCGGCGAGGCCCGGCGCATTGCCGGCGCCGGCGATGGCGTGATCGACTACAGCTTTGCGCCGGACGGCAGCGCGGTCGCCCTGGTGGCGGGCGAGCCCGAAGGGTCGGATAGGGAAGCGCTCCGCGACAAGGGCTTCGACGCAATCGTCTTCGAGGAGGAGATGAGGCCGCGTCATCTCTGGGTCCACGATCTGGCCGGCGACAGCGAGCCTCGCCGCATCGAGATGGACGGATCGGTTCAGGCGGTGGACTGGTCGCCGGCCGGGGACCGGCTGGCCCTGCGGGTAACGCCCCGCCAGCTCGTCGACGATACGCTCATGTTCCAGCGCGTCCGGATCGTGACGCCGCAGGGCGAGGAGTTGGGCCGGGTGGAAAACCCAGGCAAGCTCGCCGACGTCGCCTGGAGCGACGACGGTCGTCATCTGGCGCTGATCGGCACCGAGACCATCAAGGACACCCGGGCCGGCAGGCTGCTGGTCACCGACGACGGCGGCGGCGAATGGACGCATCTCATGCAAGGTCTGGAAGGTCACGTCATCGATGTCGACTGGGAAGGCGAGCGGATCGTTTTCCTCAGCCACGAGGGCGTGTCTTCTCGCATCGGGCGCATTGCCGCCGACGGCAGCGGCGAGGAAACCCTGCTGTCGGGCGACGACCTGATCGCGACGTCGATCGACGCAAGCGGTGATCGCATCGCGTTCGCGGCGTCGTCCCCGGAGTATCCCCGCGAGGTGCATGCTCTCGCCGGTGACGATGCCGATCGGCTGACGAACGGCAACTCCTGGCTCGAGCAGGTGGAGCTGGCGCGCCAGCAGGTCGTCGAGTACGAGGCGCGCGACGGACTGATGATCCAGGGCCTGCTGGTCTGGCCGCTGGATTACGAAGAGGGCGAACGCTACCCGCTGATACTCGCCGTCCACGGCGGACCGGAAAGCCACTACTCCAATGGCTGGCTGACCAGCTACAACCTGCCGGCGCAGCACGCAGCCGCGGAAGGCTATTTCATGTTCTATCCCAACTACCGGGGCAGCACCGGGCGCGGCGTGGAGTTCGCGCTGCGCTCACAGGGCCGTCCGGCCAGGGAGGAGTTCGACGACCTGGTCGACGGCGTCGACCATCTCATCGAGCGCGGCTGGGTCGACGGCGAGCGCGTGGGCATCACCGGCGGTTCCTACGGTGGTTACGCCACGGCCTGGGGAGCGACCTACTACTCGGAGCGTTTTGCCGCAGCGGTCATGAACGTGGGCCTGTCGGACAAGATCGCCATGCTGGGCACCTCCGACATCCCACAGGAACTCTACGAGGTTCACTACCGCACCTGGCCCTGGGAGGACTGGGACCTGTACCGGGAAGCAAGCCCCATCTACTACGTGGAGCGGGCGCAGACGCCCATCCTGATCCTGCACGGCGCGGCGGACCCCCGCGTCGATCCCACGCAGTCGCGCATCCTGTATCGCTACCTGAAACTGCAGGACGATCCGCCGCCGGTTCGGCTGGTGCTTTACCCCGGAGAGGGGCACGGCAATCGAAGGGCCGCCAGTCGCTGGGACTACAGCCTGCGACTGATGCGGTGGATGAACCACTACCTCAAGGGCGAAGGCGGTGATCCGCCGCCGAGGGACCTGGATTACGCCCCGTTCGAGTAGCGGGCCGCAAGGCGAGGCGGGCACCGGCCCGCCTTGCCGCTGGATGCGGGAGGCGATCAGTCGAGGGGATCGACCGATACGCGCACCCGGATGGCGTCTCCCGGGCGGTAGTCCATCGTGGTTCGATGCAGCCGTCCGCCGTATTCGTAGGTGACGCGGTAGCCGCGGTTCACGGGGCGCTCGCGCCAGTCTCGCTCGATTCTGCAGCGTTCGCGTACCACCGGGTGCCGCCGCCCGTCACGGGCCTTCGAAGCGTCGTGTCCGATGGCGCCGCCGAGCAGGGCGCCGGCCGCCGTGGCGGCATCCCGGCCGCTGCCGCTGCCGAACTGGTTGCCGATGACGCCACCGATGATCGCACCGACCACCGTGGGTGCATGCGAGTGCCGGCGCTCCCTGACGTAAGCGGTTTCGGGCCTGCAGACTTCGCGATCGACCGGCGTGCGATGAACTTCCCGGATCGGCTCCACGTCCACGACCCGTGCCCACTCGTAGTCGTCGCTGCCGGCCAGGGCCAGGCTGCTCGCCGCCAGGGCGGCGCTCATGATCAGGAATCTTGTCTTCATCTTGCGTTCTCCATCGACTGGAATGAGGCTGTCGCTCAGCGTTGGGAGAAAGCCTAGTCGCCCATGGCTGAATCGCTTCTGAATCCCTGCCGGGCCGACTGTCGACAGCGGCCATTTGCCGATTCCCTTGCCGCTGGATTACGATGCATCCATGGCTGCCGCTCGAGGAGGCAAGCATGGCGGAGCACGAAACCGGCGCGATACGCAACGTGGCCCTGCTGGGTCACGGGGGTTCCGGCAAGACATCCCTGATGGAGATGCTGCTGGTCAAGGCGGGTGTTCTCGGTGAGCCGGGATCACTCGAACGGGGTACGACAGTCAGTGATTTCGATCCCCTCGAGAGGGAACACCAGCACTCCCTGAATTCATCGATCGCTTCCCTGTCGTTCGAGAATGTCCACGTCAATTTGTTGGACACGCCGGGCGATCCCGACTTCCGGGGACAGGCCCTGGCCGCCATGGGAGCGGCGGAAACCGCGGCCATCGTCGTCAACGCGTCGGCCGGCATCGAGATGTCGACCCGACGGCTTATGCGGCGGGCGAAGCAGCGCAAGCTCTGCCGCATCATCGTCATCAACCGGATGGATGCCGAGGGAGCGGATCTCGAGCAACTGGTGCGCGACATACGGGAGGAATTCGGCGCCGAGTGCCTGCCGATCAACCTGCCGACGGATAACGGCGCCACGGTCCGCGACTGCTTCTTCAAGACCGATGGCGAGACGGACATCTTTTCGGTGGCCGACGCACACACCGAGATCGTCGATCAGGTCGTGGAGGTCGACGAAGCGCTCATGTCACGCTACCTCGACGGGGCAGAGATCGACCCGCAATCTCTGCACGACGCCTTCGAGAAGGCGTTGCGCGAGGGGCACCTGGTGCCGATCTGCTTCACCTCGGCGTTGACGGGCGCGGGTTGCGGCGAGTTCCTGCGCTTCTGCCGGCATCTCCTGCCGAGCCCGCTGGAAGGCAATCCGCCGCCGTTCCGGAAAGGGCCCGACGGCGAACGGGTCGAGGCCAGTCTCGAGACCGACAGTCATGTGCTGGCGCACGTGTTCAAGGTCAGCAACGATCCCTATGCCGGCAAGCTGAGCATCTTTCGCGTCTACCAGGGAACGGTCCGGCCCGATACGCAGTTGTATGTCGGCGAGGGCCGGAAGCCGGTCAAGGCGGCCCACCTCTATCGGATCCAGGGCAAGGAGCACATCGAGGTCGATGAAGCCGTGCCGGGTGACATCTGCGCCCTGGCCAAGGTGGAGGATATCCACTACGACGACATCCTCCACGACAGCCACGACGAAGACCACTACTACCTCAAGCCGATCGACTTTCCCCAGCCGATGTTCGGTCTCGCCGTGGAGGCGACCACCCGCGGCAATGAGCAGAAACTCGCCGCCTCGCTGGGTCGCCTGGCCGAGGAGGATCCCTGCTTCCTCGTCGAACACAATCAGGAGTTGAACGAGACGGTTGTTCGCGGGCTCGGGGAGATGCACCTGCGCGTCATGCTCGAGCGCATGAAGCAGCGCTATAACGTCGAAGTCGAGACCCGGAACCCCCGGATCGCCTATCGCGAGACCATCACGCGACCGGCCGAAGGGCACTACCGCCACAAGAAACAGACCGGCGGCGCCGGCCAGTTCGGCGAGGTGTTCATGCGGGTCCGGCCGCTGGGTCGTGGCGAGGGCTTCGTTTTTCGCTCCGAGGTTGTCGGTGGCGCCATCCCCACCAGCTTGATCCCCGCGGTGGAAAAGGGCGTGAGGCAGTTGCTCGAGGGAGGCGCGATTGCGGGTTTTCCGCTCCAGGACGTCGAGGCCGTGGTCTACGACGGCAAGCACCATCCGGTCGACTCGAAGGAAGTGGCCTTCGTCATCGCCGGTCGCAAAGCATTCCTCGACGCGGTTCGCAACGCCGGGCCCCAGGTCCTCGAACCCGTGGTGGAACTCGAAGTCACCGTGCCCGACTCATCGATGGGCGACGTAACCGGTTCGCTGGCATCCAAGCGGGCCCGCATCCAGGGAACCGACAGCCTGCGCGGCGGACTGACGACGGTTTCGGCCGCCGTCCCCTTGTCCGCCCTGGCGGAATTCCCAACCGAACTCAAGAGCATGACCGGCGGGGAAGGGCGTTACACCATGTCCTTCTCCCACTACGACGCGGTTCCGGCCAACGATCAGTCCGAGTTGATCAAGGCATTCGAGGCGCGCGTGGGGGACGACGACTGAGCCGGGTCAGCTTCTCGTAAAGCTCGTCGGTGGCCTCCATGAGCTCCTCGATTGAGCCGCTGTTATCCAGGACATCGGTGGCCGCCGCCAAGCGGTTGGGTCGCGTAGCCTGGGCGGCAAGCATCGACTCCGCCTGGCTGCGGTCGACATTGTCCCGCTCGACAAGGCGTTCGATCTGCACTGACTCGGGCACGTCGACGACGACGACCCGGTCGGCATCTTTGAACAGCCCGGACTCGACGAGCAGAGGGACGACGAGCACCACGTAGTCGGCTTCCCGGTGCAGTGCGACCTGCCGGCGGGCTTCCTTCTCGATCAGCGGATGCAGGATGGCCTCGAGCCGCTCTCGCGCTTCGGGGCGAGCGAAGACGCGTTCGCGCAATGCCCGCCGGTCGAGCGCGCCCGATGAATCCAGTATTTCCGGCCCGAATGCTTCCACGACCCGATTCAGTCCGGGGCTGCCCGGGGCCACGACCTGACGCGCGATGAGGTCGGTATCCACCACCGGAACACCCCGTGCCGACAGGCGGTCCGAAACGCTGGTCTTGCCGCTGGCCACGCCACCGGTCAGGGCGACCAGCATGGGGCCTTCCTGCGTTCTTTGATTCGCGTTGCCAGTCATTTTGCCGAGCGGGCTCCGTTGAAACGTTCTTCACTCGTCCATCAAACTGCGGTAGTGTAATTCCCGCGGGAGGGTAGTTCGCAACACGGGGACAAGCAATTGACCGATATCCTGATTGTCGATGATCACGATCTGGTCCGCACGGGGCTGAAGAACATACTGGCTGGAGCGAGCGACCTTGAGGTCGCCGGCGAGGCTTCCACCGGCGAGGACGCCATCCGCCTGTCACGCAAACTCGAACCCGACCTGGTCCTCATGGACGTCGGGTTGCCCGGCCTGTCGGGGCTGGAAACCACCGAGAGAATCCTCAAGGCGCAACCCGATGTGCGAGTGATCGTGCTCACTGCGCACAGCGAACCGCCGCTGCCGGCCCGGCTACTCGATTCCGGTGCCTCGGGCTATCTCACCAAGGCCTGCGATGCAGGCGAACTCTTGCGCGCCGTTCGCAAGGTGGCACAGGGCGAACGCTACATCGGCGCCGACATCTCCCAGCAACTGGCCATCTCACTGCTGCCGGGCACGCCGCAATCGCCGTTCCAGGAGCTGACCGGGCGCGAACTGGAAATCGCCCTGATGCTGACCCAGGGCATGCGCATGCAATCGATCGGGGAAGTGCTCAACGTCAGTCCGAAGACGGTTGCCACGTACAAGTACCGGATTTACGACAAGGTCGGTGTGGGCAGCGAAGTCGAGCTGCTGCGCATGGCCCTGCGTCACGGGCTTGTTTCCGAAGTCTGACGTCTCAGGAACGCCCCGGGCCAGCCGGCCCGGGGCATCTACCTTGATCAGTCCCCGTCCTTGAGGCGGTAGATCCCGCCGCCTTCGGGAATGGCACCCGAGCTGTCCCGGCGACGGTCTTCGCCGCTCTTGCCCGAACTCTCACCGGATGAGTCCTTCTGCTGCTTTTGCTGGCCGGAGTCCGGTTTTTGCTCCGGCTTCTGCTCCGGCTTCTGCTCCGGCTTCTGCTCCGGCTTCTGCTCCGGCTTCTGC
>NZ_QUZK01000051.1 GCF_003410055.1 Wenzhouxiangella sediminis | reverse complement strand
AACCAACGAACCAACGAACCAACGAACCAACGAACCAACGAACCAACGAACCAACGAACCAACAAACCAACAAACCAACAAACCAACCACCCATGGACTGGAAAAAGCGCCAACAATCCGACCCCTACGTCAAGCGGGCTCGCGAGGCAGGGTACCGCGCGCGGGCGGCGTTCAAGCTGCTCGAGCTCGACGAGAAGGACCGTCTGTTCCGGCCCGGGCAGTTCGTGGTCGACCTGGGCGCCGCGCCCGGCAGCTGGTGCCAGGTGGCGCTCGAGAAGGTGGGCCCCCGGGGGCGGGTGGTGGCGCTCGATATCCTGCCGATGGACCCCATCGAGGGCGTCGTCTTCATCGAGGGCGATTTTCGCGAGGACGAGCCCCTGGCGGCGCTGGAGGACGCCATGGGCGGCCGCCGCGCCGACCTTGTCCTGTCCGACATGGCCCCCAATATCTCGGGTATCGGACCGGCCGACCAGGCGCGCAGCATGCACCTGGCCGAACTGGCCGCGGCGTTTGCCGACGATTGGCTCGACGACGCGGGCACGTTCGTGGTCAAGGTCTTTCAGGGGGAGGGCTTCGACGCCTTCCTGGCCGAGTTGAAGCAGAAGTACGCTGTCGTTCGTATCCGCAAGCCGCGGGCGTCGCGGGCCGAAAGCCGCGAAGTCTACATCGTGGCCGGCCGGCCGCGGCGTTGAACGCAGCATTGATCGCATTGTCGTAGAATCGGGCCCAATGGACGGCGCCAATCGGAGACGAGCATTTTGAGTGATTTTGCCAAGAACCTGGTGATGTGGATCATCATCGCCGTCGTGTTGATGAGTGTGTTTCAGCACTACTCCCAGCCTGACGCGCAGCCGCAGGAAATGAACTACTCGCTGTTCCTTGAAAGAGTGCAGAACGGCGAGGTCGACAGCGTCGTCATCCAGGAAGGCGCGGGCGGCAAGACCATCACGGGCCGGACCAGCAGCGGCCAGGAATTTCGGGTCATGGCACCGCGCGACGACGGCCTGATCAAGGACTTGCTCGACAACGACGTCCAGATCGACGCGAAACCGCCCGAAGGCCGGTCCATCATCGTCGACATCCTGATCAGTCTCCTGCCGGTGCTGGTCCTGGTCGGCCTGTGGGTCTACTTCATGCGCCAGATGCAGGGCGGCGCGGGCGGCCGCGGCGGCGCGATGAGTTTCGGCAAGTCGCGCGCCAAGCTGCAAGGCGAGGACCAGGTCAAGGTGACCTTCGGCGACGTGGCCGGCTGCGAGGAAGCAAAGGACGAAGTGACCGAGCTGGTCGATTTCCTGCGCGATCCGGGCAAGTTCCAGCGCCTGGGCGGCCATATTCCCAAGGGTATCCTGATGGTCGGCCCGCCGGGTACAGGCAAGACCCTGCTCGCCCGCGCCATCGCGGGTGAGGCCAAAGTGCCGTTCTTCTCGATCTCCGGCTCCGACTTTGTCGAGATGTTCGTCGGCGTCGGCGCCTCGCGCGTGCGCGACATGTTCGAGACTGCCAAGAAGCACGCTCCCTGCATCATTTTCATCGACGAGCTGGATGCCGTCGGACGGCAGCGTGGCGCCGGTCTCGGCGGTGGTCACGACGAACGCGAGCAGACGCTCAACCAGCTCCTGGTCGAAATGGACGGTTTCGAAGGCAACGAAGGCATCATCATGATTGCCGCCACCAACCGTCCGGATGTGCTCGACAAGGCACTCCTGCGCCCGGGCCGCTTCGACCGGCAGGTCGTCGTGCCGTTGCCCGATCTCAAGGGCCGCGAGCAGATCATCAAGGTGCACATGCGCAAGGTGCCGCTGGGCGACAGTGTCGATGCGCGTGTCATCGCCCGCGGTACACCGGGCTTCTCGGGCGCCGACCTGGCCAACCTGGTCAACGAAGCGGCCCTGTTTGCCGCCCGCGAAGACTGCAAGTCGGTCGAACAGCGCCACTTCGAGCTGGCCAAGGACAAGATCATGATGGGCGCCGAGCGCAAGTCGATGGTGATGTCCGAGGACGACAAGCGCCTGACGGCCTATCACGAGGCGGGTCACGCCATCGTCGGCCGGATCGTGCCCGAGCACGACCCGGTCTACAAGGTGACCATCATTCCGCGCGGCCGGGCGCTGGGCGTGACGATGTTCCTTCCCGAGGAAGACAAGTACAGTCTGAACAAGACGCAGCTGGAATCGCAGTTGGCCAGTCTTTTCGGTGGGCGCGTGGCCGAAGAACTGATCTACGGCAAGCAGAAGGTCACGACCGGCGCCTCGAACGATATCGAGCGCGCCACCGACATCGCCCGGAGCATGGTGTCCAAGTGGGGGCTTTCCGACGAGTTGGGGCCGCTGTCCTACGATGAGAACGAAGACGAGGTCTTCCTCGGCCGATCAGTGACGCAGCACAAGAACGTGTCGGACGAGACGCACCGCAAGATCGACAAGGAAATCCGCCGGATTATCGACTCGGCCTACGACCGGGCGAAGCAGATCCTGACCGAATACGACAAGCAGCTTCACCTGATGGCCGACGCCCTGATGCGCTACGAAACCATCGATTCGAAGCAGATCGATCAGATCATGAACGGTGAAGAGCCCGATCCACCCGAAGGCTGGCACGACAGCGAGCCGCCGAGCGGCGGCGACGGCGACGACAAGGGCGAACAGCCGTCGGGACACCCAGCGCTCGGGTAACTACTGGTTTTTTGGTTCTTTGGTTCTTTGGTTTTTTGGTTGCTCGAGGGCATTAGGCTTTCGGCTTGAACAAGGCGGCTAAGGCGTCGCCCTCAAGCACCAAAACACCAAAACACAAAAAGACCAAAACACTAAGCGTCAGCTTGTTCGCCGTCCAGTAGCGCCCGCTTCCGCTCGATCCCCCACCGATAACCCCCGAGCCCGCCGTCCGCGGCGATGACGCGGTGGCAGGGCACGATCACCGCGGCCGGGTTGGCCCCGCAGGCCTGGGCCACGGCCCGGGCGCCGCCGGGCAGTCCGACCTGGCGGGCGAGTTCCCCGTAGGTCATGGTCCGGCCGGCCGGAATCTGCTGGAGCGCCGCCCAGACCTTGCGCTGGAATACGGTGCCGTGAAGATCCAGGGGCAGTGTCCCGGCCGGTTGCCGCCCCCGATCGATCAGGGAGACTACGGACTCCAGCGTTGCCGCGAAGTCGCGACCGGCCCGGAACCGCTCGGCGCGGGGGAAGCGCTTGGCCAGTTCGGTCGTCAGCGCTTCGTCGGAATTGCCCAGCAGAACCGCGCACAGCCCCTTGGCGGTCGAAGCCACCAGGATCCTCCCCAGCCGGCACTCGGCCGAGCCGAAGCGGATGGTTTCGCCGTCCGCGCCGCGCGCCAGCTTCGACGGCGCCATGCCCAGGCCGTCACGAGCGGCCTGGTGTGCGCGGCTCGACGATCCCAGTCCCGCCTCGAAGGCGGCCTCGGTCACGCTCGATCCGCCGCGCAGGAGCTCGCCGAAGCGCTCGATCCGGGCGTGGCGCAGAAAGCGGCCCGGGCTCATGCCGAGGCAGCGGCGGAAGACGCGCTGGAAATGGCCGGGGCTGCAGCCCGCCAGTGCGGCCAGGTCGGCCACGGAGACGTCGAAGTGCCGGTCGGCGGCGGCTCTCAGGGCGGTGGCCAGGTTCTGCGCTTGGCGGTCTGCGTCTGTCATGGACGGAAGCATATCGCCGCTGGCGCGATCGCGCATTCCGTTTCGTGACACTTTCGCGTTGCGGGAGCGGAAGACGGAGGCAACGCCGACGCGATAAAATGCCGGGCTGGATTTCAAGCTTCCGAGATGATGGCCGAATCGCTCGAACATCGCCTGCAAGAGGCGCACGCGACGGGAAGACCGCTGGTGATGGGCGTGGTGAACGTCACGCCCGACTCCTTTTCCGACGGCGGAGAATTCCTGGCGCCGGACCGGGCCGTTCGGCACGCGCTGGAGCTCGTTGCCTCCGGTGCCGATATTCTCGACGTCGGCGGCGAATCCACCCGCCCGGGCGCCGAACCGGTCGGAGAGTTGGAAGAACTGGAGCGCGTGCTGCCGGTGATCGAGGGCATCGTCGCGGCGACGGACGTCCCGGTCTCGATCGACACGGCCAAGCCCGGGGTGATGCGCCGTGCCGTGGCGGCGGGCGCTTCGATGATCAACGACGTCAATGGCCTGCGCGGCGAGGGGGCGATCGAAGCGGTGGCCGAGCTTGAAGTGCCGGTCTGCATCATGCACATGCTCGGCGAGCCGCGCACGATGCAGAAGAATCCCCGCTACGATTCCGTCGTCGACGACATTCGGGACTTCCTGCGCGAGCGCGTGCTGGCCTGCGAGGCCGCGGGTATCCCGGGGTCGCGAATCGTGCTCGATCCCGGATTCGGTTTCGGCAAGACGCTCGAGCACAATCTGGAGCTGCTGGCCCGCCTCGACGAGGTCGTCGCCCTTGGCAAGCCCGTGCTCGTGGGCATGTCGCGAAAGTCCATGCTCGGTAAGCTTGCCGGGCGCGAACGTCCGGCCGACCGCGTTGCGGCTTCGGTGGCCTCTCATCTGATCGCCGCGCAGAAGGGCGCCGCCGTGGTGCGCGTGCACGATGTCGCCGAAACGGTGGATGCGCTCAAGGTCCTGCAGGCCGTCGGAAGTGCGGTCAAAACCAGATAGAATCGAAGGGGGTTTGTGACCAGATGGCAGCAATGAAGTATTTCGGAACCGACGGCATCCGCGGGCGCGTCGGCGAGCCGCCCATCACGGCCGATTTCGTGCTCAAGCTGGGTTGGGCGGCCGGGAGCGTGCTGGTCGAGGCGTTCGGCGAGGATGCCACCGTCGTGATCGGCAAGGACACCCGGATTTCGGGCTACCTTTTCGAGTCGGCCCTGGAGGCGGGTTTCTCCGCCGCCGGCGTGGACATTCTCCTGCTTGGCCCGATGCCCACACCGGCCGTCGCGCACCTGACGCGAAGCATGCACGCAGCTGCCGGCATCGTGATCTCGGCCTCGCACAACCCGTTCGAGGACAACGGCATCAAGTTCTTCTCGCGCGAGGGACAGAAGCTCGGCGACGACCTCCAGTCCGCCATCGAGGCGCGGCTCGATGAGCCCTTCGACCAGGTCGGCCCGGAGCGTCTGGGTAAGGCCCGGCGCATCGACGATGCCGTCGGCCGCTACGTCGAGTACTGCAAGGGCACCGTCACCTGGGGAACGCGTTTCGACGATTTGAAGATCGTCGTCGACTGCGCCAACGGTGCGACTTATCGCATTGCGCCTGAAGTCTTCCGTGAACTGGGTGCGGAGGTGATCAGCATCTTCGACCGGCCCGACGGGCTCAACATCAACCGCGAGTGCGGCTCGACGCATCCGGGCAACCTGGCACGCATGGTCACGGCCGAGCGCGCGGACCTGGGCGTGGCCTTCGACGGCGACGGGGATCGCGTCGTCATGGTCGATCATCGCGGTGAGCTGGTCGACGGCGACCAGATTCTCTACGTCCTCGCTGACGCGCGTCACGCCGAGGGTGGCGTCCAGGGCGGCGTGGTCGGCACGGTGATGAGCAATTTCGGTCTCGAACAAGCCCTGGCCGAGCGCGGCATCGATTTCGTGCGCAGCGCCGTCGGTGACCGCCACGTCCACGAAGCGCTCGTCGAGCGCGGCTGGGTGCTCGGCGGGGAGGCTTCCGGGCATATCCTCTGCCTCGATCGCGCGACCACCGGCTGCGGCATCGTCAGCGCCCTTCAGGTGCTCGAGGTCGTCGCCCGCAGCGGTCGCCGGCTGGCCGACCTGACCGCCGGCATGACCAAGTGCCCGCAGGTGATGATCAACGTGCCCAGCGGCGGCAACGGCCGTGCGGTTCTCGACGGTAACGCGGACATCGACTCGGCGGTTCGCCGCGCTGAAGAGGCGCTCGGCGGCAAGGGCCGCGTCATCCTGCGCCCCTCCGGCACCGAGCCGGTGGTTCGGGTAACGGTCGAAGGCTTCGACTCGCAACAGGTTCAACGGCTGGCCGAGGAACTGGCCGGCTCCGTCCAACAGGTACTCGCTCCATGACCACACACGACACCGGCATTCCCGTTCTTTCCCTGGCCGACTTCGACGGCCGAAAAGGCGACTTCAGCGATCGGCTCGGCCGCGCCTGGCGCGAGTTCGGTTTCGTCGGCATCACCGATCACGGCATCGACCAGCAGGTGATCGACGATGCCTACGACGCGTTCCGCGAATTCTTTGCGCTGCCCGAAGAAACCAAGCTGCAATACCACCAGCCCGGCAAGGGCGGCGCCCGCGGCTACACCGGCTTCGGCGTCGAGCATGCCAAGGGGCGCGACGTGCCCGACCTCAAGGAGTTCTGGCACGTCGGACGCGAAATCTCCGACGAAGCCAATCCGCACCCCGACATCCTGATGCCCAACCTCTGGCCCGACGAGGTGTCGGGATTTCGCGAGCGAGCGCTCGGGATCTACGAAGCGCTCGAGAGCGTCGGCGACCGTGTGCTGTCGGCCGCGGCCTGCGATCTCGGCCTGGAGCCCGACTGGTTCGCCGACAAGACCAACTACGGCAATTCCATCCTGCGCCCGCTGCACTATCCGCCGATCGACAATGCGCCGGAAGGCGCAGTGCGCGCGGCCAGCCACGAAGACATCAACCTGATCACGCTGCTGGTCGGTTCACGCGAGCAGGGTCTGGAGATCCTCACCCGGGACGGCCGCTGGATCGCCGTGACGACCCTGCCGGGCACCATCGTGGTCAACGTCGGCGACATGCTGCAGCGCTTGACCAACCACGTCTATCCGTCGACCACGCACCGGGTGGTCAACCCGCCCGGCGAGGCGGCCAAGCGCTCGCGCTACTCGATTCCCTTTTTCCTGCACCCCAACCCGGATTTCGTCATCGAGACCTTGCCTGGCTGCGCCACGGAAGACAATCCGGATCGCTATGAGCCAATCGCCTCGCACGATTACCTGCTCGAGCGACTGCGCGAGATCGGTCTCCTGAAATAGGGGTCAATTGTCGCGGCCGCAGTAGGCTTCGGGGTCGAAGCGCCGAAGGCGGCGCCTGAAATCAAAGGTGAAGCCCGGCCAGATCGTGGTGTTGCGCCCGCTTGCCGGATGCAGGTACCAGCTGCTGCAGCCGCCCGCGTTCCAAACCGATCGCGACAGTCGCCGCTCGATCCAGTCGTTCCAGGCTTGCTCGGCCTCCTGTTTCACCTCGAGCGGCTCGCCGCCGGCTGCTTGCAGGCGGTCCAGGGCCGAGAGCAGATAGCGGATCTGCGATTCGATCATCAGCAGCACCGAGCTGTGGCCCAGGGCCGTGTTCGGGCCGAGCAGGATGAACAGGTTGGGGAAGCCGTGCACCGTGGTGCCCTTGTAGGCGGCCGGACCCGTGCGCCATTGCCGTGCCAGGTCGCGGCCGCCGCGGCCGGTGATCATGCCCTTGGGCACGGGCTCGGTGGCCCGGAAGCCGGTCGCCAGGATCAGGACGTCGACCGGGTGCGCCTTCCCGTCCGCATCGACCACGGCACTTTCCGTCACGCGTTCGACGGCCCGGTCGACCAGGGTGACGTTGTCGCGGTTGAAGGTGGGGTAGAAATCGTCGGAGAGAATGACGCGTTTGCAGCCGATATCGTAATCGGGCCTGAGCTTGTCTCGCAGCAGCGGATCGCGGACCTGGCGCCGGCGGTGGCGGTTGGCCAGCCAGCGATGACCCGCCGCCATCCAGTGCCAGCGCATCAGGGCCGGTACGCGCAGCTCGTTGCGCGCCCAGATCGCGAAGCGAGCCATTTTCAGCGCCAGGGGAAAGCGTCGGAATAATTTGCGCCTGACGGGTCCGATCGGTCGGTCCCGCCGCGGAATGATCCAGGCCGGTGTTCGCTGGAAGACGGTCAGGTGCCGTGCCTTGCGGGCGACTTCGGGCACCAGTTGCGCCGCCGACGCGCCCGTCCCGACCACGCCGATCCGCCGGTCCTCGAGATTCAAATCTCGAGGCCACTGCTGGGAATGCACCACGCGTCCTTCGAATTCATCGAGGCCGGGCAGGTCGGGCCAGGCGGGCCGCGACAGGCCGCCCAGGGCGCTGACCAGTACGTCGGCGGTGCATTGCAGGCCGCGGCCGTCGGTCAGTCGCCAGCGCTTCGCATCGTCGAGCCATTCGGCCCGCACGATTTCGGTGTCGGTCTGCAGATGCGGTTCGAGTCGATGCTCGAACACCAGGCCTTCGAGGTAGGCCTGAATTTCGGCCCGCGGCGCGAAATGCCGGGTCCAGTCCGGGTTGGGCGCGAACGACAGGGAATACAGCCGCGAGGGCACGTCGCAGGCGCAGCCGGGATAGCGATTGACCCACCAGGTGCCGCCCACGCCGTCGGACTTTTCGAAGATCCGGAAATCGCGCTCGCCGCGCTGTCGCAGGCGAATGGCCGCACCGAGGCCGGCGAAACCGGCGCCGATGATGGCAATGCGGTAGTGGTGGCTGCGCTGGGAGGGCATGGCAGGTTTAAGTGGTCCTGTCGGGCCAAGATGGCGTCAGCCGTTTTCCGCCTGATTTTTCACATGAGGAAAAGGCGGTAACTATTTGTTTAAAAACAATAGAAGACTTCATGTGAATTCTAGATGCGCGCCACGCGGCCCTGACCTTTGGCCGCGTCGCGGATATGTTCGGAGAAAGCCTGGCGGCTGGCGGCGGGGACGGTGACGATCAGGGTGACGCCGTCGGTGTCGTAGTCTTCGGAGAGTTTTTCGCCGCCGAATTCGGACAGGGCGTGGTGGGCGGCGCCGACGAACTCGAAGGGGAGGTTCAGGCGCAGCCGAACCTTGGGCACGATCGGGGTGCTCTCCGCGGTGCGAAGCGCCTCGTTGGCCGTGCCGCCGTAAGCTCTCGCGAGGCCGCCGGTGCCGAGCTTGGTGCCTCCGAAGAAGCGGGTGACGACCACGACGGTGCGGTCGTAGCCCTGGCTCTCGATGGCCTGCAGGATGGGTCGGCCGGCGGTGCCGCCCGGTTCGCCGTCGTCATCGAAGCGGTAGTTGTCGCCAATCAGCCAGGCCCAGCAGTTGTGGTTGGCGGTCGGGTCGCTGACCCGTTCGATGAAGGCTCTGGCCGCGTCCTCGTCGTCGACCGGAGCGGCGTGGGCGATGAAGCGGCTCTTCTTGATTTCGGCCTCGTGCGTGACGGGCCCGATCAGGCGATGACTCATTCGAGGCTGGCGTCCCGGGGCGCCGTCACAACCTCTGCGTCGAGTTCAAATTCATCCATCAATATATTGATTTTCTTGCCTTTGATAAATCGGTTTCTCTCGGTCATGGCCTGGCCTTCCGGGTCCCTGATCACCGCATAGCCACGCTCGAGTACGGCCAGCGGGCTGACGTTGTTGAGCGAGCGGGCGACGGCCGCCACCTGCTGCTCGCGTCGTTCGAGACTCTGGGTGGCGGCCCGGACGAGTCGGGTGCGCAATGTTGAGACCTGGAGATCGAGCTGTTCGAGTTGTCGTCTCGGGTGGCGGGCGAGCAGTCGGCTCTCGAGTCCCTGGAGCTGCCGCTGGCGGGTCTCCAGCCGCCGCTTCAGGGCAAGTTCATTTCGCCGCGACAGTTCTGTTTGACGGCGCGAGAGTTCGTCCAGTCTCCTTTCGGGGTGTTGCTGGCGCAGCCGGCCGTCGGCGTGGTCGAGCCGCTGCGTCTGGCGCTGTACCGTCTGCTCGATGGCCCGAGTCAGGCGTGATTCGCTGCGGCCGAGCTGGACGAGCAGTTCGGGGCCGTCCGGTGTCGCGGCCACGGCGGCGGCCGTCGGCGTCGGCGCGCGGTGGTCCGCGACAAAGTCCGCGATCGTGAAGTCGGTTTCGTGGCCCACGCCGCTGACCACGGGCGTAGCGCATTCGTGGATGGCGCGCGCCAGGCCTTCGTCGTTGAAAGCCCACAGGTCCTCCAGCGAACCGCCGCCCCGAGCGAGCAGGATCACCTGGCCGAATCCTTGCCGGTCGGCGGCGCGCAGCGCCCGGATCAGCTCGGCCGGAGCAGCCTCGCCCTGGACCTGGCTGGGGTAGATGCGCACCCGTGCCCTCGGCCAGCGCCGTTCGAGCGTCTGCAGGATGTCGCGCACGGCTGCGCCCGAGGGCGAGGTCACCACGCTGATGCGCTCGGGCCAGCGTGGCAGGGGGCGCTTGTGCGCTTCGTCGAACAGGCCTTCGGTTTCGAGCTTCTTCTTCAGCGCCTCGAAGGCCTGGGCCAGCGCCCCGGCGCCGGTCTCGAGCATGCCGTCGGCGATGAGCTGGTAGTCGCCCCGGGGTTCGTAAAGGCTGAGGCGCCCGCGCACGAGCACCTGCATGCCGTTTTCCGGCCGGAAGCCCATGCCCATGGCGTTGCCCTTGAACAGGGCGCAGCGGATCTGGGCGCGCTGGTCCTTGAGCGTGAAATAGAGGTGGCCGGAAGGCGGCCGGGCGAGGTTTGAAATTTCGCCCGACAGCCACAGCCGGGGAAAGCCGGCTTCGATGTGAAGCCGGACTTCGCGATTCAGTTCGGCAGGCCGATAGACGCGGGTTTCGGGTCCGGGGGCGGCGAGTGACATGGGGCCGGATTATACCGTCGCTCGGAAGCCGCTTCGTCGACCGGCTTGAGCAGGCCGAGGAAGCGGCGGGTCGAGGCGTCCCAGGAGAATCGCCCCGCGAACTCGGCACAGCTGTCGCCGTCGACCGACAGGGCCCGGAAAACCGCTTCGCGCAGGTCTTCGTCGAGCGCACCGTTGCCGCCGTCGGTGACCAGGTCGGCCGGTCCCGGCACCGGGAACGCCGCCACGGGGACACCGCAGGCCATCGACTCGAGGATGACCAGCCCGAGCGTGTCGGTCCGGCTGGGGAAGACGAACACGTCGGCCGAGCTCATCAGCCCTGCGAGCTCCTCGCCGTGGCGGTATCCCAGGAAGTGGACACCGGGGTAGCGTTCGCGCAGGGCGGCCAGGGCGGGACCGTCGCCGATGACGACCTTGGCGCCCGGCAGGTCGAGTTTCAGGAAGGCCTCGATGTTCTTCTCGACCGCCACGCGGCCCGCATAAAGGCTGATCGGTCGCGGCAGTCGCAAGCGGTCGCGTTCTCGGGGCCTGAACACCTGCGTATCGACGCCGCCGGGCCACACGTGCAGGTTCCGGAAGCCACGCTCGGTCAGCAGGGATTTCTGGGTGGGCGTGCGTACGAAGGTGCGGCTCGCGCGGGAGTGGAACCAGCGCATGTAGGCGTAACTCAGGCCGAGCGGCACAGGCGCACGCATGCGCAGGTATTCCGGGAAGCGCGTGTGATACGAAGTCGTGAAGGGCAGGCCGTGGCGGCGGCACCAGCGGCTGGCGGCCAGGCCGAGCGGGCCCTCGGTGGCGATGTGGATGGCGTCGAAGGGGCCGCCGGTCATGGCTTCGCGAATCAGCTTGCGCGGGCGCAGCGCCAGGCGGATTTCCGGATAGCCCGGGCAGGGCAGGGTCCGGCCGGCCGGCGAGAGCACCGTCACCCGATGGCCCAGCTCGGCCAGTGCATCGCGGGTGCGCTCGAGCGTGCGCACGACGCCGTTGACCTGGGGTGCCCAGGCGTCGGTGACGAGCAGGATGTTCATGCGGCTTTGACGGCGTCGGGCGTCGGAGAGGTCTGACGGCGCGGCGGCAGGCGCTTGACCACTTCCTGCACGTCGCTGGAGCGGATCAGTTCGATCGTGCCGTCGTGGTGCTCGATCAGGGCTGTGCAGCTTTCCACCCAGTCGCCGCAGTTGAGATAGATGACGTCCTCGCCCACGGCGATCTCCGGGCGATGGATGTGACCGCAGACCAGACCGTCGACTTCGTTCTTCTCGGCCGAGCGCCGGACGGCCTCCTCGAAGTTGGACATGAACTTGACGGCCTTTTTCACGCGCTGCTTGAGGTAGGCCGCCAGCGACCAGTGATCGCGGCCCATCTTCGTGCGCACCCAGTTGACCAGGCGGTTGAGCTTGAGCAGGCCGTCGTAGAGCCTGGAGCCGATCAGGCCCAGCAGCGGTGAACTGACAACGGCCGCGTCGAACTGATCGCCGTGCAGCACCAGCAGTCGCCGACCGTCGGCGGTTTCGTGAACGATTTCGTTGATGAGCTCTATATTGCCGATGGTCATGCCGTCGTAGTGGCGCATGGCCTCGTCGTGGTTGCCGGGCACGAAGACCACGCGGGTGTCGTGCTTGGCCTTGCCGAGCAGGGAGCGGATGACGTTGTTGTGACTCTGCGGCCAGTAGCGCTTCTTCTTGAGATACCAGAAATCGACGATGTCGCCGACCAGGTAGAGCGTCTCGCAACGCATCTCGCGAATGAAGTCGAGCAGGTAATCCGCGCTGCACCCCGGGAACCCCAGGTGCACGTCGGAAATCCAGATCGTGCGCACGTTGCGCTTGAACGGAAACGGGTTGCGCTGTGTCATGTCGCCACCTCGGCAAGGATGTGACTGCAGGCTAGGGTCGGCCCGTGGCAGCCCGGTGACAGGCGCTTGACGAAACCGTGACGGCGTTGGAGACTGGCCGGCGTTCCCCAGACTGTCCGGTACGATTCTGCCATGTCACGCCGCTTCCTGCTTCTGCCCCTCCTGCTGCTGTCTTCATCTGCGCTTGCCGGTCAACCCGGCGCCATCGTCAACGCGCGCATTCATACCCTCGACCCGGAGCAATCCCTCGCCGGCGCGATGGCCTGGAACGCCGAGGGAAGCATCGTCTACCTGGGCGATGCCGAAGGTCTCGCGGCCGAGCACCCGGAACTGGCGGCGGTCGATGCGGGCGGGCGCACGATCCTGCCGGGCCTGATCGACGCGCACGGTCACGTCATGGGGCTGGGTTTTGCCCGCCTCCAGGCCGACCTGACCGGCGCCGACAGCATCGACGAGGTGATCGGGCGACTGCGCGAGCACGCCCGGCAGCTGCCGGAAGGCGCCTGGCTGACGGGGCGTGGTTGGGACCAGACGCTGTGGCCCGGGCAGGCTTTTCCGACCGCGGCCGACCTGGACGCGGCCTTTCCGGAGCGTCCGGTTTGGCTGGTGCGCGTCGACGGACACGCCGGTTGGGCCAATTCTGCGGCGCTGGAGGCCGCCACGCGCGAACTCTCGGGCGATTGGCAGCCGCAGGGTGGCGACATCCGCCGCGACGAGGGCGGCGAGCCCGAGGGCGTGCTGATCGACACCGCCATGCGTTTCGTCGAGGAGACCGTTCCGGCGCCCAACCGGGCCGTGCGCGAACGGGCCTTCGACCTGGCCCTGGCCGAGATGAGCCGTTTCGGCGTCACCGGTGTCCACGACATGGGCGTGAGCCTGGAGAACTTCCGCATGTTCCGCGAGCGGGACCGGGCCGGTAGATTGCCGGTTCGCATCACGGCCTTCGCCGACGGCGACGAAGCGATGCTGGACTGGCTGTGCGAGAACGGCCGCCATTCGGGAGAAAGGCTGAAGGCGCGCTCGGTGAAATTCTATGCAGACGGAGCCCTGGGCAGCCGGGGCGCAGCGTTGCTCGCGGACTACAGCGACGATCCGGGCAACAGCGGCTTGCTGTTCCTCTCCGACGAGGACATGCAGGCGCAGGTCGACCGCGCCCTGGGTTGCGGCCTGCAGCTGGGCATCCACGCCATCGGCGATGCCGCCAACCGGCAGGTCATCGACGCCGTCGCGTCGGGGCAGGAAAGGCATGCCGGAAATCCGGGCCGTCATCGCATCGAGCACGTCCAGATCATCCACCCCGACGACATTCCGCGTCTGGCCGAGAACGACATCGTCGCCAGCATGCAGCCCATCCACGCCACATCGGACATGCGCTGGGCCGGCGAGCGCCTGGGAGAGGAGCGCCTCGAAGGCGCCTACGCCTGGGCGACGATGCTCGAGCACGGCATCCACCTGGCGTTGGGCTCGGACTTTCCGGTCGAGCCGGTCAACCCGTGGCTGGGTATCCACGCGGCCGTGACGCGCCAGCGCGACGGCCTGCCGCCCGGCGGCTGGCGTCCCCAGGAGGCCCTGCCCCTCGAGCAGGCCCTGCGCGGCTTCACCGTCGACGCGGCCCGTGCCGGTTTCGCCGAGAGGGAGGTCGGCAGCCTGGCCATCGGCAAGCAGGCCGACTTCATCGTGGTCGACGCCGACCCCTTCGAGGCCGAAGCCTCCGAGCTGGCCGACATCGAGGTGCTTCGAACCGTCGTTGGCGGGGAGACCGTTTTCGAGCTCTCCGATCTGCGTTAATCTGCGAGATCTGCGTTTTCATCCTTCCCACAAAGCGGGAGTGCACGAGTGAGCACGACTGACGCCAGTTCCGAGTCGCATCGCCTGATCCTTCGGCAGTCGCGCAAGGAAGATTACGACGACATCGCCGAGATCATGGAGCGCGTCTACCAGGGCCTCGACGGCGCCTGGGAGCGCGAGCAGTTCGAGTCCCAGGTCACGCGCTTTCCGGAAGGGCAGATCTGCATCGAGGACAACGGCAAGGTGGTGGCCGCGGCGATCTCGCTGATCGTCAAGTACAGCCGCTGGGGCCAGAGCCACCGCTACTGGGACATCGTCGGCAACGGCTATCTCACGACTCACGACCCCAAGGGCGACGTGCTCTACGGCGTGGATGTCTTCGTGCACCCCGACTACCGCGATTTGCGCCTGGGTCGCCGGCTCTACGACGCGCGCAAGGAACTCTGCGAGAACCTCAACCTGCGCGGCATCGTCGTGGGCGGCCGCATCCCGGGTTATCGGCACCATGCCGACGAGATGACGCCCCAGCAGTACGTGGCCAAGGTGCGTGCCAGAGAGCTCGTCGATCCCATCCTGACCTTCCAGCTGGCCAACGATTTCCAGGTGCGGCGCATCGTGCGCAACTACCTGCCCGACGACCGTGATTCCGCCGGCCATGCCGTTCTGCTCGAGTGGGTGAACATCTACTACGACGAGGGCGCACAGAAGATGATCGGCGGCCGGCCTTCGGACGTGCGCGTCGGCGCCGTGCAGTGGCAGATGCGGCGCACCGATTCGCTGGAAGACCTCTACAACCAGATCGAGTACTTCGTCGACGCGGTGTCCGGGTACCAGGCCGATGTCGTGCTGTTCCCGGAATTCTTCAACGGCCCGATGATGGCGCCCTGGAACGACCAGGGTCCTGCCGAGGCCGTGCGCCAGCTGGCCGGCTACACCGAGGCGATCCGCGACAAGATGCAGCAGTTCGCGGTCTCCTACAACATCAACATCATCGCCGGTTCCATGCCGGAATACGACGGCGAGCGCCTGCGCAACGTCTGTTACCTGCTCAGGCGCGACGGTACCTGGGACCGGCAGTACAAGGTCCACGTCACGCCCGATGAGGTCAGCTACTGGGGCCTGAAGGGCGGCGACAAGGTCAAGGTCTTCGACACCGACTGCGGCCGCATCGGCATCCTGATCTGCTATGACGTGGAATTTCCCGAGCTGCCGAGACTGCTGGCAGACGGCGGCATGAACATCCTGTTCGTGCCCTACTGGGTCGACACCAAGAACGCCTATCTGAGGGTTCGGCGCTGTGCCCAGGCCCGCGCAATCGAGAACGAGTGCTACGTCGTGATCACCGGCTCGGTCGGCAACCTGCCTCGGGTCGAGAACATGGACATGCAGTATTCGCAGGCGGCGGTGTTCACGCCCTCGGACTTCGCCTTTCCGCACGACGCGATCGCCCACGAGGCCACGCCCAACACCGAGACCATGCTGATCGCCGACCTCGATCTCGACAACCTGCGCGAAATCCGCTCGCACGGCTCGGTGCGCAATCTCGCCGATCGGCGCCACGACCTGTACGAACTGCGCTGGAAGGACGGCGAGAAATAACGGGCCGGTAACGGAGAGCTTGTTAAGATGCCGTCAGGCATCAAGGCAGGAGCAGCAACGTGGACAGCATGACCTGGGGCATCATCGGACTTCTCGTCGGCCTCGCCGTGGGCGCCGCCCTCGTGTGGCTGCTCGTGGCTCGCCGGACGCACGCGCCGTCGGTCAACCAGCTCAAGGCCGAGAACGAGCGTTTCCGCGAAGAGGTCAACGCGCACTTCGTCCAGACCGCGCAGCTGATCAACGAACTGACCGACAGCTACAAGAAGGTCTTCGACCACCTCAGCGACGGCGCTGAGCGACTGGTGGACAAGGAAGCGGTGCGCGAGCGCATGCCGCAGGTCGGCCACCGCGAAGTGCGCCTGCGGCATATCGGTGCGCCCAGGGATTATCGTCCCACCGGCTCGCGATCCCGGCCTGAAAAGCCGAAGCAGTCCTCGCCGGATCGCGCTTCGGCCGGGGATGAAGCCGACGACGACAGCTCGTCCTGATCGGGCTTCAGAATCTGCGGCTATAGACCAGAGACCAGCTGTTGATGCCCTCGTTGGGTTCCTTCAGGCTGGCGTTGGAATAGTGGATGATCCGCAGCCGGAGCGCATCGCGCTCGTTCATCTGCACCCCCACCGCAAAACGATCCTCGAAGTGCGCCCGCGAACCGAGCCGCTGGTCTCCGACCCGGTCGTCACTGAAATAGGCCGCGCCCACGCCCAGTTCGACGAACGGCTCCCAGCCCTCGGCATTGAAGCGGTAGACCAGAACGGGCGAGACCGAGATCGAATGCTCGTCGCTGCCGAATCGGCCGGCCTCCCACCAGGTGTAGGCCACGTTCCAGTAGCCGGACAGATGACCGGTCTCGGACTCGAACCAGCGCTTGTTCCAGTCGAAAGCCAGGCTGACGTTGGCCGTCGTCTCGCCGCCGCTGGTCACGCCCGGCGCCAGCATCAGCTCCGTGGCATCGGCGTCGGAGGCCGCCGTTGCGGTGAGGCAGAGACCGAGGGCCAGGGAAAGGGGGGTCTTGATGGTCGAAACGGGCACGACTGTACTCCTCTGAGACGACGGGTGGGCCAAAGACTACCGCAGATCGGTCCGCGCCGGGCGGATGGCCGGCCAGGAACGCATCTGATACGGTTCGTGCATTGGCGTGGCGGAGATGTCGACAATGCACAAGGGTATTTGGTTCGGTCTGTTGGCGCTGGTTTTGCTTGCCGGGACTGCCACCTGGTTCCTGCGCGGCGCGCCAGCGGATCCCGGCTCCACGACCGGGGCGCCCCGCGCGGTGTCGCCGTCGCGCGAATCCGATTTTCCCGAGCCCGGCAGACAAGCGGATGGCCGGGACGGGGTTGCCAGCCCGTCTCCCGATCCGATGCAAGGACAACGTGATGGGCCGGTTCCGTCCTCGAAGCAGCCCGGTAGCCGCCTGATCCTCATGCGCGATGTCGAGAACGCTGCCAATGCCGTAGAGCGGGCGCAGGCCCTTGAACGGCTGGCGGAGATGGAACCCGTGCTGGCGGCGAGGAAGTTGCTCGAGCTGAGCGCATTCTGCGACCCGGAGGCAATTCGCGCCCAGGAAGGTCTGGGCGGCTCACTGGATCTGATCGAACAGAGGCGCCAATGGTGTGCCGGGCTGGACCTCTCCAGGGAGGCCATGAAGTCACGAGTTGAAGAGCTGATGCGGGTCGATGGGGACCTCGAAGGGGAAGCCGCGCGGATCGAACGCATGGCGCGGGACCCGTATGTCGGCAGACGCTACGAACTGGAGGAAAGGCTCGCCAATGCAGCGCAAGAGGATCGCAGCGATTATTTCACCGGTTTGTTGCGACGTTCGCGTGGCTTTGACGACATCCACAGCCTCGTCGCATTGAACATGCAGTACGCCCGGGACCACGGCGGTCGGCCAATGTGGCGGCTGGGATTGGATATTCACGACAGCCTGTATCCCCAGGCCGAATTGTTGCACGCGCAAAGGGTTGCAATGGTTCTTTACGGTTGCAGGCGATTTGGCGGCTGCGGATCAGGCCAGTACGCAACGATGGTTTCCTGCACGCTCGGAGCGTTCGGGCAATGTGGGCCGGGCAGTTCGCTCGGGGAGCATTTGTACCTGACGACCCCGCCCGCCGACTATGGGCTTGCGCGCGATATCCTCGCCAGGCTCTAGGCTGCTGAGCAACGACCGCATTAGCCACTCTGGACCTCGACGAGGCGGTCGTGAATGCGGTCCCTGGCCTGTCGGAATCTCTCCAGCGCGTTTCCGCCGGATCGTTCCGCGTCCCACCCGATTGCCGGGTCCGGAATCGGCCAGTGCAGATGTCGGACGCCTGCGGGCAGAGCAGGGCAGACCTCCTCGGCGCACAGCGTGATTACGAGATCGAGTTCTGCCGGGTCGAATTCGTCGACTGATTTCGAGTGGTGGCCGGAAATGTCGATGCCGACCTCGGCCATGGCCTTCACGGCCCAGGGATTCACGGTTGTCGGCTGCGAACCGGCGCTCATTACTTCGGCACGATCGCCCAGCATCTTCCGGGCCAGGCCTTCAGCCATCTGACTGCGCGCCGAGTTTGCGACGCACAGGAACAGGATTCTTTGCTTTGCCATTAGCTTAAAAGCCTTGGTTGTCCACAGATGAACACAGATGAACACGGATAAAAACAAAAGAGTACAGCTCTTTTTCTTGCAAGGTGCCTGCAAGCGCCATGAATCACCTTTGCTCACCGAAGGCATGGCAACCGTTGATCTGCTCAGTATCTGTGTTTATCTGTGTTCATCTGTGGAAAAAAAGAATGTGGCCCGAAGCGGCACCAGTGATTGGCTATTGTCTAAGACCCAACGGCCTCCCCCCCAAACCACCGACGCTTCAACCACAGCGCAACGGTCACGAGGCTGATCAGTACGGGTACTTCCACCAGCGGTCCGATGACCGTGGCGAAGGCCACCGGCGAGGCCAGGCCAAAGGCGGCGATGGCCACCGCGATGGCCAGCTCGAAGTTGTTGCTTGCAGCGGTGAAGGCGATGGCCGTCGTGCGCGGGTAGTCGGCCTCGATCAACCGGCCCATCCAGAAGCTGACGATGAACATCACGACGAAGTAGATCACCAGGGGCGCGGCAATGCGCAGGGCGTCGAGCGGCAGGCCGAGTACGGCCGAGCCCTTGAGCGCGAACATCACCGCAATGGTGAACAGCAGGGCAAACAGAGTGATCGGCCCGGTGGTGGGCACGAAGACGTTTTCGTACCAGTACGAGCCGCGGCGCCGGATCAGGATGCGGCGGCTGAAGTAGCCGGCGGCAAAGGGAATGCCCAGGTAGACGAACACTGCCTGCGCGATTGTGCCGAAGCCGACGTCGATCACGCTGCCGGCCAGGCCGAACAGGGGTGGCAATACGGTCAGGAAGATCCAGGCGTAGAGGCTGAAGAACAGCAGCTGGAAGATCGAATTGAAGGCGACCAGCGCCGCCACGTACTGGTTGTTGCCGCCGGCGAGCTGGTTCCAGACGATGACCATGGCGATACAGCGCGCCAGGCCGATCAGGATCACGCCGGTCATGTACTCGGGATGGCCGCGCAGGAAGATCACTGCCAGGGCGAACATCAGCACCGGCCCGATCAGCCAGTTCTGCACCAGCGACAGGACCAGCACGCGCTTGTCGCGAAAGACCAGCGGCAGTTGTTCGTATTTCACCCGCGCCAGCGGCGGATACATCATCAGGATCAGCCCGGCGGCGATCAGCAGGTTGGTGTGGCCGATGGCGACCGCATCCAGCGCCGCGGGCAGCCCGGTGAATATCGTGCCGAGCAGGGTGCCCAGGGCCATCGCGGCAAAGATCCAGAGGGTCAGGTAGCGGTCGAGGAAGGATAGGCGCTTGCGCGGAGTATCGGTCATCGGGTCGGTTCCGGGGTTCGGGCTTCAGCAGCAGCTTTCGACTTGCGAAATCAGCTCCGACAGCAGTTTCAGTCGTTTCGAAGAGAGCGAGTAGCACACCCGCGGGCGTTCGATCTCGCCGACCACGATGCCGGCTTGTTTGAGTATGCGAAGGTGCTCGGAGACGGTCGACTGGGCCAGTCCGACATCCTCGACGATGTCGCCGCCGATGCAGCGCTGCCTGTCCAGCAGAAGGCGAACGATCCGCACGCGTGCCGGATGCCCGAGTGCACGGGCGGTTTCCGCAATGGCTTCGTCCTGAAAGCGGGATTCTTCGTCCATATCGGTTACATGGAATCGTATATCGTCGATGAACGATATTCTAGCATGTCATGTCGCTCGCCGCGATCCGCTAGACTCACGGGCCGTCGTCTCGCAAGTCCCGCTTTTTATGTCCGAACGACATTCACTTTTCGCCACCGCGCCCCGAGGACTCCCGGATCTGCTCGCGACCGAGCTGGAATCGCTCGGCCTGGCCGGCGTCCATGCGCAGCGCGGGGGAGTGGCCTTCGAGGGGGCACTTGCCGATGCCTATCGCGCCTGCCTTTGGTCGCGTATCGCCAATCGCGTCCTGCTGCCGATCGCCCGTTTCGAGGCCGATGATGACGAGGGGCTCTACCGGGGAGGGCTGTCGATCGACTGGTCGCAGCACATGGGGCCGGAAAGCACACTCGCTGTCGATTTTACCGGCATCAAGGCGGCGATCTCTCACAGCCGTTTTGCCGCCCAGCGGGTCAAGGACGCCGTCGTCGACCAGTTGCGCGAGTCCACCGGGGCCAGGCCGTCGGTGGACGTGCGCGAGCCCGATGTGCGCATCAACGTGCACATGCACCGGACCAGCGTGACCGTCGCCATCGACCTGTCGGGTGATAGTTTGCACAAGCGCGGCTACCGCGAGACGGGCGTCGCCGCCCCGCTGAAGGAAAACCTGGCTGCGGCGATGCTGTACCGTGCTGACTGGCCTGAAATTGCCGCCGGTGGCGGCGGCTTCGTCGACCCCATGTGCGGGTCGGGCACCCTGGCCATCGAAGCCGCCTGGATGGCGGCCGACTCCGCGCCCGGCCTCCTGCGAACGCGATTCGGTTTCCTGCGCTGGCGGGGGCACGACGATGAGTCCTGGAAGAACCTCGTCGACGAGGCCCTCGATCGCCAGGAGGCCGGTCTCGGGCGGCTGCCGCCTATTGCCGCCTTCGACAACGACCGTCGGGCTGTCCGCCTCGCACGGGCCAACGTTGAACTCGCCGGGCTGAGCGGCCGTATTCACGTCGAGCGGCGAGAGATTTCAGCGGCATCGGCACCGGCCGGCACGGACCGCGGCCTGGTCGCCACGAATCCGCCCTACGGCGAGCGTATCGGCGAGCAGCACGAGCTCCTGCCGCTCTACCTTCGCCTGGGTGAGACCCTGCGTACGCGCTTCCCGGGCTGGCGTGCCATCGTGCTCAACGGCGCAGGCTGCCAGATCGGGCTGAAGCCGGACAAGAGCTGGCAGTGCTTCAACGGGCCGCTGGAGTGCCGGCTCGAACGATTCGAGATCGCAACCGAAAGCGAAGGCAGCCGGGCCACACCGGCCGAGGATCTCGTCAATCGCCTGCACAAGAACGAGCGCCAGCTCAGGAAGTGGCTGAAGCGCGACAATGTGACCTGTTACCGGCTCTACGATGCCGATATCCCCGAGTACGCCCTGGCGGTGGACGTCTACGGCGCCGAGTCGGGACGCTGGCTGCACGTGCAGGAATACGAGCCGCCGGCCAGCGTCGACCCCGGCAAGGCGCAGGGTCGGCTGCGTGCGGCGTTGAGCGCCATTCCGGCGGCCACGGGCGTACCACCCGAGCGCATGGTTTTCAAGGTGCGGCGGCGCCAGCGCGGCGCCGAACAGTACAACCGGATGAGCGAGCAGTCGCGCACCCCGGTCGTGCGCGAAGGTCCCTGCCGGCTGGAGGTCAACCTGACCGATTACCTCGATACCGGCCTGTTCCTCGATCACCGGCCTGTGCGGCACTGGCTGGGCGAGCAGGCGCGAGGCAAGCGGCTGCTCAACCTGTTCTGCTACACCGGGGCGGCCACGGTACATGCGGCCGTGGGCGGCGCGGCTTCGACCACCAGCGTGGACCTGTCGAAGACCTACCTGGCCTGGCTGCGTCGCAACCTGGCGCTCAACGACCGCGACGAGCGGCGCCACAGCACCGTGCACGCCGACGCGCGTGAATGGCTGGCCAATTGCCAAGAGACATTCGACCTGATCTTTCTCGATCCTCCGAGCTTCTCGAACTCCAAGCGCATGGAAGGCAGCCTGGACGTGCAGCGCGACCACGTCGCCATGATCGACGACGCCATGTCATGCCTATCGGAGGAGGGCACCCTGGTGTTTTCCACCAACCTGCGGAGCTTCGACCTGGATTCGACGTTGGAAGAGCGATTTGCTGTGGAGGATCGGTCGCGTTGGTCGATCCCGAAGGACTTCGAGCGCAATCGCCGCATCCACCGGTGCTGGTTCATCCGCCATCCTGCCTGATCCGGCCGTCTAGAGCCGTTTCAGACCGGGTTAACTCTGCTAGACTCGGTGCGTCTTTCCATGTTGGCCGATGGTTTCCCGGGTCGGCCTGATCGTCCTCGAGTGATGCCGAGTTCAAGCAACAATCGCGCATGGCTGATCGCATTGGCGAGTGCAGGAGTCAGCCTCTGTCTCGGCGCGCTTTCTCTATGGCTGATTCTGCCCCTAATCGATGGTCGCCCTGCCGGCGCAGGCGGGTCGATGACAATGGAGGTTTCGAAATTCGAGGCGGTACCCGCTGCGGCGCTGCTACGCGACGTTCCGGCAGCGGATCGGCCCAGCGCCGCGCGGCTGTCCATGATGCTCTCCGCTGCCCCTTCGATCGAGGCGGCGCAATTCCCACTGCTCGAAGTCGATATCTCGATGACCGACTCCGAATCGCGGCTCTACTTGTTCTGGCGGCGCACAGATCGACCTGACACGCTCTTTTCACTGCTTCTAGATGGCGCCGGTGCCGGTACGAGTTGGCACGAACCCGCCTTGCATGCGGAGTGGCGAGGTACGATCGAGCAGCTGGCCATCGGCGGATTCGGGGCTGGCCGTGCTGTTGTTCCCGATCTCGGGGTAGTGAGATTGCACGGTGGTGGTCGTGGCGCCCGCGTCGCCCAACTCTGGTGGCACTGGGCCCGCTTCGAGCCTTGGCAAATGTCGACGATCAACCAGGTGCCGGGTGCCCGCTCCGGGGCACCCTTGAGTCCGACGAGCGCGGCTCTTACCTGGGCGCTGCTATCCATGTTGGTCCTGACACTTTGCTACGGGTATCTGAGAGGGCCGCGCAAACCCTGGCTGGTGGCCGCGCTGGCGATCATCTTCGTTCCCTGGGTCGGCCTTGACCGGCTTTGGCAGGCCCGCCTGGACTGGCAGCTGGAGCTGACCGAATCTCGATTCGGTGGGTTGACCCAGGTGGAGAAACACTCGCGGGAATTAGACCGAGACCTTCAACGCTTCGCCTTGAGTGTGGCCGAACGGGTTCCCGCCGAGCCCGAGCATCGGGTTTTCCTTCTGCACGACTCGAAGGGCCACAACTATTGGCGCCTGCGCCTGCAGTATCACCTGCTGCCACGCAATATCCACAATTTCGGTCGGGGGCTGCCCGTACCCCAACTTGAAGCGGGGGATTTCATCCTGGTGCTTCACGATATCGCTGGGCTGCGCTTCGATCGGAGCGAAGGCACGCTCTCTGATCAGCACGGATCGGTCCCGGTCGAACGGCTGTTGTTGCGGCCCGGCGGTGCGCTCTATCGCGTTCGTTCGGCCTCGGTGCTGGAGGAGGTCTGACCATGGCCTTGTTCGAGGGTATCGATTTGACCGGTCTGATCGTGGCGCTTCTTCTGCCCTGGTTGACCGGGGTGGCGCTAGTCACCGCCGCGCTGCCCGGCACCCGCTGGAGCGTCGTCGTCGGGCAGGGCTACCTGGTTGGGCTCCTGGTGGTGATCGCTGTACTTCTTTCACTCGATGGTCTGGGGACTCACCTGAGCTTTGAGGTCCCTGCGGTGATCCTAGGTCTGGTCGCGCTTCTGGCAGTGATCGCGTGGTGGCGGCAGGGCGGTCGGATACGCCCCGAATGGCCTAAGGGGCGGCAGTTCTGGCACTTGGTCTGGATTCTGCCCCTGTTGGCATTCCTGATCGAACGCGGTGGCGTACTCGCTCAGGAGCTCGTGCTGCGTCCGCTATTCGCCTGGGACGCCTGGATGAACTGGGTGCCGCGGGCGGTGGTCTGGTTTCACCACGAAGGCTTGACCCCCTTTGTATTGCCGAGCGAATGGCTGGAGCAATCTTCGGACTCGGTGGTCTACACCCTGGGCAACCGGCGCGCCTCGGAGTATCCCGTTGGCGTGCCCCTCCTTTTGCTTTGGCACATGCTCGGCGCCGGAACGGCCGATCACACGCTGTTGTATCTGCCGTGGCTGCTGCTTCCCGCAGCGATGGCCTTGGCGTTGTGGGGCCATCTGCGCGAAAGCGGCACGCCCGTGGCGATTGCGGCACTAGCCGTCTATGCCTTACTGAGCCTGCCATTGCTCGAAGTTCACGCCATGCTGGCCGGGTATGCTGATCTCTGGCTCGCCGCGGCCTTTGGGTTGGGCGCCATGGCTTTGTCCACGGCCGCACGGACGGGCTGTCCTCGCTACCTGCTGCTGGTGGGACAGGCGGCTTTGGCCTGTTTTGCCTTCAAGACGCCGGGGCTGTTTTTCGGCAGCTTGCTCGCGCTCGGCATCGTGCTCAATTGGCTGAATGTTTCCGCTCGCTGGGTTTCGGTAGCTGGCATGGTCCTGGCCGGAGGTGTGGTGGCGGCACTGCTTGCTGGATGGCTGCTTCCCGCGGGCTGGCCTCATGGCGGGCTGGTACTGCCGTTGTCCGGCGCGCTGCCTGATCTGGACCTGATGGCGCAGCCGCTGTTGCCGTACCTGCTTGAGAGCGTGCTGATCGACGCCAACTGGCATCTGCTTTGGCCGCTGTTTCTGCTGGTTCTCATCGCCGCGGTGGTTGTTGAGGGGCGCCGAGCATTCGAGGCGCCGGATATGCTGCTCCTGCTGGCGGGGCTCGCCTTTCTGATCGCGGTCTTTGGATTCACGCACTACTTCCGTCAGGCGGTCAATAGCGTGACTTTCAATCGTGCGCTGCTCTACTTGGTCCCGTTGATGGTCTATGTGAGTTTCCACGCACTGGGCAGCTGGATCGGTGGCGGATCACGCCGCGGAGACGGTTCATGAATCGAATTATCGGTCCGGCTGATTGGCTCACCCGCCTGGCACCGTTGTTCGACGGCCTGGCCGTCCTGCTGGCCGGCTACGCAGCCCATTGTCTTCGGTTTTCGCGGCTCCAGCTGCCGGCGGGTTACCAGCTGGCCTTGCTTCTGGGGCTGTTGTTGTCCCTCGTATTGCTGCCGGCGGCCAGGAGCTATCGGGGCGTGCGCTGGCACCGGCCCGTGCGCGGCGTGTTGTCGGCACTGCCCGGGCTGGTCGCGGTCTTCGGCTCCCTGATGGTGCTCGCGACCCTAACCAAGACCACAGCGGAGTTTTCCCGGATCTGGATGGTTACCTGGATAACCGGCACAGTGGTCCTCATGTCAGTCTGGCGCTGGCTGGTCCGCCGGCAGGCAGATCGAGCGGCGCCCCGAATCCTCTTGATCGGTACCGGTGCGCTGGCGTTAGATGCGGCGCGGCGCCTGCAGTCGGTCTACGGTGATCGCGCGCTGGTTGGGTTTGTTCGACTAGAGGATCTGCAGGCGGCGGCCTCGCTTCCCGCACCGGTGCTGGGTGAGATCGATGAGCTCGAAACGATCGTTCAGTCCGATGAGCTGGCTGTGACCGAGCTCTGGCTGGCCCCCGACACGGCTCCCAGCGAAGACGACGACCACCTGCTGCACCAGCTTCGGTTAAGCAGCCTACCGGTTCGCTACGTGCCTGACCTGCGCGTACTTCGCCTGCTGGGACACCGGGCCAGCGAAGTCGCCGGCATGACGGTAATCGAACTCAACGCTACGCCTCTGGATGGGCCTGATGCGCTGGTCAAGGCGGCCCTGGATCGGCTGATCGCAGGGGCTCTGCTGGTGGTTCTGTCGCCTTTCTTGCTGTTGATCGTGGCGGCCATCAAGCTCGATACCCGAGGACCGGTTGTCTTCGGCCAGCCTCGCCATGGCGGCGGCGGGCGAGTGATTCGGGTGCTCAAGTTCCGCAGCATGCGTCCGGGTAACCCCGATGACGCTCGACAAGCACGGCGCGACGACCCCCGCGTCACGCGGGTCGGGCGGTTGCTGCGTCGAACCAGCCTCGACGAACTGCCGCAGTTGTTCAACGTGCTGCGTGGCGAGATGTCATTGGTCGGGCCACGACCGCATCCGCTTGCACTCAATGAAGCCTACAGCGGCCGCCTGGCCGCCTACATGCAGCGCCACAGGGTCAAGCCGGGGATCACGGGCCTGGCCCAGATCAACGGTTACCGGGGCGAGACGGATACTCTGGAGAAAATGCAGAAAAGACTCGAGTACGACCTCTACTACATAGAGAACTGGTCGCTCTGGATGGACTTAAGGATTCTGGTTCGCACGGCGCTCTCGGGATGGACCGATCGCAATGCTTACTGAAGAACGACGGCCCAACCTGTTCCTCGTAGGCGCTCAGAAGAGTGGGACGACTACACTGGCCAGAATGCTGGACAATCATCCAGAAGTGTTCATGTCGTCCCCGAAGGAGCCGGGATACCTGGCATTCGGCGAAAGGGGCTATACCGGGATCGATGGTTACGGGCGCCTGGCGAATCCTGCCAGCTGGGTGATTGATTCGGAAGCCGAATACCTGGCCCTCTACCGTGCGGCTCCAAGAAGTGCTCGGTGGCTCGGAGATGCAAGTACTTGGTACCTTTCGGAGCCGGGATCCGTCGACAGGGTCAAAGCGTTCAATCCCGGTGCCCGGATCATGGTGATTCTGAGAAATCCCGCCGAGCGTGCCTATTCCGCCTGGTGTCATGCCCGTCGGGATAGCGAAGAGTCTTGTGCAAACTTCGCCGATGCCCTTGATTTGGAGCGACAACGAAACAATCCTTCTCATCTGCTTCGCTACCGCGAGATGGGTCAGTATGCGACTCAGGTGAGGCGGTATTTCGAGGCATTCGGGCGAGGTCGAGTCCTCGTCCTCTTTTACGAGGAGCTTCGAGACGAGCCCGAAGTACTCTGGTCTCGCTGCTGTGACTTTCTCGGTCTAGACAGTCGTCACCCGATTCCATCGAGCTATCGCCAGAACCTATCCGGGATGCCACGAAGCAGCGTCATACACCGACTCAAGCGGTCAGAGCGATTGCGTGCTGCGTTGAAGAAAGTGGTGCCCATCGAGCTTGCGCGCCGGGCGAACCGGGCTCTGGACGCTTTGAATTTACGGCGATTTCCACCCTTGCCAGTCGAACAGCGTGAAAGCCTCATGCGCGAATTTGAATCGGAGGTAACCGAATTGATGCGGCTGACAGGACGCGACTTGACTCACTGGCTACCTGATCGATGACAAGTTCACGTAGCAGTCATTCCTATTTGACTGTTAACGTCTGGGGCGGCAGTTTTCTATCGGTAAAACGGATGGATTGGGCTTGCGCCGACTGGAAACAAAGAGATCTGTCTCTCAGCCATGAACAATGAATACGATATTACCGGGTTTAAAATATCCAACCTGACTCTGGACGAGCTCCTAGCTTCAGTGCTCCATCTGGTACGGCGGGAGGGCCGTGTCGCGCCTGCAGTTGTTATGTCTGCCAATGTCCATAGTATCAATTCCGCTCATAAGTATCAGTGGCTATCCAGAATGAATGAGCGTGCAGAACTCGTCCGTAATGATTCTGCGGGCGTACAGTTGGCGGGCCGGATCCTGGGGGTCACTATCAAGCAGCGGATGACCTGGGCTGATTTTGGTTGGGATCTCGCTGAATTTTGTCAGGACAACGATATTTCAATGTACTTTCTTGGCGGCCGGGAAGGCGTTGCGAATCGGGCGCGATCAAGACTGGTGGAGCGCTTTCCTCGCCTGAGGGTTCTCGGAGCCCATCATGGGTTTTTCGACAAAACGGGAGGCGACAGCGACAGGGTGGTCAATGAGATAAACCAGCTCGGGCCCGATATTCTGGTGGTCGGGTTTGGTGTGCCCATTCAGGAGCGCTGGATTCTAGAAAACCAATCACGGCTGGCGACCAGGGTCATCATGACCGGTGGGAATTGCTTTAGTTTCCTAGCTGGCATTGAATCTCGAGCACCCCAGTGGATGCACCAAAATGGCCTCGAATGGTTGTACCGTTTAATGAAGGAGCCTTTTCGAATGTCACGAAGGTACATTCTCGGAAATCCACTCTTTTTAATTCGGGTGATCCGCCAAAGGATGGGGAATGGGTGAGGCTCGCCTTTGATCGATTAGTTGCATAGAGTGTTTCGACGTGTTCTGAAGGTAAATCCCTGCCCTGAACAGCCTGCTGGATGATCGTTGACTGACGGGATGTCCTCACCTCGCCATGGGTGGCGGCAAAAGCAAGAGAGCTATTCTTGGCAACGCAAGGAGGCGACTCAACCAGGAAGAGTGGCTTCTTAGAGCGGCGCGCTGGTAACGTATGGTTAACTTCACTCGACTCTTCATTCCCGAGGGCAAGGAGCGGTTTCTAGCCTCGTTGAGCACATCGCCCAGACCGGGCCTTTTCGATTCACCCAATGCCTGACAGACCATTCGAGTGATCTCTCGGCTGCGTTGTATACCCAGATAGGTTCGCGGCCACTTTGCAAGTCCGGCGTAGGCGTTGCTCCCATGCACTCTGTAAAAGAATGCTGGAGTTGCACAATGATATTTCTCCTTACCTAGCAATGAAGCGGCTCGCACGATAATTCCATCAGCTGACAAACGCTTCGCGGTATGGCTATCGTTGCGAAGACCCAGCAACCGTGCGGTCCTTCTTCCCAATGGCTTATGGTCCGTCAGACGTTCCCGTATTGACAAGATGTCAGCGGTGAGGTTGTTACGCAAGGCCAGTCCTGAAGTGGGCGTTCCGACAAACTCTCCGGTCGCCCATACGCTCCAGCGGGTAGAGCCTGTAGGTCCCTCAGGCAGCAAGGCTGCTTCCGGAGCTTGATGTGTCCGAGCGTTTTGCGGTGGGGGTTGATCCCCAAAGTCCGGATTCGAGAAGAAAAAATCGACTTCGGGATGCCGGTTCGCGATTGATCGCAACCGACTTAGGTAGCCGCTAAGCAAGTAATCATCGCTGTCAAGCAGCACATGCAGGTCTCCACTTGCCGAATCCAGGCCGTTGAGAACCGCGCGCAGTTGGAGTTGGTTCCTTTGGAAAATGACGCGAACCTGGGGGTGTTCGTCATAACGTTGTAAGATCTCTCTTGATTCGTCTGTCGATCCGTCGTCAACCACAACGATCTCATCGTAGTCTTCCAACTGTTTAAGGGCGGAGTCCAGAGCCATAGGAAGAAATGAGGCGTAGTTATAATTGTTGATCACCACTGAGATGGCGAGGTGTTTTAGGTCTGAGGTATCTGGAGCAGTCAAGTCGGCAATTTCCTGTATGGTCGGGACTATACTGAGGCGGTGCTATTGATGCGCTCTCGGTAATTAGACGCTGCAGCCGTCTGATCTGTGATGGGTCAACTCGCTGAAGCCACGAGTCTGATGACTGGCCGAGTCGAGCGCCTTTGAAAGAAGCCGGGGGTCATCATGGCTAATTCACGTCTCCGAAAGGGTAGCCGGCTCTCGAACATTCTTGTTCAGTATGGCCAACCCCAGTCCTCTCCAAGCAGCTTGAACAGTTCTCTGTTTCTGGGTCGAAAATACGTTTCCAGACGCTCGCGGCAGTCAATTGGCATGCTGCTTTTGTGGCCGCCCTGGTTGGCTTTCCTGGCTTCATAGGCATGTTTTGGCAATCCGAGGTGTTGGGTGATGCGGTCGGCCGCCTGTATCGGGTTTTTCTTCCAGTCCTCGAAGTTGAGGATCAGGAACTGCTCTCGGGGAAAGAACGAGAACCAGTGCTTGAGTTGATCGGCATAGTGCCCACGATTCACGTAACCGAACTTATGGAGCAGCGGAGCCATTTGGCGAAAATTTTCTTCGGTCAGTGATGCCCCTTGTTCCAGAAGCGCGAGCTCTCGATCAATCGCCTCAGAGAAAGTCGCGCGTTCGGGTGCCGGCAGGCGCCGCATGTGCTTGTAGTGAGACCAGGCGCGCTCGACGGGATCTCGCAAGGACACGATTAATTTGGCTTGTGGGACCAGCTCAGCAGCCCGACTGGCATAGGGGAAAAAGGACATGCCCGGCGTAGCTTCCCCGGTGACCGGGGAATACCCGAGCGTTCGTCGTCCCGCTGTCAGAGATCTTCGAGTGGGGAAGTGCGCTCGATACCATACTTCTCCCCTGGAATATTTGTGGGGCTGTTCGAAGAATTGCAACTCTTTGGCGACAGGGCTCCAGCATCCCGGGTGCTGGGTCAGCATCTGAAACAGCGTGGTGGTGCCCGACTTCATCGCGCCGATGATCAGAAAGTTGGGTAGTGCACCACCAGGGCGCACGAGACGCCTGACTTGCATTCTCTGGATCCGAACCTGCCGTCTGCCCCACTGCCAACACTCTTTTGCGCGTATTACGGCCTTATTCGCTTTCATCGTGTTTTTGCGATCGCTTTTCAGACGTTACGGATTTGCTCAGAATGGTCGGGTTTAGTCCGAGTCTTGAGCGCACGTGGAAGAGGCAGCCTGTGCTTATGACCATGGTGCTGATTATGCCAGTGAGGGCCGCACCCAGCGCGCCCAGCCAGGGAATCAGAAGGAACAGGGAGACAAGGTGGATAACCCCGGCGAGCGAGGTCGTTTTAAGGACGGCCGACTGGAGCCCGCTCATGATCAGGACTTGCTGTGCCGGCCCGAGCGTGGCGGCGAGTAGGTGGTTGGTCAGCAGGACTGCCAATATTGGAAAAGCCTCAAGGTAGCCAGGGCCGAAGAGTCCGAGAAGCATCGGCCCGGTGAGTAGCAGCCCGATAACAGCCACCAGCGAGGGCCATAGCGTCGCATGTCCAGCCTGACTCACGGTTCGTTGAAGCGCGTCCTGATCCCCCTCGGCGCTGGCGCTGGCCAGCCAGGGCTGAACCACCGATGCGATCACCGTTTGGGGCACCGAAGCTAGCTGAGCGAGGCGTTCGGCGACGAAATAGGCTGCCGCTGCTCGAGGATCGACGAGAACGCCCAGAGCAAGTACGCCACCATGCTTCATCGCCAGGTCTGAAAGACGCACCCCAAAGATCGGCAGGGCGTTGCCAAGCAGGCGCTCGGGAGAAAAAGTGTTGTCTGCCGTTGCTTCTGCAGCGGACCGGGTAACGGCCCGTCGCGGCTTCGCGGATGTGGCATATACGATTTGAACGAAAACGACCAAAGCCAGACTCATGCATAGAGCCAGCATGATCTCCGGCGCGGCGAGAGGCTCGCCGAGGGCGACGAGGACGGTGAACGCGAGTGCTGCGAAAGAAAGAGGGCGCAGCACCTGTAGCGGCAAGAAGGCGGTGACCAGGCGAGAACGGGCGCGCGCCAGAGCCTGGTAAAACAGGCTGAACGTCGCAAGCGGGGCGGACGCCACGGCAATCAACGTCGTTTCGCGCGGCAGCTTCTCGAATACTTCGGCGGGCATTGCGATGATCACGAGAGCGACGGTGCCGCTGACCAACAGAGTAGACAGAACCAGCCACCTGGCGCCGCTGCGAGCGACGGCCGCGACCGATGCCCCGTCCCCGCGACTGGTGTGCACAGCGACGAATCGACTCACGGCGACGGGGATGCCGAGCGTCATCAAGGTGCCAAGCAGGAACAGCAAGTTCTGGGACCAGGCGTATATCCCATACTGTTCGGGGTTGATGACGATCCTGGCGAGAAGCAACTGGAGCGCGAAGGCCGACAGCAGGCCGAGAGCCTTTATCGCACCGGCGATACTCCCGGCACGAAATACGCGGTTTTTCCTGACCTTGGCTAGAAGTTGTGGCAGCGGTTGGCGCTGCTTGCCCGGCTTGTCCATGCTTTGGCTCAGTCGCTCGAGGCTCTTGCCAGCCCGATTGTTTCAAGAGTTGCTTGCAAAATAGACCAGGAGCCAATCCTTGTCGGGATTGAATGAGTGGTCACGCGAATAAAGACTGAACTGGCCCTGTGGCGAAACGCTACCGATCAGGACCCAATCCTCGCCGGGTTGGCCGAGTTCTTCTGCAAGCCGATCCATGTCGAAAATGTCGCTTAATCGGATCGACTGGATGGACCAACCCTCCCGGAGGCGGTGGTTGAGCGAATAGGCGTCGATGGGCGGTTCGAAGGCGAAGTAGCCGCGCTGCTGCAGGGTCAGTCGCCGCTGCTCGTCGCTCGACTCGCGCGGTGGCGCCAGCTGGAAGGTGCGATGATGGCCGAACTCGCCGCCGAGCGCCTTGCAGACCAGGGCGTTGTAGTAATCGTTATCGGTGGCGCACAGGAGATAGCTCAGATGTTCGTCTTCGAGTTCGTGCTCCGCGTGTTCGGACAGGACCTCCCCATAGTAAGTGCGGATGCCGTCCATCCGCACGGGCTTGAGTCGGTACCAGGATCCGTCGGCGACCAGCACGTCGACTTCGAGCTCTTTCAATTCGTTGGCCAGCGCCCGGGTCCAGTCGTTTGCGCCCACGATCAGCAGGCCGTTCTCCTCCCTGGCCGCCAGATCGAGGCGCCTCGCCAGCGGGGCGAGCGTGAGGCCGTGGATGATCACCGTTGCGAGAATCACCAGAAACACCAGGGGCATGAGGATCTGCGCTTCCGGATAGCCGGCCTCGACCAGTGCCGGCCCGAAGATGCTCGCGGTGGCGGCGGCCACGATGCCGCGTGGAGCGATCCACGCCATCAGGACCTTGTCCTGCCAGCGCATCGGCGCCCCGATAGTGGCCGTCAGAATGGTCAGGGGACGCACCGCGACCAGGACGACTGCGACGAACAGCAGCGATGACGGGCTGATGGCCTGCAAGTGCGAGGCATCCAGCTGTGTGGGAATGACGATGAATAGCACCGAGAGCAGCACGACCGTCAGGTTTTCCTTGAAATGCCGCAGGGGTTCGCGTTCGGCCAGCTGCATGTTGCCGAGTACCAGCCCCATCACCGTGACCGTCAGCAGACCGGCTTCGTGCTGGACCTGGTTGCTGGCCCAGTAGGCGGCCAGCACCAGCACCATCAGCATGGGTGGCTTGAGGTGGGTCGGAACGGCGCCCCGTCGATAGAACCAGCCCGTCAGCCAGCCACCCAGCCCCCCGAGCAGGCCGGCGACTGCGATGGCCTTGCCCAGGCTCAGAAACACAGTGCCCCAGTCTTCTCCGGAGACCGTGAAATACTGGAAGGCCAGAACGGCCAGCAGCACGCCGGCCGGATCGTTGACGATGCCTTCCCACTTGAGGAGGGACGCGGATTCCTTGTTGAGGCGCGCCTGGCGCAGCAGGGGCAGGATGACGGTCGGCCCGGTCACGACCAGGATGGCGCCGAGCACGATCGCGACCGGCCAGGTCAGGCCGGCGACGAAGTGGCCTGCGAGCGCACCCAGCAACCAGGCCAGCAGGGGGCCGAGGGTCGTCAGGCGGGTGATGCCGTGCCCGACGCGGCGGAACTCGCCCAGCTTCAGATCCATGCCGCCTTCGAAAAGAATGATCGCCACGCCGAGGCCGATCAGCTCGGTCAGCTCCTCCGGCGGCATCGCGATGTCGATCAGGCCCGTGACCGGTCCGAGCAGCAGGCCGCTGGCAATGAGAATCACGATCGCGGGCAGCCGGATCTGCCAGGCCAGCCACTGGCTGGCCAGCCCGGCCGCGAGGATGATCATCAAGAGCGTGGCGAGATGCATCGCGCGAGTTTAGCAGCACGATCGGGGAGGGTCAGGGGGATATCCGGTGTCCGGGCACGAAAAAGCCGGCACGGTGGCCGGCTTCCTCTCGGGGATCTGGTGGAGGCGGCGGGAGTCGAACCCGCGTCCGCGAACCATCTGATCCTGGTTCTACATGCTTAGCCCGCTCGATTTTTTCTCGCCGTTACGCCGCCCGAGGGGCAGGGCATACGCAACGACCAGTCCCTGTTTGATTTAACGCCATGCCCAGAGACGCGACATGACGCGATCCTGCTAAATGATCTCCGGTCGGAAGCGCAGGCTCAACCGGCGGAGAGCAGGCTGGTTTTTAGGCAGCCAGTGCGTAGTTGTCGTCGTTGGCAACTAACTTTGGTTCAACTTGTTTTACGAGGTGAGTTGAGACCTCGGCATGCCCCAGGGTACGTCCAATCCGCGTCGAAGCCAGAACGCCCCCGAAGTCGTGAAGTAAGACTAGCAGGCATCGCGAAAGTTCCGCAACTACCCGCTCACTTGCTCTTGAGAATTCGAGCCTTCTGCCGCTGCCAGTCCTTCTCCTTCTGCGCCCGGCGCTTGTCGTGCTGCTTCTTGCCGGAGGCCACGGCGATCTCGACCTTGACCTTGCCCTGTTTCCAGTACATGGCGGTGGGCACGATGGTCTGGCCCTTGCGTTCGACCAGGCCGATGAGGCGGTCGATCTCGCGGCGGTGCAGCAGCAGGCGGCGCGTTCGCGTGGGGTCCGGGTTGACGTGGGTGGAGGCCGTGGGCAGCGGCGTGATCAGGCAGCCGAACAGGAAAGCCTCGCCGTTCTTGAGCAGCACGTAGCTGTCGCCGAACTGGATCTTGCCGGCGCGCAATGCCTTGACCTCCCAGCCTTCCAGCGCGATACCCGCCTCCAGCCGCTCTTCGAGGTGAAACTCGAACTTGGCGCGCTTGTTCAGGGCGATGGTCGATGAAGACTGCTTGGTCATGGTTCCTTGGCGATCTCTCGAAGCGGTGCGCCATGATAGCGCAGCATGTTGGGTTCAGGTTTCAGGTTTCAGGTTTCAGGTTTCAGGTTTCAGGTTTCAGGAAAACCACGGGTTTCAGACCAGGTTTGCGTGTCATGCCTCGCCGGACAGTCATGATGCCCCGGCGGTTACAATCTGCCGAGTCGCTTGGGGCAGCCGTCCTGAACCCTGAAACCTGAATCCTGAAACCTGTTTTTCAATGCCCGAAGTCCATCGCTCAGCCCTCGTCCCCTACACACCCGCCCAGATGTACGGGCTTGTCCGGGACGTGGACAGCTATCCGAAGTTCCTGGCCTGGGTGCGTTCGGCTGAAGTGCACCGGGAAGATGAGTCTCATCAGCTGGCGACCCTCGAGGTGCAGCTGGCCGGGCTGGTGCGCCGCTTTACGACCCGAAACACCCTGGTGCCTGACGAAAAGCTGATCATGGAGCTCGATCGCGGACCGTTCGACGACCTGAGCGGAAGCTGGAGTTTCTCGCCGGTCGCGGAGGGGTGCCGTGTCAGCCTGGACTTGCGCTTCCACGTCGGCGGCGGGCTGTTCCTGCGTCCATTCCAGCGAAATTTTTCGCGCATGGCCGACCGGATGGTCGACGATTTCACGCGCCGCGCCCACCAGGTCCATGGCGGCTGAGCGGATTGCCATCGAAGTAGCCGCCGCGCTGCCCGGGCGGCAGGTCGTGGTTCCGCTCGAAGTGCCGAGGGGAACGACGCTGGCCCAGGCGGTGGTGTTGGCCGATCTGCCGGCAAAGCTGCCCGGCCTGGAGGTCGACGAGAACCGTCTCGGGGTTTTCGGCACGCGTCGCCGCCCCGACGAGGCGGTGGCCGAGGGTGACCGGGTGGAGGTCTATCGGCCCCTGACGGCCGACCCGAAGGAGGTCAGGCGACAACTGGCCGAGCTGGCGCGCGCCCGGAAGGGCAAGGGCTGACTCGGAAAGCGCTGGGGCGGAATCCCCGGTCCGTCAGGTGCCCGGGCCGCCGCGTTCCTCCTGGCGGAGGGACTCGAGATCCTGGATCGGTGCTTCTTCCGGATCCTGCAGCTCGTCGAGCGCTTTGCCGGCCATGCTTTTCTCGTCGAGGTAGTTGCCCTCCATCGATGCCAGGGCGCCGTTCTCGAAATACAGCGTCAGCACCCGCTTCTCCGGTTTCCCGCCGCGCGGCGCGTAGGTGTTCATGTAGTCCCAGCGGTCCTGGTGGAACGGGCTGTTGATCGAGGGCGTTCCGAGGAGTACCTGGACCTGGCGTTTTGTCATTCCGGTTTCCAGTTCGGCGACGGCATCCTCGTCGAGGACGTTGCCCTGCTGGATATCCTGCTTGTAGACGAGGCCTCCGCAGGCCGTCAGGAGCAGGGCGGCCGGAAGGATCATCGACCGGGCGAAGTTCATGGCAGTGGAAGTTTTCGACATGAGCGCAATGATACAATACAAGTCTTGCAACGAGTGGCTACCCGAGCAGGTTGGAGCATGTCAGGACAAAGCAGCGAACTCAAGAAAGCTGGCCTGAAGGTCACCCACCCGCGTCGACAGATCCTGCGCTTGCTGGAAACGACCGACCAGAAGCACATGACGGCCGACGATATCTATCGCGCCCTGGTCGACCAGGGCGAGGAAATCGGTCTGGCGACGGTCTACCGCGTGCTGGCCCAGTTCGAAGCCGCCCATCTGGTTCGCAAGCATCTGTTCGACGACGGCACGGGGCGCTCCCAGCAGGCCTGCTACGAGCTCGACGAGGGGGATCACCACGACCACATGGTCTGCCTGGAGACCGGTGAGGTCCTCGAGTTCTTCGACGAGGCGATCGAGAAGCGCCAGGAAGAGATCGCCGCCGAGCACGGCTACGAAATCGTCGATCATTCGATGGTGCTCTACGTACGGCCGCGCAAGCAGTAACGCTTCGCGGCTACTCGTTTCCCTCCAGCATTTCCCGCGCATGCGCCAGGCTTCTCTCGGAGTCGGCGCTGCCCAGCATCCGGGCGATTTCGCGTTCCCGGGCTCCGCCGTCCAGGGTTTCCACTGACAGCGCGGTTGCCTTGCGTCCTTTTTTCTTGCTTACGCGCAGCTGGTGATCGGCCCGGGCGGCCACCTGCGCCAGGTGGGTGACGCACATTGCCTGGCCGGCGCCGGCCGCCTCGCGCAGGAAGCGGCCGACGGCGTGAGCCGTTTCGCCGCCCACGCCGGCGTCCACTTCGTCGAATATTCGCGTCCGGGGGCCCTCGCCGCCGTCGGCAGCAATCATCAGGGCCAGGGCAACGCGCGACAGTTCCCCGCCCGAGGCCACTTTGGACAGCGGCTGGAGCGCCTGCCCGGGGTTGGCATTGAACCCGATTCGCACGCGGTCCATGCCGTGCGGTGACGGTTCCGCGGCCTGGTCGGGGTCGACCTGGAAGGCCAGCTCGGCTGTGTCCATGCCGAGATCCGCGAGGCGTCCGGTAACGAGCCCGGACAGCTTCTTCGCGGCCGCTTCGCGAGCCCGGCTGAGCTCCTCCGCCGCTTCCCGCCAGCGTTGGGCTGCGATATCCAGTGACCTGGCGAGTTCGGCGCGCCGCTCGTCCTGGTTTTCCAGTGCCTCCAGCCGGGCGCCGAGCTTCTCGGTCAGGGCGGGGAGTTCGGCGGGCTGGACGCGGTGCTTTCTTGCCAGGTCCAGGGATTTCTCCAGTCTGCGGTTGACCGCGGCCAGCCGCTCGGGATCGCCCTCGTCCTCGCTGCCGAGACGCTCGAGGTTGGCCATCGCCTCGTCGACGTTGATGCGCGCTTCCTCGAGCATCCGGGCCGTCTCGTCGAGCTCCGGCTCGATTTCCCTTACGGGGTCGAGCGCCTGGATCGCCTGGTGCAGTAGGCTCCGGGCGCCGGGGCCGTTGTCGCTGTCGAGCGCGTTGCCGGCGGAAGCCATTGCGAGTCGGATGTCGTCGCTGCGCGCCAGGCGCTCCTGCTCCTGCTCGAGTGACTCGAACTCGCCCTCGATCAGTGCCAGGTCGGAGAGTTCGCGAGCCTGGAAGCGAAGTAGTTCCAGCTGGTCGGCGTCCCCGACCTCCGATTCGAGCTGGTCGAGGGCGGCGCGAGCGTCCCGCCAGCGTTCGTGGGCGGCCGCGACCGCGTCGAGCGTCTTGCCGCTGACCTGTCGGTCCAGCAGTCGGCGCTGCACGGCCGGCTTCTCGAGTTGCTGGTGTTCGTGTTGCCCGTGAATCTCGACGAGCAGGCCGCCGAGCTCGGCCAGTTGCCCCACCGTGGCCGAGCGCCCGTTGATCCAGGCGCGCGACCCGCTCGGGGACGTCAGTACGCGGCGCAGGATGAGTTCGTCGCCTTCCTCGAGGGCCTGGTCGACCAGCCATTGCCTGGCGGGCTCGGATTTCTCGAGCGAGAAGACGGCTTCGAGTTCGGCCTGCTCGTGCCCTTCGGCGATCAGTCCCGCCTCGGCGCGATCGCCGAGCAGCAGTCCAAGGGCGTCGACCAGGATCGACTTCCCCGCACCGGTTTCGCCGGTTATGGCGGTGAATCCGGGGTCGATGTCGATCTCGACTTCGCTGACGATGGCGAAATGGCGAATGGCGAGGTGGCGGAGCATGCGGGTTCCGGTCGGGCCAGAAGGGCAACAAGCTAGCACCAAGAGCGGCTTCTAACAACTCCGGTTGTATTGGCGCGGGAGGGCCCCCATTGTTGCGCGCAGGATCAATACGTTCACGACCAAGGCGAACCGATATGGGTGACAAGAACGAAGCAGCCAACGCCGAACAGAACGCGGCAGACGAGCAGGCCAGCCAGGCAGAAGCCGCCGACGCAAGCGAGGAAGAGGCCGTGCAGGATTCCGGCTCGGGCGAGCTCGAGCACGAAGTCGATAAGCTGCGCGAGGCCCTGATGCGCATGCGTGCGGACATGGACAACATGCAAAAGCGCGCCGAGCGTGAAATGGACAAGGCCCGTCGCTATCAGCACGAGGCCATCATGCGCGACCTGCTGCCGGTCATCGACGGACTCGAGCAGGGGCTGGAGAACGCCGCCGAGGGCGATTCGGCCCGCGAAGGGCTCGAGCTGACCCGGAAGCTCCTGCTCAAGGCGCTCGAGGATCACGGCCTGGAGGTGCTGAATCCGGAAGGCGAGCGATTCGATCCGCAGTGGCACGAGGCGATGAGCATGCAGCCCAGCGAGGATGCCGAACCCGATACGGTCATCATGGTGCTGCAGAAGGGTTATCGCCTCGACGATCGCCTGCTGCGGGCGGCACGAGTCATCGTCGCCAGCGAGCCCTGAGCGACCTGCGGCCGGGGCGGGGCGATTGAAATGAGCCCTGTCGGGCCCCACTAAACGGCTAGAACGCTTTCTCAGCGAAGTCTCAACCAGTTTCAATACGAAATCGAACAGGATCACAAGACCATGAGCAAGATTATCGGCATCGACCTGGGAACCACCAATTCCTGCGTCGCCGTCATGGAAGGCGGCAAGACACGCGTCATCGAGAACGCCGAGGGCGATCGCACGACGCCGTCGGTCGTCGCCTTCACGAAGGACGACGAGGTACTGGTCGGCCAGCCGGCCAAGCGCCAGGCCGTCACCAATCCCGACCGCACCCTTTACGCGGTCAAGCGCCTGATCGGCCGCAAGTTCAACGAGAAGGTCGTCCAGAAGGACATCAAACTGGTGCCCTACAAGATCATCGAGGCGGACAACGGGGACGCCTGGGTGCAGGTGGGCGACAACAAGATGGCGCCGCCGGAGATTTCCGCGCGCGTGCTCATGAAGATGAAGAAGACCGCCGAGGATTACCTGGGCGAGGAAGTCACTCAGGCGGTCATCACCGTGCCGGCTTACTTCAACGATTCCCAGCGCCAGGCGACCAAGGACGCCGGCAAGATTGCCGGTCTCGAGGTCAAGCGCATCATCAACGAGCCGACCGCCGCTTCCCTGGCCTACGGGCTGGACAAGGAAGGCGGTGACCGCAAGGTCGCCGTCTACGACCTCGGCGGCGGCACCTTCGACATCTCGATCATCGAGATTGCCGACGTCGACGGCGAAAAGCAGTTCGAAGTGCTGGCCACCAACGGCGACACCTTCCTGGGTGGTGAGGACTTCGACCTGCGCCTGATCGACTACCTCGCCGGCGAGTTCAAGAAGGAGCAGGGCATCGACCTGCACAACGACCCGCTGGCGCTGCAGCGCCTGCGCGAAGGTGCCGAACGCGCCAAGATCGAGTTGTCTTCGGCCCAGCAGACCGAGATCAATCTGCCGTACATCACGGCCGACCAGTCCGGTCCGAAGCACCTCAACATCAAGGTCACGCGCTCGAAGCTCGAGTCGCTGGTCGAAGAGCTGGTCAAGCGTTCCATCGAGCCCTGCCGCACGGCGCTCAACGACGCCGGCCTGAAAGTCGGCGACATCGACGAGGTCATCCTGGTCGGCGGCCAGACCCGTATGCCGGCCGTCCAGAAAGCCGTGTCCGACTTCTTCGGCAAGGATCCGCGCAAGGACGTCAACCCGGACGAAGCCGTGGCCGTGGGCGCTGCCATCCAGGGCGGCGTACTGGCCGGCGACGTCAAGGACGTGCTGCTGCTCGACGTCACCCCGCTGTCGCTGGGCATCGAGACCCTGGGCGGGGTGTTCACCAAGCTGATCGAGAAGAACACCACGATCCCGACGCGTGCCTCGCAGGTCTTCTCGACCGCCGAGGACAATCAGTCGGCGGTGACCGTGCATGTCCTGCAGGGCGAGCGCGAGCAGGCTTCCGCCAACAAGTCCCTGGCGCGCTTCGATCTGACCGGCATTCCGGCCGCGCCTCGGGGCGTCCCGCAGATCGAGGTCACCTTCGACATCGACGCCAACGGTATCCTGCACGTGTCGGCCAAGGACCAGGCCACCGGACAGGAGCAGCGCGTCGAGGTCAAGGCCGGCTCCGGTCTCTCGGACGAAGAGATCGAGAAGATGGTCCAGGACGCCGAGGCGCACCGCGAGGAAGACAAGAAGTTCCACGAGCTGGTTTCCGCGCGCAACAACGCCGACCAGGTGGCACACGCCACGCGCAGCAGCCTCGAGGAACACGGCGACCAGCTCGACGAGTCGGTCAAGAAGCAGATCGAGGATGCGCTGGCCAAGGTCGACGAGGCGGTCAAGGGCGATGACAAGGAAGCCATCGATTCGGCCGTCAACGAGCTGCAGCAAGCTGGTGCAGAGCTTTACAAGGCCGCGGCCGAAAAGGCCCAGGCCCAGGAGGGCGGCGCCGAATCGGCCGGTGAGCAGGGCGGCGAGTCTTCCTCGAGCGACGAGGAAGTGGTCGACGCCGAGTTCACCGAAGTCGACGACGACGAGAAGAAGTGACTGGTTAGTTGGTTGATTGGTTTTTTGGTTTTTTGGTTGCTCGAGACGCCGTTGTCATTCGAAAGTCGAAGCGGCAAAGGTGCTCTCGGGCAGCCATCGAAGAACCAAACGAACAAACCAACAAACTAGCGAACCAACAAACGGGCTTTTATGTCTGCTGATTATTACGACACTCTCGGCGTCTCGCGCGACGCCTCGACCGACGAAATCCGCAAGGCGTACCGGCGCATGGCGCGCAAGTATCATCCGGACCGCAATCCGGACGATCCCGATGCCGAGGACAAGTTCAAGGAAGTGCGCGAGGCGCACGACGTGCTCAAGGACGAGCAGAAGCGTGCGGCCTACGATCGTTTCGGCCACGCGGGCGTCAACGGCGGCATGGGCGGCGGTGGCGGCCCCCAGGGCGGCTTTGGCGACATCAACGATATTTTCGGCGACATCTTCGGGGATATCTTCGGCGGCGGACGTCGGCGGCAGAGCCAGTCGCGCCGCGGCCAGGATCTTCGCTACACGCTCGAACTCGACCTGGAAGAAGCCGTCACCGGCGTGGAAAAGGAAGTCAGCCTGCCCACGCTGGGCGAGTGCGAAACCTGCAGCGGCACCGGCTCCAAGGGCGGCCAGCTTCACGTGTGCTCGACCTGCGGCGGTCAGGGTCAGGTTCGCATGCAGCAGGGCTTCTTTTCCGTGCAGCAGACCTGTCCGGCCTGCCGCGGCAGCGGCCGGACGATCAAGGACCCCTGCAATGACTGTAGCGGTACTGGCCAGGTCCGCGAGACCAAGACCCTGCAGATCCGCATTCCGGCCGGTGTCGACACCGGCGATCGTATTCGCCTCAGCGGCGAGGGCGGCGCCGGCGCCCAGGGCGGCGGTGCCGGCGATCTCTACGTTGACATCCAGGTACGCCCGCACCCGCTGTTCCAGCGCGACGGAGACGACCTGTTCTGCGACGTGCCCATCACGATCACGACCGCGGCGCTGGGCGGCCAGCTCAAGGTGCCCACGCTCGACGGCTCGGTGATGCTCAAGATTCCGGCCGAAACGCAGTCCGGCAAGGTCTTCCGCGTTCGCGGCAAGGGCGTGCAGTCGGTCCGCTCACGTTCGGCCGGGGACCTGCTTTGCCGGGTCGAGGTCGAAACGCCGGTCAACCTCAGCCGTGAGCAGAAAGACCTGCTCAAGCAGCTGCAGGATAGCCTGGACGACCAGCCCGACCAGAGTCCCCAGTCATCCGGCTGGACGGACAAGGTGAAGAGCTTCTTCGATCGAATGGGCTTCTGATCGGAGCCCACGATGGGTTAATCTTGCGGGTCATGAGCCTGCAGATTCTCGTCAGCGGCGCCACCGGCGCGGTGGGCCGCACCATCCTCGAAGCCATCGAATCCGATGAGCACCTGGCCGTGGCCGGGGAGGCAACCCGCCGTCAGTTCTTCGAACCCGACGTCGATGCGGACGTCATCATCGATTTCTCGCATCCGGAACTGCTCGAACGGGTTGTCCACTTCGCATCACGCAGGCGCATTCCGCTGGTCACCGGCACGACCGCCCTGGGTGAGCGCCTCCAGGCGCAGATCTACGAGGCCGCCGAGCGTGTCGCCGTGTGCCAGGCGGCGAATTTCAGCATCGGTGTCAACCTGCTGGTGCGCCTGGCCTATCAGGCGACCCGCGCGCTGGGCGAGGACTTCGACATCGAGATTCTCGAGGCGCACCATCGCCGCAAACTGGATGCCCCCTCGGGCACGGCGCTATGGCTCGGCGACGCCGTCGCAAGGGCCCGGGGCCAGAAGTTGACCGAATGCGCTGTCTACGACCGAAGTCAGCACAGGTCGGCCCGAACGCGCGGGGAAATCGGCTTCCAGGCCATTCGGGGCGGAGACGTCGCCGGCGAGCACACCGTGTATTTCCTGGCCGACGGCGAGCGCCTGGAACTGTCTCACCGGGCCAGCGATCGCCGGGTTTTCGCCCGCGGCGCGCTGCTGGCGGCGCGACGGATCATCGACGAATCGGCCGGCTTGATCGACTTTTCCGACCTGGTCCTGAAGTCGGCCTGAAATCTCCGAAAAAGGTTTGACAGCCCTGAAATCCTCGACTAGAATGCTCGGCTTGTTGTGGGGCCATAGCTCAGCTGGGAGAGCGCTACAATGGCATTGTAGAGGTCGGCGGTTCGATCCCGCCTGGCTCCACCAATAAGGTTTCTGAAAGCTTCGTTTTCGACGTTTTCAGTCCCCATCGTCTAGAGGCCTAGGACACCGCCCTTTCACGGCGGCGACCGGGGTTCGAATCCCCGTGGGGACGCCATACAAAACAAGGGTTTAGCAATATGGGCCCTTGAACGTGTCAAACTTCTGTCAAACGTACGCCTCGCCGTTTGATAGGGTTTGACACAAGAAACTAGGCCTCGGGCTTCGGCTCGGGGCCTTTTTCTTTTCCGACACCAGCCCGCGCCGTTTTCCTACAAGCCGCCGCGCTGATCTCTGACCGGCTATGATGCCCACAGCGGGTCCCCATCCCGCGAGTCGCCCGGCCGTCCCCCTACTGCCAACGCCAAGCAAGCCCCAGGCCGGGCGGCGATTCCCTTTGATATTTGACCACCGCCAACGCGCCCGGCTATTCTCGCCGGCATGGGATGGCTGGCAGCACTTCTACTTACCGGGCAGGTCTACTGGTGCGACGTCGACGGGGAACGGCGGATGCAGAATTGGCCGTGTGACGAAGACCAGCCTCGGACCACCGCCGAAGCGCCGGCCGAGCCCCAGCCAGCTCGTGCCACCGCCCCGCGTGAGCGGCCCGCCCTGGTCAATCTCTCCATCCGCTCGCATTGTCGCGAGATTCGCGAGTCTACGGGCAGCTACCAGGTCGAACAGGCATGCGTCGAGGGGGAGCAGGAAGCCCGCTCCGAGTTACGCTCGATGAGCATCCCGCCTGAGATTCTGGCCCATTGCAACGAGATCGGGCAGCGGACGGGGAGCTATCAGGTTTTGCAGGCCTGTGTGGGCGGGGAGATTGAAGCCAAGCGGGCGCTCCCCTGATTCTTCTGCCTGGGCGCGAGAGTTATGTCGGAAACCATCATCTCTGCTGTTTTCAAGTTCATCGGCCGCCTGGGCAGAGCATCTTGGTGGCGCGAGCGCTTGGAGTTGGGCGACATCGTTGGGGTTTTTCCTCACAGCCGGATATCCGTAAAGTTGAAACTTCGAAACAAGGCGGACGTTGCAGCCGCGATTCACGGGGCTGTCGTCGACTTCGAGGGCGATGAAAAACGGCAGGCGCGCGCCTGGGTGCTTTCCAAGGATCAGTCGAAGGACTGGCTGCCGATCGGACGAAGCGAACTGATCGTCGACTGGGAGCCGTCTTCAGGCGATGGCGCTGTGAGCGGAATCAGAGTCACAATCGAAGGTGTCGAGTTGGCAGTCTCAGGCGAAGGGATAGAAAAGATTCGGGCCGAAATTGCCGCTCGAAAATAACGGCTCAAAGTAGCCTGTCACCCGAGCCCTACTGAGTGGATCCGTCGAACGGCATCACCAGCCACCAGCCCGGCACGTCCAGAGCCGTGGCGAGCACGTCCAGGTCGTCAGTGCCGAACCGCGAATCATCGAGCGCGCCGGACAGCAGCGCCTCGATGCGCTCGGGCGTCAGGCCGGAAACCTGGGACAGGTATCGGCCACGGTGGTCGGCCGGGATACCGAGAACGGACAGACGCTCATGGGCTCGGGCTTGAATCAGGGTCATGGTGTCCATGCCCTGAGTATGCGCCGGGTGGTCAGCAATAGGGTGCTGAAACGAGAAAGCCCGGCGCGGGGCCCGGCTCTCGTCATCACATTGATCCTTCGAGCTCTACGCGGCGTCTCTGTCGCGCGCCAACTCGAATGCTTCCTTGGAGCCGCTCTCCAGCACGTCCAGCGCGGCCCGCAGCGTGTGCTCAAGGTCGACCAGATCGTGATCCTCGCTGACAGCCATCAGGACCGTCCTGAGCAACCCCTGGGCACGATATAGGTCGTTGCCAGCGATCACGTAGCTGTGTTCCGGCACGGCAAAGGGGCCGCAGCGTTCCAGGCCGGCCGTTCGCTCCAGCGTTGGGTCGCTGGCCTCGGCAGCGGGCGCCTGGTCCCCGGTCAAAACGGTTGCCAGGTCGTCGCCGGCCTGGTGCAACATGCTCGACAGCGCCCATGCCATCCGGTGAAACGATGGGCCGCTGATCCGGTCGGCTTTCTCGAGGTCGAGCTGCATCAAGGTGTCTGCTAGGCCGGTAGCTTGGGCAATGGCGTCTTCGAGGCGAAGGCGGGCGTCAGATACCCGGTTCTGGTGGTGGTTCATGGTTCGATCTCCTGTAGTTCATCCATGGATGGCCAAGGGTGGCCGGGAACTGGATACCGCTACAGGAACGGCCCGCTTATTCCCGCCGAAGCGGTCTTGTATTCGCGGATTCCCGACCATCGAATCGTCGGGCACAAGAAACCGCGCTGTCGGGCGCGGCGATCCGCCTGTAATGAGGTATCCAGCCTCACGGCCAGCATAGCGCCGGCCGATCACCGCGCGCAAGCGGTCAGGGCTTCGATGGTAGCGGGGGCAGTCCCTCCCAGTCCGTGGTGTCACCGCCTGAGTACCAGCAGACCCACGGAACGCCTTCCTCATCGACCGCCAGCAGGCCGAAGTCTGATTGGCCCTCACCTGACGGTGGTATGGCGGCGATCTGAACGATTCTGCGCTGCTTCTCCTGATCTGTCACTGCTCTACTTCCGTTGCGTGCCTGCCCAGGACTCTACTCGGCCGATGCGGTCATAACTACGGGAAAGTAGGCACACGGGCCGCGTATACGCGTATAGCAGAACCACAGCGGCAGAATCGGGGGTCGGGCAAGGGTCAGCAGGGGAACGGCGGCCACGGCGGCAGGTGAACGGCCACGCGCTGCCAGAGCGACCGGCACCAGGCGGCGAACAGGGGCCAGGGCGTCACGCGGCCTTCAGCTTGATCCCTTCGCGGCGGGCTCGGGCCAGCTCAGCGTCGAGCGCCGGCCTGGCCTTGGCGATCAGGGCGCGGGCATCGAGCGAGTCGGGCTCGGGCAGGCCTGGGATCGGTTCCTGGTGGTACATGAAGCCCATCAGGTCGCCGTAGGCTTCGGAGCCGTACTCGGGCACCTCATGGGCTTGCAAGTATCGCTCTACCCAGGACGGTTCACGGCGGCGGCGCTGGCGGGTCTTTCTGGTGGGCTTGCGGTTCATGTCGATCACTCCAGGGGGTCGAGATTGAGGGCGCGATAGCAGGCGAGCATCTGGCGCCGGCACTCCGACTCGGTCTTGAGAAGCGGATGGGGGCGCGGCTGGCCTCTGTAGCCTTTCACGGTCAGGCCGTCCGCCTTCAGCGCCTTCTGGCACTCCCGCAGTCGATCGAGGGTTTCGCAGAGCTGCCGGAGCATGGCCAGGCCGCCCGCATCGTCAATCTCGTAGTCTGCGAGGATCTCCGACCACAGTTTGCGGGCCTCGCTCGACAGCTCAGACGGCGGCCGGGCCGATTTGAAGGGGACGACCTTGGATTCAGTCATGCGGGGCCTCGTGGGGGATTTCGGGCGGCGTGGGATTCCGAAAAAAGTCGATGATGTTGCGTGCGAGGGAGGGGCGACGTATATCCGGCGTCTGCCTGCAAAAGTTTTTCGATTCGCTCGCCCTCTCGGGCAAGTCAGTGCCCCGCCAGCGTGGGCGGGGCACTGGTGCCGGCACGCACACGGCCGGCTGGTGCGGGGGCTGTGTCACAGCGACTGACGAGGACGCTTTCGCCGCAGCCTGATCCCGCGTTCGGCGAATCACTGTCAGGCAGCCTCGGGACTCACCAGGACCGCGCTGGTCGTCTCGCTGTCTTCGACCGGGTTATCCGTGGCGAGCCGTCGAAGGGCGATCATGCCGTTCGTCTCCGCGTCCTGGTCGGCCCGGTTGACCACTGCCCGGATGTAGCGGGCCATGGGTCGGTGAACCTCCAGGGCGAGGATGCCGGCATCGTCGGTGCTGACCGATCCGGCCAGGGCCGTCCAGTCGCTGGCGTTGTCGGACTGCTCCACGTTCAGGGTCACGGTGCCGCCGGCGGTGACCGCCTCGAGCACGATCACGAAAGTGACGGAGCTGAAGCCGGTCATGTCGACGTGCCCGGTGTTGGTGCTGCCCTGGCCGGCCGCCTGGGGCGCCAGCACGCTGCTGAACGCCGTGTTGGGGGTGAGGTTGTAGCTCATGGGTCTGTTCCTCCTTATGCCGAGCCGTCGAAGCCGGTGAGCTTCACGATGCCCTTGGGGCGAGTGAGTGCGAAGTCGCCTCGCCACCTTGCGGTGATGAGGTACATGTCGCGCTTGGCCAGCGTGTAGGGGTTGACCATGATCGACAGTTGCGACCGGATACCGAGGATCCCTTCGACGAACCGACCGAAAACGCCGCTGGTCGCCGGCAGGTTGGTCGACACCATGGGGGTGAGGTCCGACATGGAAGCAGGCGGCACGATGTAGCGTGAGTCGCTGTCCTTGGCGCCGCGAATCTGCTTTGCCATCGCAGGCGGCAGGACCAGGCGGGGGTCGGTGCCGAGATTGGCCACGTCGAGCAGGTACTGGCTTTCGAGCAGGTCGTCCCAGTTCAGGGACTTGGGCGCGGTGGCCGCGTGTTCCTGAACGTGGGCCGCGTGAAGGATGCCGGTAAAGCTCCCCTTCTTGCCGTCGCCGTTGTAGATGCTCGAGTCGATGCTGGCCGCGATGCTCTCGCCGAGCAGCCGGTCGAGTTCTGCCTGGAGCCCGACCGCATCCTCGAGCAGCTCGGAGCTGATCGGGATCTGAACGGCCAGCTTCTTGGCGACCAGCCGGACCATGCCGAAGGGCGGGGCCGATTCGCTGATCTCCTGGCCTTCGCCGGTGAAGGCGAACTCGGGATCGTCATCGACGCGGACCATGCGGACTTCCGGCGATTCCATCGGCATGGTGCGCACGCCTGCCTGAATGGCGGTCGACCGAGCGCGGGCGTGGTCGATCATCGTGCCGGCCAGGCTGGGATTCACGAAGTACCCGCCGTCCGGGTCGGAGCCGGTCAGCAGCGAAGCATTGAAGCCGCCGGCCTGTACCGCCTGCTCCATTCCGCTGTGATCGCCGGTCACCATGCCCTGGATAGTTCGCGCCAGGGAGTTGCTCGGCAGCCGGGCCGGATGCTGGCCAGTCTTGCGGGCGACTGCGTCGGCGAAGGAATCGCGCGCGCCGAGCAAGGTGATGGCGTTGCCGTGGGCGTCGGTCCATTCGCTGGCCTGGGGGCGGCGGGCGCTCCGGTCGCGACCGTAGGGCAGGCCCGTCGCGTCGCAGTAGGCGGCGGCCGCGTGAGCTTGTTCCTCGGTGGGGTAGACGCTGGTCGGGTCGGACTCGAGCCGATCGATTCGGTGCGTCTGGTACTCGACCGCATCGGCCAGGGCGTCGAACGCCTTCTGTTCGTCGGCGTGAAGGTCGCGGCCGTCCTTCTCGGACTGGTCGAGCATCCGGCGCATGGTCGCGGCGCAATCCTTCCGAAGATCCTTCAGGGTGCCGATTTCCTCGGCGACACTGCCCCGGCCTTCGGATTCGTGCGCCATGGGTAGCGCGCCGCCGGCCAGGTGCGCGGCGTGGTATTGGAGCATCGTCTTTCGGAACGCGCCGGTTCCGCAACGCTCGCGAATATCGAGTTCGGTTTTCATCTCATGTCCTCTCAGTTTCGCGGCCGGCAGATACGCAAAAGGCGCAGACCGCCGGACCGCTGGGTTAGCGATTCGGTAGATTCTGCGCCTTCACTACGATCCGGCCAGGAACTGAGGCCGCCAGGGTCGACGCCGCTTCACGGCTGTCGAGTGACGACAGGGTAACTGTACGCACATACAGTTTCACCGTCAAGCCTCCAGGTCTGTCTGCGTCATCTGCATGACCAGCTCGGGGCCGGCCTGCCACTCGGTGCCGTCCGCCTCGATCGCGACCAGGCGGGCGCGTAGGTCGGAAATGCCGAGCCCGATGCGAACGTCGACGCGGCCGCCGGTTCGGATGGTCTTGTCGAGGGCGTCTCGGTACTCGGGCTTCATCTGGCGTCGGGCTTCGGCCGCGAAGGCGCCGGCGCTGTGCATGAGTTGGTTCCACTGGTTCGCCTTCATGATCTGCCCTCGATCTCTGCCCGACTGCGAACTTTCGCGACCGCGCGCCAACCAGCGCGTAGACGGTGGCCAGAAGGTGACTCGAGGATGAGCAGCGGATCGGCGAGGCCGACCACTCTCAGCGGGCAGTCGACGCTCGGCAACCGGACGTGATCGCCGATGCGGAAGCCGGCCAGGGTGTCGGGTTGCCAGTCCGGCGATGCCGGTGCCTTCTGGTCAGAGTTGATCAGCGTGGAATATCGTTCGATCTGCTCCTTGCCGTTCACTTCTCTACCTCCTGCTGACCATCTGCCAGAGCTGGAACTGGTGCAGACGTACCTGCTGACCGCTCCGAAAAAGTGCGCCACTTTCTCTCCCCCATACCCCCTCCCCGAACTGGCGCACGGGGGTGCGCAGTCCAGGGTTGGTCCAGGGATACTTGCGCACAACTGGCGCAAACTGTCGCAACTGGTGCGGCGCTCATGAGCCCACCTCCATCTGGATGAATCGCAAGCCGTCGTCGGTCACGGTGAACCGCTCTCTGGCCTTTCGGTTGTCGTCGCGGAATGTCTCTCGCGTCAGCCGGCCCGCGTTCTCTGCCTGGTCGATCAGGCGCCAGAATGTGCGGCGGTCGATCTTGGGGAACTCCGAAAGAGGGCTCAGGCGAGTCCAGGCGTTGCCAGCTGTGGCGCTGGTGCTGATGAAGTCCCCGCGCTCGCTTCGGCGTTGGATCATGTCGAGGATCGCGGCGGTATGTGGTAGGTCGGATTCATCGTCCTGGTGGGCGCGTTGTTCGACGTGCCCCGCCATCAGCACGCCGCCTTCGAAGTGCATCAACACGTCATCGGCCAGCGGGCCGAAGTTGGCTTTCTGGTGCTCGAGCGTCAGGTTTCGCCCGTCGCCATGGAGAAACATGCGCGACCGCACCGAGTTGTGCCAGGCGGTCGAGCCGCTGTAGCCCTCAGAGTTGCCGCCATGCTTGGCTGTCGCTTTGTCTACATGGCTCAGCAGCAGCACAGCGCCATCTATGCCCCGTGCTAACTGTGCAAGCGCCCGGATGAATCCGCGAACTCTGGCCCGCTCGTTCTCGTTCGCCTCGAAAACGTCGCTGGCGTTGTCGATGATGATGAGCCGCGCGCCGGTCGCTTCGGCGTGCTCTGCCAGGGCTTGAAAGACTGGCGTGGTCATGCCGCGCCTGGTGCTGCCGAAGGTGTCGTGCTCATGGCGCTCGATGAACAGCGCGGGGTCGATATTAGTGGCGTCGATGATGTGCAGGAACTCGGCCAGCACGGCGGGTGATATGCCCTCGCGCTCGATGATGTTCTTGAGCCGATAACGGCTGATCTCGGCGCCATCTTCGGCACTGAAGATCAACGTCGGCACTTGCTCGACGGGAAGCCCGAAGAAAGGCCGGCCCGTTGCAGTGCTGACAGCCATGTGATCTGCGAGTGTTGTCTTACCCGCCCCGCCGTGACCGGCCAGGCTCGACGCAACGCCGGTCGGAAGCAGCTTGTCGATTATGTGCGGCGGGTCGGGGATCTCCGCCATGTCCAGGTCAGCAAGCTCGACCAGCTCCAGCTCTACGGCGCCAGGTTTTCGGGCTTCGCTTTCGATGCCTGCATCCTGCTCCCAGCCTGAACCACGCAGCGCGCGATCGGCTTCGCTGTCGAGTGTCATTGAAGCACCTCCCCCTCGCGTAGTGCGGCCAGCACGCGGATGGTGTGCTGGTGGGCTTCGTGAACTCGGTCGTAGTCGCTCCAGGCCAGGCCGTGGCCGGCGGCCACTCGATGCGCTGCCATGACGATGATGGACAGCTCGCGCTCAAGGGCTCGGGCGGCTGCGTTGCGCAAGGCGGGGGTGATAGAATTAGCCTTGGATCGCCTGCCCGTGATCTCTGGCCCGTGTCGCTGTTCCCGCAGCGCCGGGCCTTCTCCTTTTGGCCGGGTCATTACGCGGCCTCACCATCGGAAAGGCCGGCAACCCATTCTCGGATTGCCTCCGGGGTGACGTATCGGCGGCGGCCGATCTTGACCGTCTTCAGGCGACCGGAGTTGATCTCACGGTAGAGCGTTGCGCGGCTGGTGCGCGTGCTGCTGATCGCTTCCTCGATGGTCAGCAGGAACGCGCTGTTATCTGACTGCTGCTGTTCGATTGCGTGCATTGTTTCCTCGCGTTTCGGTTTATCGCGGGGAACAATCTACGCCTCTAAATAATTGGAATCTATGCCGTTTTGGGGTCAATAAGTGGGGGTGCTTTATGAACCCAGCCGTTCGATGGCTTGTGCCAGTCCGGGGTGATCCTCTCCATGCTCGGCACGGTAATGCTCGGCCATTTGCTGATAGGTCAGCATCACCGAATCGCGCGCCTCGGGGTGGGCCTTCTTGGCGCGCGTGATCTTCGACTCGCTCGCGTTGGTAGCCGACGCCGCCTGCCTGATCGCTTCGTTGGTCCCGGCACCGTTCGCCCTGGCCATCCAGAAAGCCTCCGCAAGTTGTCGCGGGCCATACCTTCCGCGCAACACGTCGCCTACAGTCGACGGGGCCCCATCGGGGCGACCGCTCGACTTCACCATTCCCAGCTTTCGGGTGAAGGCCTCGCGCCGCTTCGCGATAGGTTCCCGATCTCGGATACTGGCGCGGATCAGTTCGGCGGCATTGATGAGCAAATCCGCGTCGGTTTGGTCGGGCAGCTTGCCGGATTCCAGGGCATCGGCGATCCGCAACAGCGCGCGCTCGCCTTCGGTCGCGTCCTGGATGGCGAATTCGGCAAGATAATCCTCGAGCTTCATCGGCCGCTCCGGATCGGTTCGACGTTGCCGACCTGGATGCCGAACTCGGGGATATGACGGGCCTGCTCTTTGCGCCAGTCGGGCGTCAGGTGGCCGTAATGCTTTTCGACCATCCTGGTGTCGGCATGACCGAGATTCTGCGCTACCGCCATCTGCGACATACCGTTCATCAGCGACAGGCTGGCGTAGGTATGACGCAGCACGTTGAAGCTCGCAGCTGGCTTGATCTTCGCGGCCTTGTTCGCGGCCTTGAGCGGACGCGCAATGTCATCCTCTCGCCAGGATCGACCATCGTCACGCAGAAACATCGGCTCTTGACGGTCACGGCCAGCGGTATGTGCTTCGAAGAATCGCAGGCCTTCGTCGGATAGGTAGCAGAGAAACGGCGGCTTGCCCTTGTAGCGTGATTTCCGATTGCCGATGGTGACGGCTTGTGACTCGGGCACAAAGTCTCCGACGCGCATATGCACCAGATCGCCACGCCTTGCCCCGGTCAGCAGCCCACCATTAACCAGGGCGCGAAGATCCGGCGGGCAGGCGTTCAGCAGGCGGGTGATTTCGTCGAGCGAAAGGAACCGGGGCCGATTCTGACTCACCAGCTTGTAGGGCTTCACATCGCGCCAGGCGCCGGGTGCTACGTGATCTTCTTCGACCGCGAAGTTCAGCGCGGCCTTGAGGTCGTTTAGGTAGCGGTTGGCCGTGTCTTTCCTCCGTCGCTGAACTTGGGGGTCGCTCATGTCGACCTGGGCAAACTTCCCACCGCGAAGCCGGGGCGGACTGTTGGCGATGCTTTCCATCCATGCGCGAATATCGCGCTTCGTCAGCTTGCCGACCTCGAGCTCTCCGATGGCGGCGGCTATGTCTCCGCAGCGCCGGCGCGCTTCGGCGCTGTCCCTGCCTTCGCGTCCGAGCTTGTCACGCAGGTAATCGTCGAGCGCATCGGCCACCGTGTAGGGTCCGAATCGCCGGCCGGTAGCATCGGCCCTGATCTCTGTTTCTCGCTCTCTGGCGCGATCCTGAGCCTGCTGGAAGTCGAGCACGTCGACGCCATCAGGTTGGCGTTCGCCGTCATCGGCATCGGCCAGGGTTTCGACCACATAGTTCTTGTCGCCCGCGTAGGCGCGCATCACCCAGCGGCCGGCGGTCTTCGATTTCCGGTATCCGAGATACAGGCCAGCGTGCACCAGGCGGTAGTAGGGCGCGCCCCTCGACTTGAGTTTCGAGCGCGCGTTCGGGGTAGTGATCTGGGGCTCTTTTCGGGTCGCCATCGCGGTTGCCTCCGTGGGCCGTGTCAAACTTTTGTCAAACTGTCACCGGGGAACGGTTGGATACAGTCTAGAACACGGAAGAATAGAAAGCAAAGGAAACAGCTACTTAGGGGAATATTGGCGAACGTCAAAATACGGTCATCATTCCCTTTCACGGCGGCGACCGGGGTTCGAATCCCCGTGGGGACGCCAACACGAGAAAGGCCCGCCTTCGAGCGGGCCTTTTTCTTTTCCAGGGCATCATTCGTGCCGCAAGGCGTCGATCGGATTGAGGTGTGCTGCTTTGCGCGCCGGGAAGTATCCGAACACGACGCCGATCGTCATCGAGAAAGTGAAGCCGAGCACGATCACGCCGGGCGAGGCGACGAAGGGCATGTTGAATTGCTCGGTCATCAGCCAGGTGCCGGCCATTCCGATCAGGACGCCGATGACGCCACCCAGCGTGGCCAGCACCACCGACTCGACCAGGAATTGCTGGAGAACGTCGCGGGAGCGGGCCCCGATCGCCAGGCGGATGCCGATCTCACGCGTTCTCTCGGTGACCGACACCAGCATGATGTTCATGATGCCGATACCGCCGACCAGCAGGCTCACGGCGGCAATCCCGCCCAGAAGCAGCGTCATGGTCGCGGTGGTTTCAGACAGCGCGTCCATGATGTCCTGCGTGTCGCGGACGTAGAAGTCATCCTCCTCGTCCGGGGCGATCCTCCGGCGCTGGCGCAACAGGGATTCGACCTCGCTTCTCACGCGTGAACTCGTGCCGTCCTGCAGCGCGGAGATGTAGACGGTGTTGACGTCCAGGTTGCCCGCCAGGCGTCGCTGTACGGCCTTGATCGGCATGACGATGACGTCGTCGCGATCCTGCCCCATCGACAAGCCGCGCTGCTCGAGAACGCCGATCACGCGGCAGGCGGTCCGGCCGACGCGCAGGTTGGACCCCAGAGGCTCGGTGTTGAGGTACATTTCCTCGACGACCGTATCGCCGACGACGCAAACGGCGGCTCCGGAACTCAGCTCGGCTTCCTCGAATTCGCGCCCGCGCTCGACCGGGTGGTTGCGTACCGTGAAGTACTCATTGGTGCTCCCCTCCACGCGAATGCTCTGGTTGGCATTGCCGAAGACCACCGTTTCGTTGCGAGAGACCGCGGGTGCGACGAGGATGCCGGGTACTTCGCGGCGAATGGCGGCCACGTCTTCCATTTCGAAGGGCTCGGCCGACACGCGAAGCGCGCTCGGACCGTGCTGGGACACGCCCGGCATCACAAACAGCAGGTTCGAGCCGATGTTGGCGAACTGCTGCTCCACCGATTTCGTGGCTGATTGACCCAGGTGGACCATGGCGATGACGCTGGCCACGCCGATGATGATGCCCAGGGTCGTCAGAAATGAACGAAGCTTGTTGCGGGCAATGGCCTGGCCCGCCATGGCCAGTGTGTCTGCGGTGTTCAAGTCAGCACCTCCGCTGGCGGGCCGTCGCGCTGGATTCTGCCGTCGACGAAGAAGAGCACCCTTTCGGCATACATGGCAATATCGGGTTCGTGCGTGACCATGACGATGGTCAGGTCACGTTCGTTCCGGAGTTCGACCAGGCGGTGCATGATTTCGTCGGCCGTGCGCGTGTCGAGATTGCCGGTCGGCTCGTCGGCCAGCAGGAAGGGTGGTTCGGTGACCAGCGCACGGGCGATGGCCACGCGTTGTTGCTGGCCGCCGGAGAGCTGGTTGGGCCTGGCGTCGGCACGGTCTTCCAGCCCCACGAGCCTCAAGGCGTCGAGCGCCAGGCGCTTTCGGCGCTTGCGTGAGACGTTCTCGTAGATCAGGGGCAGTTCGACGTTCGCCAGGGCGCTGGTTCGCGGCAGCAGGTTGAAGCTCTGGAACACGAAGCCCATAAACTTGCGTCTGAGCAAGGCCAGTTCGTCGCGATCGAGCGAGGCGACATCCACGCCTCGAAACAGGTACTCGCCGGCACTGGGGACATCGAGGCAGCCGAGAATGTTCATGCAGGTCGACTTGCCCGAACCGCTCGGGCCCATGACGGCCACGAACTCGCCGGCGGTGATGTCGAGATCGATGCCGTCGAGTGCACGAACTTCGGCTGCACCCTGGCCGTAGAGCTTGTAGATGCCGCGCATCTGCAGCACGGTGGGGGAAGGCGTCCTGCTGGGGGCGTTCCGGATGGACACGGGCGGCGCGAATCAGCTGTCCGAGCGGACCAGGCCGACGATGACCCGGTCGCCGGCCAATACAGCCTCGCCGAGCACTTCCGTATACAGGCCGTCGGTATGCCCGGTTCGCACCGGGACTCTTTCGGGTTGGCCGTTTCGCAAGAGCCAGACCGCACTCCCGGTCGCGCCTGACCCGCTGCGCATCATCCCGGGTGGCCCCGAAAGCATGCCGCCGCCGACCTGTTCTGCCGGCGGCTGGAAACGAAGCGCGGCGTTGGGAATCCGGACGATGTCCTCGCGTGTTCCCGTCGTGATCGTAGCCGTGGCGGTCATGCCCGGCAGGAGGCTCTCGTCGCTGTTGTCGACATCCAGCACCGTGGTGTAGGTGACCACGTTGCTTTCGATGTTCGGGTACAGGAAGACCCGCAGCACGTGAGCCTCGAACTCGCGGCCCGGCCAGGCGTCGACGGTGAAGCTTGCCGGTTGGCCTGCCTCGATCAGGCCCACGTCCGCCTCGTCGACCGAGACGTGCAGCTCCATTTCGCGCAGGTCCTCGGCCAGGACGAAGAGTTCGGGCGCCTGGAAACTGGCCGCCACCGTGTTGCCGGGTTCGACATCGCGCTTGAGCACGACGCCGTTGATCGGGGAGGTAATGACGGCCTTGTCCAGGCGGGTACGGGCGGCTGAAACCGAGGCCTCGGCCTCGCGCACCGAAGCCTGTGTCGAGTCGATTCGGGCAGCCGCTCGCTTGACCGCGGCACTGGCCGCGTCGAGTTCTGCGCGCGAGGCGACATTGCGTTCGACCAGGTTGGTCAGTCGTCGTTCATTTGCCCGGGATTCCTCCAGCGTGGCCTCGGCCTCCACCACCGAGGCCCTTGCCAGCGCCAGCCGCGCTTGCGCCTGCGCCAGGCTCACCTCGAGCTCCTCGGTGTCGAATCGCGCAAGGACATCGCCGACGGCGACCCTGTCGTTCTCGTCGACATTCACTTCGCGAATCAGGCCGGAGATTTCGGCGCCCACCGTGACTTCCCGCCGCGGTTCGAGGTTTCCGGTGGCGGTCGCCGTGAGCAGCATGTCGCCGCGATCGATGACCTGGGCCTGCCATTCGATCGACTCCTCGTGGGGCCACAGCCACCAGGTGATGAATGCAAGGAGGACGACAGCGGTCAATATCCAGGCCAGCTTGCCGATCCAACCGCGGCGCTGTTGCGAGCGGATCGCCGAGCGAACCTCGTCGGCCATGTCGTCGGGAGCCGGTTCGTGCGAGACGCTCATGGTCTTGCTCCGGTGAGATGCTTCTGGAAGATGGCGTGCTCAGGACCGTGACGATCCGGGGCGATCGCCTCCACCGCGCCAATGCCTGCACGCGCGAGTATACACCCGCCTTGCGATCAGCCCACGTCATCCAGGGCCGGGTCGCGAGCGCCCGGCGGCGTTATCAGGGAAACCACGACGTACAGCAGCAGCGAGGCCAGTGCACCCGTAGCGATAACCGGGAATCCACCGATCAACGGCAGGCTCGACAGCTCGATCCAGTCGAGTTCTCCCGCTACGCCCAGACCGGAGCCGCCGAGGATCCCGGCGATGGCCCCGGCAGCATTCCCGCGTTGCCAGTAAAGGCCGAGCACGACCGGTATGAACACGCCGGCTGCATAAAGCGTATACGACATCAACAGCAGGTCGATGATCGCCTCGAAGGCCAGGGCCATCCACAGCGCCAGCACGCCTATGATGACGGTGACGATGCGAGAGATGAGGAGTAGGCGGCGGTTGTTCCGTTCGGCCTCAGGGTTGATGAGCTGCACGTAGAGGTCGTTGGTCACGTGGGCCGTGCCCGCCATCAAGAGTGAGTCGGCCGTCGACATGATTGCGCCGACGATGGCCGCGATCACGATCGCCGCGGCCGCCGACGGCAGGACTTCGGTGATCAGTTTCGGAATGGCCTGGGCGGCCTCGATCTCGCCGCCGAACAGGGCCCGGGCGGCCATGCCGGTGATCACGGGAAAGACAGCGAACAACACCAGCAACACCCCGGCCAGGACGGCCGCTCGCCGCGCGGTGTTCGCGTCGCGGGCGGCGAACAGGCGCTGGTAAAAGTCCTGGCCGATCAGGGTGTACATCATGGTGGGTACGATGGCGGCGAGCACCATGCCCAGGCCCGCACCGAGCGGGTGAAAGAAGGCGTCGGTGGACACGGACAGGTCCAGGCCTTCGATGCCCGCCCGGATGCCCTCGAGGCCGCCTGCTTCACCGAGCGCCATGACCGCGGCAACCGGCACCCCGACGAAGATGATTGCAAGCTGTACGGCGTCGGTCAGTGTCACACCCCACAGACCCGAAAGCGCGGTGTAGACGATGAACAGCCCGGTGGCGGCAATGGCCGCCCAGGTCGGATCCAGGCCGACGATCGACAGCGCGCCCTGCGCCGCCCAGACCTGGGCACCGATGATGCCGATGATGGCCACCAGCGAAAGCACGGCGCCCAGCACGCGTACGACCTGGCTGTTGTAGCGCAACGCCAGGTAGTCGGGCACCGTGAACATGGCCAGCTGCCGCATGCGGCGCGCCGCGACCAGGCCGAGGACGATCAGCGAAAGCCCGACGCCGGCCGCATAGGCCATGCCGGTCAGCCCGAAGTCGAAACCCCATTCGCCCGAGCCCATGACGAAGCCGCCGCCGAAGTGGGTCGCACAGAGCGTCGCCGTGGCCAGCAGCAGCCCCAGGCGGCGGCCGGCCAGAAGGAAGTCGGTCGTGTCGTCGATGAATCGGGTGGCGTAGACGCCCACCCCGAAGATCACGATGAAGTAAGTGACGAGTACGGCGATTTGGAGGTCGGGCATGATCGGGATCCGGGTAGGGCGTCGTCGCCCGCGCTTTTCTTTCAGAGTACACGCTCCACCCCTCCCTTTGGTCCAATTGAGCGAAGCGGGCGGGCGGCGCGAAGCTGTCGTGGAACTCAATCGAGGGAGAGCGCTATGAAGTATCGATCGATCAGCCTGCTGGCGCTGGGCCTGCTGGCCCTGGCGGCCGGCCCCGCCCTGGCCTGCAAGGACGCCGTCGTGCTGGTTCACGGCAATGCCGGATCACCGGGAGACTGGAGCGAGACTTACGGCGAGTTGCTTGCATCGGGTTATGCAGCCGGTGAAATCCAGCGGCCGGACTGGGGAAGCAAGACCTGCGCGGCCTGCAACAACCACAGCGGGAGCGAAGAGGAACCGGTGGTCGACGCCATCGTCGAAGCGTTGGCTGTGTCCTGCTCGGGCAAGATCGACATCATCGGTCACTCCATGGGTGCAACGCTGGCGGCCAAACAGGTCGTCGACTACGGCCTGGCCGACGACGTGGATGCGTTCGTCGGTGTGGCCGGCGCCTTTCGCGGCTTGTGGACCTGCGGCACCTATCCCTGGAACGTCTGGAACAGTACCTGCGGCTACTGGGGATTGTCGGTTGGCAGCCCCTTCCTCGATTGGCTCGACGGCAAGCCGCTCGGCAATCGCGTCTACTCGATCAAGTCCTGGTCGGACCAGGTCGTCTGCACGACCGGCGTGTGCACGGTGGGTGGCGTCCACAGCTCGCGGATCTCGGGCGAAGATGCAAGCTACAGCTTCCCCTATGGCCATTTCGGCCTCCAGGCCTACACGGCCGGTTTCCAGGTCGACCTGGTCGACTAATCGCCCCCGCCCGGGTCGGGGCGGCTCGCCCCGGCTTGGGACGAGCGGCTACGCAAATAGCGCGCGTGTCCGCGAGGCTCAGCGAGTACCGATCAGGACCGCTCCGTCCGGCAAGGCGGCCTGAAGCGCCCGGCAATCGCCGGTGTTCGACATTCTTGAGGTGGACGGGCCGGGATCCCAGGCCGGTGTCCGGCCCGGTTGAGGTTGGATCGGCACCCAGATTCGGCAAGGCCCGGCCGACTCCCACCAGGGCGTATCCTGCGCCAGTTCGACCGCGCTCGGGGGCGAGGTCGCGCAGCCTGCTGCCAGCAGTGCGGCGGCCCCGATCAGTAGTGCTTTCGTCATGCGTGCTTGCATGGGTGACTCCTGGTAAGACTCCCCTCGTATCCCAGTGTACGCCTGTTCCGCCGCTCGCCCCTTGACGGAGCGAGCGGCAGGTCGTCGTCAGGCTGCGCGCTTGCGCTCGATCCAGTCGTCGACGACGCGCTCGAGAAGCGTCAGGGGCAGGGCGCCGTTGCCGAGCACCTGGTCGTGGAATTCGGGCAGGCTGAAGTCCTCGCCCAGTTCGCGACGGGCCCGTTCGCGCAGCTCCAGGATCTTCATCATGCCGACCTTGTAGGACAGCGCCTGGCCCGGCATGACCAGGTAGCGCTCGATCTCGGCGGTGACTTCGCCTTGGCCCATGCCGGTGTTGGCCAGCATGTAGTCGATGGCCTCCTCGCGCGTCCAGCGCTTGTGGTGCATGCCGGTGTCGACCACCAGGCGGACGGCGCGGAACATCTCGGCCTGGAGGCGTCCGAGGTTGTCGAGCGGGTCGTCCTGGAATCCGATCTCCCAGGCCAGACGCTCGGTGTAGAGCGCCCAGCCTTCGGAGTAGGCGGTGAAGGGCACCAGGCGCCGGAACATGGGGATGCCCTCGAGCTGCTGGGTGATGGCGATCTGGAAGTGGTGGCCGGGGATGCCCTCGTGATAGGCGAGGGTGCGCATGCCGAACTTCGGCACTTCGGAGACATCGCGCAGGTTGGCGAAGAACGTACCCTTGCGCTTGCCGTCCAGGGACGGGCGCTGATAATAGGCGCCGGCCGAGGTTTCCTCGGCGAATTCCGGCACGCGCTTGACTTCGACGCCGGTCTCGGGCCGCAGGTTGAAATACTCGTCCATCGCCGGATCGATCTCGTCGAGGATCGCCTGGTAGTCGGCCAGGATCTGTTCCCGGCCGGCTTCGGTGTCGGGGTAGAGCTGGTCCGGCCGCTTGGCCAGTTGCTGCACGCGCTCGCCGATGGTGCCCTCGGTCAGGCCCTCGGCGCGCAGGATGGCGTCCATCTCACGACCGATTCGCTCGACCTCGGCCAGGCCGATCTCGTGGATCTCCTCGGCCGTCATATCGGTCGTCGTGTGCTGGCGAATCGCCTGCTGGTAGAAGGCGTCGCCGTCGGGCAGTCGCCAGACGCCGCCGTTGCTGGTGGCCTTGGGCTCAAGCTCGCGCAGATAGGCGAGCAGGTCTTCATAAGCCGGGTAGACCGAGCGCTCGACCGCCTCGACGGCCTGCGCATGCAGTTCTTCGCGGCGTGCGGCTTCGAGCTCGGCCTCGTCGATCTCGTTCATTTTCCCGTCGAGGCTGGACACCAGCAGGTGTTCTTCGGGCGCGCTGTCGAGGAAGCCCTCGATCTGCTCGATGACCTTGGTGACGGCGAAGGAGGGCGGCAGGATGCCGCGCTCTTCGCGAATCCGCAGGCCTTCGAGTACGCCGTCGAATTTCTCGTCGAACTGGTTCAGGCGCGCAATGTAGTGCTCGGCGCCGAGTTCGTCCTCGACGACGTGTTGCTGCACCATGAAGTCGGGCAGGTTGCTCTGCACGCCGAAGAGCTGGTTGACCGGGAAATTGTGGAAGCGCCAGCGGTCGGCATCGGCCATCTGGTTGGACATGAAGAAGTCGAACACGTCGTAGGAGAGCAGCCCCTGGCCCTCGTAGTCGGCGCGGTCGTAGCGCTGGAAGGTTTCGTACTCGTCGCGCCAGTAGGCCAGCATTTCCTCGCCGGCCTCGGGCGAAGCGTCGCCGAGCTCGGCGTTGTGGCCGCGAATGCCGAATTGGTCGAGAATGCGCAGCGAAGTGAGCATCTCGGGCTGCTGAAGGCTGAACTTCAGGAAGGCCCGGCTGTAGAACCAGTCGATGGAAAGCGGCTTGAAGTACCAGAAATTGACGAACAGCAGGCCGCCGATGAGCATCAGGGCTGCCAGGCTGACGCCGCCCCACTTGAGGAATTTTTTCATTGTCTTCCCGGTTTTTGTTGACTCGACCGGAAACTGTAAACTCCCGGCGCAGGCAAGGGCATGCGCCAGAAGTCATGTTTCGACCCCGGCCCGGAGCGGGCCAGTGAAGCCTCAGGGCCTGACGACCAGGCTGCCGGTCGAAGTGCGGCCGAACAGTGCTTCGAAGGCCTGGCCGGCATCGGCCAGGTCATAGACCCGGGTCGGCGTGGGATCGATCCGCCCCGACAAGGTCCATTCAGCCAGCGTCTTGATGACCGGCGGGACCACGGTGGGATCGGCCATGACCGTGCCGCCCCAGTTGACGCCGTGGATGGAACAGCGCTTGAGCAGCGGCAGGTTCATCGGGAGCTTCGCCATGCCGGCGACGAAGCCCACGACCAGGAAACGTCCGCCGGGGGCCAGCAGTCGCAATGCGGCCTCCGAGGTATCGCCGCCGACCGGATCGTAGACGATGTCGACGCCGCGCTTGCCGGTGATTGCCTTGACTTCGTCGCGCCAGCCGTCGGCCGTGTAGTCCACGACGGCATCGGCCCCGTGGGTCAGGCAGTGATTCCTCTTGTCCTCGCTGGAGGCACAGGCGATTACCTTTGCTCCCAGCGCCCTGGCGCACTCGATGGCCGTGGTGCCGGTGCTTCCCGATGCGCCGAGAACAAGGACGGTCTCACCTTCCTTCACGTTGCCGATTTCGCGCAGGCCGAAGAGACTCGTGGCCCAGGAAATGAAGAAGTTGGCGGCCTGCACCGGCTCAAGGTCCGGCGGCAGCGGCGCACAGGAAGCAGCCGGCAGGGTCACCTGCTCCGCCAGGCCGCCGTGGAGGGCGAAAGCGGCGACCCGGTCGCCGGGCCTGACATGAGCGACGCCTTCACCCACCGACTCGACGGTGCCCGCCATCGAACTGCCGGGCACGAAAGGCAGCTCGGGCCGGATCTGGTAGTCGCCGCGGATCAGGAGACCGTCGAAGAAGCCGACACCCACGCCGCCGACGTCGAGACGGACCTCGCCCGGGCCCGGCTCGGGCGGCTGCGGCAATTCGCTGACGCCGATGGCCGCCGGATTTCCGAATTCCGTGATCTGAATCCCTCGCATTCCTCAACTCCCGAAACAATGTGTCCGGCCATTATCCATATCGGGAATGCGGCGGGCTTCGCACGCCCAGTGGACGCGCGAAGCCCGCGGTTCGCGTTCAGCGGTTGCGGCGTCCGCGATGCGCTTCGCGCATGGTCTCGAGTTCGGCCAGCTGTTCCTCGGTCAGGATCGAGGCCAGCTCGGATCGAAGCGCTCCGCGCTCGTGCATGCGCTCGGCTCGGTGCTCGGCCATGAGGGTCTGGATCGCCTCCTTTTGCTGGTCGCTCAGGTCGAGCTGGCCCAGTGCATAGGCCAGGCGATTGCCGCGACGCTTGTCGTGACCTGCGCGTGCATGGCGGCGTTCCCGGTGCTCCTTCATCTGTTCGAAGCGGGCCGCCTGCTCCTCGTCGAGCACGGCCAGGATCTCCTGGTGCAGGGCTTCCCTGGCCGCGCGGACTTGTTCCCGGGCCTCCGGATCGGGATTGCCGTCGGCGTCGCGCCACTGGATCTCGTTGTGCATGTAGTCGCGGTGCTCGTCGAACAGCGCGGTGATCGTCGCGACCTGCTGTTCATCCAGGTCGAGCCGCTCGGCCAGGTTGTCCACCGGGCCGCGGGCGAGAGCCAGCGAGGACAGGCAGAGCAAGGCCAGGCCGGCGATGGTTTTGGTCAGTCGGGAAGTCATCATTGCGCTTTCTCCATGGTTCGGGTTTGGGGCGTGACCGAACGTTGTCCGATCACGATTCCAGTCTGCGCGCGGCGCGCGACAAGTTGGGTCAAGCGGTTGTTCGAAGTGTCAAGAAACGTCTACTGCGGCAAGTCCAGCGTGACGACCAGCCCGCCGTCGGGCGCGTTCTCGGCGATGATCTCGCCGCCGTGCCGCTCCACGGCCGCCCGGGCGATGGCCAGGCCGATTCCGCCGCCGACGCCGGATTCGCTCCGGCCCGGACTGAGCCGCACGAAGGGTTCGAAGATTCGTTGCAGGTCGCCCGGATCGACGCCCGGGCCCCGGTCGGTCACCCGCAAGCGGATTCGATCTCCATGCTGTCGCAGCACGACGTTCACGACGGCATCCGCGGGGCTGTGGCGGACGGCGTTGCGAATCACGTTCTCGATGGCGTGACGCAAGGCTTGTTCATCGCCTTGGGCCGGCAGCCGCTCCGGGGCCTCGAACTCGACCCCGACCTTTCGCGCCCGGCCTTCCAGGCGGGCGTCGGCGACGATATCGGTAACGCACTCGACCAGGTCGAATGTCCGATCCGCCAGCGGATCGGCATGCTGCAGCCGCGCATAGGCGAGAATTTCGCCGACCAGTAGGTCCAGGCGCTCGCCCTCGACGCGGATCCGTTCAAGGTGGCGGGGATCGTTGTCGCGCTCGGCCAGCGACAGCGCCACCTGGATCCGTGCCAGCGGCGAGCGCAGTTCGTGCGAGACATCGCGCAGCAACTGCTGCTGGCCGCTGATCATTTGTGACAGCTGGTCGGCCATGCGGTTGAAATCGCGGGCCAGGCCGCCGATCTCGTCGCGTCTTCGGGTGAGCCGCCCGGGCAGGCGCGCGGCCAGGTCGCCGCTGCCCAGCGCGCTGCCGGCTTCGCGCATGCGCTGCATCGGGCGGGCGATGTAGCGGGCCAGCGCGAAACTGATCAACCCGCTGATGAAAATCGCGACGACGAGCAGGCCCAGTGGACCGAAGGGTCCGAACAGGCGGAAAAGGAAAGGTCGGGGCGGTCGCGAGATGATCAGCAGGTAGTCGCGGCCGCCCGGTGCCTGGAGTTCGCGCACCCAGCGGTGGGTGCCCCCCGCATGGCCCAAATCCCGTCCGGATCGCCAAGCCTCGACCAGTGGACGGCCGTGCCTGGGCAGCCGCTCGCCGAGCAGTTCCACGCCGTTTGCGTTCACGACGTGCAGGTCCAGCACGCGGGAGCGGGCCCTTGCGGCCATCAGCCATCTTTTCAGGCCGCGCTCACCGTGCCGGTTCAGCGCCGCCCGGGCCGGGGCAACGACCCGCTCTTCGATGAACTCCGTGCGCTCCTGTTCGAATTCCTCTCCGCGTTGGTAGCGGTGGATCTGGGAGTTGATCAGGACCACCGAAACCAGGGTCAGGACGATGACCGCCCAGAAAGCCAGGAAGACGCGGACCGAAAGCCGGTTCACGGCGCATCCCCGTCCGCCGTCAGGCAGTAGCCGCGCCCGCGGACGTTGCGAATGCTGACGCCGGCACCCGCTTCCTCCAGCTTGTGGCGCAGCCGGCTGACGTGCGTGTCCACGCTTCGATCGAAGGGCATCGCCTCGCGCCCCAGGGCATACTGCGACAGCGCGTCCTTGGAGTGGACTTCGCCGGGTGTGCGCGCCAGCATTTCCAGCAGTGCGAACTCCGCGCCGGTAAGGACGATCCGGCCGGCGGCCCCCTCGGCATTCCGGTTCTCCGGATCCAGGCGCAGGCGGCCGACCTGGGCGGGACCTTGTTCTGCCGGACCGGGTCGGCCGCGCCGCCACACGGCGCGCAGACGCGCAGCGAGTTCGCGCGGATTGAAGGGTTTGGGGAGGTAATCGTCGGCACCCAGCTCGAGCCCGACGATCCGGTCGGTGTCGTCGCCCCGGGCGGTGAGCATGATCACCGGCACGTCGCCGTGGCGCCTGATCTCGCGCAGTACATCGAATCCGTTGGCGCCGGGCATCATCACGTCGAGGACCACGGCGTCGGGTGGCTGCGGCTGCGTCGCCCGGGTGCGGCCCGTTTCGCCATCATGGACACTGGTGACGCTCATACCTTCGCCCGCGAGAAACTCCTCGAGCATCGCGCAGAGCTCGACATCGTCGTCGACGATCAGGACGCTGGGCTGCTTCATGGCGCCAATTTAGCGCGATCCGGGGCCGATTGTCCGTCCCGAAGTGTCAAGAACCGCAAACTGGTTTACAATGCGCGCCGCTTCGATTGCGGTTCACCCGGGTCCGGTCATGGCTTCTACAGTCGTACCGTTCCGCTGAACCAGCTCCCAGACCTATCCCACAGTCCGGACATCGCTGTTCGGGCCATAAGGTTTTGCCCGAATGAATGTCCTCTATGCCATCCGGCGCGACTGGCTTTCCAATGTCCGTGCCGACGTACTGGCCGGCCTGGTGGTTGCGCTGGCCCTGATCCCCGAGGCGATCGCCTTTTCCCTGATCGCGGGCCTGGATCCCCGGGTCGGGCTGTACGCTTCTTTCTGCATCGCCGTGGTGATCGCGTTCACGGGCGGCCGTCCCGGCATGATTTCGGCGGCCACGGGCGCCATGGCCTTGCTGATGGTGACCCTGGTCCGCGACCACGGCCTGCAGTACCTGCTGGCCGCCACGGTGCTGACCGGCCTGCTACAGATCGTCGCCGGCTACCTCAAGCTGGCCGATCTGATGCGCTTCGTGTCGCGGTCGGTCGTGACCGGTTTCGTCAATGCGCTGGCGATTCTCATTTTCCTGGCCCAGCTCCCGGAGCTGATCGGTGTGCCCGGGATGGTGTACCCGATGGTTGCCGTCGGTCTTCTGATCATCTATGGCCTGCCGTATCTCACCCGCGCCGTTCCGTCTCCGCTGGTGGCGATCGTGCTGCTGACGGCTGCGGCGGTCGCCATGGGCATCGAAGTGCCGACCGTGGGCGACAAGGGCGAGCTGCCCGATTCCCTGCCCACTTTCCTGCTGCCCGACATCCCCTGGACGCTCGAAACCTTGATGATCATCCTGCCGGTCTCGACGACCATGATGGTGGTGGGACTGCTCGAGTCCTTCCTGACCGCGCAGATCGTCGACGACCTGACCGACACGCCCAGCGACAAGCACCGCGAGGCCAGGGGGCAGGGGCTGGCCAATATCGTCTCCGGTTTCTTCGGCGGCATGGCCGGCTGCGCCATGATCGGGCAGTCGGTGATCAACGTGAAATCCGGCGGGCGCGGGCGGCTTTCGAGCCTCGTCGCCGGTGTCGTCCTCCTGCTGATGGTGGTCTTCCTGGGCGACTACGTGGGCATGATTCCCATGGCGGCCCTGGTGGCGGTCATGATCATGGTGTCGATCGGGACTTTCAGCTGGCAGTCGATCGCCAATCTCAGGCACCATCCCAGGACATCGAGCCTGGTGATGATCGGAACGGTCGTGGTCACCGTGTTCACTCACGACCTCGCCAAGGGCGTGCTGACCGGTGTGCTGCTCTCCGCGCTGGGCTTCGCCCGCAAGGTCGGGCAGGTCCTGGTCGTGGCCAGGCACCAGGAAGACGAAGGGCGCACCCGCCGCTATACCGTCACCGGGCAGGTCTTCTTTGCTTCCGCTGCAGAGTTCCTGGGCGCCTTCGATTTCCGGGAAGTGGTGGAGCGGGTGCGAATCGACGTCTCCAACGCGCACTTCTGGGATCTCAGTGCCGTTGGCGCGCTGGATCGGGTGATACTGAAATTCCGGCGCGAAGGGGTCGAGGTCGAGGTTGTCGGAATGGACGAAGCCAGCCGAACGCTGGTGGACCGCCTGGGTGTGCACGACAAACCCGATGCCGAGAAACTGCTGGGGCACTGAGGAGACGCCGCGATGAGCAACACTGACTACACCATTCCTCAAGACGGCAAGGTCATGGCCTGCCTCGATACCTCGATCTATGCCGATTCGGTGATCGACTATGCCGCCTGGGCTTCGGCACGACTGGACGCCGCGCTGGTCTGCCTGCACGTCCTCGACCGGGAAACGTCCGGAGCGGTTTCGGCGGACTACAGCGGCAATATCGGCGTCGATACACAGTCGGCCCTGCTCGAGGAGCTCGCCGAACTCGACGCCCAGCGCTCGCGCTTGGCCATGCAGCAGGGCCGCGCGCTGCTGGAGCGCGCGACCGAACGCGCTGCGAAGGCGGGCGCCCGGGAGCCCGAGAGCCTGCAGCGTCACGGCACCCTCGTCGAAACCGCCACGCAGCTGGAGCAAGACGTCCGCCTGTTCGTGATCGGCAAGCGCGGCGAGTCGGTGGATTTCGGCAAGGGCCACCTGGGCGCCAACCTCGAGCGCACCGTCCGCGCGGTGCATCGTCCCTTGCTTGTCGCCTCGCGGCGGTTCCGTCCGGTCCGGTCCTTCGCCATCGCTTACGATGGCAGCGACACCAGCCGCAAGTGCGTGGCCATGGTCTGTCAGAGCCCGCTTCTGCATGGGCTCGACTGCCACTTGATCGTAGCCGGCAGCGAAGACGGGCCGATGCGCGACAGGCTGGAGCGGGCCTGCCGGGAACTGGAAGCCGCCGGCTATGCGCCGCAAGTCGTGGTGCGTCCGGGCAATGCCGAAGACGTGATTGCAGAACAGGTCGAACTGTTCGACATCGACCTGCTGGTCATGGGTGCCTACGGACACTCGCGCATCCGCCACCTGATCGTCGGCAGCACGACGACCGCCGTGCTGCAGAACTGCACGATTCCCGTGTTGCTGTTGCGTTGATTGTTTGATGACACCGCCGCCTCGTCTGCCTGGATCGTGGCAAACCCGGCACCTTGACCGGCCCGGCCCGGACGACTAGGCTTTCTGGCAAGTGCCGATCAGGCGGAAGGGGGTTGTCTGGCGGTTGCGATTCGACTGGAAACCACCGTGACAGAGGGAGCGGCGTGGTGTCAGCGAAACGGAAAGTGGCAGAACTGCTCGAGTCGGCCGATGTGCAGATCGACGGCGATCGTCCCTGGGACCTGAAGGTTCATGACGACCGCTTCTATCGGCGTGCACTGGCTGAAGGGTCGCTCGGCGTGGGCGAGGCCTACATGGACGACTGGTGGGATGTCGAAAAGCTCGACGAGTTTTTCGTTCGCGTTCAGCGCGCCCGCATCGAAGACCGTATCCGCACGCCGTCGACCATCGCCCAGGTCCTGCTGAGCAAGCTGGCCAACCAGCAGAGCCGCCGGCGCTCGCGCCAGGTGGCCGAGCAGCACTACGACCTCTCCACCCGTCTCTACGAAGCGATGCTCGGTCCGACCATGCAGTACACCTGCGCCTACTACGGCCGGGAAGGGCAGATCGGGTCGCTCGATGAGGCTCAGCGCGCCAAGCTGGCGCTGGTGGCGCAGAAACTGGATCTGAAACCGGGCATGCGGATTCTCGAGCTCGGCGGCGGTTTCGGCGAACTGGCGCGCTACCTGGCCGCCGAGCACGACTGCGAAGTGGTGAGTTTCAATATCAGCCGTCGACAGGTCGAGTATGCCCGCCGGATCTGCCAGGGGCTGCCTGTGGACGTGCGCCTGCAAGATTACCGGGAGGCCATCGACGAGCCCGAGACCTTCGACCGGGTCGTCAGCGTCGGGCTGATGGAGCACGTCGGCCCCAAGAACTATCGCGGCTTTTTCGAGCTGGTTCGTGCGCGGCTCAAGGCCGGCGGCCTGGCCCTGCTGCACACCATCGGCGGCAATGTCAGCCGAACGACCGCCGATGCCTGGATCCGGAAGTACATTTTCCCGGGCGGCGTGATTCCTTCCGAAGCGCAGCTGACTCGCGCCAAGGAAGGTCTCCTCGTCCTCGAGGACTGGCACAATTTCGGCCCGGACTATGATCGAACCCTGATGGCCTGGGAGTCGAATTTCCTCGGCGCCTGGCCGGAACTGTCCGAACGGGACGGCCTGGACGAGCGCTTCTATCGGATGTGGCGCTTCTATCTCAACTGTTCCGCCGGCGCCTTTCGTTCGCGCGGTCTGAATCTCTGGCAGCTGGTGCTCAGCCACGGCGATATCCCGCGCTATGTTCCGGTGCGCTGAAGCATGAGCACGGATGTCCGGGAGGCACATCGTCGCCGCACTGAAGCGCTCTCGAAGGCGTTGACCGGCTCGCGCGGTCCGGTTCGCCTGCGCAAGCGCACCAGCAATCTCTTTCGTCCACGCGAGGAGATCGAGCGCACGCAGCTCGACGTGGCTTCGCTCGATCACGTCATCGAGATCGATCCCGACGCGCGCGTCGCCGAGGTCGAAGGCATGACGACCTACGCCGACCTGGTCGACGCGACCTTGCCTTTCGGGCTCGCGCCGGCCATCGTGCCGGAATTGAAGAGCATTACCGTCGGGGGCGCGATGACCGGCCTGGGCATCGAGTCCATGGCTTTCCGACACGGCCTGGTGCATCACACGGTCAGTGAAATGGACGTGCTCGTCGCCGACGGTCGGGTGCTGACCTGTTCTCCCGACCAACGAAGCGAACTGTTCTTCGGTTTTCCGAATTCCTTCGGCAGTCTCGGCTATGCCATGCGCCTACGCGTCGAGCTGGTGCCGGTGGCCCGTCACGTTCGCCTGGAACACACGCGCTTCAGCGATCCGGGCTACTTGTTCGCCGCGATCGCCGACGAATGCGAGCAGCCGACTTGCGACTACCTTGACGCGGTGTATTTCGCGCCCGGCGAATTCGTGCTGACCAGGGCGGGATTCGTCGAGGAGTTGCCGCCCGACACGGCCCCCAGCGACTACACCTGGATGCAGCAGTACTGGAAGAGCTTGCGGGACAAGCGCGAAGACTACCTCTCGATCCACGATTATCTGTGGCGTTGGGATACCGACTGGTTCTGGTGCAGCAAGAACCTGGGCATGAACTTCAAGCCCCTGCGTTTTCTCATGGGGCGCAAGCGGCTCAACAGCATCACCTATCAGAAAGTCATGCGGGCCAGCAATCGCTGGCCCCTGAGCATGATGTGCCACGTCCGTCCCCGCACCGAATCGGTCATCCAGGATGTCGACATTCCGATCGACAATGCCGCGGCCTTCCTGGTCGAGTTCGAAGCCCGGATCGGCATCCGCCCGGTCTGGATCTGTCCGTTCGTCGTGCCCGACGGCCGCTTCTCGCTTTTCGAGCTGCGCACGGATACGCCCTACATCAACTTCGGTTTCTGGGACATGGTGCGCAGCGACGAGCCCGACGGCCATTACAACGCTTTGGTCGAAGACCTGGTCGCCAGGCACGGCGGCAAGAAGAGCCTGTATTCGCGCAGCACCTACGACGAACAGCGCTTCTGGCAGGAGTACAACCGCGAGGCCTACGAATCCCTCAAGCGGGAATACGACCCCGAGGGTCGGTTCCCGGGGCTCTACGAGAAGGCCGTAAAGAGCCGATAGCTGCATTGCTCCCACCGACGCGCCAGGATGGCGCGCGGAAAGGGTTGGTTGGAAGCGGTGCGGGTGGCATGGCTCATCGCCGGGCAGTTTAATCGCTGCGAGTTACCAAGCGGAGGGCTGAACTCGGTTGGCCGATGGCTGAACTTTTTTGGTAGCTTGGGGGCATTGGGCTTTTGCACAGGGAGAAAGTAGTGGAGAAGGGAGTGGCTCTCGACTTCGATGGTCTCGTTCGTGTCGTCTTGAAATTGTTCGGGCTCGTCCTCGCTGTCTATGGCATCTCTACCTTGGCAGCCTATGCACCCTTGGTTCTGTCCAGCTCCGGCGCATTGCAGTTGCTCAACTTTCTGAGCGGCCCCGCCGTATTCATCGGCGCGGGACTGTTCCTGTGGTTCTTTCCCGCCCCGATAAGCAATACGGTGATTCGAGGGGGTGGAGAGCAAGGTGAAGAGTCGGTGTGGGTAGCCAGACTGGTCGAGGCGGGATCAGTGCTCATTGGTTTGTGGCTGTTCGTGGTGGCGATCTCCGATCTAGTGTTTCAACTGCTCGCAGAGCGCAGCCAGGCCGAACGATTGCCGTATGAGCAGGGTCCCAGCGAATTCGGGGCTTACGTCAGCGCCACGCTCGTAGAGCTCGCGCTGGCGCTCTTTCTCATTTTCGGAGCCCGCGGTATTGCCGTACTGGTGCGTCGCGTTCGATACGGCGGCCTGGAAACGAGTCGAAGGCAATAGACGGTCAGCTGCCGGCGCCTTTGAGCATCTCCATCAGTTTCAGGGCAGTACGCCAGTTTCGCGTCGTCACCGGCGATCCGGCCAGCCGGTCGAGGGCGACCGGGGTGAGCTTGCTGCGCGCAGAGCCGTTCGGGAAGTGAAGCCACAGGGCCCCGTTGCGCTGCTCGGCGCGTTCGTCAGCCGTGGCGCGGGCCTGGAGCGCCTCGGCCGCGCGCGGGTCGAGCGGCGCTTTGGAAAGCCCGAGCATGACCCGGTTGGCCTCGGCCTCGCTGGCCTCGGGAAACGGGTTGGAAGACAGAAGGCTGGTCCATTCGCGGCCGGTGCGAACCAGCGTGTGGACATCGTGCCCGAAGCGATCGCGAATTGCGGCCTGGAGTTCGTCCTCGAGCGTGCGCGCTTCCCGGTCGGACGCGAAGACGATATTGCCGCTCTGGATGTAGGTTGCCACCTCACCCCAGCCGATTTCGGAGCACAGCTCGCGCAGATCGGCCATCGGGATGCGGTTGTGCCCGCCAACGTTGATCCCCCGCAGCAGGGCGACGCGCCGATTCATGCCGAAGAAGCCTTCATGGCTCGAAGCGGTCCGAGAAGATGAACAGGCCGGGCGCGCTCAGCTGGTATTCGAATTCGGGCAGGTCGAGCGCGTTCGATTGACAAGTGATCGTGGCGGTCTGCTCCTCGCCGCTGGTCGGCGTGAACGTAAGCGTGAAGTCGACGCTGTCCGAAGGTGCGACATCGGAGAAGCTGAGGGGAACGGGGACTGTCTGAAAGTTCTCATCGGCCGGTGCCAGGCTGCAGTCGATGTCCAGGGGCGCGCTCCCGTCATTGGTGAACTGCCCGTCCACGGTGGCGCTGTCGCCGACGCCGACCACGCCGAAATCGATCGTTCCGGGTGCCGGGGTGGGGGCCAGGCCCGCCGCAGTGCCGGTTCCGGTCAGGGAAGCGGCGATGGTGCCGACATTGGTCGCAACCGACAGCGAGTCGTTCAGGGCGCCGTCGGTGGTGGGCGCAAAGACAACCTGGACCGAGCAGAATTCTCCCTGCGCCAGGCTGGTCGATGCGCAGTCATCCTGGCTGATGGCGAAATCGGCGCTTGCAGTCGATACGGTGCTGATCTGCAAGCCGTCCGCGTTGCCGCTGTTGCTCACATGGACGGTCCGGGCCGGGCTGGACTGGCCGGCTTCGATGTCGCCGAAATCCAGAGATGACGGTGAGAGGTCGACCTGCGGCCCGTCGCTGATGATCGAAACCAGGCCGTCGACGCTGGCGCTCGGTGTGAACAGCAGATCCTGATCCTGGGGCGCATTCCATTCCAGCAAGACATCGGTGCCGCCCGGGGCATCGGGCGCAATGCTGAGTTCTAGCGTGCCGGTGAACGAGGCGATCGGAGTGCCCGACAGGTTCGCGGCGGATACGACCAGTCGGTTCGTATCGTTGAGCACGCAACTGACGATCAGGGCGGCAGACGAGTCGCAGAGATTTCCAACGTCGACCGCGCTGAAGGCATCGATGCCCTGGATGCGGGCGCGGGCTTCGAGTACGTCGGCGTCTTCGGTGTTGTCGAACTCGAATGCGACGGACACCGTGGTGCCGGGCGCGCCGCTTGCCGTTCCGAGACTGACGCTGCCGCCGCCCTGTTGGGCCAGGGCCGGACCGACTGTCAGGGCGAACGTGACCAGCACCAAGGCCGAAAGCGCGGGGAATTGCCGGGGTAAGGGGCGCTTAGCAGGGGGCATTCCGAATCTCTCCGTTTAATCCCCCTTGGTCTCGGAGAAACCTTAGCACTTTCTGATTCTTGGTCCCGTGATGCGGTTGGCGAAACCGGAAAAAAGCCCGGCTTGTTTTCTATAAGCGCAGACTATCGAAGACATGAAAACAATGTATTGTAGAAATTCACGCTGAGCCGATATGATCACAGGGCTGATCCGGATGCAATCCGGCCCGAACTCGTATCTCAGGCCCCGCGGGGCCGCGTGAAGTTGCTGACAAGAGAGGAGAGACTATGGATACCGAAGCCAAATGCCCGTTTGCACCGGCAAAATTCCGACACACCGCGAGCGGAAGTCTTTCGAACTCCACCTGGTGGCCTGAAAGCCTCAACTTGAGGATTCTCAACCAGAACTCGCCCAAGGTGGACCCGATGGGCGAGCGGTTCGACTATGCCGAGGAGTTCAAGAAGCTCGACTACGATGCGGTCAAGAAGGACTTGCACGCCCTGATGACCGATTCCCAGGACTGGTGGCCGGCCGACTACGGCCATTACGGCCCCTTCTTCATCCGCATGGCCTGGCACGCCGCCGGCACCTACCGCGTGGCCGACGGCCGTGGCGGCGGATCGACCGGTAACCAGCGCTTTGCGCCGCTCAACAGCTGGCCGGACAACGGCAACCTGGACAAGGCGAGGCGCCTGCTGTGGCCGATCAAGCAGAAGTACGGCAAGCAGCTTTCCTGGGCCGACCTCTACATTCTCACCGGCAACGTCGCCCTCGAATCGATGGGCTTCAAGACCTTCGGTTTCGGCGGCGGCCGAGAGGATATCTGGGAGCCGGAAGGCGATGTCTTCTGGGGCCCCGAGAGCGAGTGGCTGGGCAATGAGCGCCACGAATCCGACGGCGAGCTGATGGGCAACCTGGCCGCCGACCACATGGGCCTGATCTACGTGAATCCCGAGGGCCCGAACGGCAATGGCGACCCGGAAGACGCCGCGTTCTACATCCGCCAGACCTTTGCCCGCATGGCGATGAACGACGAGGAAACCGTCGCGCTGATCGCCGGCGGCCACACCTTCGGCAAGTGTCACGGGGCGGCCCCCGATTCTCACCACGGCCCGGAACCCGAGGCGGCACCGATCGAACAGCAGGGCCTGGGCTGGAAGAGCGACTACGGCACCGGCATGGGCAAGGACACCATCACCAGCGGCCTGGAAGGCGCCTGGACGATGGAGCCGACGAAGTGGGACATGAATTACTTCGAGAACCTGTTCAACTTCGAATGGGAACTGACCACCAGCCCGGCCGGCGCCAAACAGTGGAAGCCGGTCAATCCGGAAGCCCAGGACACCGTTCCCGACGCGCACGATCCCAGTGAGCGACACGCGCCGATGATGGCCACGACCGACATTTCCCTGAAGGTCGACCCGGCGTATCGGGAAATTTCCTTGCGATTCTGGAAGAACCCCGAGGCGTTTGCCGATGCCTTCGCGCGAGCCTGGTACAAGCTGACCCACCGCGACATGGGCCCGATCGATCGCTATCTCGGCCCCGAAGTGCCGGACGAAGAGCTGATCTGGCAGGACCCGGTGCCGAAGGTCGACCACGAGTTGATCGACGACTCCGACATTGCCGAACTCAAGAGCAAACTCCTGGACAGCGGCCTGTCGGTCTCCGAGCTGGCTTTCGTGGCCTGGGCCTCGGCTTCGACCTACCGTCACACCGACAAGCGCGGCGGCGCCAACGGGGCACGCATCCGTCTGACGCCGATGAAGGACTGGGAAGCCAACCAGCCCGAGAAGCTCGGCGCCTGGCTCGACAAGATCGAGGGCGTGCAGAAGGCTTTCAACGACGCCCAGTCGGGCAACAAGAGGGTCTCGCTGGCCGACCTGATCGTGCTGGGCGGTGCTGCCGCCGTCGAGAAGGCCGCGAAGGACGCGGGCTTCGACGTCACCGTGCCGTTCCATCCCGGTCGCACCGACGCCAGCCAGGATCAGATCGATGTCGATTCCTTCGAATGGCTGGAGCCGAAGGCGGACGGTTTCCGCAACTATCTCGGTCACGGACATGATCGTCCGCAGGAGGAAATGCTGGTGGACCGGGCCCAATTGCTAGGGCTGACCGCACCGGAGATGACCGTGCTCGTCGGCGGCATGCGCGCCCTGGGTGCCAATCACGACCAGACCTCGCACGGCGTGTTCACCGACCAGTCGGGCAAGTTGACCAATGAATTCTTCGTCAACCTGCTCGACATGAAAACGGAATGGAAGGAATCAGACCGCGAAGGCATCTACGAAGGCCACGACCGTGAATCGGGCCAGATCAAGTGGACCGCCACGCGCAACGACCTGATCTTCGGTTCCAACTCGCAGCTGCGGGCCGTCGGCGAGGTGTACGCCAGCGAAGACGGCAAGGAAAAGTTCGTCCGCGACTTCATTGCCGCCTGGAACAAGGTGATGGACGCGGACCGCTTCGATCTCGCCTGATCCAGCGAGATCTGTCAGCAACTTGACCCCGGCTCCCCCTGGGTGCCGGGGTCTTTTTTGTCTCCTGGATCGATCTCGATGCCGGCGTGTGCTTTCGTTCAGAAGGTCACCTGCTCACGCCGTGATCAACTTCCGTGAATCCGGCTGCTGTAGATGCCGGTAGAATGTTGCGCTTTGCCTGGCAGGTCGTTTTCTGCATGCCCGTCAACCGTCTCGGTCTGATCGCTCTGTTCATCTGCTTTTGCGATTTGATGACCGGCGCGCCGGCGCAGGCGCGGCCGGAGTGGCTGTCCGAGGGATACCTGCTGGATCGCTGGACCAATGCCGACGGGCTGCCCGTCAACGGGACGACCGACGTGCTGATGGGCAAGCACGGCTATCTCTGGGTCGCCACCTTCGATGGCCTGGTCCGCTTCGATGGTCACCGATTCAAGACATACAGTGCCGGCAGCCATCCGGGTCTGCCCGGCAATCGTCTGACCCGCCTGATCCAGCAGGACAATGGCCTGATCTGGCTGCTCACCGAGCAGTACGCACTGGCCAGCTTCGATGGCCGGGAGTTTCACGCTGCCGGGACCGAGCAGGGGTTGCCTGCCCCGCGTGTGCTGAAGCTTCATCTCGACCGTCGGGATCGACTCTGGTTGGGCACCGAGCAGGGATTGGCCCATGCCTGCGGCGGTGCCTGTTTCCAGAGCGTTGGCGAATCCGCGCTGCAGGGCGAGGCTGTCCAGGCCTTTGCCGATGCCCCGGAGGGCGGCATCTGGGCAGGAACCGGCACGGGCAGGGTAATTCGCGCCGGCATTGGCGGCGTCGAGCAGATCCTGAATGCCGAAGACGGCATTGCGCTGCGTGATGTTCGCGCACTGGCGGTCGATTCAGACGGGGTCGTGTTCGCAGGGGGGCAGGGCGGCCTGGTCCGAATCGAAGGCAACAAGGGCCGTATGCTGCGCCTCTTCGAGGGCAAGACCGTCAACGATCTGGAGTTTGCCCCTGGCGGCGAACTGATCGTGCAGTCCTACGAGCGCACCTGGCGCTCGAGCGATGACGGATGGCGCGTCGTCAACGAGGGGCCGATTGCAGGCTACGTCCGCCTGGTGGCTGACGGTCCGCATGGATCAGAGTGGCGGGTGCGCCAGTACGACCTGCTCGAGAACGGCGAGTCGGTAGTCCGGGCGCCATGCCCCATCCGGGACTTCGCGTTCGACTCGACCGGCGGCGTCTGGCTGGCCACGCTCTGTGACGGGCTGTGGCGGGTCAGTCAGCGTCGATTCGACACGATTACCACGCAGCACGGACTGCCTGAGGGTCCGGTATACGGCATGGCCCAGGGCGCAGACGGCACAATCTGGGCCAGCGTGGGCGCGGGAGCCCTGGCCGAGATTCGCGGTGGCGTGGTTCGGGGTGTTCACGCTGCCGGTTCTCCCGGGCAGGTCGTGGGCACGGTGACCGTCACTCGGCAAGGGCGCGTGCTGGTGGGACAGGGTGGCTTCTGCACGATGCAGGCGGGTGAATGTGAAGTGCCGGAACGATTGCCCCGGGTGCTCGGGAATGTTCTTGTGCGCAGCATTTTCGAGGACCGTTCCGGCGGACTCTGGATCGGCAGCCAGACCGGCGTTTGGCTCCGATATGACGGCCGCTGGCGAAGCATGCAGGAAGCGCTGGCCCTGCCGGAGTGGGTTCAGGTGCAGACCGTTTACCAAGCCGAGAGTGGCAGTCTCTGGTTCGGGACGGACTCCGACGGTTTGCGTCGCCGGTCGCCCGGTGGTGAAGTGTTGGCGTTCGGCCGGGGTGACGGTCTGTCAAGCGACCGGATTCGCGATCTCTACCAGGACTCGAGCGGCCATCTCTGGGTCGTAACCGCCGACAGCGGTGTTTGCCGCTCCGATCGACGCGAGCATCGCCCCGGGCTTGTTTTCGACTGTCTCGACAGCCGTCAGGGTCTCTATGCCGACAGCCTTCATCGCCTGCTGGCCGACGGCAAGGGACGATTCTGGTTCAACAGCAACAGCGGCGTGTTCTGGCTGCACCGACAGTCGCTGGAGCGCGTGCTCGAAGGGCGTGCGGAGCGCGTCTATTCGCGCGTATTCACCGAAAGCGATGGCCTCCCCGACCGGGAAGGCAACGGCGGTGTGCAGAACGCCGGCATTCGACTTCTCGACGGACGCCTGGCGTTTCCCGGCCAGGGGGGCATTGCCATATTCGATCCAGGCGTCGTGGAGGAGCACCAGGGGGCACCGCGCGTGATCATCCAGCAGCTTCGCCTGGCCGACGGGACCGCCCTGCCGGCCGGAAATCGCGTCGAATTGCCGCTTGGCGAACGCGTGTTCTCGGTGCAGATCACCGGTATCAAGCCCGGCTTGACCGGGGAGATCTACTTTCGCTACCGCTTCGACGACGGATCCTGGATGGAGGTCGGCGAAGACCGTAACCTGGGTTTCGACAACGTTCGGGCCGGCCGGCATCGGCTCGAAATCGCAGCCGTCGACGCCAACAGCGGCTTGTCGGGTCCGGTCGCGAGCATGGATATCGAGGTGCCGCCTCATTTATACGAGCGGACGAGCGTTCGCGTTGCGAGTATCGGAGCGATTGTGCTGCTGGCGGCTGTCTGGCTCGCACGACGTCATCGCGCGGCCATTCGGCTGCAGCAGTACCTGCATCGGGAAGTGGACCGCCGGACGAGCCAGGTGCTGCGCGAGCGGCACCGGGCCGATGCGGCCGTGGCAATCGCGGGTGAACGATCGGAAGGCGCAGAGGCGTCGACTGCGGAGAGCGCCGTCGCCACGGCAACCACCGAACCCCTGCTGGCCGACGATGTGCGAACTTGGATCGAACGAAATGTGCAACACGGTGGTCTTTCGGTGGCCGCCCTGGCAGAGTCGATGCACATGTCGCGCAGCAAGCTGCACCGGCGCCTGGTCCGGGAGACTGGCCGTTCGCCCGGCGAGTTCATTCGCGATGTGCGGCTCGGGCTGGCTCGCCAGATGCTGCAGGGTGACGGCAGGAGTGTTTCAGACGTCGCTTATTCTGTCGGTTTTTCGAGTGTTTCCGGTTTCAGCCGCGCCTACCGCAATCACTTTGGCGAGTCGCCTTCCCAGACCGGAAGCGAATGAGGGCTCCACGGCAGCGGGCCCGGGCACCCGGCCCGGGCCCTGCAGGTTTTCGTCACTCGGTCATGTGGCTGAGTTCGTCGACGCGGACCCAGACATCGGCGTAGTAGTCAGCGATCGCTGCGCGATCGATCTCGCGCATCCTCTTGAACTCCTCCTCGCCGAAGTGCTCCTCGAGCATCTGCCAGAAGCCGTTATCGCCGTCGAATTCGCTGAAGCTCGCCGCCGGTGACACGACATAGATGCCGCTGTGGTGCTCGCCGCCCACCGACGAGTAGAAATAGAAGGGCTCGTGCCAGTCTTTCTCGCGGGCGGCTTCAGCATATTTCTTGACGTTTTCCAGGAAGGCCCTGGAGTCCTCGAGCTCGAAGGTCGTCACCCAGGCGATCTTGCGGTCCTTGTCGTCATCCACGTGGTAGCTGTGCTCGTCCATGTAGATATCGAACGAGGCGTAGACCTTGTCCACGGCAGCGTGATAGCGGTCCTTGAACTGCTCGTAGCAGGCGTCCAGTTCCGGGGTCTCTGAATCGAATTCGGACCATCGCTGGTTGCCCAGCACAAAGGCGTAGCGGTTCATGTTGCCGGTCTCCGCGCGGAAGACCCACCACTCCATGCTGTCATCGGCTTCGGTGATGCATTCGTTCCAGTCGCCGACGACTTCACGATATTCGTCGTGCATGTCGCCCTTGACGTATTCCAGGTAGACGCGCTGAACCCAGTCTTCAGCCTCCCCGTTCTCGTCGGCGAAGGCCGGAACGAAAGCGAGTGCAAAGCAGGCAATGCCGATCGATGCGAATTTCATGGTTTCCCTCCCGAAAATGATCTTGTGGAAGGGGCAATTCAGCACCGAAAGCCCGGAAATACCTGTCGAAAGTCTTTCAGGTCACCCTGGGCGGTGTGTTGGCGAAGCACGGGTATTCCTTCATGCGCTCGAGGAAGGCGGCTAGCTCGATGTGCTCGGTCAGGGTGATTCGCTCGCGGAAGAGGGCCCAGTCCAGGAAGCAGCCGAGTCGCAGCTCGCCGTCGGTAAAGCGGTCGGTTTTCGCGGGCAGTGCGCCCGCTCGCCCTTCCAGCGCCTCCAGAATGTCGTGTACCCGCGCGGCTTGTCGGGCCAGATAGCCGCTCTGCGCGGGCCCGAGTCCGTCTTTCTCGAGCAGGAACAGGTTGATGGCCGTGTCCAGGGCCGTGTTGGTCAGCGCGAACAGGTCGCAGTCCTCCACATCGGGGAGGAATGCCCGGCGTGCCGACTCGCGGATGAACTTCAGAATGGACAGGGAGTCGTTGAGTACGAGATCGCCGGCTTTCAGGAACGGTACCCGTTTTGCCGGCGCCAACCGGGCGCTCTGCGCGTAATCGGTTTCGATCAGCTCGTAATCCTGTCCCGTCTCGGCCAGGGCAATGCGGCAATGGCGCACGTAGGGCGAGGTGTAGGTGCCGTAGAGTTGGATGGTCATGAGATTTCCCGCTTTGTGCCATGGGATTGCCTTGCGACGGCCAATCTACCGTATGATCTGCGGCCATGTCGGCCTATTTCGTCATCATCTCGCTGATCGTCGTCGGTCGCCTGTTGGCACGTGTTTTCCCGGCGAGTGCGCCGGAAGTGCTCAACCGCGTGGTCATCATGCTGTGCCTGCCCGCGCTCATTTTTATCCACGTGCCCACGCTGGAGGCCAGCACGGCGCTGTTGCCGCTGGTGATCGTGCCGTGGACCTTGCTGGCGGTGAGCGTGGGCCTGGTGCTGCTGCTCGCGCGCTGGCTGGAACTGCGGCGCGAGGCGGTCGCCGTTCTGCTCCTTCTGCTGCCGCTGGGCAACACTTCGTTCCTCGGGTTTCCGTTGGTCGAGGCGCTTCTGGGCGAGGAGCAGGTGCGTTACGCGGTGGTCTACGACCAGTTCGGATCCTTCCTGATCGTATGCACGCACGCGCTGTTCGTGCTGGCCTGGTTCGGCACCGGCCAGCGTCCGGCCGTGGGCGACATGGCCCGGCGAATCGTCACCTTCCCGCCCTTCATTGCCCTGGTGGGCGCACTGCTGCTCGGCAACGCCTGGTTCCCCGACTGGCTGATGGAGCTGGCGCGGAATTTCGCCGACATGCTGCTGCCCCTGGTCACGCTCGCCATCGGCATGAGTCTCCATTTGCGGCTGGTGCACGAGTACCGCCGGCCGCTGTTCATCGGCCTTGCCAGCAAGTTGCTGATTTTGCCGGCGGTCGCGCTGGGCCTGATCCTGCTTCTCGGGACCCGGCCGGACATCGCCCGGGTCGCCCTGCTGGAGTCGGCCATGCCGCCGATGATCACCGCCGCGGCCCTGCTCTCCTCAGCCCGCCTGGCACCGCCGCTGGCCTCGGCGCTGGTGGCCTGGGGTGTCCTGCTGTCGGCACTCACCGTGCCTGCCTGGTACTTCGTGGCTGAATGGGTGTTTGGAACGGCCTAAACGGGGCCGCGCAGTGACTTTGACGCGCGAGTTCCAGGCTTGGTGGCGGGATGACATGGGGTGGATGCCTTACTGGAATCGATCTGCAAAAAGGACATCACCCGCCACCAGGCCGTCGAAGACGCCGATGAAGCCACCGGACCCGAATACGGTCAGCTCACCATCCGGGGCGATAACGCACTGGCTGAGGAGGGCGCCGGAGCCTGTCGGGGAGATGTCGAAGAAGCTCAAGCCGCCGTTGGTCGAGGCCAGGGCGCGTGATCCCGACGGGAAGCGCCGGCCGACGACCACTATGCGGTCGCCGCGCATGCACACGCCGTGCGCCCAGCTGTCGCCATCGTCTCGGAACTCGTGCACGGTGTAGTTGGCCGGGTTGTAGGGGTCGCCGCTGCTGACGTAGATCTTGCCCAGGGTCGGGGTGGTCTGCCGGCCCACGGCGACGACGCGCTCGTTGCTGACCGCGATGCCCCACAGCTCGCCATCGTAGCTTGGGTCGAGGATCACTTCGACCAGATCTGAAGGCAGGGCACCGGGTGTCTGGGATGGCAGGAAGATCCGCGGCGCGACGCTGTTGCGGCTGCCCGAGCCGTAGAAGCCGCCGTCGTGGGCAATCAGGCTGGTGAATGGCTCGATGCCGTCCAGGCGGGTCCAGTCCTGGGCTGAACTGCCGACGGTGGAGTCGGGGCGGAACAGCTTGGTCCAGCCGGTCTGCGAGGCGGTCAGGGCTGCGCCGCTGTCGAGTTCGGCGTAGTGGCCGATGGTGTCGTTGAGGCCGGCCACCGGCGCGCCGATCAGGGCGGCCTCAGCAGGGTAGGGTTGGGTACCACTCGTATCGAGTCGGATGATGCGGTATTGAGTGCCGGCATCGGAGATCGTCCCGGCCAGGTACAGGGCGCCGTCGTGGCCCCGTTCGATATCGTGAACACGAAAGGTATCGATGATGCCGGCGGGGTTGGTCGTCGGTACCTGCCAGCTCTGACCGCCGTCGGTGCTTCGGTGCAGCCCGAACCCGCTGCTGCCGGTGCCGCAGCCGACCCACAGGGTGGCGTCGTCGTCGCGGTGCAGCGCGTGCTGTTGGGAGGCATCGCAGCCGACGTTGTGGATTGACCAGCTGCCGGGCCCGGCCTGTGTGGTAGTGGTGGGAAGCAGACAGGCCGCAAGCAGGACAAGCTGAACGAGCGATGCGGAACGATGGGTCATGATGCGATCTCCGGAATGATGAACAGAACAGTCGTCATCATTCCGGGTGGGGCGTCCGGCAGGGTGAAATCAGCTTGAAAGTTGCTTGAAAACGCGCCGGGTCGGCGCGCTTTCAGTCGACTTTCGTCAGCAGTCCGCGAGCGCGCTGCATCAGCGGCAGAAAGCCCTGCCGGCTTGCGGTTTCCTCGACCCAGGCCAGGCGCTCGCGGGCCAGCTCGGGCGGGGCAACCCGGCTGCGCAGCAGGCCGAGGCGCAGGGTCTGCTCGGCATCGGGCGAGCCGACCAGCAGTTCGTCGGCCTGGCCGAGCACGCCGGCGGCGTCGTCGTGCCGGTCTTGCTCGATCAGCGCTTCGGCCAGCAGCAGCAGGGTGTCGATCTGGCGGTTGACCATGCGGATCTCGCCAAAGGCGAAGGCCAGGCGGCGTGCGGTCTGCTCGGCGGCGACGGCCTGGCCGTGCGCCAGGTCGGCGCGCGCCAGGTGCATTTCGGTGACCAGCATGTGGTTTTCGGCGTTGATCCCGGTCATCAGGTCGTGGGCGCGCTGGAATTCGTTGCGGGCGCCCTCGGGGTCGCCCTCGATCAATGCGTGCTCGCCGCGAACGATGTGGGCCACCGCAGTCTCGGCCGGGTCTTCGATGTCGAGCGTCTCGATGGTCTGCATGACCGCCTCGAGTTCCTCGAAGCGGCCCATGCCGACCAGGATGGCGCCAAGGGTAGTCAAGGCGCGCATCTGCATCAGTACCGCACCCTGTTCGGCGAAGGCCTCGCCCGCCTGGCGGATGCGGCGCTCGGCGCTGAGCAGCTCGCCCTGGCGGCGGTGGATCAGCGCCAGGTTGTAGGACACCCGGGCGATATCGGTTCGGGCGCCGAGCATCTCGAAGATCCCCAACGACTCTTCGGCCAGCTCGATCGAACGGGTCATGTCGCGGCGGTCGCCGGCGATCGCGGCCAGGTTGCCCAGGGCCATGGCCTGTCCGCGCAGGTCGCCGGCGTCCTCGAAGGCTTCCAATGCGCGCTGGAAGATCGGTTCGGCGTCCGGCAGGCGACCGGAACGGGCGAGCAGGGTGGCGTGGTTGATCAGGGCCGCGCCTTCGCCCTGGCGGTCGCCCAGCGAGCGGAAGCTGCGCGCCGCCTGGTGGAGGTGGTCGATTGCCTCGTCGGGCCGGTTGGCGCGCATCAGGGTGTTGCCGAACTGGACGTGCGCCCGGGCCACGCGGCGCGGGTCGGCGACGGTCTCGAAGCGGGTCAGGGCCTGTGCCAGGGCCCCGATCGAATCGTTCAGGCGACCTGCCCGTTCGTGGATTGAGCCGCGAAGGAGGGCGGATTCGGCCAGGCCCACGGGGTGGGGAATGGCTTCGAACAGCTGCTCGGCGAGATCGACGGTTTGAAGGGCCGGCTCCAGGTCGCCCTGCAGAAACTCCAGTCGGGCCAGCTGCAGCAGGGCACGGGCGTGGTCGCTGTCGGACAGGTCGCTGTCGCCGGCGGTCAGCCGGGCGAGCCGCTCGCGCGCAGCCGACCATTCACCCAGTTCGATCAGGGCTTCGCTCTGAGACAGCTGGGCCGTGGCCAGTAGCGCCGGGGTGGATTGGTTGGTGGCCAGTTCGGCGGCCTCGCGTGCGGCTTCGAGCTGTTGATCATGCTGCTTCTGGAGTGCGGCCAGTTCGGCGTCGAGCAGGGCAAGTCGCGGGTCCTCGGGCTGCTTGAGCCGGAGCGACTGGAGCGCTTCGGTGGCAGCGTCGAAGCGTCCGGACTGGCTCAACGCCCGGACCAGGCGGCGGCTACTGCCGGGGTCGGGGAAGAACTGCGTCAGCGCCTGCAGGCGGTCGGCGGCGCGCTGCCAGTCGAAGGCCAGCATCGCTGCAGTGGCCTCGATGTCAAGCCGGTCGCGTCGCGGCCACAGGCGGGTGGCGGCCATGGCACGTTCGCTGAACTTACGCGCGGTCGCCAGGTCGCCGCGCCGTTCGTGCGCCAGGGCGCTGAGCAGGTCGAGACGCGGGTTGTCGGGCTCGTGCTCGCGGGCGCGGTCGAGCGATTCCAGGGCGGCGGCCGTGTCGAAGCGTTCGAGTGCCTGAACTGCGGCGAAGTAGGCCTGCTGGCTGGCGGGGCGGCGCGGTAGCCGGGCCCGAATGGCTGCGTCGTCGGCTTCCGGTGGCGGCGCGAAACCGAGCCGGTCGCGGATGGCGTTGGCCATGTCGATGCTGATCGACGCGATATCCCAGTCGCTGCGGCCCGACTCCAGGCTGGTCAGGATCTCGTTCGAGCCGGGCCGGCGCAGGCTGGCCAGCAGGCGCGAGCCATCGACCCCGGCGCTGAGGTAGCGACCCTCGACCAGGTAGTCGATGCCTTCCATGCCGGACTCGCTGGCCGCCGCGGCCGAATCGACCGCCAGGACGCGAAACCCGCCCAGCTCGACCAGGGCGTGTCCCAGGTAGGTCTCGAGTGCCGGTCCGATCCAGTTGAGTTCCGGGTCCTCGCTGGAGTTGACCATGCCGGCCACCGCCAGGGTCGGCAGCTGGCCGCGGTCGCCCACCGGGCTGGGTGTCTGGATCCACCACAGGGCGACGACCAGCAGGGTCACAAGGGCAGCCGCGGCCGCAGGCCAGGGCCAATAGCGGCTGAGTCGATCGGCCGGCAATTCCGATACCGGGGGGGCGATGACGGCCGCAGTGTCATGCTCATCGCTCGCCTCGCCATCGTCGGAAACCGCGCGCACGCTGGCGATGAACTGGTAGCCGAGCCGACGGCGCGTGGCAATCAGACGCGGTTCGCTGCTGGAATCGCCCAGCGCCTGGCGCAGTTCCTTGATGGTCTGGGCGACCGAGCTGACCGAGGTGGCCTGGTGCCCCCACACGGCGTCGAGTAGTTGGTCGCGGCTGACCACGGCCGGTGCCTGCTCGATGAGATGGCAAAGCACGGCGAAGGTCTGGGGCCGGAGAATGACGGGGCCGTCGGGCCCGCTGACTTGCTTCTGCTCGGTGTCGAGCTGGAAGTTCTCGAATTCGATCCTCACACGTATCCCCGCACGAAGGCGCCCGGGCGGTCCTGGTCGACCGCGACAGGCACCACAGATGGTCAATCCGACAGGACTTCTTTATATCAGATTGCCATCAAACCTCAGCGCTGTCATGTTCGCTGGGTGATGCCTCGACCCGAGGGAGCGGCTTTCACGCAAGTTTCAAGCTGATTTCAAGTCTGCACAGGACAGGCGGGAGATGCTGACCGAAGTGCTCGGCCGGCTGGGCCGGGCCCGAAGTCCATCGCTTTGCCGGGAGAACGTCAACGATGCAGGGTTCCCGCTCCACTCGGGTTGAAACGGCCGCGGGCAGCGCGGGAATGGTCCGCGGCTGCAGCCCGGCCGGCCGTCTGCTCGTGTGGCGGCTCGCATGCCTGGGCGGCTTTTTGCTCGTGGCGATGAGTGTCCTGCCGCAACTGTCCCATTGGCCCTCGGACTATTCCGTGCCGGTGCGCGCCCAGGTTACCGAAGCGCATTTCGATCAGGGCGCGGGTTGGCTGCCGCCGCTGGCCGCGCGTGCGGTGTTCAGCTATCGCTATGTTCACGACGGCCGGGTCTTCGCCGGGTCGGCCTATCGCGCCTCGGGTGGCCGGGCCGAGGCCGTGCGGCGTTTTCTGCCCGGTGCCGTGATCACCGTCCATGTCGATCCATCCAGGCCCGGGCGCGCGCTGGTCCAGCCCGGCCTGTCGCGCCACGATGCCGGCCGCATTCTGCTCGGCCTGCTCTTGCTGGCCTTCGCCGCCATCCGATTGATCCTCATTTCCAGGGAGAACACACCATGTCGCCGGTAACAGCAGCCCGGCCGGCAACCTGGACGTTCTGGCCTGCGGCAGCTCGGCTTCGACCGCGACCGGCGCGGCCAGCCCGAGATCGGGGCTTTCGAACTCCAGGCCGATGGTCTGTTCGGCGATCGCTTCGAGCCTTGAGCAACGAATTTTCACGCGCTTTTCAAGTTGATTTCATGCAGCACCGGCCCGCCGGAGAGATGTTTGCGTTCGGGATTCATGGTTCAAGGTCAGCACCAGGCTGGCACGGGAGAGATGGAAATGAATAGACAGCAATGGCAGGTTGTAATGGGGTTGCTTCTGACCGGGCTGCTGGCCTGGGCCGGCCCGGTGTTGGCGCTGACCGAGGACGACGGCTACCAGCCCAATCCCAACGGCATGGTCTACAGCCTGACCAGCACGCCCTACGGCACCCTGGTGGGCGGCAACTTCACCAGCATTGCCGGGTCACCGCGCTCGCGCCTGGCGATGCTCGACGCGGCCGGTCGGAACACCTCGTTCTTCGCAGGGCCGAACCTGAGCGGTGGAGACGTGAACGTCAGCCTGCTGGCCGGCGGTACCGATCTGGTCGTTGCCGGCAGTTTCAACGGCCGCATCCAGCGCCTGGACGGCGACGGTGCGCCGCTTTCGCCCTGGTCCGGTTCGAATCCCGATGGCGATATCCATGCCCTGGCCGAAAAGCCCGACCCTATGACCGGCAATTACGGCATCTACATCGGTGGCAGTTTCGCCAACGTCGGTGGCCAGGCCCGAACCGGCGTGGCCCGGCTGAACTACAACGGCCAGCTCGATACGGGCTTCGTGCCGCCGGATTTCAGCGGCAGCGTTCGCGCCCTGGCGGTGCAGGACGACGGCAAGCTGCTGGTGGCCGGCAGCATCGGCATCACCGGACAGATTCCGGCCCGGCGCCTGTACCGGCTCAATGAGGACGGTTCCGTCGACAACAGTTTCCAGGCAGCCGGCCTGGCCAGCGGTGTGCGCACGGTCCAGGCCCTGCAGATCGAGGACGACGGCCGCATCCTGGTTGCCGGCGAGGTCGACGGTGATGGCTTTGTCCTGCGCCTGAACGCCGACGGCAGCGTGGATGGGGCCTACGAGCCGCCCAGCCTGAACGGCCCGGTCTACGCGCTGGATCTTCTGCCCGACGGCCGCGCCCTCATCGGCGGCGATTTCACCAGCGGCGTGGGCCCGCGCAGCCGAATCGCCCGCCTGAACGAAGACGGCGGCGTCGACAACGGCTTTGCCCCACTGGTCAACCCCAACGCTGCAGTACGCAGGGTGCTGGTTCAGGACGATGGCGCAGTGCTGCTCGGTGGGGCCTTCAATCAGATTACCGGCCTGGGTCGGAATCGCCTGGCACGGCTGGATGCTCAGGGGAGGATCGATCAAGCGCAGGCGGAGGTGGAGTTTGCCCCGTCGGGCCTCCTCTCGCCGAAAACAATCGCACTGCAAGCCGACGGTCGCATTCTGGTCGGGGGCGTATTTACCCATATCAACGGCACCAGCCGCAGATCTCTGGCGCGCCTGCATCTCAACGGCAGCCTGGACAGCAGCTTTGCGCCCTTGATCGACGGCGTGACAATAAATGCTATCGCCGTACAACGCGATGGTCGCATCCTCGTTGGCGGGTGGTTTGAAACTGTCAATGGCACGCCACGCTCCCGGCTGGCCCGTCTGCACCCGGACGGTAGTCTGGACACCAGTTTCAATGCGGAAGTCGGAGGAGATAATTCCCCCCTTGTCAATTCGATCCATATTTTCGATGACGGCAAGATTCTGATCGGTGGGCGGTTTTCTGAGGTCAACGAACAGGCGCGTCTCGACCTGGCGCGCTTGCACCCGGATGGCAGCCTGGATACCAATTTCTCACCCAGTTGGACCGAGTCGCAGGCTTCTCTCAATAGTTTGGCGGTGGATGACGATGGTTGGGTGTACACATGTGGCGAAGGTTATGCCAGCCAAGATAGACTAATATTCGCCCGCTTCACCCCAAGCGGACAGCTCTGGTCAAGCTTTGATCCGCCGCTTGCCATTGGTGCTGGGCGGCACCTCTGCCGATCAATAGTCATCGACGATCACATCGTTGTGGGAGGGAGAATCCAATACTCCTTCGGTGGCAACCAGTACGGTTGGTCGCTGATTGATCAGAACGGCAACCATACCGTGGCCAGTCCTTTCGAAGGAGGCGGCGCTTCGCTTGATCGTAGCAGGGTTATTTCGATCCAGAAGAGAGGTTCTGGTTATTTGGCCGCTGGAACTTTCCTGTTGAACGAGGAGAGCAAGCATCTTGCCCTGCTGAATCACGCCGGCAATGCCTTGTGGCCGGGCGTACAGCCGTGGTCCGCAGGTAGTGTTGAGTTAATCCGTGATAATACTGCCCTGCAAATGACCCTTGATGGTCGGGTATTGCTGGGAATAAATGACCACCTGCATCGCTTCGCCAATCCCGACGGCCTGCCGCTACGCCAGCGCATCGTCTGGGGCACGCCGGGCCAGCCTGAGCGACTGGTCTGGGATCGGCTGACCGGTTTCGGCTCTGCGCCGGCCGTGCTCGGCACACCCCGGGTGCTGGTCTCGCAGACCTGCTGCGACGCGGACGACTTCGTGCCGGCCGCCGGGGGCGGCTGGATGAGCCGCGACGGGGATGACTGGCGCCTGGACGGTTTTGCAGGTCTGCCGGGCAAGTTCTACGTGCGCATCGAGTATCGGATCGGAAACGCCCAGAGTTCATCAACCCTGGTCACCCCGATCCAGCGACTCTACGGCGAGATCCCGCCGGCCGTGGACACGGCCGATCTGTCGCTCAAGCTGGTCATCGATCAGGACCCGGTCGAACCGGGCGATGTGGTGATCGTCGATGTGCTGGCCGGCAACGCCGGTCCCGACCTGGCCGGGATGCCCGCGGTCACCATCGATCTGCCGGCGGGATACACCCTGATCGACTTCGACGACTCCGATCAGGGCACCTTCCTGCCCGGCGACATGCTGTGGAAGCTCGACGACCTGGCCGGCAGCGGTCCAGGCGCCGGAGCGCAGCTGCGCCTGCAGCTGCAGGTGACGCAACAGACACCGTATGCGATCGAGGCGCAGATCTTCGCCCCGGAGTTCGATCCGAACCTGAACAACAACGTGGCCACGCTGACCCCTGATGTCCTGCGCAGCCGCTCCGACCTCAAGCTGGTTCACAGTGTCTCGCCCGCCGCGGCGCTGCCGGGCGATCAGGTGACCTTCGCAGTGCTGGTCGACAACCTCGGCCCCGAATCGGCCGATGGCGTCGAGGTGGCCCATCTGCTGCCCACCGGCTACAGCTACCAGGGCCACAACAGCAGCCTCGGCAGCTACAACTCGGCCACCGGCCAGTGGCAGCTGGGCAGCCTCGACGTGGGCGAGGGCGCGCTGCTGGAGGTTGCGGCCCTGGTCAACGGCTCGGGCGGTTTCATGAGCTCGGCTTCGGCCAGCAGCTTCTCGGAAGACCCCGAGCCGCTCAACAACCTGGCCTTCGCCGAGGTCGATCCGTTCACCGACCTGGCCGTGAGCATCGAGGCTGACGCCGAATGGGCGGGGATGGGCGATGCCCTGACGATGACCGTGGAGGTCGTCAACAACGGCGCGCGCGCGGCGGATGCCGTCAGCGTGCAGGTGACGCCCCTGTCGGGCGGGTTCATCCCCCAGGATTATTTCGCCTCGAGCGGCGACTACGAGCCGAACTCGGGCCTCTGGACCGTGGGGTCGCTGCAGCCGGGCGAAACGGCAGTGCTGGTGATCGACGGCACGCCCGGCTTTCATGAGGACACCGGTGTCGGCGCCACGGTCAGCAGTGCCGCATTCGATCTGGACCCCTCGAACAACAGTGCCGAAGTCCTGGTTCGCTATCAGTTCGACGGCCCCTTCGGCCAGTTCAGTCCGGCCTCGATCGACTTCGGTGAGGTCCAGGTCGGCCAGTCCAGCGACTCGGTGGTGATCACCGTGACCAGCGTCGGCGATGAGCCGCTGCAGATGGGCTTCACGACGCTGTGGGGTGATGACGATCTGCACTTCGTATTCGACGGCGGCTCGTGCACCTCCAGCTCGCCGCCGCTGAATGTCGGTGAGACCTGTATCGTTTCCCTGCGCTTCGTCCCCGAGGCGGCAGGCACGTGGACCGATGCCGAGGTTCGGATCGGCTCCGATGATCCCAACGGGACCTACGTCATCCCGGTCAGCGGTATCGGTTTGTCCGACAGCGTCGAGGACGCGATCTTCTCCGACCGATTCCAGGGGTTCCAGTGACTGGAGAGCCCCGCCGGCAACCGAAAGTTGGCCACCCCGCACCTTGTCGTCCCGGCCCCCGAGCCGGGACCTTCCAACCGCCGGTGCCGGCATCAGAAAAGGCCCCGGATCAAGTCCGGGGCGACGAAATTGGAACGGCCACCCCACACATCGTCGTCCCGGCCCTGAGCCGGGACCTTTCAGCCGCAGGCGCCAGCGTCAGCTAAGGCCCCGGATCAAGTCCGGGGCGACAGGGGTTGCCTGGTTTAGAACGGGGCGTGACCCGGCGTGCGCGGATAGGGGATGACGTCGCGGATGTTGGTCAGGCCGGTGATGTAGTTGAGCAGGCGCTCGAAGCCCAGGCCGAAGCCGGCGTGGGGCACCGTGCCGTAGCGGCGCAGGTCCACATACCAGCTGTAGGTCTCGGCATCGAGGCCGTGCTCGGCCATGCGGCGCTTGAGCACGTCCAGTCGTTCCTCGCGCTGCGAGCCGCCGATGATCTCGCCGATGCCGGGGGCCAGCACGTCCAACGCGGCGGCGGTCTTGCCGTCGTCGTTGAGGCGCATGTAGAAGGCCTTGATCTCGTCGGGGTAGTTCATCACCACCACCGGCGCCTTGCAGTGTTTTTCCGTTAGATAACGCTCGTGCTCGGTCTGCAGGTCCAGGCCCCACTCGGCCGGGTATTCGAAGTTCTCGCCGCTGTCGGCCAGGATGCTGACCGCCTCGCGGTAGTCCATCCGCACGAAATCGGTTTCGATGAGCTTCCTCAGGCGCTCGATGGCCTCCGGGTTGATGCGCTCGGCGAAGAATTCCATGTCCTCGCTGCAGCGATCCAGCACGCGGGTGAATACGAACTTCAGGAAATCCTCGGCCAGGCGGGCCAGGTCGTTCAGGTCGGCGAAGGCGATCTCGGGCTCGACCATCCAGAATTCGGCCAGGTGGCGCGCCGTGTTGGAGTTCTCGGCGCGGAAGGTCGGGCCGAAGGTGTAGACCTTGCTCATGGCCAGGCAGTAGGCCTCGACGTTGAGCTGCCCCGACACGGTCAGGAAGGCCTCGCGGCCGAAGAAGTCCTCGCGGAAGTCGATCTTGCCCTCGTCGGTGCGCGGCAGGTTCATCAGATCCAGCGTGGACACGCGAAAGAGCTGGCCGGCGCCCTCGGCATCCGAGGAGGTGATGATCGGGGTGTTGATCCAGTAGTAACCCTGCTCGTCGAAGAACTCGTGGATGGCCCGTGCCGCGGCGTGGCGCACGCGAGTGACCGCGCCGAAAGTGTTGGTGCGGGGCCGGAGGTGGGCCACCGTGCGCAGGAACTCGAAGCTGTGCTTCTTGGGCTGGACGGGGTAGGTGTCGGGGTCCTCGACCCAGCCGACGACTTCGACGGTCCCGGCCTGGATTTCGACGCTCTGGCCGCGGCCCTTGGATTCGACCACCTTGCCCCGACAGGTGAGCGAGCAGCCCGAGGTCAGGTGGCGGATCTCGTCGTCGTAGTTGGGCAGGTCCTTGTCGGCGACCAATTGCAGATTGCCGAAGGTCGAGCCGTCATTGAGGTGAATGAAGGAAAATCCGGCCTTCGAATCACGGCGGGTGCGTACCCAGCCCTGGACGGTCACCTCGGAACCGACGGCGATTTCGCCGCCGAGCACCTGTTTGATGCTGGCAGTCTGCATGGTGTTGAGAATCCTTGTCATTGAAACGCGAACGGCGAGCCGCAATAATACCCAACATGGCAACGGCAACCCAAGAAAATCAGGCACAAACCGCCCCGGATCGGGGGATTCGACTGACCGAAGCCGCCGTCGAGCGCGTGCGCGGGTTCCTCGAGCGCGAGGGCGGCCTGGGACTGCGTATCGATGTCCGCCGCACCGGTTGCTCGGGTTGGGCCTATGACGTGGGCCTGGCCGAGGCAATCGAAGAGTCCGACCACAGCTTCGAGCAGGACGGACTGACAATCGTCGTCTCCGACAAGGCCATGCCGATGGTGGCCGGCACGACCGTCGATTTCGTCCACGAGGGCCTGGTGCGCGAATTCCGATTCCGCAACCCCAACGTCACGGGCGAGTGCGGCTGCGGAGAGAGCTTCACCGTCGGTCAGTGACCTGACCGACGGAAATTCGGAATCCGAAACCCGAAATCCGAAGCAAATTCAAGATTCGAAAACCCAAACGGCTCGAAACCCATGGGTTTTCTGTTCCGGATTTGCTGCTTCGAGTTTCGAATTTGATCCGCGAATTGCCTACCGTAAGCCTAACGCGGTAAAATGGCGGGATTTACCCGCCGGAGCCCGCCAATATGCGTCTGATCGAAGAAGCCCTCACGTTTGACGACGTTTCACTGGTCCCGGATTACACCGAGGTCCTGCCCAAGGACGTCGACCTGTCGACCCGGGTCACGCGCGACCTGAAGCTCAACATCCCCCTGCTTTCGGCGGCCATGGACACGGTGACCGAGGCGCGCCTGGCCATCGCGATGGCGCAGGCCGGCGGCGTGGGCATCATCCACAAGAACATGTCGATCGAGCGGCAGGCCGATCACGTCCGGGTGGTCAAGAAGTACGAGGCCGGTGTGATCAAGGACCCGTTCACCGTCGGGCCGTACACGACCATCCGCGAAGTCATCGAACTGACGCGCCAGCACAACATCTCCGGCGTGCCGGTGGTCGACGGCAACGAGCTGGTCGGCATCGTCACCAGCCGCGACATGCGCTTCGAGCGCAAGCTCGATGATCCCGTGCGCAACATCATGACGCGCAAGGACAACCTGATCACGGTCCGGGAGGGCGCCAGCCAGGACGAAGTACTCGAGCTGCTGCACAAGAACCGAATCGAAAAGGTCCTGGTAGTCAACGACAACTTCGAGCTCAAGGGCCTGATCACCGTCAAGGACATCCAGAAGTCCCGCGATTTCCCCAATGCCGCCAAGGACAGCGCCGAGCAACTGCTGGCGGGCGCGGCCGTGGGCACCGGCGGCGACACCGAGGATCGCATCCAGGCCCTGGTGGCCGCGGGCGTCGATATCGTGGTGGTGGATACCGCGCACGGCCACTCCAAGGGCGTGCTCGACCGCATCAAGTGGGTCAAGAGCAACTATCCCGACGTGCAGGTCATCGGCGGCAATGTCTCCACCTCCGAGGGCGCGCGAGCGCTGGCCGAGGCCGGAGCGGACGGCGTCAAGATCGGCCAGGGGCCGGGCTCCATCTGCACGACCCGCGTCGTCGCCGGCATTGGTGTGCCGCAGGTCAGCGCCGTGGCCGCGGCCGCCGAAGCACTGCTCAAGCACGATGTGCCCGTGATTGCCGACGGCGGCATCCGTTTCTCCGGCGATGTGGCCAAGGCCCTGGCGGCCGGCGCTTCCACGGTCATGATCGGTTCGCTGCTGGCGGGTACCGAGGAAGCGCCCGGCGAGGTCGAGCTCTACCAGGGGCGCTCCTACAAGAGTTACCGCGGCATGGGTTCGCTCGGCGCCATGGAGATGGGCTCCAAGGACCGCTACTTCCAGGCCGAGGCCGACGCCGACAAGCTGGTGCCCGAAGGCATCGAGGGCCGTGTGCCCTACAAGGGCCCGATCGGCGGCGTGGTTCACCAGCTCATGGGCGGTGTTCGCTCGGCGATGGGCTACGTGGGCTGCGCCAGCATCGAAGAAATGCGCACCAAGCCGCGTTTTGTTCGTATCTCGGCGAATGGTGTGCGCGAGTCGCACGCCCACGACGTGGCCATCACCAAGGAAGCGCCGAATTACAAGCTGGGTTGACCGGCCCTCTGCCGCGGGTCGGAGCGGGGCGGCTGTTCGTGCCAACGAGCTGAAACCGTGCCTCGTCGTGGAAGGTTTCAGGGTTCAGGTTTCAGGGTTCAGGAAAAGCGCATAGTCATATGGATATTCATCGTCATCGGATCCTGATTCTCGACTTCGGATCGCAGTACACCCAGCTGATCGCCCGGCGGGTGCGCGAGATCGGGGTGTACTCCGAGATCATGCCTTTCGACGTCGGCGACGAGGCCATCCGTGATTTCGCCGCCAGCGGCATCATCTGTTCCGGTGGACCGGAATCGGTGGCGCTGGAAGAGAGCCCGCGAATTCCGCCCCTCGTGTTCGACCTGGGCGTGCCTGTGCTTGGCATCTGCTACGGCATGCAGGCGATGGCGGCGCATTTCGGCGGTGCGGTCAGTCCTTCCGACGAGAAGGAGTTCGGCTACGCCGAAGTCGCGCTGGCCGAGCCGGGCCGCCTTTTCGAGGGGATCGAGGACCGCGTCGAGGACGGGCAGGGCCTGCTCGAAGTCTGGATGAGCCACGGCGACAAGGTCACCGGCCTGCCCGAAGGCTTCGTGACGACTTGCACGACGACATCCGCACCGATCGCGGGCATGGCCAACGAGGACCAGCGGCTCTACGGCCTGCAGTTCCACCCCGAGGTCACGCACACCAGCCAGGGGCGGCGCATACTCGAGCGCTTCGTGCTCGACATCAGCGGCTGCGATGCCACCTGGACCACCGAGGCGATCATCGACGACCAGATCGCGCGGGTGCGAGAGCAGGTCGGCAAGGACACCGTGCTGCTCGGTCTGTCGGGCGGAGTCGACTCTTCGGTCGTGGCTGCGCTGCTGCATCAGGCCATCGGTGACCAGCTGCTGTGCATCTTCGTCGACACCGGTCTGCTGCGATACCAGGAAGGCGACGAGGTCATGGCGATCTTCGCCGAGCACCTGGGCGTGCGCGTCGAGCGCGTCGACGCCCGCGACCAGTTCATGAATGCGCTGGCCGGCGTGTCCGATCCCGAAGAAAAGCGCAAGATCATCGGCCGGGAATTCATCAAGGTCTTCGATGCCGCCGCCAAGGGACACCAGGAAGCCGGCTGGCTGGCGCAGGGCACGATCTATCCCGACGTGATCGAATCGGCGGGCGCGAAGACCGGCAAGGCCAAGGTCATCAAGTCTCACCACAACGTCGGCGGCCTGCCCGAGGACATGAACCTCAAGCTGGTCGAGCCGCTGCGCGAGTTGTTCAAGGACGAAGTCCGCAAGATCGGCATCGAGCTGGGCCTGCCCAAGTCCCTGGTCATGCGCCACCCTTTCCCGGGGCCGGGCCTGGGCGTGCGCATCCTGGGCGAGGTCAAGCCCGAGTACGTCGAACCCCTGCAGAAGGCCGACCATATCTTCATCTCCGAGCTGCGCTCGGCCGGCCTGTATGACAAGGTCAGCCAGGCCTTCGCCGTGTTCCTGCCGGTCAAGTCGGTCGGCGTCGTCGGCGATGCGCGTCGTTATGAGTACGTCATCGCGCTACGCGCGGTGGAAACCATCGACTTCATGACCGCGCGCTGGGCCTACCTGGACCATGACTTCCTCGACCACGTCTCGCGCCGCATCATCAACGAATGCGACGGCGTTTCCCGCGTGGTCTACGACATCTCGGGCAAGCCGCCGGCCACCATCGAGTGGGAGTAGGCCGGGGCCGTCGGTTTACTGGATGTAGCCGAGTGATTTCAGCGTTTCGATTTCCTTGTCGGTGAGCTCGACTTCGTTGGGCTTGACTTCGCCGGCGAGAAATTCCTGTCGCAGGGAATCGAGATAAGCCATGAGCGCTTCGCTGACCTCCGGGGCTTCCAGGCGGGTCTCGCTGGATGGCCGGATCCGGGGGTCGAAGACCTCGGTCTTTCCGTGCTGCGTCTTGAACTTCAGCCCATCGACATAGACCGCGATCGACTTCTCGTCGTACCAGTCTGGAGTGTTGTCCATGTCGTGCCAGAGCCGGATCTCGGCAAACACTTCGCGTTCGGCGTCTTCCCCTGTCTCGTTACTCAGATGAGACATGAGCGATCGACCCTGCACGCCGGGCAGTTCGATTCCAAGCGCTGCATTCGCGATGGTGGGAGCCAGGTCAATTACGCTGACGGTTTCGGATACGCGCCGGCCAGCCTGGCTTTGTCGGAAATCGCGAATGATCAGCGGCACATGCAGCACGTCCTCGCGTAGCGTGGGTCCGTGACCCATATTGCCGTTTTCTCCCAGTCCCTGGCCGTGGTCCGAGACGACGATCACGATAGTGTTGTCCAGCCGACCGGTGGATTGCAGCTTGTCCAGTACTTGCCCGACCAGTTCGTCGGCCAGCTCGATTTCGCCATCGTAGAGTGCATTCATGGCGGCGATGTGCTCGGGTGAGGCGAGAATCCTGTCTCGTTGCCCTCGCAGCTCCTCGCCGCTGGCGCCGTCAGCGAGGAATCCGTCGTAGCCCGTTTCCTTCATCCATGTCCGGGAGTGTTCTGTCAGGTCATATGGGCTGTGCGGTTCGAATAGGTGCAGCCACATGAATGCCGGTTCGACGGCGTCTGATCGCTGCTCGAGCCAGTTGAGTGCCATTCCCGTTGTGTCTATGCCGTTGCGGATCGGGTCGTCGCCGTCCGGCGGAAACTCACTGTCGCTCGCGACATCGAAACCGCGATCGAGCTTGCCGCGAAAGTGCATGCCTTTATAGCTGACGAACGATCCTGTCGAGTATCCCGATTCCAAGAGTAGTTCGGTCACAAGCGGAATATCCCCGTCAAGCTCCAGGCCATTACGTCGTACGCCGTGGTAGCGCGGATACAGGCCTGTGAGCATCGAGGCGTGCGCCGGCCAGGTTGTTCCGGCGCTAGTAACAGCACGTTCGAAAACGACGCCTTCCTCAGCGAGGCGATCGAGATTGGGCGTGAGATCTCGTCCGTAACCGTAGGCGCCGAGGCGGTCAGTGCGTAAGGTATCGATCGAAATCAGGACGATATTTGGTCGGTTGTCGTCTCCGCTAGTACAGGCCGTCGCACCAGTGAGAACGATGACGATGGCCAACAAGAAAATTCGGATGGGGTGTCGTGTCGCCTTCATGGGCCAGGTCTCCGCACAATCACAAGAATCATCGGTATCGGCTTTCCAGAGCGAGGAACATTCGCTCATCGTGATCAGCCGAACTGGGGTCTGATTTTTTCGTATCGCCCACTCGATAGGTTGCTCGAACGTTCCAACCGGTTCGTTCTGCCAGCCTGATCAGGCCGGGGGCAGAAAAGATCCAGTAATTGGTCGGATCGTCGTTGCATTCTTCCGGAGCCAGTAAATAAGCCAGGGGGGCTTCCTCCAGCTTGAGGCGGCGGTCTGCCGTGCGACGTGCGATACGAGTGCTAAGGAAACAGAATCGACTGTGCCGTGCCAGCGTCTCTAGAATATAGAAGGGGTTCTTTAGGTGGTACAGGATCCCCAGGAAGAAGACAAGATCGTAGCGCTCCGAGGGGAGCTGGAATTGCGTGTCGAGGTCTACTTCGTGAATCGAGACCGTTTTCGATTCGAGCCTGCTCCCCAATTCACGAGCGCCGATCAGTCCGTTCCAGTTCGTGTCCGGCCAGTCAATCAAGTCGACTGAGTTGCCGATGCTCTCGAGAAAATAGGACAGGTCGCCGTCGGCAGCCCCTATGTCTGCCACGTGCCCTGAGCCGAACAAGGACAGTATTTCATCGGGCAGCTGATCCATCAGGTTCTGTATGTGCCAGAGATTCGACAGGATGTCGTAGGCATACCAGGTTCTCTCGGGCGCGGGCGGGGCGGACTTGACCTTCTCAAGGCCCGATTTCCATTGGGCCGCATGATTGAGAAGTTCCGCGTAGTCCTTAAATCGCGCCTCTGTGGAATTTGTTGCTTCGGGCATGGTTCAGTAGTCCTTGAAGGTCGCTGGTTGGGCGAAGGCCGGGCTGTTGGGTCCAATTTCCAACTAGACACCGCCTCGCAGCGAATAGCCAAGCTTGCGTGCCGCGGGTTGGCAGATCGAGGCCAGGTCGTCAAGCTCCGCGGTGGAGAAATCGGGTTGGTAGTATTCCGGTTCGCTGATCCGCTCTGCATACTCGGCGATGAGAGATGTGGCGCGGTCGACGTCGAGTCGTGCATGGTCAAGAACCTTACTGATGACCGCTTCCGGATCGGCGCAGAGATCTTCGTAGCGCAGGAAGTAAACGGCCGGCTCCAGTTGAGTGTCCTGTGCCATGGACTCCAGGACGTGGCTGTAGACGGAATTCCAGTAAAGCGCCCAGCCAGCCACTGAACGGCCGGCCTCCCAGTGCTCCTTGATCCTGCGAGCGTCCTTGCCGTCGCCAATGCAAACGGCTCGTCGACCCGGGCCGAACTCGAAGTGACCCGACATCCCCAGCTGCCGAGCCACGCGCGGGTCTTCCTCGTTGGCCTGGCGGAAAAGACGATCCTGCTTGATCAGCGAAGCGACCTGATTGACGGGGTTGCGAACCGGTACGATGAATCGCGCATCCGGCAATAACTTGCGGATGTAGCGAATGCGTGTCGTGTTGTAGTTGCCCTTGGCCAGATAGCGGCTTCTGTTCCGGGCGAGCAGGAGCTTCCGGATGTGGTCGCGATAGAAGCCTTCGAACTCCGGGTTGGACGTATTCTCGGTGAGCACCTGGTCGCGAGTCGGGTCGTGCAAGCGGCCGAAGAACTGCATCCAGATGACTTCTTCGACGGCCTCCGGACTCTCGTTGCTGACCATGATGCGGTCGCGGTGCGCTCGTTCGACCATCTCTGCCTGCTGCCGCCCGCTGCGCTGGGCGAGCCAGTTGCGCCAGTACGGCGTGTAGACATTGGGAAAATCGCTGTACCGGTGACTGGTGACATCCGGATGGCGTGACAGCAACTCCGTCAGGATGGTGCTGCCTGCTCTCGGCACGCCGGCGATGTAGATGGGCTGTTCGATGCCGATCTTCTCGATTTCGTCGCGCAGCACCGAGGACTCGAGCCGGGCCAGGTGTCGCCAGGCAGGGGCGGTACGTTCGAAGAAGCGCGCACGCCAGTGCAGTGACTTGGGGACGTGACGGCGCTGTTCGCGGACGGTCTGGGTCATTGCGTCAGAGATCGAGACGATTGCGGGGGCGCGGCGGACGTGCTTGTCAAACGAGCTAGAATACCCGACACCCCAAAGCCAAGACGGAACACCGCGTAATGTACCAACTCTCGTCGCGATTGCTCGGATTTTTTTCCCTTCTGGCGCTGGCTGCCTGCTCGGACGCTCCGCAGACCGGCCGGCCGACCGACGATGTCGACCCCGGTGATCCGCCGGAGGTGATCGTCATCGGCGTGGACGGCGCCGAATGGCAGGTGATCGAGGACATGGTGGGTCGGGGCGAGTTGCCGGGGTTCGCGCGCCTGATGGAAGAGGGCGCCTACGGGCATCTGATCAATCCTGGGCCACAGGTTTCACCGGTCGTCTGGACGACCTTCGCGACCGGGCATTTCGGCTCCGAGCACGGCATCCTCGACTTTGTCTATCCGTTCAACGGGGACTCCGGCAAGCAACCGGTGGATGTGTCGCTGCGGCAGCAGCCCGCGCTGTGGAATGTGCTCGATGCGCATGGCAAGCAGTCCACCGTGATCGGCTATTTCGTGTCCTGGCCGGCCGAGGCCATCGACGGGCGAATCGTCTCGGACCGGGCTTTCCAGAACATCGACCACAAGGTGTGGCCGGAGACACTGGAGTCCCTATCGCAGGAGGTTCGCCGCTCGGTGTTCCGGGAGGAGTCCGAGCTGTATCAGCGCTTTTTCCCCTGGCCTTACGAGGACGCGCAGGCCGAGGACGAGTCCAGCCCGTACTACCGGGCCGCCAGGATGGTCAAGGGTCGGGTCGACAATCGGATTCGTTCCGACGAATACGTGCGGCGCATGACCGATCGGCTCTTCGACGAGCCCGCCGATCTGTTTATCAGCTACTACCGGATTGTCGACATCGTCAGTCACTCGCTATGGAAGTACTACGATGCCAGCGACTGGGAGGAAAAGCCCGATCAGCGGCAGGTCGAATTGCTCGGGGATGTCCTCGAGGAGTCGTACCGCTACGTCGACGAAGTCATCCAGCAGGCTTTCGAGAAGTACGGCGACCGCTCGAACATATTCGTGATTTCCGATCACGGTTTCGGCTCGGGCACGGGACGCTACCAGCCACAAGCCAGCGATCTGCTCACGGGCAACCATCGTCCCAACGGCGTGGTCCTGGCGCACGGTCCGGATATACAGCCGGGGCGCCTGGAGCCGATCACCATCATGGAGATCTTCCCGACCCTGGCCTACCTGCTCGATGTGCCGATCGCCGATACGATTCCCGGCTCGGTCGCCTATTCCATGCTGTCGGAATCGTTTACGGCCGACAATCAGCCTCGTTTCGTCGAACGCTATGACATCGGCTGGAGTGCCCCGGAGGCTCAGGAAGCCGGTGCCGAGGCGCAGGCCGAGGAAATGGAGTCGCTGCGAGGGCTGGGTTACATCGGGGAAGGCGTGACCCTGGCGGACAGTTCGGCCGAGAGCCAGTTCGATTTCTGGGCGGTGGACGCCAATCTGCTCGCCGGCAATCTGCACGGCAACGTGGTCTATCACTTGATCCGGGAGAACCGGGCGGCGGCCGACGCTGCCACTAATGCGCTCAAGCGCAATCGCCCCGAGCTGCTGCCCCAGCTCCTGGCCCGGGTTCGTGCAAAGGTCCACACGCTGCGTGAAGAGATTCCCGATGGTGAAGGGCTGGCGCCGGGGACAGACGAGTACGTGGACGCACACAAGGGCACGGCCTCGCGCTGACTGACCTGGCCTGGTAGGTCAGTTGACCCTGAAGGTGCCGACCTGCAGGGTCTCGCCGGAATCCGGGTCGTGAATGTCGAGCACGTAGTCGCCAGGCTCGAGCTCGGCGTAATGTGGCACACGCGCGGTCACCAGGCTTGTGCTGACGGTTGTCGGTAGCGGTCTGCCATTCAGCCTGAGCCGAGCGTTCCTGGGGGCACAGCCGATGCGGACCCAGAAGGCGGCCCCGCCGTCGGGTTGCTCGTTGAATGCCTGGCCCTGGTTGGCGTGGTCCGGCCCCCAACGTTCCACCTGGCAGAAGACCGCTGACTGGCTGCCATCGGCGAGTGTGGCCGCCGGCGGCCGGGGGCGAACGGTCAGGTAGCCGACCCTTTGGGCGATGTTACGTGCGGTATCGACCATGAGCAGGGGATACATGCCCGGCTTGGCGATGACTTCGTCCATGTAATCGGGTTCCAGGCTGGCGGTCACCACGCCGGGTTCGAAGTGCGTGGCCAGCAGGACACCGTCCAGCATCAGACGCGTGGATCCCGGAACGGGTTCGGCAACGCGGATCCAGAAACCGCCCCTGCCATTGCCGATCGGGTTGAAGATCCGGCCCTCGATCGTTTCCTCGGGCCCCCAACGTTCGATTTCGGCAAACTGCTGGAACTGAAGTTCACCCTGCTCGGTCCGTCGAGGCTCGCTCATACCCTGTTCGTGAGCGCCCGCGGCCAGCAACAGGCACTCGGTCCGGCTGAGTTGCCACCCCGCGATGTCGAGGCGTTCGCCGTTGGCGAAGTCGCTCGCGATTCGGGTGAGCAGGGCGGCCTCGAGCGTTGTCTCGGGGGTGTCCCGCAGTTGCTGAAGCAGCGCCTCGAGCGGTTCGGCCTCTCCGATTTCGGTCGCGCAAACCGGTCCCACGAATTCGATTCCGTTCAGCCTCCCGGCCAGCTCACGGAGCGCCTCGCGGGCGCCCGGGTCGGACGGGGGCGTTGCCAGCTCGGGCGCCGAATCGCGTCCGCAGCCGCTCAGCAGGCCGAGCTGCAAGCCGACGAAACTCAGGCCGGCGGTCTGTAGGAGTGTCCTGCGTCGCATGGCTCAGCCCTCCAGTTGCCGGTGCAGGTGTTCGGCCATGCGGGAAGCCAGCGCCACGATGGTAAGGGTAGGGTTGGAAAACCCGGCGGCAGGATAGACCGAGCTTCCCGCGATGTAGAGGTTGTCGCGATCCCACACGCGCCCGTCCGGGTTCACCACGCCGTGATCGGGGCTGGAAGACATTCGGGTGGTGCCCATGTGGTGGTAGCCCACGCCCACGAAGTCGTCCGGTCCGGGCGCATCCTTGCGGTTCCACTTGATCCGGGCCTGATTCCTGGCGCTGAGCGCGTCCATCCAGCGTTCGAAAAGTGCGATGACCGGCCTGAATTCCGTCGACGGCAGGTGCCAGTGCAAGTTGGGTCGACGCATGCCGAGCGCGTCGCGTTCCTCGGTCAGCGTGATTCGGCTTTCGGGATGCGGTGTGGGCGCGTTGATCATGCTCAGGGAGTAGTGTCCGGCTGAGTCCCCGCCGATGGCCGGGTTGGTCCAGTAGGCCGGCGGCAGCACGTCATCCGGTGCGGTGGCCTGGACCAGCACGCAGGAGTTGGGGCCTTCGGTGCCGGGTTCCGGGGCCATCACGGTCATCAGGTCCTCGCCGGGAATCTGGCCGCGCTCGTACTGTAGGCCTTCGGCGGCCAGCATCAGGCCGGGGGTGAAGCCGAAGTGGTCCATGAAGCAGCGCCCCACCAGGTCGGACTGGTTGCCCGGCACGACTTCCTGGTCGAGCAGAAAGCGGGCGTTCTCCACCCCGCCCATGGCGATCACGAAATGATCGGCGCGCACCGTGCAGGCCTTGCCGTCTAGCGTTACCGCGCGGGCACGGCGGACCCGGCTGTCAGACTGCTCGAGATCCACGAGATTCAGGTTGACGCGGCAATCGACCTTGTCGGTCTGCTCCAGCGCTTCGCGGTAGCGCGTGCCGAAGCGCGTCGGCGGACTGAAGCGGAAGATGCGGTGGCGGAAGCCGGTGTCGGTCAAGTCGAGCAGCCGGGCGCGGTCTTCCAGGCCGATGCGTTCCGGATCGTACTTGTCGCTGCCGACCTCGCACCAGTCGGCCGCCTTGCGGTACCAGCCGCCAAGTTCCCCGGCGCCGATCGGCCAGCCCGGCATTTCCCCTGTTGGCTCGTCGCTGAAATCGCGTTCATCGAAGGGGCGCACCCAGCCGCCCCAGTGGTTTGTCGTGCCGCCGAGCCAGCGCAGCCGCGAGCCGGTCAGGGGATAGGAGCGACCGCTGGTCGTGTTCTGGTACAGAGACATCCCGCCTTCCGGTGAGTTGCGGCCGCCGCCTTCGATAAGCAGGACCTTCCGGCCTCTTTCGGCCAGTTCGAGCGCCAGCACGATGCCCGCGGGGCCGCCGCCGGCGATCGCCACCTCGGCTTCCAGCACCTCGGGCAGGTTTTCTCGGGCGTCTGTGATCACGGTTCGCGCCAGGCCATTGCAACAGCGAGGCAGTATACCCAAGCAGGCGTTGATCGTTGGCGACCGGTTGTGGGGTGGGGCGGGCGCGACAAAACGTCTATAATCCCGCCCCTGTTGGCTAGAAAACCGGAGTGATTCCATGCGGATGAAGATCGCCCTCGCCCTGGTCCTGCTGCTGCAGGCCTTGCCGGCCCTGGCCTACATCGGCCCCGGTTCGGGCATCAGCCTGCTGGGCGGCCTGTGGGGTGTGCTGGTCGCGATCGTGCTGGCCGTCGGCGCGGTGCTGATCTGGCCGATTCGTTACGTGTTCCGCCGGCTCAAGCGCAAGTTCGGCGGGGCGCCTGCGAGCGAGGCGGCCGAATCCGTCGAGGCCGAGCGCTCGACCAGTCGGTCCGAGTAAGCCATGTTTCAATTGCGTGATCTGCGGCGCCGCGCGGCGCTCTGTGCGGCGGTGCTCGGGGTTGTTGCGCTGGCCGGTTGCGGTGGTGATCCGGAGCCGGTCGATTCCCGTGTCGTGGTGCTCGGTTTCGACGGCATGGATCCGGTGCTGGCCCGGCGCTGGATGGATGAGGGCAAGCTGCCCAACTTCAGCCGCCTGGCCGAAGAAGGCCATTTCCAGGAGCTGGGTACCAGCAATCCGCCGCAGTCGCCGGTGGCCTGGTCGAGCTTCGCCACGGGCAAAGGGCCGGGTGAGCACGGCATCTTCGACTTCCTGCGCCGCAATCCCGAGACCTACACGCCCAACTTCTCGATTTCGGAGAACATTCCGCCGGATCGCTTCATCAAGTTGTTCGGCCTGCAGGTGCCGCTGGGTAGCGGCGAGGTGCTAAACCGCCGCCAGGGCGAGGCGTTCTGGGTCAAGGCCGAGCGCGACGAGGGCGCCCGCGCCTCGGTATTGCGCATCCCGGTCACCTATCCGCCCGACGACATCCATCGCATGCTCTCGGGCATGGGCGTGCCCGACCTGCTGGGCACGCAGGGTACCTACACCTACTACACCACCACGCGCCTGGGCGACGCCGGCTCGAGCACGCGCACCGTGCGCGTCCGGCCCGATCGCCAGGGACGCATCGAATCCGAATTCGAGGGCCCGCCCGATCCGCTACTCGAGTCGGGCGAGCCGATGACCGTCCCCCTGGTGCTCGAGCCTGCCGAGGGTGGGGCCCTGGTTCAACTGGGCGACGATGAAGTTTCGCTCGAACCCGGCGAATGGTCGGACTGGATCCGCGTGGCCTTCGACGTGACCGGGCCCGTCAGCGTGACCGGCACGGTCCGCCTGTTGCTGGTTCAGGGCTATCCGAGTCCGCGCCTGTATGTCTCCCCGATCCAGATCGATCCCGAGAACCCCGCGGTCGAGATCGCTTCGCCGTCCGGCTATGCGGCCGAACTGGTCGAGGACATCGGCCTGTTCCACACCATCGGCATGCCCGAGGAGACCTGGTCGCTCAACGAGGAGCACATCTCGGATGCCGCCTGGCTGGAGATGGAGAAGACCATCCTCGCCGAGCGCGAGGCCATGTGGTTTGAGACGCTCGACAAGAACGACAGCGAGCTGGTGGTCGGCGCCTTCGTGCAGACCGACCGCGTCACGCACATGTTCTACCGCGGTCTCGATGAGCAGCATCCCAGGCATGCAGACACCGCTCCGGAGCACCGCGACGAGGTCGAGTGGATCTACCGGGAGGCCGATCGCATCCTGGGCGAGACCATGGATCGCCTGGGGCCGGACGACCGCCTGATCGTGATCAGCGACCACGGCTTCGCGCCCTTCCGCAAGGCCGTGCACCTCAACCGCTGGCTGGTCGACAACGGCTACCTGGTGCTCGAAGAGGGCGCGACGGAATCCGACGTGATCTTCTCCAACGTCGACTGGAGTCGCTCACGCGCCTATGCGTTGGGGCTCAACGGCCTGTTCCTGAACCTGGCCGGGCGCGAGGGGCAGGGCATCGTCGCCGCCGACGAGGTCGAAGCCCTCAAGGCCGAAATCTCCGCCGGCCTGGCCGAGTGGACCGATCCGGAAAGCGGCGAGCCCGTCGTGCGCCGCGTCTTCGACGGCGAAGCCGCCTATCGCGGCCCCGAGCGGGGCGACGCGCCGGACATGGTGGTCGGCTACCACCGCGGCTACCGGGCGTCCTGGCAGACCACCCTGGGCGCGATTCCGAAGCCGCTGATGGAGCCCAACCGCCAGAAGTGGAGCGGCGATCACTGCATCGACCCGGCGCTGGTTCCCGGCGTGCTGTTCTCGAATTTCACCCCCGAAGTCGAGATCGGCGGCATTCGTGATGTGTGGCAACTGACCCGCCGCCAGATCCGGGAGGATGAATCGTGAGCAATCTCGGTATTCTCGACTGGCCGGGCGTCCTGTTCGGCCTGGTCAACGACCTGCTGCTGTTCGTCCTGCCTCTGCCGCTGACCCTGGTCTTCTGGGCGGCGGTGTCGGGCTGGGCCACCATGTGGGTCTATCGCGCCACCTCCAACCAGGAAAAACTCGCCGCGCTCAAGCCGCAGGTCAAGGCGGTGCAGGAGAAGCTCAAGCGCTACGACGGCGAGTTCTCCGGACTGATTCCGCTGATCAGGGAGAATTTCCGGCTGTCGGGCCGCCATATCGGGCTGGCCATCGGCCCGGCACTGATTGCCGGCATTCCGGTGCTGTTCGTGCTGGTCTGGGGATCGAACGAGTTCGGCGCGCACTTCCCGGAAGCCGGGGCCCGCGTCAACGTCGAGGTCTCGAGCGACAGCGTCGAGCGCGATGCCGAGAACTGGCGCTGGACGGGAACCGACGCCCGGCAACTGCCTTCGGCCGTCGACGAGCCCCTGCGCTGGCGCCTGAGCTGGCCTGACCAGACCGCGGCGCTCGAAACGGCGACGGGCGAGCCGGCCGTGGAGCTGCCGCCCGAAGTGCCCACGCCGATGCTGCACAAGCGCAAGTGGTGGAACCTGCTGATCGGCAATCCCGCCGGCTACCTCGCGAGCGACAATCCGGTCGACTCGATCCGCATGGGCCTGCCTTCGCACGAAATCCTGCCCGTGGGGCCGGGCTGGATGCGCGGCTGGCTGTTCACCTACTTCGTGGTCCTGATCGCTGTCTCCCTGGGTTTCAAGTTCTACTGGAAGGTCCACTAGGCCGCTCCCGCATGGCCCCGGAAGACGACATTCGCTGGATGCGCCACGCCCTGACCCTGGCCGAGCGCGCCGAGGCCATGGGCGAGGTGCCGATCGGGGCCGTCCTGGTCGACGCCGAAGGCCGGATTCTCGGTGAGGGCTGGAACCGCGTGATCGCCGATGCCGACCCGACGGCGCACGCCGAAATCGTCGCCCTGCGCCAGGCGGCGCGGGCTCTCGACAATTACCGGCTGCCCGACACCACGCTCTACGTCACCCTCGAGCCCTGCAGCATGTGCGCCGGGGCCCTGATCAATGCCCGCGTTAAGCGCGTGGTCTACGCCGCCGACGACCTGCGAGCCGGTGCGCACCATTCCATCTTCGAAGTCCTCACCTGCCCCGAGCTCAACCACCGCTGCGAGGTCACCGGCGGCATCCTCGCCGAGGAATCGGCCGAGATGCTGCGGGCATTCTTCCGGGGCCGTCGATAATCTCACTCATCGTCCCGGCCTCGAGCCGGGACCGATCCGAAGAAGGCGCCAGCCTCAGGGAAGGCCCCGGATCAAGTCCGGGGCGACACAATGGTGGCCAACCAGCCAACCAGCCAACCAGCCAACCAAGGCCCATGACCCATGGCATAGGCATCGCCCCGGGCATCGGTGCTACCATTTCGAGTTCTGTTCAACTCAAGCACGAGGCAATACGTGAACAAGTCCCTGAATCTACTGACGCTGGCGATCGCCGCCAGCCTGATGGCGGCCTGCTCGGAGCAGGCGCCGCCGCCCCCGGAGGCACCCGAAGCGCCGGAAGCCGCCGCTGAGTCCCAGGCGCAGCCGGCGCAGGAAGCCGAGGCTTCGTCCGAATCCGAAGAGCCCGCCCAGAACCCGCTGCTGGCCGAAAGCGAGTTGCCCTACGGCATGCCGCCGTTCGACAAGATCGAATCCGAGCACTTCATGCCGGCCTTCGAGTCCGCCATGGAAGAGCACATGGCCGAGATCGAGGAAATTGCCGCCAGCGAAGCGGCACCGACCTTCGAAAACACCATCGTCGCGATGGAGCGCGCCGGCCTGAAGCTCGATTACGTCGGCCGCGTCTTCTCCAACCTGACGAGCACCGTCATCGACGACAAGCTCAAGGAGACCCAGCGCGAGATGGCGCCGAAGTTCTCCGCGCATAGCGATTCCATCTATCTCAACGGCGATCTCTTTGCCCGCATCCGCGCGCTCTATGAGCAGCGCGACGAGCTGGAGCTCGACGCCGAGAGCCTGCGCCTGCTCGAGGAGTACTACAAGGACTTCGTCCGGGCCGGTGCGCTCTTGAGCGATGCCGACAAGGACAAGCTCAGGGAAATGAACTCGCGCCTGGCCCAGCTGACCACGCAGTTCAGCCAGAACGTGCTCGAGGAGGTCAACGACTCGGCCGTGGTCTTCGACAACCGCGAAGCCCTGGCCGGACTGAGCGATGCGCGCATCGAAGCGGCCGCCCAGGAAGCCGCCGACCGCGGCCTGGAAGAGGGACACTACGTGATCACCCTGGTGAACACCTCCATCCAGCCGCCCCTGGCGAGCATGACCAACCGTGACGCCCGCGAGAAGGTCAAGAAGGCCTCCCTGGCCCGCGGGTCGCGCGGCAACGAGTACGACAACACCGGCGTCGTGGCCGAAATCGTCGGCCTGCGCGCTGAGCGCGCGGCGCTGCTGGGCTACGACACGCACGCTGACTATGTGCTCGAGGATCGCACAGCCCAGACCGTCGAGGCGGTCAACGGCATGCTGGGCGAACTGGCCCCGATTGCCGTGGCCAATGCCCGGCTGGAAGGCCAGGACATCCAGGAGATGATCAACGAGACCGAAGAGGAGCCCTTCGAACTCAGGTCCTGGGACTGGTTCCACTACGCCGAAAAGGTCCGCCAGGACCGCTACGCCTTCGACGAAGAGCAGATCAAGCCGTACTTCGAGATGAACAATGTGCTGGTCAACGGCGTGTTCTTCTCGGCCGAGAAGCTGTTCGGCATCACCTTCGAGGAGCGCCCGGACCTGCCGACGCAGCACGAAACGGCCACGGCCTGGGAAGTCTTCGACCAGGACGGTTCGGAACTCGGCATCGTCATCACCGACTTCTATGCCCGCGGCACCAAGCGCGGCGGGGCCTGGATGAACTCCTACCAGGTCGAATCCGAGCTGCTCGGCGGCCACCCGGTCATCGGCATGCATCTCAACGTGCCCCAGCCGCCGGAAGGCGAGCCGACCCTGCTGACCTGGGACGAGACGACCACCATGTTCCACGAGTTCGGCCATGTCGTCCACGGCCTCTTCTCGGACGTTCAGTACCCGACCTTCGCCGGCACCGCCGTGCCGCGTGACTTCGTCGAGTACCCCTCGCAGGTTTACGAAATGTGGGCTTCCTGGCCGGAAGTGCTGGCCAACTATGCCCAGCACCACGAGACCGGTGAGCAGATTCCCCAGGAGCTGCTCGACAAGGTGATCGAAGCGCAGACCTTCAACGAAGGCTTCGCCACCACCGAATACCTGGGCGCGGCCATCATCGATCAGGCCCTGCACCAGCTCGGCCCGGACGAGACCCCGTCGGCCGACGAGGTGATGGATTTCGAGGCGAAGGTCCTGGCCGATCACGGTCTGGATTACGAGGCCGTGCCGCCGCGCTATCGCACGCCGTACTTCTCGCACTCGATGGGCGGCTACGACGCCGGCTACTACTCCTACATCTGGAGCGAGGTGCTCGACGCCGACAGCGTGCTGTGGATCAAGGAAAACGGTGGCCTGGACCGCGAAACCGGCCAGCACTACCGCGACACGATCCTGTCGAAGGGCGGCAGCAAGGCCGCGATGGAGCTTTACCAGGACTTTGCCGGCCGTGAGCCCTCGATCGAGCCGCTGCTGGAACGTCGCGGCCTGATCATCGACGCCGAGTAGGCCAGCGCAGTACCCGGTCTCAATCGGGAAGTCGATACAAGCCCCGGCCTCTGCGCCGGGGTTTGTCGTTTGGGCAGGGTCCAAATCGCGGGCCCGACCCGCTACAATGCCCGCTCGTGCCGAGGTGGCGGAATTGGTAGACGCGCCAGGTTTAGGTCCTGGTGGGGCAACCCGTGGAGGTTCGAGTCCTCTCCTCGGCACCATGAGTCCGGCTGTCGGTCCGGGCAGTGTCGGGGGATGTGCTGGCCGGCCTCGTTCGGCCCGATCAGGAGCTTTTTTTCACAATGTTCAGGGTATGCATTTTCGGCACGGGCTATGTCGGACTGGTCACGGGCACCTGCCTGGCCGAGGTCGGTCACCACGTCACCTGCGTGGATATCGACGCCGACAAGATCGACGGCCTCAACGAAGGCCGGATTCCGATCTACGAGCCCGGGCTCGAGCCGATGGTCCGTGACAACGTCCGCGATGGCCGCCTTCATTTCACCACCGATGCCGCTGAAGCGGTTTCCGATGCCGAGGTGCTCTTCATTGCCGTGGGCACGCCTCCGGACGAGGACGGCAGCGCGGACCTCAAGTACGTCCTCAAGGTGGCCGAGACCGTCGGGGACAATATCCGCGGGTCGGTAATCGTGGCCAACAAGTCCACGGTTCCGGTGGGTACCGCCGAAAAGGTCGACGGCGTCATTCGCGAGCGGCTGGCGGCGCGCGGCGAGGAGTTCCCGGTCGAAGTCGTCTCCAATCCCGAATTCCTGAAGGAGGGCGCTGCCGTCGATGACTGCATGCGGCCCGACCGGATCATCGTGGGTACGCGCTCGAAAGAGACGGCCGACAGGCTCAGGCAGCTGTATGCGCCCTTCAATCGCAATCACGATCGCTTGATCATCATGGACGTTCGCTCCGCTGAGCTGACGAAGTATGCGGCCAACGCCATGCTGGCCACGAAGATCAGCTTCATGAACGAGATGGCCAACGTCGCCGAGCGCGTCGGCGCCGATATCGAGATGATCCGCAAGGGCATCGGTTCGGACCCCCGCATCGGCTGGCATTTCATCTATCCCGGCGCGGGCTACGGCGGCTCCTGCTTTCCCAAGGACGTTCGCGCCCTCGCCAGCACCGCACGTGAGCATGACGTCGAACCGGAGTTGATTTCGGCCGTCGAGTCGGTCAACGAGCGGCAGAAGAAGCATCTTTTTGAGCTGGTCGCTCGACACTACCACGGCGGCGAGAATCTCCGCGGCAAGACTTTCGCACTGTGGGGCCTGTCCTTCAAGCCCGATACCGACGACATGCGCGAGGCCTCCAGCCGCACCCTCGTCGCCCAGCTGCGGGAAGCCGGCGCGTCGGTTCGGGCCTACGATCCGGAAGCGATGGACGAGGCCCGGCGCGTGTTCGGTGAGCCCGAGGGCCTGGCCTTCTGCGACAGTTCAGAAGCGACCCTGGAAGGCGCCGATGCGCTGATCGTGCTGACGGAGTGGAAGCAGTTCCGCAGCCCCGACTTCCGCTTGCTCGCGCGCTCGCTTTCCGATCGGGTCGTGTTCGATGGTCGCAACCTCTACGAGCCCGCTGACGTGGAGTCGATGGGCCTGGCCTACTACGCGATCGGTCGCGGGCGCTCCTGTGCGGCGGTCTCGTGATTGACGGAAACAACCCACTGGCGACCCGAATCGGGACACTGCGACAATGAGCGACAAACTCAGCAACCACCTTCGCCGGCTTGAAGCGGAGTCGATTCACATCATCCGCGAGGTGGCCGCGGAATTCTCCAATCCGGTCATGTTGTATTCGATCGGCAAGGACTCCGGCGTGATGCTGCACCTGGCGCGCAAGGCCTTCTACCCCTCTCCGCCGCCGTTTCCGCTGCTTCATGTGGACACGACCTGGAAGTTCCGGGAGATGTACGAGTTTCGCGATCGCATTGCCGCCGAAGCGGGGATGGAGCTGATCGTGCACACCAACCAGGAGGGGGTCGAGCAGGGAATCGGACCGTTCACGCACGGTTCGAAGGTGCACACCGACGTGATGAAAACCCAGGCGCTCAAGCAGGCCCTGGACAAGTACGGTTTCGATGCGGCCTTCGGCGGCGCCCGCCGCGACGAGGAACGCTCGCGCGCCAAGGAGCGCGTGTTCTCCTTCCGCGACCGCAATCACCGCTGGGACCCGAAGAACCAGCGCCCCGAACTGTGGAACATCTACAACGGGCGCGTTCACAAGGGCGAGTCGATCCGCGTCTTCCCGCTGTCCAACTGGACCGAGCTCGATATCTGGCAGTACATCTACGCCGAGGACATCCCGATGGTGCCGCTGTACTTCGCGGCCGAGCGTCCGGTCGTCGAGCGCGACGGCATGCTGATGATGGTCGACGACGAGCAGCGCATGCCTCTCGAGCCCGGCGAGAAGCCGGAGATGCGGATGGTTCGCTTCCGGACCCTGGGCTGCTGGCCCCTGACCGGTGCCGTCGAGTCGCAGGCGACGACATTGCTGCAGGTCATCGAGGAAACCGTTTCCGTACGGCATTCCGAACGGCAGGGCCGCGCCATCGACAAGGATTCGGGCGCGAGCATGGAAGAAAAGAAGATGCAGGGCTATTTCTGACTCATGGCTGAAGTCGATATCGAAAAGGTACTGGCGGCGGACTCTCGCAAGGATCTGCTGCGTTTCATCACCTGCGGTTCGGTCGACGACGGCAAGTCGACGCTGATCGGGCGCTTGCTGTTCGATTCAAAGCAGGTCTACGAGGACCAGCTTTCGGCCGTGACGCGCGACTCCCGGAAGTGGGGCACGACAGGGGACCAGGCGGATCTTGCCCTGCTCGTGGACGGCCTGCAGTCCGAACGGGAGCAGGGCATCACGATCGACGTGGCTTACCGCTACTTCGCCACGGCGCGCCGCAAGTTCATCATCGCCGACACGCCGGGCCACGAGCAGTACACGCGCAACATGGCCACTGGAGCATCGACCGCGGATGCGGCGGTCATCCTGGTCGATGCCCGCAACGGCGTCCAGACCCAGACCCGCCGGCATTCCTATATCGTCTCCCTGCTCGGCATCGAGAAGGTCATCGTGGCGGTCAACAAGATGGACCTTGTGGACTATGATCGCGGCCGCTTCGAAGAGATCTGGGCGGAATACGAGGCGTTCTGCAACAAGCTTGATTTCGAGGAAGTCCACTGCCTGCCCGTGGCGGCCCTGGGCGGTGACAACGTAACGGTCCGGGGCGAGAACCTGGCGTGGTTCGACGGCCCGACTCTGATCGAACTGCTCGAGACCCTGCCTGTCGACGAGGGCCGTTCGGACGCGGACTTCCGCATGCCGGTGCAGTACGTCAATCGGCACCGTTCCGATTTTCGCGGTTTTGCCGGCACGGTTTCCCAGGGCAGAATCGCGCCTGGTGACCCGATCATGGTGATGCCCTCCGGTCGGCAAAGCCGCGTCGAGCGCATCGTCACCTTCGGCGGCGATCTCGATGCCGCTTCGGCCGGGCAGGCCGTGACCCTGACCCTGTCCGACGAAATCGACATCAGCCGCGGCGACCTGCTGGTCAGGCCCGAAGCCAGGGCCCGGGTGGCCGAGGCGCTGGACGCCCGCGTGGTCTGGATGAACGACACCCCGCTGCTGCCGGGCCGCCAGTACGACATCAAGATGGGCCCGAAGACGCTCAGTGCGATCCCGGAACTCGTGCACCATCGCATCGACGTGAATACGCTGGAGCACCAGCACGTCGAGCAACTCGATCTAAACGAAATCGGCCTGGTGCGCTGGCGCCTGGGCGGCCCCGCGGCCTTCGATTCCTACCAGCACGATCGGCAGACCGGTGCATTCGTCGTCATCGACCGGATCAGCAACCTGACGGTCGGCGCGGGCATGATCGTGCGGCCGGTCACCGATACCCTGGCCGACAAGTCACGAGACGTCGTCTGGCACGAGCACAAGATCAACAAGACGCAGCGCGCCGGCCAGAAGGCCCAGCGTCCCGCCGTGCTCTGGTTCACCGGCCTGTCGGGGGCCGGCAAGTCCTCCGTGGCCAATGCGCTCGAGCAGGCGCTCTTCCAGCGCGGTCACCACAGCTACCTCCTCGACGGCGACAACGTGCGCCACGGTCTCAACCGGGACCTCGGATTCACCGACGAGGACCGCGTCGAGAACATCCGGCGTATCGGCGAGGTGGCCGGCCTGATGGCCGATGCCGGCCTGGTCGTGCTGACCGCCTTCATTTCGCCGTTCCGCTCCGACCGCGCCATGGTGCGCGAGTTGATGGAGCCGGGCGAGTTCGTCGAGATCCACGTCAAGGCCAGCCTCGAGACTTGCGAGAAGCGCGATCCCAAGGGGCTCTACGCCAAGGCGCGGGCGGGCGCCATCCGGCACTTCACCGGCATCGATTCGCCCTACGAGCCGCCGGAAGATCCGGAGATCGTCGTCGATACCGAGAAGCTTTCTGTCGAAGAGGGCGTCGACGTGGTTTTGGAGTACCTCAAGCGTCGCGGGATCCTGCACTGAGCCTGTCGCTGGCGTGATCCTGTGTGACGAGGGGGTCGAGGGAGGTGCCGAGGGGCACATCCTTTCGGATACCAGCGTTCAAGGTGCTCCGAGCGCGCTTCTTTGCGCTGCGCGCAAAACCGCCCGCTCTCCGCGATCTATCTGAGTCGCTTCAGGTGCACGAGGCTGGGGGAAGTGCGGGAAATGAGATGGTGCCCAGGGGGAGACTC
>NZ_QUZK01000030.1 GCF_003410055.1 Wenzhouxiangella sediminis | reverse complement strand
TGAAACCTGAAACCTGAAACCTGAAACCTGAAACCTGAAACCTGAAACCTGAAACCTGAAACCCAAGACAGAAACGTGCCCCCACCCCGACCAACAAACTCGTTCGCCGACCGACTACTCGATTGGTGGGAGCGCAACGGCCGCCACGACCTCCCGTGGCAGGAAAACCGCACGCCCTATCGCGTCTGGATCGCCGAAATCATGCTTCAGCAAACGCAGGTCGGCACGGTCATCCCGTATTTCGAGCGCTTCACGACGGCCTTCCCGGATCTCGAATCGCTGGGTCGTGCGCCGATTGACGATGTCCTCGCGAACTGGTCCGGTCTGGGCTACTACGCGCGGGCAAGAAATCTTCACGCGGCGGCCGTGCTCTGCCTGGAAGAAAACGCGGGCGAGCTGCCGGACGAAGCCGACGCGCTGGAAGCCCTGCCCGGCATCGGGCTTTCGACCGCCAACGCCATCGTCGCCCAGGCGCACGACCGGCGCGCACCCATCCTCGACGGAAACGTCAAGCGCGTGCTCGCACGGCACGCCGGTATCGAGGGCTGGCCGGGCCGAGCCGCCGTGCTGAGGAAGCTGTGGGCCGAAGCCGAACTCCGCACACCCGACGAACGTGCACGGGACTACACGCAGGCGATCATGGACCTGGGCGCGACCGTTTGCACGCCGCGAAACCCGGACTGCGGCGACTGCCCCGTGGCGCAGGACTGCATGGCCCGGCGGACCGATCGCATCGACGAGCTGCCCGGGTCGAAGCCACGGCGGGTACGGCCGAGACGTGACGCGACCCTGCTCATCCTCGAAAACGAGCTAGGCCAGATACTGCTGCAGCGGCGCCCGCCGGCCGGCATCTGGGGCGGCCTCTGGTCGCTGCCCGAACGCGATGAATTCGAATGTCTGCCGCGCGGCGAAGCCGTCGCCTCGCCGGCACCCGTTCGCCACCAGTTCACCCACTTCACCCTCGACATCCGTTTCGAGCGAATCCGCGTCGAATCCGGCTCGGTCGTGACCGATCGCCAGGACCGGCGCTGGCTCAGCGCCCAGAAAGCCCTGCAGAGCGGACTTCCCCAGCCCGTCCGTCGAGTCGTGGAGCGACTTCGGTCGGACTGAGCCGACCCGGCCTGGTTATCATGCACACAGTTTCGGAGGAATTGCCGCGATGAGCGAACGAACGGTCCACTGCCATTACCTCGAACGCGAGGCCGAAGGCCTGCCGCGCCCGCCGCTTCCCGGCGAGTTGGGGCAGCGCATCTACGACAACATTTCCAGGGAAGCCTGGCAGAAGTGGCTGCAGCACCAGACAATGCTGATCAACGAAAAACGCCTCAGCCCGATCGACCCCGAGCATCGCAAGTATCTCGAGGAGCAGGCCGAGGCGTTTCTATTCGGCGGTGAAGTCGACGAGGCGGAGGGTTACGTTCCGCCCGAGGACTGATCCGTTTCGGTTTCAAGGCTGCCCTGCCCGTCCGGCAGCGACCGGTCCTTGTCTTCGAGTTCGGCCTGCACCGCCTCGAGATCGAGCCTGCGGATCGACTGGATCTGGCACTGCTGGCCGCCGACGACCACCCGGTCGAACTCGCTCAGCACGTTGCGCCTGGTGTTGACGAGCCGCATCGCGATGGCGCTGTCGAGGTCGAGGTCGCAGGGGCCGATCAACTCCACCAGGTAGTGCCGGTTGCGGTCCATTTCGAAGACCACCGAATGGATGCCGACGGCGTACCAGTTGCGGATGCTGGTGTAGCGAACCCAACTCTGAGTGGCGCCAGCGTGGCGGTCGTAGACGGCCATTTCATCGAACTTGTCGCGCTGCTCGCCCGAAGCGGCGCAGGCGGCGATGAATAGCGGCAGGAGAAACAGCATGAACTTGCGCATGGTTTTGCCTCCTCGGTTGAGTGCTCTTCCTATGGACGCCGGGAAAGTCGAAAAGTGCCCCTCGATTGCGGTTGACTTCGGAGCCCGAAAAAGGTTTAATGTGCGGCTTCCCGGCCACGGGCCGGGAGCAGCCAGAAACGGCAAGGCCGGGTAGCTCAGTTGGTAGAGCAGGGGATTGAAAATCCCCGTGTCGGCGGTTCGATTCCGTCCCCGGCCACCACCTTCCCAACTGCACCCGTTTCGCTTTCAATCCGGCGCTTTCCACCGAACCGCCAACTCCGGCTTCGCCGGGCGGTTAGATGGCTGACGCAAGGTCAGCGACCTTCGGTTCCGTCCCCGGCCACCATCCTTACACCCTCACCCCTTCATCAACGTCCTCGCAGGCAGCGAAGCATGCCGCGCTCGATCAGCGCCTCGGCATCGGCCTTGACCGATTGCACGAAGGCCTCGCCGTCGGCCGCTTCAAAGCGCTCTCCGGGCGCGAGCTGGACCCAGCAATCGCGGCCCTCGGCCTTGGCCTGGTAGACCGCCACATCGGCGAGCTTGACCACCCGCTCCCAGTCAAGCGCGTCGATCGGCTCGCCGAATGGGTAGCAGGCGATTCCCGCCGAACAGGTCACCGCAATGGACTCGGCGCCCTGCCCGACCGAGAATCGGGCATCGCGAACCGCTTGCAGCAGCCGCTCGGCTATCTGGTGGGCATCTGCCGCTTCGGCCTCGCAAGCCACGACCATGAACTCCTCACCGCCCCAGCGAATCATGTAGTCGCTTTCACGCAGGCGGCTCGACAAGACTTTGCTGAACGACAACAGCACGCTGTCGCCGGCATCGTGACCGTACTCGTCGTTGATCCGCTTGAAGTCGTCGAGATCGATCATCATGAATGCAATGTCCGCATTGGAAGCCGCGCCGTTGTAGTGAGCGCGGCGACTTCGTGCGACATCCTCGCCAATGCGATCGAAGAGATAGCGCCGGTTGGGCAAACCGGTGAGCGGGTCGGTGCGCGCGGTGCGCCGCAAGCGACTATTGGCCTCGCTGAGCTCGGCTGTTCGCTGCTTGACGATGCGCTGCAAACGCCTGCGTGTCGCCTCGATGCGGCGCAGGCGAAGATGCACTCCCGACCAGACCAGAACCAACAAGGCCAGCAAAGCGATCGCCAGAAACCACGGCGTGACCCAAAAGGGAGTAGCGACCCGGAACGGAAAACGCGCGGGTTCCCTGGTCCACACCCCGTCGGGATTGGCCGCCTTGACTTCGAAAACGTAGTCGCCGTGACCGAGGTTGGCATAGGTGACCTGGTGATTGTCGGTCGGCTCCGACCAGCGATTCGTGGCGCCGACCAGGCGATACCTGAATCTCACGGCGGCTTCGTCCTGGAAGCTCAGCCCGGCGAACCGGAAAGCCAGGCTGCCGGAACGGAAGGGAAGCCGCTCTCCCGGCGCCACGGCTTCACGATCGAGCCGGGCCGACTCGATCACGACCGGCGGCGGCAAGGTGTTGCGGTACTCCCGCTCGGCCTCGTAGCGCATCAAACCGTCGGCGGAGGCGAACCAGAGCAGGCCGTCGCTGCTCTGGAACGCACCGGTGGCTCCGCCTTCCAGGTGCAGCAGCCCGTCTCGCTCGGTGTAGTTGACGAACTCGCCACCGCTCATGCGCGACAGGCCGCGATTGGTGTACGCCCAGACCCGCCCCTCGTCGTCCTCGAGCACCTGCCAGACCGAATTGTCGGCCAGCCCGTCGTCGCTCGTGAACTGCTCGATGCGCCCGTCGGGCCAGACACGGAAGATACCGTCACCGTTGCTGCCCACCCACATCGAACCGTCGGCCGAAGGCGCCAGGTCCCAGAGCATTTCGTCGGTCAGCCCTTCCTCGCCCCGATACTGCTCCAGTGTTCCATCGGGGGCCAGCACCAGCAGTCCGTCGCGCAACGTGGAAAACCACAACCTGCCCGCGTCATCCTCGCGAATGCGCAGGGCAAAGGCGCCGGCCAGCACCGGGTGGTCGGGCGCCCTCAGTTCGCCGCCTTCGCGGTATCGGATGCCCTGTGTGCTGCCGATCCAGAGGCGACCCCGACGATCGATGAACACGGCGTGCACTTCCTGTTCGGGCAGGCCGCTGGAGCGATCGATCAACTCGGTCACGCCGCGTCCCCGCTGCCAGCGGACCACGCCCTGCGCGGTGGCGATCCAGGCCGTCCCCGGCGCGCCGAAGGCGATACTGTAGACCCGGTTGTCGGGCAGGCCGTCCTCGCGCAGGATCGTGGAGGATGCCTCGAAGTCCCAGCGACCATCGACCCGCGGAACGATCTGCAAGCCTTCGCGGGTTCCCAGCCACAACCGCTCACGATCATCCTCGTTGATGGTTCGCACGAACGAGGCCAGCAGGCCGCTGTCGGCCGAATATCCCTCGAAGGGGCCGGGCAGGATCTTCACCAGGCCCTGGTCGGTCGCCACCCAGACGAGCCCCTCACGATCCTGCGTGACACCAAGCATTCGATTGTTCGGCAGGCCTTCCCCGGTCGTAAGCCTTTCGAGTTGACCCGGAAGGCCGCGAACGAGGCCTTCAGGCGTCGCCAACCACAACCTGCCCTCGCGATCGAATTCGATATCGTTGATGCGCGTATTCTCGGGCAGCGGTATCTCGTGTTCGGCGACCGCGCCGCTCTCAGGTTCCAGCGCAAAGAGTTGCCCGCCCGTTCCCACCCAGATTTGCCCGTCGTGGGACTCCAGGTCGTAGACGGCCGGATACTCCGACGGAAGGTCCAGCTCGACAGGCCCATTCGACGACAGCCGGAACAGACCCGACTGTGCCGCCACCCAGACGCGGCCCTGATCATCGAAGGCCAGGGAGTGAACGGCGCCGGAGTCCGCGGCTGCAGGCCAGGACTCGCTCGGTTCGAGTACACCGTCGGCGAAGCGGAAGATGCCTTCGTCAGCGGCCACCCAGACTTCGCTGCCTCCGACCAGGAGATCGTTGACCATGAGCTGGTCGGTTCCCGGGGGATTGGCGCATCGAAATCCCTGGCCGGCCTGCCAGCACACGCCTCTCGCGGTTCCGACCCATACCGTCCCGTCGGGTGAGGAGTCCACGACGGTGATGTAGCTGGTTGAAAGGCCGCTCTCGCCGCGAAAGACGCTGAACCGGTTGCCGTTGTAGCGGGCCAGCCCGCCGTAGGTGCCGACCCAGAGATAGCCCCTGGCGTCCTGGTGGACGCCGCTGACCTGTATCTGTGGAATGCCGTCGCGCGTGTCGTAGTGACGCAGGTTGAGTTGCGCAGCTACGGCTGGGGAGACGCACACGATCGACAGCAACGCCAGCAAGGCGATGCCCACGACTCGAACTTGACTCGCTGGATCGGTCATCATTCCCCTTTCGCCCATCGGCATCGTGTCCGGTTCATTCCGGAATCCGGGTGAAAAACCGCAAATACGACCGGGCCGACGGGCCATGGCGGTATCATGCCGCGGTCATACGGCCTTCACAAGCCCGCGCCGGCAACCTTTGAGCGCTCCGTCACGAAGCAAGTCAGGCTCTCTGATGCAATCGACTACAAACAAGGACGACAACTCCCCGAAGTCCCTTCGCCAGGCGCTCTCACGGGCACGCCGTCTCCTCGGCGACCGTCTCGAGGCCGACCTGCTGGCCTGCCACGCCCTGGGGCGCGAACGCAGCTGGCTCTACGCCCACGACGGCGACCCCATCGACAACGGCACACTGACCCGTCTCGACGAGCTGATTGCCCAGCGCCTGGACGGACGCCCGATCGCCCAGATCTGCGGCCTGCGCGAATTCTACGGCCGGGATTTCGGCGTCAACGAACACGTCCTGATCCCCCGCCCCGAGACCGAGTTGCTGGTCGATGTCGCCCTCTCCCTGGAGCTGCCCGACAATGCCCGCGTTTGCGACGTCGGCATGGGTTCGGGCTGCATCGCGCTCACGCTCGCGGCCGAGCGCCCCGGCTGGCGGATCACGGGCATCGACCGCTCGGTCGAAGCGCTGACCGCGGCCGCCGCCAACCGCGATCGACTGGGGCTCCAGCGCGTGGAACTGTTGCCCGGCGACCTGCTGGCGCCGGTGGCCGAGCGACGTTTCGAGTTGATCGTTTCCAACCCGCCCTACATCGCGGAGGACGACCCGCACCTGCGGCACGGCGACCTTCGATTCGAGCCGATCGAGGCGCTGGCTGCCGGGCCGGACGGCTTCGAGGTGATCCGACGGCTGGTGCCGGCAAGTCTCGATCAGCTCGAAACGGGCGGCTGGCTCCTGATCGAACACGGCTACGACCAGGCGACCGCCGTGCGCGCCCTCTTCGAAGCGGCCGGATTCTCCAGCGTGTCTTCTCGTCGCGACCTGGCCGGAATAGAGCGAGTCACCCTGGGCAAGAAGCCGGATCCTGCCCCGTAGAAGCACCTATCCAGCGTCGACGTCACAGGGGTTATGCTCGAACCCTGTCTTTCCGAGCCGTTCGAAGCCCATGAACTCCAGACTGGTTCTGCGACTGACCGTTGCCGCGGTATTCGTTCTCGCCCTGGCGGCGTTCTTCGTTTTCGACCTGCAGCAATACCTGAACCTGGCCACGCTTCGCGAGCAGCGCGACGCCCTGCTCGCCTGGACCCGGGACCACCTGCTGCTGGCCCTCGCCGTCTACATGGGCATCTACATCGTCATGGCCGCCCTGTCGGTGCCCGGCGCAGCCGTGCTCACCCTGGCCGGCGGCGCACTCTTCGGCGTGGTCGCCGGAACCCTGGCCGTGTCCTTCGCCAGCACCATCGGCGCCACCCTGGTGTTCCTGGCAGCGCGCTTCCTGTTCCGCGACGCCATTCAACGCAAGTTTCGCAAGCGGCTGGAGAAGATCAACGCCGGCGTCGAAAAGGACGGGGCCTTCTACCTGCTGGCCCTGCGGCTGGTTCCCGTATTTCCCTTCTGGGTGATCAACCTGGTCATGGCGCTCACCCCGATCCGCACCTGGACCTACTATTGGGTCAGCCAACTCGGCATGCTGCCGGCCACGGTGGTCTACGTGAATGCCGGCACGCAACTGGCGCAGGTCGACTCCGTCGGGGACGTGCTCTCGCCGGGCCTGATCGGCGCCTTCGTCCTGCTCGGGCTGCTGCCGCTCATCCTGCGCTGGGTGCTGCGCATCCTGCAGGCGCGCAAGGTCTACGCCGGCTTTTCGAAGCCGAAGCGATTCGACTACAACCTGATCGTGATCGGCGCCGGCTCCGCGGGCCTGGTGTCGGCCTACATCGGCGCCACGGTCAAGGCGAAGGTCGCCCTGATCGAGAAGAACCGGATGGGCGGCGACTGTCTCAACACCGGCTGCGTACCGTCCAAGGCGTTGATCCGTACCGCGCGCGCCATGGCCGAGGCCCGACACAGCAGGCGCTACGGCGTGCGCAGAATGGACACCGAACTCGACTTCGGTGAGGTAATGGCCCGGGTGCGCGAGGTCATCCGGAAGATCGAGCCGCACGACTCGCCCGAACGCTACGAGGAGATGGGCGTCGATGTCGTCCAGGCCGAGGCAAAACTCGTCTCACCCTGGGAGGTCGAAGCCGGTGGACACCGAATCAGCGCCCGCTCGATCGTTCTCGCCACCGGCGCCGAGCCGCTGGTCCCGCCCATCGACGGCCTGGACGAAATCGGCTACCTCACCAGCGACACGCTCTGGGACCTCGAGCAGCTGCCCGAGCGCCTGGTCGTGCTCGGTGGCGGTCCGATCGGCGCCGAACTCACGCAGGCCTTCGCCCGCCTGGGCTCGAAGGTCACGGTGGTGGAAATGGCGCAGCGTCTGCTGCCGCGCGAAGACGCGCAGGCCGGGGAGCTGCTGGCCAATCACCTGGAAGAAGACGGCGTCAGCGTGGCCACGGCCCATAAGGCCCTGCGCGTGGAACGCACCGAAAATGGCGGCCGCCTGGTCTGCGAACACCAGGGCCGGGAAGTGTCGTTCGACTTCAGCCACCTGCTCGTGGCGCTCGGCCGCAAGACACGTACGGCCGGCTACGGTCTCGAAGAGCTGGGCGTTCGCCTCGACGAAGCCGGTCGGATCGATGTCGACGGCTTCCAGCGCACGAACTTCCCCAACATCTACGTCTGCGGCGATGCCGCCGGCCCCTACCAGTTCACGCACGTGGCTTCCCACCAGGCCTGGTCCGCGGCGGCCAACGCGCTGATCAGCCCGCTTTGGTCGTTCAAGACGGATTACCGCGTCATCCCCTGGGTGACCTTCACCGACCCGGAAGTCGCGCGGGTGGGCCTGAGCGAAGAAGAAGCCGGAATGCAGGAGATCGACTACGAGGTCACCACCTACGGCCTGGACGATCTCGACCGCGCCATCGCCGACAGCGCCGACTACGGCTACGTCAAGGTGCTCACCGAGCCGGGCAAGGACCGCATCCTGGGCGCTACCATCGTCGGCGCCCACGCCGGCGAGATGCTGCCCGAGTTCGTGCTCGCGATGAAGCACGGCCTGGGCCTGAACAAACTGCTGGGCACGATCCACGTCTACCCGACTTTCTGCGAGGCCAACAAGTTCGTCGCCGGCGAATGGAAGAAGGCACACCAACCCGAAGCCGCACTGAGATGGGCCGAGCGCTTTTTCCGCTGGCGGCGGCGATAGCGGCAATTCCGGGCCGGAAAGGGGTAAACTGCACTGATAAAGGCAGGGCCGGCGGCCGTCTCGGTGACGGTGCCGGCCTTTTGTGCATTTGGATGTTCGAGGATGAGAACATGACCACCAGACCACCCATCACCATCTCTTCGATGGACCTCCACCGACTCGAGCACCTGCTCGACGACCTGCCGGCCAACGCTTTTCCCGGAATGAGCGAGCTCGAGGCCGAACTGGGCCGAGGCAGCCTTTCCGAACCGGCCGCCATGCCGCCCGATATCGTGTCCATGAATTCGACGGTGCGATTCTCCGTCGACGGACACGAGTACACCAAGACCCTGGTCTATCCCGCCAAGCTGAGCGATTCGGACCAGCAGATTTCTGTGCTGGCGCCGGTCGGCAGCGCCCTGCTGGGCATGCAGGAAGGCAAGGGCATCGACTGGCCGCGCCCCGGCGGCGGCACCATGCATGTGCGCGTCGAACAGCTCGTCTTTCAGCCCGAGCGCGAGGGCGAGCTGCACCGCTGAAGTCGATGGGGGGTGTCGCGCTCAGCATCGTCGTGCCGCTCGGGCCGGGAGACCGGCTGGATCGCGTCCTTCGGGACAGGCTCGACGAGCGCCCTGACGACTGCGAACTGATCCTCAGCACAGCCTCGGCGCACGGGCACGACTTGCCGCGCGACTCGATCGTGCTCGCCGGCCCGCCCGGTCGCGGCCGCCAGCTCAACAGGGGTGCCGAAGCTTCCGGCGCCCGCTGGCTATGGTTCCTGCACGCAGACAGCCGGATCGGGCCGGATGCATTCGGGCGTGCCCTGGCCTTCGTGCGCGCCAACCCCGGTGCCATCGGCTACGGCCGATTGCGTTTTCTGACCGACGGCCCGGCGTTCACGCGACTCAACGCACTGGGCGCCAACCTGCGCTCGCGCCTGTTCCGCCTGCCCTACGGCGACCAGGGCCTGTGCATCGAGGCGGAGAGGCTGAACGCCCTGGGCCGATTCCGCGAAGATCTCCAGCGCGGCGAAGACCTGGACCTCGTCGTGCGGGCCCGCGAGACCGGCGTGCCGATTCGCCCCATGGGGCTGACCGTGGCCACGAGCGCCCGTCGCTACGGCGAGAGCGGCTGGCTGCGCACCAGCTGGCGGCACCAGCGCGCGGCACGGCGCCTGATCCGAAACGCGCGCGACCGCGTAAAGGCCGAATCGCCGTGACCGCCATCGCCATCTTCGTCAAGACCCCCGGCCTCTCGGCGGTCAAGACCCGGCTGGCCGCCACGATGGGCGCTGAGCGGGCCGTCGCACTCTACGAGCAGTGCGCCGCGGCCGTGGCCGAAGCGGCCAGGGCGGCCGAGATCGGCACCGTCTACTGGGCAACGGCCGAGCCGATCGACCGAATCGACGGACGATGGTCCGACCTGCCCCGGCTCCAACAAGGAAGCGGCGGGCTGGGGGAGCGCATGCACCGCGTCCTGGACCATCTCGTGCAGCGCCACGGCAGCGGCCTGCTGCTCGGTGCCGACGCGCCGCAGGTCGACCCGTCGGACATTCGCAGAGCGGCAGAATGGTTGCAGCGAGACCGGGCTTCGAGCGCCCTCGGCCCGGCGACCGACGGCGGCTTCTGGACCTTCGGCGCCAACCACGTGCCCGACCTTCTCCGCTGGACACGAGTCCCTTACAGCCACCCTGACACGCTGCGGGCATTTCGCGAGTCCATGGGAGACGACAGTGCATGGCTGGAACTTCCGACGCTCACCGATCTCGACACGGCAGAAGATATGGCGCGGGTGGCCGGAGAACTGGCTGCACTGCCCCATCCCCTGCCCCGCCAACGCGACTTGATGGCCCAACTGAAATGATCGCAAGCCCGAACCGACGCAAAGCGTCGTCCCGCCCCCCGAGCCGGGACCTCCCGACCGATGACGCCAACTGGTGGAAGGCCCCGAATCGACGGGCTCAGCCCGTCGTCCCGGCCCCGAGCCGGGACCTCCCAGCCGATGACGCCAACTCGGGGGAGGCCCCGGATCAAGTCCGGGGCGACAAGTGCGGACCTGAAACCCGAAACCCGAAACCCGAAACCCGAAACCCGAAACCTGAAACCTGAAACCTGAAACCTGAAACCTGAAACCTGAAACCTGAACCCCCGTGCCAAACGAACCCCTCATCCGCGTAACGATCTTCCTGGGCACCCTGGCCGTCCTGCTGATCGTCCAGCGCTTGTGGCCCGCCCGCGGCGACGGCGGCTGGTCGCTAAGGCAGCTGACCAACGCCGCCCTGGTGGTGCTCGACACGCTGATCCTGCGGCTGGCCTTTCCGGTCCTGGCCGTGGCATTCGCGATGCAGATTCAAGGCGGCGGGCTGTTCGGCTGGCTGGCCTGGCCGGCCTGGCTCGAGATCATCGTGGCGGTCCTGATCTTCGATGTGGCGATCTACTGGCAGCACCGCCTGTTGCACACCATTCCCCTGCTGTGGCGCATGCACCGCGTCCACCACGCCGACACCGCCTTCGACGTGACCACCGGCGTGCGCTTTCATCCCTTCGAAACCACGCTGTCGATGGGCATCAAGCTCGGCCTGGTCTTCCTGCTGGGACCGCACCCGGTGGCGGTACTGGTCTTCGAAATCCTGCTGTCGGCCGGCTCGCTGTTCACCCACGCCGATTTCCGCTTTCCCGCGGCACTGGACCGGCGGCTGCGCTGGCTGATCGTCACCCCGTCGATGCACCGAATCCATCATTCCACTTGGCGCCCGGAAACCGACAGCAACTACGGCTTCCACCTGTCGATCTGGGATCGGGTCTTCGGCAGCTATACGCCCGCACCGCGCCAGGACGAGCGCAGCATGCCGATCGGGCTCGACCGCTTTCGCTCCAGGCGCGAGCAGTCCCTGCTGCAGTTGCTGATCAACCCGTTCCGCCCGAACATCCGCAAGGACAGAATCGAGGAGAAACAAGATGCGTGACGCCTGGCCGCTACTCGTCAAGACCGACTTCCCGGCCATCGCCCGCGACCGGCTGGACACCCTGCAGATGAATCTCGGCTACCTGTGCAACCTCAGCTGCATCCACTGCCACGTCAACGCCGGGCCGAAGCGCACCGAACTGATGGACCGCGCCACGATGGCATCGGCCCTGGCCGTCGCAGAACGCTTCGGTGCCGGAACGCTCGACCTCACCGGCGGCTCACCCGAGATGAATCCCGAGTTCCGCTGGCTGGTCGAGGAGGCGAAGCGCCGCGGCATGCACGTCATGGACCGGCTCAACCCCACCATCATGAACGAGCCGGGCTACGAATGGGTCGGCCCCTTCCTGGCCGAGCACGACATCGAGGTCGTCGCCTCCCTTCCCTGCTACTCGAAGGACAACGTCGACGCCCAGCGCGGCAACGGCGTGTTCGAATCCTCCATCACCGCGCTGCAGCAGCTCAACGAACTCGGCTACGGCCGCGAAGGTTCGGGCAAGGTCATGAACCTGGTCTACAACCCCCTCGGGGCCTCGCTGCCCCCGCCCCAGGAAGCCCTGGAAGGCGACTACAAGCGCCTGCTGGCCGACGAATTCGGCATCGAGTTCAACAACCTCTTCACCCTGACCAACATGCCGATCAAACGCTTCGGCGCCATCCTGCTCAGCAAGGGCGAATTCGGCGACTACATGACCCTGCTCAAGAACGCCTACAAGGCGGAAAACCTCAAGGCCGTGATGTGCCGCAGCCTGCTCAGCGTGGACTATCGGGGATACGTCTACGACTGCGACTTCAACCAGATGCTGGGCCTGCCCCTGGAAGGCAAGGAAGAAGCCACCCACCTCGACGACCTGCTCGAATGCGGCGAACTACCCCGCCGCATCGGCGTCGCAGACCACTGCTACGGCTGCACCGCCGGCCAGGGGTCGAGCTGCGGCGGCGCATTGGCATAAAAAAACGGGCGCCAGTGGCGCCCGCTCTCCGTCCTTAAACCATCCCGGATCAATCCCGAGGCTGCTTCGGCCCACCGCCTTCGTAGGCGCCCGGCTCGTCCTCGCGGACCAGGTCGTCGGTCGGCGTATCGAGCGCGGCCATCTTCTTGAGGAAGGGCGTGGCCACCAGGAAGCCGACGGTCACGACACCGCAGAAGATCACGATCTGGCGATACAGTTCGGGGAACTGCTCGACCTGGTCGCCGCTGAACTCGCCGGCGAGCAGGCCGGCCAGCAGGTTGCCCAGGGCCGCACCGAAGAACCACATGCCCATCATCTGGCTGTAGTAGCTGCGCGGCGCCAGCTTGGAGGTGGCCGACAGGCCGATCGGGCTGACGCACAGCTCACCGGTGGTGTGGAACAGGTAAGTCAGCAGCAGCCAGGTCGGCAGTACCTGGTCGCCGTCCTGGATCAGGGAGGCGGCGATCCACATGAAGCCGAAGCCGATACCGAGCTGGGCGAAACCCAGCGCGAACTTCATCGGAATCGACGGATCGAGATTGCGCCGTCCCAGGTTGATCCACAGCGCCGAGAAGAACGGCGCGAAGATCAGGATGTAGACCGGGTTGAGCGACTGGAAGGCCTCGGCCGGGATCACGATTCCCAGCAGTTCGCGCGCGGTGTAGCGCTCGGCGAACAGGTTGAGCGAGGAGCCAGCCTGCTCAAAGCCCGACCAGAACAGTGCGGCGCCGATGAACAGTGCGACCAGCACGACGGTGCGGTTGCGCTCGATCTTCGTGAGCTTGCTGTCGAGCAGCACGCGGGCGAAGAACAGCACGGCCACGCCAACGATCACGTAGACGCTGTACTCGGCCATCTGGCGGGCGTCCATGACCACAACGCCTTGCAGGGCCAGCAATGCGAACAAGAACAGTCCGGCCGTAAGCGCATAGATGCCCCAGGCCATCGCCTTGGTCTGCCCCTGCTTTTCGGGCGGCGTGGGATGCGGCTCCTTGCCGAACTCGCCCAGGTGGCGCTGGGTCAAGCGATAGACGATCAGGCCGGCGATCATGCCCACAGCCGCGGCGGCGAAGCCCCAGTGCCAACCCATGTTCACGCGCAGCAGCCCGCAGATGAACGGACCGAGCGCGGCGCCGACGTTGATACCCATGTAGTAGATGACGTAGCCGGCGTCGCGGCGCGAGCCGCCTTCCGGGTAAAGCTCACCGACACAGCTGGAAATGTTGGGCTTGAGCAGGCCGGTGCCGACCACGATCAGGATCAGGCCCAGGAAGAAGCCGTAGGCCTCGGGCACCAGGCCGAAACCGGGCAGTGAAAGAACGATATGCCCTGCAGCGATGATGATGCCGCCGTACCAGATGGCATTCTGCTGGCCGAAGATGCGGTCGGCCAGCCAGCCGCCCGGCAATGCCGCCAGGTAGACGCCGGCGGTGTAGAGGCCGTAAATCGCGTTGGCCGTCGGGTCGTCGAAGCCCATACCGCCCTCGACCACGGCCGCGGTCATGAACAGGACCAGCAGGGCGCGCATGCCGTAGTAGCTGAAGCGCTCCCACAGCTCGGTAAAGAACAGCGTGCCCAGGCCGGCCGGATGGCCGAAGAACTGGCGCTGACCCGGGATTGCCGGGCTCCCCTCGTTTGATTGGGACATGAATCAGATCCTCTTTATGGTTCTAGTCATGGTTCGAGTCGACCCGGGGAGTTGACCAGAAATGCCCCGGGGAATCAAGGCGGCACCCGCATCGCGCGGGCGCCAGCAAAGGCTTCACATGTTGCGGCGGTACTCGCCGCCGACCTCGTAGAGGGCGTGCGATATCTGGCCGAGCGAGCAGGTCTTGACCGCCTCCATGAGCGCCTCGAAGGTGTTGCCGCGCGCTCGGGCAACGGCCTGCAGGCGCTTGAGCGCTTCGCTCGCGCTCGCCTCGTAGCGCCGGTTGAAGGCCTGCACGTTCTTGACCTGCTGCTGCTTTTCCTCGCTCGTGGATCGCGCCAGCTCGATCTCACCGCCTTCCTGTTCCCCGCCCTCGGGCGGCAGGAAGGTATTGACGCCGACCAGCGGCAGCGACCCGTCGTGCTTCTTGTGCTCGTAGTAAAGCGACTCTTCCTGGATCTTGCCGCGCTGGTACATCGTGTCCATCGCGCCGAGCACGCCGCCGCGCTCGGAGATGCGCTCGAACTCGCTGTAGACGGCCTCCTCGACCAGGTCGGTGAGCTGGTCGATGATGAAGCTGCCCTGGAAGGGGTTCTCGTTGTAGTTCAGCCCCAGCTCCTTGTTGATGATCATCTGGATGGCCACCGCGCGGCGAACCGACTCCTCCGTGGGCGTGGTGATCGCCTCGTCGTAGGCGTTGGTGTGCAGGCTGTTGCAGTTGTCGAAGATCGCGTAGAGCGCCTGCAGCGTGGTCCGGATGTCGTTGAACTGGATCTCCTGGGCGTGCAGCGAGCGGCCCGAAGTCTGGATGTGGTACTTGAGCATCTGCGAGCGCTTGTTGGCGCCGTAGCGCTCGCGCATCGCGCGCGCCCAGATGCGGCGCGCCACACGGCCGATCACCGAGTACTCGGGATCCATGCCGTTGGAGAAGAAAAAGCTCAGGTTGGGCGCGAAATCGTTGATATCCATGCCGCGCGCCAGGTAGTACTCGACGATCGTGAAACCGTTCGACAGCGTGAAGGCGAGCTGGCTGATCGGGTTCGCGCCGGCCTCGGCGATGTGATAACCCGAAATCGACACCGAATAGAAATTCCGAACGCCCTTGTCGATGAAGTACTGCTGGATATCGCCCATCATGTGCAGGGCGAACTCGGTGGAGAAAATGCAGGTGTTCTGGGCCTGGTCTTCCTTGAGGATGTCCGCCTGCACTGTGCCGCGAACGACCTTGAGCGTGTCGGCCTTGATCTTCTCGTAGGTTTCGGCGTCGACGAGCTGGTCGCCGGTGACACCCAGCATGCCCAGACCGAGTTCATCATTGGATTGCGGGAGCTCGCCCTTGTACTCGGGCACGTCGTCGCCGAGCAGCTCGGCGCGCTTCTTCTGCGCCGCTTCCCACTGGCCCGATTCCTTCAGGTGCCTCTCGACCTGCTGGTCGACGGCGGTGTTCATGAACATCGCCATGATCATCGGTGCCGGACCGTTGATGGTCATCGACACGGAAGTCGTCGGGTCGGCCAGGTCGAAGCCCGAGTAGAGCTTCTTCATGTCGTCCAGCGTGGCAATGGAGACGCCCGAGTTGCCCACCTTGCCGTAGATGTCGGGTCGCTCGGCGGGATCCTCGCCGTAGAGCGTGACCGAGTCGAAGGCCGTCGAAAGACGGCTCACCGGCTGGCCTTCCGAAAGGTAATGGAAGCGCCGGTTGGTTCGCTCCGGCGTCCCCTCCCCGGCGAACATGCGGATCGGGTCCTCGTTGGTCCGGCGGTAGGGGTAGACGCCGCCGGTGTAGGGATAATGCCCGGGCAGGTGCTCCTTCATCAGGAACACCAGCTGGTCGCCCCAGTCGCGCGTCTGCGGCGGCGCAATCTTGGGAATCCGGAGCCTGGAAAGCGACTCGCGATAGTTCGAACCACTGATGGTCTTGCCGCGCACCTCGTAGCTGAATTCGTCGGCTTCCACCGATGCTTTCAGCTCGGGCCAGGAGATCAAGAGGTCGCGACCTTCCTCCGGAATGGCCTTGAGCGCTTCGTTGTAGCGCTCCAGCAGGGTCTTCACCGTACCGTCCGAAGGCTGCGCTTCGAACGGCTGCAGGGGTTCAGGCAGCTCATCGACCTCGAGCTCGCGCAGCACCTCGAAGTAGTGCTGCGCCCGCCGCGCCTCTTCCGCCCAGTCCAGAATGCGTTCATTGAGCGTGCGACCCTGCTCGGCAATCTCTGCCAGGTAGCGCACGCGCCTGCCCGGAATGAGCACGGACGGCTTCGGTTCGTGGTCGTCGAGATCGACCGCCGGCTCGTAGTCGCAACGCTCCGTGCCCCAGTCCTTCTTCTCGCCATCGACCTCCCGCTCGCGCAACAATCGACACAGGTTGGCGAACATCCAGGTCACGCCCGGATCGTTGAACTGGCTGGCGATCGTGGGATACACCGGCACATCCTCGTCGGCCAGGTCGAAAGCGAGGCGGTTGCGCTTCCACTGCTTGCGCACGTCCCTGAGCGCGTCCTGCGAGCCCTGCCGGTCGAACTTGTTGAGCACGACCAGTTCGGCGAAGTCGAGCATGTCGATCTTCTCGAGCTGGCTGGCCGCACCGTAGTCGGAAGTCATCACGTAAGCGGGGAAATCGACCAGGTCGACCACCTCGGAGTCCGACTGGCCGATGCCGGCGGTCTCCAGGATCACCAGGTCGAAGCCGGAGGTGCGCAGCAACGCCAGCGAATCGGCCACTACTTCGGAGGTCGCCAGGTGCTGACGCCTGGTGGCCATCGAGCGCATGAACACCCGGTCCGATCGCAGCGAGTTCATGCGAATGCGATCGCCCAGCAGCGCCCCGCCGGTGCGGCGGCGCGTCGGGTCGACGGCGAGCACGGCGATGCGCATCGCGGGGAAGAACTGCAGAAAGCGGTTGAGCAGCTCGTCGGTCACCGACGACTTGCCGGCACCCCCCGTGCCCGTGAGACCGACCACCGGCACACCGTTGTCCGCTTCGGCCGACTTGCGCAGTTGCGCGAGCTCGTGCTCTGAAATCGAACCGTTCTCGATGGAAGAAAGCCGCGAGGCCAGCGCCTGGTCATCCTCCGAGCCCTGGTCCCCGGTTCGGGAATCCCGCTCCGCGCGGGCCTGGCGAGTCCGCTCGACCAGGTCCCCGATCATCTCCTTGAGCCCCATCTTCATCCCGTCGGCGGGGTGATAAATGCGGGTCACGCCGTATTCCTGCAGTTCGCGGATCTCGCCGGGCGTGATCGTGCCGCCCCCGCCGCCGAAAACCTTGATGTGACCGGCGCCCAGCTCCTCGAGCATGTCGACCATGTACTTGAAGTACTCCATGTGGCCGCCCTGGTAGGAACTGACTGCGATGGCGTCTGCGTCCTCGCAGATCGCGGAACGCACGATCTCCGCAACGGCGCGATTGTGGCCCAGGTGAATCACTTCACAACCCTCGGCCTGGATCAGCCGCCGCATCAGGTTGATGGCGGCGTCGTGCCCGTCGAACAGGCTGGCGGCCGTCACCACCCGCAACGGCAGATCGGATTCGGTGCTGGGCGTACTCGAAAGCGTTTCGGCAGTCTGGCTCATGGCGTGAAATCGGGATTTAACGGAAACTTGCCATTGTAGCCTGCCCGGCCTCAACGGGCCAAAAGCGGCTCCCGGGCTGCCGCCAAAACAAACCTTTGCGAAACGGCCCGAAGTTGGGCAATAATTACCCGCTATGGCTACTGCTACCTCTACCATTCCGGCTTCCACGCGCCTGGAAATGCCCTCCCCGCAGGAGATGGAACAGCACGCGGAGAACGCCGCAGGCTTTCTCAAGCTCATGGCGAACCCGCACCGGCTGATGATCCTGTGCCACCTGCTCGATACCGAGCTGTCGGTCAGCGAGCTCAACCAGCACCTACCGCTGAGTCAGTCCGCGTTGTCACAGCACCTGGCGGTGTTGCGCAATGCCGGCCTGGTCAGGACCCGGCGCGAGCAGCAGGCGATCTACTACTCGCTGGCCAGCGAGGAAGTCCGGGCGCTGATGGGTACGCTCTACGAGCAGTTCTGCCGCCCGGCCTGAATCCGGCGGCGCGCGCGAAGCACCGTCCAGCTGACTGAAGTCACGGCCGCCGCCCAGGCGCCGTAGCGCAACCACTCGTACAGCGCCCGCTCCGCCAGCACGGGACCACCGCCCCAGAGCCGCAGGGCGAATGATGCGGTCAGCAGCCCGAATGTGACCACCAGCGCCAGGTAGTAGAGCTGGCGCCGGCGCAGCCCCAGAACGGCAAAAGCCGCCAGGTGGACGGCGAAGACCAGCAGCAGGATCCAGTTCAGCCAGACGCTCATCTTCGCTGCCTGCCGGCCAACGCGATGGCCAGCGCAATGAACAGCGGCAGCAGGCGCTCGACCGCATTGCCGGGGGCCTGGGGAAAGAAACTGATCGCCACCGTCAACGCAAAACCGACCAGCATGGCCGCCAGCCGGTAGCCGGGGCGAACGCCGCCCGAGAAGAGCATGACCACCAGGAGCGGCCCGAAGGCATTGCCCAGCGCCTGCCAGGCGAACAGCACGCGATCGAAGATCGAGGCGGGAAACCAAAGCGCCAGCGCCACGGCGGCCAGCCCGAGCAGTACGATCACGATGCGATCGACCGCCAGTGACACCCGACCGCGCCGGAGGTCGTGGCTGACCGCCGACCCGGCGACGAGCAGCTGACTGTCGGACGTGGACATGATCGCGGCCAGGACACCGCCGGCCACCAGCCCACCGAGAATCGCCGGCAGCAGGTCCACGGCCAACTCGAGCAGCACCGACTCGCCGTCGGCCAGTTCGGGCATCAATACCCGACCGGCCCAGCCCAGGATCACCATGCCGACGTAGATCACGGCCGCCCAGGCCAGGGCGATCGAGCGCGCGAAGCGGATTTCGGACTTCGAGCGCAGCGCCATGAAGCGGTTGACCACGTGGGGCTGGCCGGGGTAGCCGAGACCGATCCCGAACAGTCCGGCGACGAAGACCATCGAAAGCAAAAGACCCGGCTGGTCGACCAGGCGGGTGAGCGAGGGATCCCCGAGTGCCTGCAGGCCCGAATACACTCCGCCCGGACCGCCCGCGGCGACCAGGGCCACGACGGGCAGGATGATCGCCACGAAGAGCATCATCAGGCCCTGCAGGGCATCGGTGACGCTGGCCGCCCAGAAGCCGCCCAGGAACACGTAGGCGATGACGATGGCCGCGCCGCTGAAGATCGCCACCGTGGTGTCCACGGTCAGCGCCGTGCTGATCGCCGTTCCCGCCGCCTGGAACTGCGAGGCCACGTAGAAAGTGAAGCAGAACAGGATGATGGCCGCGCCGAAGGAGCGGATCCGTCTCTCGTTGGCCGGATCAGCCCCGTGGCCGAGAAACTCCACCAGGGTCAGCGCGCCGTTGTCGTGGCTGGCCGGTTGCAGCCTCGGCGCGATGAAGACCCAGTTGATGAAGAACCCGGACCAGATGGCCGGAATCAGCCACAGCGCCTGCAGGCCCCAGGCGTACGCTGCGCCGCTGACGCCAAGCAGGGTCCAGGCCGAAGAGGAACTGGCCGACGCACTCAGCGAAGCCACGACGGGGCCCATGCGGCGCCCGGCGAGATGGAAATCGGCTGTGTCGCCGACCCGCTTCTGCGCCCACACGCCGATGGCGAGCAGCAACACCAGGTAGACGATCAGGGTGGCGGCCACCATGTGTCATTCTCCTAAAAGAAAACTCCGCCAATGTAGCAGACGCCGGTGGCCCGCCCCGCGCCCACGCTGTAATATTGCTGACACATTGGCGTCATACCATCGTCGCGTCTTTGTAACCCCGAAGTCACAGGACTTTCAAAATGATCAAGACGCAGCGAGTCGTTTCCCTGGCTGGTGCCGGTCTGATTGCCGCGGCCGCAGTCACGACCGTTCAGGCCGAAATCGAGATCGACTCGGTAGCAGGCTTCGACATCGGCTTCAGCGGCCTGGTCCAGTTCGACTACAACCACTTCGACGACGATCGGATCGACTACAGCAACGACGAGGATCTCCGGCGCGCCGAGCTCAACCTGAGCGGCGATAGCGACCGGTTCTCCTGGAAAATCGGCTACGACACGGCCGGCGAGAAATACCTGGACAACAACATCGCCTTCAGCGCCGCCGGCACGAAGATCACGCTGGGACAGTTCAAGCAGCCCAACAGCCTCGAAGAACTCTCCAGCACCAAGAACAACGACTTCATCGCCAAAGCCATGGCGACCAACGCTTTCGCGGTCTCGCGCAGGCTCGGCGGCAGCGCCATGCTCGGAGACGACAACTGGACCGTGACGGCCAGCCTGTTCGACGGTGAGCTCACCGCCGGCAGCGACGCCGGATCGGGTGCGGCCGCGCGCGTGACCTTCGCGCCGCTCATGGAAGAAGGCCGCTTCGTGCACCTCGGCCTGTCCGCGGTCACATCGGACCTGCCGGGCGATTCGATCCGGCTGCGCCTGCGGCCCAACGCCGACCTGGCCGATGTGCGGCCGATCGACACGGGTGCGATCGACGCCGCCGACGACCAGCAGACCTACGGCGTGGAAGGGATCTGGGCCAGCGGTCCCTTCAAGGTGCAGGGCGAATACCTCACTTCCACGGTGCAGCGAGACGGTCCGAGGGACGACTTCAGCGGCGACGCCTGGTACCTCTCGGCAATGTGGAACATCACCGGCGAAACCTGGAATTACCGCTCGGGGGTGATCCGCACGCCGGGCCCGGAGCAACCGGCGAGCGGCATGTGGCAGGCCGGCCTGCGCTACGACCGCGCCGACTTCGACGACGTGGGAATTGCCGGGGGCACCATGCGCGCCGTGACGGCGGGCGTCAACTACTACTGGCGCTCCAACTGGAAACTGGCGGCCAACTGGGTTCGCGCCGAAAGCCGCCGCGCCGGGCTGACCGACGAGCCCGACATCCTGGAACTGCGCGCACAGTTCTTCTGGTAGGACAACGCAACCTGCCGGCCTCCCTGCCGGCGGTTGCCGTTCCCCTGCGCCGCCCGGTCGGGCGGCGCGTCAGGAATTGCCTTCTTCGCCGCCCTCGGCCAGCTTTCGCTCGAGGTCGGCAAGTTCGGCCTCGGCGACGCGCGCGATTTCCATCAGGGTCTCCTGGTTTTCCAGCTGCTGCGCCTGTTCCTCGAGATCGCGATCGAGCCCGCCACCCAGATCGCGTCGGATGGCGGCGAGGCGCTCGCGCAGTTCATCGCGGCGGTCGAGCAATTTCTGACGTTCCATGGAAAGCTCCGTTCTTCGTGGTACAGATGCCAGTGTGAAACCACCGAAAGCAGAACGTCTTGACAGTGATCAATCTCCGAAGACGCACCGCGCGAGTCAGTCGTCGTCGACAGATTCGCTCTCTCGCTGCCCTCGTGCCGGCAACTCGCCGTCGCTGACCAGCCGCTCGATGCGCGAAAAGACCTCGTAGCGCCCGAAGGGCTTCTTCATGAAACCGTCAGCGCCGATCTTCTTGAGGTAGAACTCCTCGACCGCCTGCGGGTTGCCGCTGATCATGATCACGGGAATGGACTGGGTCGCTGGATTGCGGCGTAGCTTGCGCAGGGCGGTGAAACCGCTCATCCCGGGCAGGACGATATCCAGAAAGATCAGGTCGGGCGGGTCATCGCTGACCACTTCCAGCGCGCTTTCGGCGTCCTCGGCACTGCTCGTCTCGTAACCGTTCTGCCCGAGCATGTGGCTGAGCGCGGCGACGATCGTGCGGGAATCGTCCACGATCAGAACCCGCAAGCCGCGACGGGCGTGCAGGCGGCGGCGCTGACGTCGATCGTCGGGCTGGCGCATTCCCAGCAACCGTCGAAATCGGTCCAACTGACTCATCCGGACTCCCTCTGATGTAATCCGCCGATTATTCCCTATTCCGGCGACTCGTTCCAATCCCGGCCCGGGGCCGGTGCTAGTCGAAGACCTCCGAGAGCAAGCGCATATCCACGTCTTCGCTGCCGTCGGGCAGAACTTCGGCAACCCTGACCGGGGCATCGCCGGACTCCGGGCGCTGGCTGGACAGGTCCAGCGTGCCGCCAAGTTCGTAACCGCTGCTCCCGGGTTCGAGCAAACGCACCATGGGAAGCAGGCCGCGGCCCTCCCGCGCCTGCAGGACCAGGGCGAGCTGGCCGCTGGTCAGCCGCACCAGCGTACCCGGCGTCACCCAGCCGAGATACTGGGTAAAGGCCTCGACCATGGGGCCGTCGAACTGCCGGTTGCGCTGCTTCCAGAGAATGCCCAGCGCGTCGTGATGCGACCGGGCCGGATCGTAGACCCGCTGCGAAGTGATCGCGTCATAGGCGTCAACAATCCCGACCAGCCTGGCCAGAGGGGGAATGACGCCGCGCGCCAGGCCGTGCGGGTAGCCCCGACCGTCCGGACGTTCATGGTGGTGCAGCACGGCCGCCGTGACCGGGTCGGGCAGGCCGCCCTCCTCCACCAGCAGTTCGTGCCCGATCGTGGTGTGGGTCTTGATGATTTCGTACTCCTCCGCTGTCAACGGCCCCGGCTTGTTGAGGATGGCGGAGTCGATCCGGAGCTTGCCGAGGTCGTGCAGCAAGCCCGCCAGTCCGGCGTATTCGATCTTTCGTTCGTCCCAGTCCAGCGCATGAGCCAGCCCGATCGAGAGAATGGAGGCATTGATGCAGTGCTGGGCGGTATAGTCGTCGCGCTCCTTGATGCGCGTCAGCCAGACCAGCGCGGCAGCGTGCTGCTCGAGCACGCCGGCCAGTTCGGAAACCACGCTCCGGGCCGAGCCGACGTCGATGCCCTTGCCCACCCGGAACTGCTCGGCCAGGTCGTGCACCCTCCGATCGAGGGAACCGTAGATTTCCAGTGCCCTCTCGAGCGTCTCGGGATTGACTTCACCACCCAGGGAGAGCCAGCCCCCCATGCGCGGGGCGGGCGATGACGCGGCCTCCTGGGTAGTCGGCGCGACCGCCGTTCTGCGCGACGGGAGCCACTTGTTGGCGCTGCGCTCCTGGCAGATCACGACCCAGGCGCAATGCTCCTGCATCCAGCGCCTCTTGCGGGGTGTGTCGACGAGTACGCCCTGGAGCGGAAATCGGGTTTCGGACCAGGGGATATCCAGGCGCGTGACGAAGTGTCCGAGCTGCAGATCGGACGGATCGATCCGGCTTTCGAAAGCCCACCCGCTCTGGCGCTCGGGCATATGATTTCCCCTTGGTTAAGCGATTGGCCCCACCGAAAAACCACTATAGTTCCGCGGCATGGCGGTTGTCCAGAACGGGCGGGGCCTCGCCGGCGACCCTCAGTCGAGGACCGAGACCAGCATCGCCTTGACGTTGATGCCCGGCACGCCGTCCGGAAGCACTTCTTCGATGTGGATGAGCGGATTGCCGTCGTCGTCACGCAACTCCGCCAGGTCCACACGTTCGCCGGGGCGATAACCCGCCGCCCCCTGCACGAGCTTGCGCACCACGGGATAGAAACCGTGGACGATATTGGTTTCTTCGACGATGGCCAGCTCGCCGTTGGACAAGCGGACCAGCGTTCCCGGCGCCACCCAGCCCAGGAAATGAATGAAGGTCTCGACCATGTTGCGGTCGAACTTGTGCGAGCGCCCCCGCCAGAGGACGCCCAGGGCGTCGTGGTGCGACCGCGCCGGCCGATAACTCCTCTGGGAGGTCACGGCGTCATAGACGTCGACGATGGAAATCAACCTCGAAACCGGATTGATGTCGGCGGCCTGCTTGCCGTAGGGGTACCCCTTGCCGTCAGTGCGCTCGTGATGCTCGAGCGCGGCCAGGGCAACCACCTCGTCGACTTCGTCGCGCTTGGACAGCAGTTCATAGCCCTTGACGGTATGCGTCTTGACGTGCCGGTATTCCTCTTCGTTGAGAAGATCCGGCTTGTTGAGAATCGAGGTATCGATTTCGACGTTGCCGACGTCGTGCAGCAGTGCGGCCAGGCCCGCGCGTTCGATCTGGTCCGGCGACCACTCGAGCGCATGGGCCAGGCCAAGCGCCAGGATGGCGGAATTGATCGAGTGCTGCGCCGTGTAGTCGTCTCGCTCCTTGATCCGAGTCAGCCAGACCATGGCCGCCAGGTTCTGCTGAAGATACCCCGCCAACTCGGCGACCACCCTCTCGGCCGTCTTGACCTCGACGGTACCCTTCTGCGCAAAGCCGCGAATCAGCTGTCGGGCCTGCCCGTCGAGCAGGTTATAGGCCCGGAGCGCCACGCCGACGCTGTCCTTGTCGATGCGGTCGCCCCGCAAGGCGTTGATCGGGTGACGGAGATCGGTGGAAGGCCTGAACGGTTCTTCGGTTTTTCCCGATTCCCGCGGTCGGTTCACGCGCGGTCGCGGCGGCGGGGTATCGCTGCGTTCGAAATCGATGACCACCCACTCGCAGTGGTCCTCGAACCATTCCTTGGTGCTTTCCGAATCGATCAACACGCCCTGCAGCGGGAAGGGCGTGTCGATCCAGGGAATGTCCAGGCGCACGACGAAGTTGCCCACTTCCAGGTCGGAAGGGTGGACGATCATCTCGCGCGTCCAGATCGAGTCGGTTTGTCCCTTTTCCTGTGCCATCGACGGAAACACCTGGTACTGACCGCATTATGCCAGCAAACCCCTGAGACACCGGTCACATAACGGCACATCCGTACCGACACCCCGCCAGTCTGTGCCGACTTCCCGCCCGTCATGAATCCGTAACATAGCTGTTACAATTCGCACCCGTTACAGGCCGGGATCCGGCGCCAGGAACGAAAAACCTCATGAATCCAACCGGTTATATCTCCCGCGTTTTCGGCCAGTCGCCCGTCCGCCCCTTGCAGGAGCACTTCGAGAAGGCGGCGGCCTGCGCCGGCAGGCTCCCCGATTTCGTGCGAGCGGCGCAGACCGGCGACTGGGAAACCGCGGCCGAAATACGCAAATCCATCGTCAATCTCGAACACGAGGCCGACGACCTCAAGCGCGAGCTGCGCCTGAACCTGCCGCGTAGCCTGTTCATGCCGGTTGCGCGCACCGACGTTCTCGAGATGTTGTCTGTTCAGGATCGCATCGCCAACAAGGCGCGCGATATCTCCGGGTTGATGCTGGGTCGGCGCATGGTGATCCCGAATGCGCTTCAGGATCTTTACCTCAGCTTCGTCGACCGGTGCCTCGACGCCGTGGGCCAGGCCCACAAGACGGTCAATGAACTCGACGAGCTGTTCGAGACCAGTTTCAGCGGCAGCGAGATCGATCTGGTGATGGGCATGATCAAGAAGCTCGACGAAATCGAGAACGACAGCGACACGCTCCAGGTCGAGTTCCGGGCAAAGCTGTTCGAGATCGAAAAGGACCTTCCGCCCATCGACGTGATGTTCCTCTACAAGATCATCGACTGGACCGGCGACCTGGGTGACCTGGCCCAGCGCGTCGGCAGCCGGCTGCACCTGATGATCGCTCGCTAGCACCCAACCCGAAACCCGAAGGGCCTTTCTGCATGGAACAGGCGATTTTCTACATCATCCTGGCGGCGTTCTTCGGCCTGTTCATGGCCTGGGGCATCGGCGCAAACGACGTGGCCAATGCCATGGCGCCCTCGGTCGGTTCGCGGGCGATCACCATCAAGCAAGCGATCCTGATCGCCGGGATATTCGAGTTCGGCGGCGCCGTCCTCGCCGGCGGCGGCGTTACCAGCACGATCCGCAAGGGCATCGTCGATGCCTCGCTGATGCAGGGTCAGCCCGAGCTTCTCGTCTACGGCATGCTTGCGTCGCTGCTCGCTGCCGGCACCTGGCTCCTCGTCGCCTCTGCGCGCGGCTGGCCGGTCTCCACGACCCACACCATCATCGGCGCCGTGGTCGGCTTTGCCGCCATCGGCATCGGAACGAACGCCGTGCACTGGGACCAGGTCGGGCAGATCGTGATGAGCTGGGTGGTCAGTCCGCTGATGGCCGGATTCATCGCCTGGCTCCTGTTCACCAGCGTGCAGCGTCTCGTGCTGGAGCGCTCCGACCCGCTCAAGGCAGCGCGGCGCTACGTCCCGGGTTACATATTCCTCGCCGGGTTCTTCATGACCCTGGTGACCGTGTTCAAGGGGCTCAAGCACATCGGCATCGACCTCGATCCGATTCACTCCTACGCCCTGGCTGTCGCCATCGGTGCAGTCATCGCCGCCATCGGAACCGTGTTCATCATGCGTATTCCGGACACCGACCTGCAGGACACCGACTTTCATTACTACACCGTCGAACGCATCTTCGGTGTCTTGATGGTCGTGACCGCCTGTGCGATGGCATTTGCCCACGGTTCCAACGACGTGGCCAACGCCATCGGCCCCGTCGCCGCCGTGGTCAGCGTCGCCAGCAACGGCAACGTCGAGCAACAGGCCATCGTGCCGGTCTGGATCCTGGTTCTCGGCGGCACCGGCATCGTGATCGGGCTTGCGACATACGGTCACAAGGTGATCGCCACAGTCGGCTCCAACATCACGGCACTGACGCCCAGCCGCGGCTTCGCCGCCGGACTGGCCGCGGCGGCCACCATCGTGATGGCCTCGGGTACGGGCCTGCCGATTTCCACGACCCACACGGTCGTCGGCGCGATCCTGGGCGTCGGGCTGGCCAGGGGCATCGCCGCGATCAACCTCCAGACCGTGGGCTCCATTTTCATGTCCTGGGTAATCACCATTCCGGCGGGCGCCCTGCTTTCGGTGCTTTTCTTCCTTCTGCTTCGAAGCGTGGCCGGCTGACATTCAGCCTGTCGCTTGACCCGCGCAAGGCGCAGCCTTATATTAGATGTGTCTTATTTGCATGCCGCGCCGGGTACACGACTCGAGTCACCCCCGGCGCGGATCGGGTCCAAACGCATGTCCGAAACGTACCAAGGAGTCCCTCCCGACCTCGCCGACCTGGACAGCGACCAGGCGCGCCAGGCCGCAACATTGCTCAGGGCACTGGCCAACCCCACGCGCTTGATGCTTCTTTGTTCGCTGGTGGAAGGCGAACACTCCGTGGGCGAGCTTAACGAACGTATTCCCATGAGCCAGTCGGCACTCTCCCAGCATCTGGCCCGGTTGCGCGAAGAACAACTCGTGGCCACCCGCCGCCAGTCCCAGACCATCTACTACCGCATTGCCGATCCGATGGTCCTGGAGTTGATCACGCCACTCCACCGCCGGTTCTGCAGCCCTGAAGAACCACCGACCTGTTCATGACCGAAGGGGCTTGACTTAATATTAGCCCTTTCTTATATTGAGGATACCCTCACATTCAATGGGCAGGACCATGAATATCGACAGACTGGTTTTCGCTTTTGCAGGCTTCATGATTCTCCTCAGCCTGGCGCTGTCGCAGCTCCACAGCGTCTACTGGCTGCTGCTGACCACCTTCGTCGGCCTCAACATGCTCCAGGCCGCTTTCACCGGCTTCTGCCCCCTGGCCAGAATCCTCAAGGCCATGGGCAAGCAGCCCGGACGGGCCTTCAACTGATGCGCAGGCTTGCCCTGGCACTGGTCACGGCCCTGGGCGCTTCGACCGCTTCCGCCGAGGAACCGGCACCAGCCTGGGTGGATCAAGCCCGAGCCGGGGCCGGCGCTCTCGGCAGCCAGCTGCAGCAGGCCCTGAAGTCGGCGATTGCCGAGGGCGGCCCCGTGGCCGGAATCGAGGTTTGCAGGATCCGGGCGCCCGAGATTGCATCGGACGTGTCGGGATCGCGCATCGACGTCGGTCGCACCTCGCTGAAAGTGCGCAACCCCGACAATGCCCCCGACGCCCTGGAAACCCGCATCCTCGAGGATTTCGAGCGCCGGCTGGCCGGCGGCGAAAACCCGGGCGACATCGAGGCCTTCGTCATTCGCAACGACGGCGAACGCCGCTACGGCCACTGGATGAAGGCCATCCCGACCCAGGGCCTGTGCACCGTCTGCCACGGCACCGATATCCCGCCCGAAGTCGCGGAGGCCATCGACGCGGCCTACCCCCGGGATCAGGCTCGCGGATTCTCGGTCGGAGAGCTGCGAGGCGCGTTCAGCGTCGAAGTGGACCTCCAGGCCGACTGAACCGCCCTGCACCTGCCCCCTTTCGCCGGGATCGCTTCTCGGCGATCCCTCGCGGACAAACTGGCACGCCCTTCCCGTTCGGGCTAAAATAGGCGGCTGCCTCGCTCGCCGCCGTCCGTCGGCCGGGCGGGCACTCGATGCCCGGATCTTCCTGAAAAGTCATCACCGGGCGTGTCAATCAACGAGTCAAACCCGGCCGATTCGACGGGGGATCGGCGCAAATGCCTGCGACCGCACCGGCGCGGGCCCTGGAGGACTGTCAATGAATCTGTTTGAAACCATCCACACGACCGAGCACGAGCAGGTCATCTTCTGTCACCACAAGGATGCCGGGCTCAAGGCCATCATCGCCATTCACAACACCACGCTCGGACCGGCCCTGGGTGGCATGCGCATGTGGCCCTACGCCACCGAGCAGGATGCCCTCGACGACGTACTGCGCCTGTCGCGCGGCATGACCTACAAGGCGGCGGTTGCCGGCCTGAACCTGGGCGGGGGCAAGTCCGTCATCATCGGCGACCCGCGCAAGGACAAGTCCGAGGCGCTGTTCCGCGCCATGGGCCGCTTCATCGACTCGCTGCATGGCCGCTACATCACCGCCGAAGACGTCGGCATCGACGTCAACGACATGGAATACGTCTTCCAGGAAACCGACAACGCCGTCGGTGTGCACCAGGTCCACGGCGGTTCGGGTGATCCCTCGCCCTTCACCGCCTTCGGCACGCTCCAGGGCATCCGCGCCAGCCTTCAGCGCCAGTTCGGCGATGAAGAGATCGGCAAGTACAGCTACGCCGTTCAGGGCGCCGGCCACGTCGGCATGGAACTGATCAAGCTGCTGCGCAAGGAAGACGCCAAGGTCTTCGTCACCGACATCAACGAGGAAGCGGTGCAGGCCGCGGTCGACATGGGCTGCGAAGCCGTCGGCACCGAAGACATCTACGACGTCGACGCCGATGTCTACTCGCCGACCGCGCTGGGCGCGACCGTCAACGAGCAGACCATCCCGCGCTTCAAGTTCAAGATCGTCTGCGGCGCGGCCAACAACCAGCTCGCCACCGACGAGTGCGGCGACGAACTCGAGCGCCGCGGCATCATCTACGCCCCCGACTACGCGGTCAACGCCGGCGGCCTGATGAACGTCTCCATCGAGTTCGAAGGCTACAACCGCGAACGCGCCAAGCGCATGACCCGCGCGATCTACTACAACGTCTCGAAGATCTTCCAGATCGCCCAGCGCGACGGCATCCCGACCTGGAAGGCGGCCGATCGCATGGCGGCCGAGCGCATCGCCATGGTCGGCAAGCTCAAGCTGCCCTTCATGGGCCGCTCGCACCGATTCCCGGGCCGCGAGCGCGGAAACAATCACTAAGGGCTGATAGGTTTCAGGTTGAAGGTTTCAGGTTTCAGGGGCGCCGTTGTTCTTCCTGAAACCTGAAACCTGAACCCTGAAAACTTTTCCAACCTGTAAAGCCACTCCGGCCGAGAACCGCCATGAAGCTATCCGAAGACATCGAAATGCTCCGCGAATCGGTGCGCCGCTTCGCCGAGGAATCGATCGCCCCGCGCGCCGAGGAAATCGACCGCTCCAACGAGTTCCCCCAGGAGCTCTGGAAGGAACTCGGCGAGATGGGGCTGCTCGGGATCACCATCCCCGAGCAGTACGGCGGATCGGACATGGGCTACCTCGCGCACCTGGTGGCGATGGAAGAGATTTCGCGCGCCTCGGCCTCGATCGGCCTGTCCTACGGCGCGCACTCCAACCTGTGCCTCGACAACCTGTGCCGCAACGGCACGGATGCCCAGCGCGAGAAGTACGTGCCGAAACTCGTCTCCGGTGAGTGGGTTGGTGCACTCGCCATGTCCGAGCCGGGTGCCGGCTCCGACGTGGTCGGCTCGATGAGCTGCCGCGCCGAAAGACAAGGCGACGTCTGGGTCGCCAACGGCTCCAAGATGTGGATCACCAACGGCCCCGAATGCGACGTCGCGCTGGTTTACATGCGCACCGCCGGCCAGGATGCCGGCAGCAAGTGCATGACCGCCTTCCTGGTCGAGAAGGACTTCGCCGGCTTCCGCAAGGCACAGAAGCTCGACAAGCTGGGCATGCGCGGCTCCAACACCTGTGAACTCGTCTTCGAAGACTGCGAGATTCCCGAAGAGAACGTCCTCGGCGAAGTCAACGAGGGCGTCAAGATCCTGATGTCCGGGCTCAACTCCGAACGCCTGGTGCTCTCCGGCGGCCCGATCGGCATCATGCAGGCGGCCATGGACAACGTGCTGCCCTATGTTCGCGAACGCAAGCAGTTCGGCCGCACGCTCTCGGACTTCGGTCTGATGCAGGCCAAGGTCGGCGACATGTACGCCGCCCTGCAGTCCTCCAGGGGCTTCGCCTACCAGGTCGCCGCCGACTACGACGCCGGCGAACGCTCGCGCATCGACGCGGCCGCCTGCCTGCTGCACTGCTCGACCAGCGCCGTCAACGTCGCGCTGGAGGCCATCCAGGCCCTGGGCGGCAACGGCTACATCAACGAATACCCCACCGGCCGCCTGCTGCGCGACGCAAAGCTCTACGACATCGGCGCCGGCACCAACGAGATCCGCCGCATGCTCATCGGCCGCGAACTCGCCGCCGGGCGCACCTGACCAGAGTTTCAGGCCCGATAAAATCTTTAAAACGCAAAGACGCGAAGACGCAAAGGAAAAGAGCGAGAGAACAACAAAGTAACCACTGAAGACACCGAATGGCCTGCGACTGAATTGCCAAGAGCAATTTCGACGCAATGCCTGGGACCAAGGCCACAAGAAACCCTTCTTCTGGATGGCATTCTGTTCGGTGTTTTCAGTGTATTCGGTGGTTTCGCTCTTTGCTTTTTCTTCCTTCGGGATCTTTGCGTCTTCGCGTCTTTGCGTTAAAAAGGTTTTGGTTTTCATCGCCCCAACTGGATCCTGAATGACCGTCGAAATCGGCCTGGTCCTGCTCATCATCGGCCTCGCGCTCTACCTGTTCGCGAGCGAGAAGTTTCCGCTCGACGTCACGGCCTTCATGATCCTGATCACCGTGACCGCCATTCCGCTGCTTTTCCATTCGCAGTGGCTGGTCGATCGGGGCGTCGACCTGAAATCCGCATTTCCCACCGTCAGCGAGGGCCTGTCGGGTCTGTCATCGACGGCGACGGTCACGGTGCTGGCGATGTTCATCCTTTCGGCAGGAATCCAGCGCTCCGGACTGATCCACAAGCTGGGCAAGCTGCTCGCGCCCTGGATGGACGGCCCGGAATGGCGGCAGTTGGCCATCATCGCCCTGCTGGTCGGACCGGTGTCCGGGCTGATCAACAACACCGCCGCGGTAGCCGTCGCCATCCCCCTGATTCTCGACATGGCCAGGAGCTCCGGCTCGCAGGCTTCGCGCATGCTGCTGCCGCTGAGCTTCTTTGCGATGATGGGCGGCACGCTGACGCTGATCGGCACCTCCACCAACCTGCTTGCCTCGACGCTTCTCGCCGAATCACCCGAATTCGGCCGCGAAATCGGCATGTTCGAGTTCACCGGCGTGGGCGCCATCGTGCTCGCCACCGGCCTGGCCTACTTCCTGCTCTTCGGGCGATGGCTGATGCCCGAACGAGACCGGATCAAGCTTCAGGACGAAGAAGCCGAACGCTTCATCCTCGAAGTCAGCGTGAAGCCGCGCGGCGGGCTGGTCGGAAAGAGCGTCAGCGAGGCCGGCTTCGCGGAGCGCTCCGGCGCCGAAGTGCTCAGGCTGGTGCGCGGCGACGACTCGCGCGTCAAGCGCGCGGAAACGACGCGCTTGAAGGTCGACGACGTGCTCCACCTGCGCGCCACCCGCCGCCAGATCGCCGACCTGATCAAATCCGACGACCTGGAAGTCCTCTCGGAGTTCGGCCCGCCGCGGCGGGTGCGTTCCGACGGCCACCTGGCGCGCCTGCTGCTGCGAAACGACCGCATCTTCAAGGGCAATACCGGCAAGCGCGTGGACTTCTGGCAGCGCTACCAGGCGCGGCTGGTCGGCCTCGAGGTCGACCGGGTGCGCGCCAGGCGCCTGGCGGATGAACCGTTGGGCGTCGGCGAGATCGTCCTCGTGCAGTTGTCGGCCACATCTCTGGAGAAGCTGCGGCGGCATCCCGACGTCGTCGTGCTCGACAGCTTCGAAGACGATTTCGATCGGCGGCGCATGTGGGCGGCGGGCCTGATCGTTGCCGGCGTGGTTGCAGGTGCAACGCTTACGCCGCTGCCCATCGTCATCACCGCGCTGATGGGCGTGGTCGCCATGGTCTTCTGCGGCTGCCTCACGCGCGAGGACCTCTACTCCGGCGTGGCCTGGAACGTCATCTTCCTGCTCGCCGGCGTCATTCCGCTCGGAATCGCCATGACCAAGTCAGGCGCGGCCGACTGGATGGGCGGCCTGCTCGTGGCAACCGCCGGGGACTGGCACCCGCTGCTGATCCTGATGGCGCTGTACCTGATCACCACCTTGCTCACCGAGATGGTCAGCAACAACGCCTCGGTCGTCATCCTGGTGCCGGTGGCCATCTCCATCGCCAACCTGCTCGACATGGCGATATTCCCCTTCGTGCTCGTGGTGATGTTCGCCGCCTCGACCAGCTTCCTCTCACCGGTCGGCTATCAGACCAACACCATGATCTACGGCACCGGCTTGTACCGCTTCACCGACTTTGCAAAGGTCGGCGCACCGCTCAACGCCCTGCTGATGCTGGTCACTTGCACCGCCATCTGGGGATTCTGGCTGTAGCCCGGATCGGTGCCCTAATAACTTCCTAAGGATCATTCCCTGCATGCGGGCGCACGCTGTGTGCCAGGGCGGCGCAAAAGCGCTCGCCCGCCAACCCGGGACGTCCACTACGGAGGTGCTCACCATGAACACGAAACGCCTGGTTGCCATCACCGCCGGCCTGCTGCTCGTCAGCGGCTGCGCATCCATGAAGTCCCCGATCGAAAACGACCGCGGCATGTCGCCCTACGACGCCGAGTACGTCGGGGCGGTCAACGCCACCGCACGCGAGCGGGGCACACACGTCATCTGGATCAACCCCCCTCGCGCAAAGGTGGATGACAATGCCGGCGAGTAGGCGACGCGAATCCGGCCCCGCATCCCGACTCCCAGCGGCATGCAGGATCGGCCTGCGGCCCGCCAGCCTCGCGCTGGCGGGTCTTTTCATGCTGCCCGTCCCCTTGCTGGCCGAAAGCTGCGACTCGGAGCAGCACCGGCAGTTCGACTTCTGGGTCGGGCAATGGCGCGTCGAAAATCCCGACGGCGGGGTCGTCGGTCACAATCACATCGAGTCGATTCTCGACGGTTGTGCGCTCATGGAAAGCTGGCAGGGCGGCTCCGGCTACAACGGTCACAGCCTCAACACCTGGGATCCGGCCAGCGGCCACTGGCGGCAGTTCTGGACCGACAACCACGACCTCACGCTCCACCTCGAGGGCGGTTGGGAAGACGATCGCATGACGCTCGAGGGCACGCGCACCGACGCGCAAGGCCGCGAAGTCACCGACCGCATCAGCTGGATTCCCCTGGAAGACGGCATCGTGCGCCAGCACTGGCAACAGTCCGTCGACGGCGACGATTTCAAGACCGTCTTCGACGGCCGCTACGTCCCCGCCGACCGGGCCGAAGAAACCGAAGACTGACCCCAGGGCCCGCCCACGCGGCGGGCCCAATCCACCCCGATCCTTCGCCTTCCGCCTTCCGCCTTCCGCCTTCCGCCTTCCGCCTTCCGTCCTCAGTCCTCTGCCCTCCGCCTACCGGCAACCCTTTCCGAACCCCCACCAAACGCCCCGGAACCCCGAACCGACGCACAGCGTCGTCCCGGCCGCAGCGAAGCGGAGAGCCGGGACCTCCCAACCGAAGGCGCCAACCGATGGAAGGCCCCGGATCAAGTCGACGGGCACCTGCCCGTCGTCCCGGCCTCCGAGCCGGGACCTCCCAGCCGAAGGCGCCAGCGGATGGA
>NZ_QUZK01000002.1 GCF_003410055.1 Wenzhouxiangella sediminis | reverse complement strand
GAAGGCTCGATGCAGCTGCACCGCCTGGCCGGCATCGTCGGGTCCGACTGCACGCTGCCGCCGATCGAGGCGACTGAGGTCCGGCGCTACTCTGGTGAGGTCATTCAGAACGACAACCCCGAAATGGTCGAGTCGTTCACTAGCATCGTCGACCTCGAGGGGAGGCTTTGGGGAATGGAACGGCTCTTCAATCCCATCCCGAGCCCGATGTGGGCGGGCGCCCGAGTCCACCACGTGGTTTGGACCGAGCCGACACAGGAATCCGGTGCAATCGAGGGTCGAGCCGAACGGGTCTGGTGGACCTTGGAATCCGGATTGCGAGAAGGGAGCAATGTATCCGGAAGCTGGCCCAGCGATGCGCCTGGCGGAGAACTGGATTGGCAGCTCGGCGACGATGAATTCGAGTTGGCCTGGGTGCCAGCCGATGACCAGCGTGCGCTGGTTGCCCCGGTTGACGCCGGAGCGCTGGCTGGCCGGTGGGAGGTGCCAATGCAAAGCCAACTCACGGACGAAACCGCCTGGCTCGAGATTGAAGCCAGCGGACGAGCCTGCATTGAAATGTCGCCATGGTACGAACCGCCGGGAGCCTGCCATTTCGAAGGCAGGATCGACGCCCCTGATGGTGAGCACGGCCTGATCGATTTCGAATTCGCTCGTCCCGAGGAATCGCCGGGGGCGCCCCATCGCGGCCGCGGCTGGCTGACCGACGGGCCGGACGGGCTTGAATTGATCCTGGTCGGTGACGGCGGCTTTGGCCTGATGGCCCACCCCGAGCCCTGAATCACCGCTCCCCACGCCCGGACGCGATCCGACGATAGAGCGCCTCGACCCGTCGTTCCACCTCGGCGGAGGGAACGATGGGTTGAGGCCACTCGCGGTCCGTCTCGCCCGGCAGCTTGCGCGTGGCGTCCAGGCCCAGCTTGGACCCCAGGCCGGGCTCCGACGAGGCAAAATCCAGCACATCCACCGGGGTGCGTTCGACCATCAGGCTGTCGCGCGCCGGATCGACGTGATTGGCCAGGGCCCAGAGCACCTCATTGCCGTCGCGCACGTCGATGTCCGCATCGACCACGACGACGAACTTGGTGTAGGTGAACTGCCGAAGGTAGGACCACACACCCATCATCACCCGGCGGGCATGCCCCGGATAGCGCTTGTCGATCGACACCAGGGCAATGCGGTAGGAACAGGCCGCCGGCGGCAGGTAGAAGTCGCGGATTTCCGGGAAGATGCCGCGCAGGATCGGCACGAACAGGTCATTGAGCGCCGAGGCCAGGACCGAGGGCTCGTCGTGGGGCGATTTGCCCATGAAGCTGCCCTGGTAGATCGCGTCTTCGCGCATCGACACACGCTCGACGGTCAGCACCGGGTAGACCCCGGCCGCGTTGTAGTGACCGGTGTGATCGCCGAAGGGACCTTCCACGGCCGTGTCGTCCGGGTGGATATGGCCTTCGAGCACGATCTCGGCGCCCGCCGGCACATCCAGCCCGGTCAGGGGCGCTGCCGCGACCCGGCTGCGGGCGCCGCGCAGCAGGCCCGCGAACTGGAACTCCGAAAGCGTGTCCGGCACCGGGGCGACTGCCGCCAGCGTGGTCGCCGGATCGGCGCCGATGACCACCGCAACCGGAAAGGGCTCACCCGGCCGGGTTCGCTGCCATTCGGCAAAGTCCTGCGCACCACCACGATGCGCCAGCCAGCGCATGATCACGCGGTTCGGCCCGATCAGCTGCTGCCGGTAGATGCCGATGTTCTGTCGCCCCAGCCGGGCATTGTTCGTCACCACCAGACCGAGCGTGATCAGGCGCCCGGCGTCGCCGGGCCAGCAGCGCTGGATCGGCAGGCGCTCCAGGTCGATCTCGTCCGCTTCGAGCACCCGCTCGTGAAAAGCCGCCCGCTCGACCCGCCGCGGCGCGACCAGCGCCAGCTGACCCAGCTCGGGCCAGTCGGACAGCGCCGACCGGACCGAGCGCGGCAGCCGCGGTTGCTGCAGCCGCGCCAACAGTTCACCGAGTTCCGCCAGGCCGCGAACCGGGCGGTCGCCCAGCACCGCCTCGATGCGCCGCCGATGCCCGAACAGGTTGAGCAGCAGGGGATGATCGCTGCCACCGACGTTCTCGAGCAGGAGGGCCGGGCCGCCTTCGGACTGCGCATGGCGCGCCAGGGCGGTGGCCTCCAGACACGGGTCCACCGGCTCCGAAATCCGCGCGAGTTCGCCGTCGCCTTGCAGCGCGTCGAGAAAGCTTCTGAGATCCTGGTAAGGCAAGACTCACGACCACCGATGAAAGCGGGGTCGGAGTCTAGGCCCCAGCGCGGCAGAAGTCCTTGTCGGCGGTCAAGCCGTCCCGCCGCGCCATTCGAGATCTAAGGCTGGCTGCGGTTGTCGAGAAGCACCTCGAACTCGCCGCGATCGTCGGCCGAAAGCGGCGGACAGGGCGCCGGCTCGCAGCCGTGAACGATGAATCGGAAGCGCAGCTGATCGCAGGCCAGCAGCAGCTCCTCCATGTGGATGTAGTGGAGCAGCCCGCCACCGCCGGGATGGCCGACGGCATCGGGCGAAGGCAGCTGTTCGCGGATGCCTTCCATCCAGCCGATGCCAAGCCAGCTGCCGTCGTCGCGCTTCATCTCGGTCTCGAGCTCGAGGGCCAGCTCGGTGGACGCGATGCCTTCCGGGTAGCCGACCTCGTAGCGCACAAAGCATTCCTCCGCGCCCTTTTCTTCGCCGCTGACGCTGAAGGTCACGCCGCTCAGGGTCGGTTCCGGCGCGGGGGCGCCTTCCGGGGACGGCGTATGCACGCAGCCAGCGAGAGTCAGCAACGCCACTACGGTGATCGGCAAGCACGATTTCATGGTCTGTTTTTCCTGATCCAGTTGGATATTCGGTTTCAATTTTGGCCGGCGCCGGCAGGATCGCGGCCGACCAGCAACATCTCTTCGAGCGCGGCCAGGCGGGCCTCGAGCGCGGCATTGCGCGCGGCCAGCTCGCTTCGGCTTCGTTCGCTCTCGGTGCGTTGTTCCTGCATGGCCGCCACCAGCACGGCGCTGAGACGGTCGTAGCGCACGCCTTCGATTTCGCCGGCTTCGTTGCGGGTGATCAGCTCCGGCATCAGTTCGGCCACCTCCTCTGCGACAAAGCCGATATCGGCCTGGCCGCCGTCGATCCAGCGGTATCGCACCGGTCGGAGCGCGGCGACGAGATCGACACTGGAGCCCAGGTTCTCGATGTCTCGCTTGTAGCGCGCGCTGGAAGAACAGCTGGCCAGCTGGTTGTTGGCGTTGTGGCACAGGGCGGTCGCTCCGGCACTGCCCAGGGTATCCACGCGCAAGGTGCCGTTGACTCGCAGGCGGTTGCCGGCCGGACTGTTGACGTCACTGCTGCCGGTGAACAGGGCGCCGCCTGCGGCCCGGACCAGGAACTGACGTGGGCCCGACGATACAAATGGGTCGACGAGCGGCTGGTCGTCAGACCAGATGAAGGTGCCGTTGTCTCCGTCGGCAGTCCCGCTGACAGGGGCACTGGCGCAGGATCCAAGTATGCCGGCCAGGCCGCCCGAGCCGGAGCCGGGTCGCACGATCGCATTGCGTCCGCCGGCCCAACTGTATCGGCCGCCGGCGCAGTTATCGGCACCGCCGCTCACCGTTGCCATGAAATGGGCCGCAGCATTCCGGAACCCGCCGGCGACCACGCTGCTGTTCCCGCTTGCCGTGTTTTCGGCACCGCCGCCGACCACCCCCAGTATGGTCGGGGCCTGGTTGCTCGATCCGCCGCCAATGAAACTGCGATAGCCGTCGGCGTGATTGTTGATGCCGCCGGCCACCACGCTGTGTTCGCCCGAAGCTATGTTAGGGGCGACTTCGGCGCCCCCGCCCAGTACGGCCGAGCCGGCCGCCGTGGCCGAGTTGGCGGGATGCCCGATGGTGACCGAAGGACTATCCAGATTGGGGGGTTCGGAACCGCTGCGCGGCTCGAAGCGAATGGCCTGGTTGACCGATGCATGAATGACATCGCCGCTGACCGGATCGAAGCTGAACGGCGACTCCGAATCCGGCACGTTGAGCGCATGCAGGGCCAATGGCGCCGCACTGACCGCCTGGCGGGGCGTCAGCGGCGCACCGTTGACCCACACTTCCAGAAAGCGTTCGCCGGCGGCGAAGGTCGTGGCTGTGAAGGTCAGTTCGACCTGGAACAGGCCGCCGTCGACCGGATGATTGACGAAGGTCTGGCCCAGGCCGAGCTGATTGCCGTCTTCGAAGGCATCGAACAGCCGAAACTCCAGGTTGGCGGTGCCTTCGAAAGGCTGCCCGTTGTTCTGCAGCTGGCCCTGGTAGGTGATGGTGTTGTCCTGGGCAAAGGCGAACGACTGGGTCAGGCCCAGCAGGACGAACAGGCTCAGGACCGGGAGCAGGCGGATCGCATGGAATCGGTTCATGGGTGGTTTCCGGACGAATTTCAGGATGTCGTCCGGATACACGCAATCGGCGGCCGTTTCCCTTCAGCGTGCGCTCGGACCGAGGTCAGGTCATCGTCTCGAGCCGGAATCTCGGGGGAATCCGCGCGGATCGTGAAAGGGCATCACCGCTGCTCCGGGAGGAAGCGGCCAGCCTGGTGGGCCATGAGGCCAACCAGGGAGGCAAACAAGCCCTACTGATCGAAGCGATCGCCGAACAGCAGGTCCACCTGCGCGGCCGGCGACTCGTAGGCACCGAGATCCCATGGCCCGAGACCGCCTTCGGGCGCGGGAAACAGCGGCGGTCCGTCCCAGGTCAGACCGCGCGGGTTGTAGTCCAGATCTCGCCTCGGGACTTCATGGCGGTCGTCGCAATAGTCGATCGCCGGTGAGTCCGGCCGCAAGCGGTAGTTGGTTCGATCGGCATCGATGAACCGGGGGTCGATGCCGCCGCTATAGGCGATCAGGCTGTCGGCACCGGTCGCGGCCGGCAAGGCATCGCCGAGCACGCAGTCGAGCGAGAGCGAAATCGCACCCACACCGCTGTCGCTGCGCCAGGTCGTGCCACGCAGGATCGAACTCTGGACGCGAACCGCGGTGGTCTGGCCCGTTGCCGCAGCGTTCTGAAACAGCACCGGGGTCTGATTGTCGTCAACGGTCGTGAACCGCAACTGCAGGTCGATCGCGTTCGAGGCCCGGAACAGGGAGCTGCCGACGTTGCCGTGAACGAGCGCCCCTTCGATCCGGACCTCGGTCGGATCGTCCGCGTAGATCGTCGAGTTGGTCGCTCGCACGGCACTGCCGCCGCCATTGCTGTCGCTGCTGGTGGCCTGGTTGCCGCGCAGGATGGTGCCGGCAAGGTGGACCTCGGACGGGCCGCCGACCTGCAACGCACCGCCGCCGATGGCCTCGTTGTCAGCCAGCACACTGCACGGCAGGTATTGGATCTGTCCGTCGCCGATCACCGGATCGCGGCAGGGTTGCGCCAGCGTCATGAACAGCCGAGCCCCGTCGCGCACGTCGAGACCACCGCCGAAATTGGCACGATTGCCGATCACGTAGGCGTCATTGACGGTCACCAGTGAACCGCTGTCCGTGACCGAAATACCGCCGCCGTTGGCGGCTTCGTTACCGGCAATCACGGCGGCATGCTCACTTCGATTCAGGATCGTGGCACTGCCCCCGTTTTCGACGTAGAGACCACCGCCGCGGCCGCCGGCAGTGTTGTTGACGATACCGCCGGAAGGGAAGAACAGGGCAACGGGCCCGCCATTTCTCAGGGCCACACCCCGGCAGCCGTTCACGGCAACGCCGCCGCCGTGCGAGCCGGCTTCGTTGCCACTGATCAGACCGGTGCCCACGAAAACCAGGAAAGGCAGATCGCTGGTATCGTGGGTCGACTCGCAGTAAATCCCGCCGCCCTTGCCGGCCGTCTGGTTGTTGGCGATCAGCGAGCGGTCGTCGATCGTCAACATGATGCCGCGGGGCGACGGCGCGGCATCCCGCGTCGTCAGCACCCGAATGCCGGCGCCATGATCAGTGGCGTCCGTGCGCGAGTTTTCGATGACCTGGACGTTGTTGAGCTCGACCACCAGCCGGTTCGGCGTGCCGCGGATCAGCATGCCGCCGGAGAAGTATCCGAAGCTGCCGCCGCCGCGAATGATCAGGTTCTCCAGCGTGACCCGCTTGAGCGGCTCTTCCGGCGCTGCGTTGTAGAGGACCTCCGCGACCAGGCCGCTGCCTTGCTGATCGAAGGTCGTGAAGCCGCTCCCCAGGCCCGAGCTGCAGTTGTTTCGACCACCAATCAGGGTCAAGGCCTTGCCGGCGACCACGAAGCCACTGCCGGCCGGTCCTGCCATCAGCCGGATCGTGTCGCCGTCGTCGGCTGCGTCGATGGCGCTCTGGGCGCTGGCGAAATCACAGTTGGCATCGGGGCCGACGGTATGGATGCTCTGCGCCGCGAGCGGCACGCTACAGATCAACAGCAAACCGGCAAGCAGGCGAGTCGCGTGGAATCGGTTCATGGGTGGTTTCCGGACGAAGTTCAGGATGTCGTCCGGTTACACGCAATCGGCGGCCGTTTCCCTTCAGCGGCAGCGCGAACTCAGGGAGTGACCGCCGGGACGGCCGAGCTGCCGGCGGTCAGTCGTTGCTCGACCGCGGCCACCTGGGGGTCGTCGGCCGCGCGGCCGAGCTTTTCGCGCCACAGCGACAAGGCGAGTTGGTACTCGGCCCGCGCCTCGGCCTCGCGCCCCAGCGCTTTCAGGGCATCGCCGAGTTCGACTCGGGTGACGGCCTCGAGGTTGTCGCGGCGGTTGTGCCGCAAAACGGCGATGGCCTGGCGCAGCGGCGCCTCGGCCTCGGCCGGCCGGTCGAGGGCCATCAGGGTCGCGCCCTGACCGAACAGCGAAAAGGCGCGGCGCAGGTGGCCTTCGGGTACGACTGCGCGCACCAGCTCGTCGACGCGACGATAGGTGGTCAGGGCTTCCTCGTAGCGCCCGAAATCGCGTAGCAGGCCGGCCAGGTTGTTGTTCATGATGATCGACACGGCGTGCAGCTCGCCGCGGGCGGCGACGTAGCCCTCGGCTGCGGCGCGGGCCATGGCGATGGCCTCCTCGGCCCGGCCGGCGGCGCCGAGCACCAGGGCGAGGTCTCCCTGGTGCTGCAGCAGCTGCAGGTCGTCGGGCGTTGCCGAGGCCTGCTGGATCGCGATGCCGCGCTGCATTCGCTCGAGCTTGAGATCGGCGTCGTCGGTGGCCAGCCCCAGATCGAACAGAACGCGGCCGGTCAAAGGATGCGCCGCGCCGAGTTGCTCGCGGTAGATTGCCAGGGCCTGAGCGATCAGGTCTTCGGCGCGTTCACGGCCCGGATGAGCCTGGTCGCTGAAACGCAGGTAGAGAAAACCCAGGTCCCAGAGACTCTCGGCGGTATCGGGGTGGTCGGGGCCGAGCACCCGCCGGCGGCGTTCAAGCACGTCGACGAACAGGCGCTCGGTGGCTTCGAAGTCGCCGCGCTGCTGACGCAGGGCGAGCGCCAGGTGACGCTGCGCGCTGAGGGATTCCGGGTGATTCGGGCCGCGGCTGGCCAGTTCGAGGCGGTGGATCTCGCGGCGGGCGCGCAGGGCCTCATCGGCCAACTCGAAGGCCAGCAGGGCGTCGGCCACGGTTTCGAGCAGCGCGATGCGGGTCGGCGTCGAGGCGGCCGACTCGTCCAGGGCGCGCTCGAGCACGCCGCGCAGGAGCGCATGGGCATTGACCTGGTGGCCAAGACCCACATTCGGGTCGGCCAGGCGCATCAGTTCCTGCAGCATACTGGCGACCGACTGCGCCTCGTCGCGCTGCGCTCGCGCCTGGTCGGCCTGGTAGAGCGCCGCGCCGGCGGTGACGGCCAGCAGCACGAACGCGGCGACCGTAGCGCCAAGACCGGTGCGGTGGCGCCGGGCGAACTTGAGCGCCTTGCGCCAGCGTCCGACCGGCCGCGCCTGCACCGGCAGTCGATCGAGCCAGCGGCGGAGGTCCTGCGCGAAATCGCTGGCCGTGCCGTAGCGCCGGCCGGCCTCGGGCTGGACGGCAAAGGCGGCAATCGCGTTGAGGTCGGCGTCGATCTCACTCGCCTTCACGCCCGGGGGCATCTCGCCGGCGCAGGCCACCGACGACAGGCTGGGCCGCTCGGCTTCGCTGCTGGCCTCGAGCATGCCCGACAGGGACAGCCCGGACACGGACAATGGAACGCGCCCGGCCAGTAGGCGATAGAGCAGGCAGCCCAGGGCGTAGACGTCGGTGGCCGCGGTCACGGCCTCGCCGGTGAACTGTTCGGGCGCGGCGTAGTCGGGCGTGAGGCGCGCGCCCAACGGCGCGGTGGCGCCTTCCGGGTCGATATCGGCCAGCAGTCGGGCGATGCCGAAATCGAGCAGGCGCACCCGCCCTTCGGCGTCGACGAGGATATTGGCCGGCTTGAGGTCGCGGTGAACGATCAAGTTGCAGTGGGCGAACTGGACCGCCTCGCAGACCTGCAGCAGCAGCTCGATACGCGCCCGAATCCCGAGCGATCGTTGGTCACTCCAGGCGTCGATGGGCTGCCCGTCGATGTGTTCGAGCACCAGCCAGGGCGAACCGTCTTCGGCCGTGCCGCCGTCGAGCAGGCGGGCGATGCCGGGATGATTCAGTCGCGCGGCGATCGCACGCTCCTTCTCGAAGCGGCGCACCATGTCCTCGTCCTGCAGCGACAGGGGCAGCAGCTTGACGGCCACCTCGCGCTCGAAGGCGCCGTCTGCGCGGCGGCCGTGATAAACCGAGCCCATGCCGCCGGAAGCGATGCGCGGTCCGATTTCCCAGGGACCGAGTCGGCGCGCGCGCCAGTGCTCGTCTTCGCGCCGGTCGAGATCGAGGCCCATGGATTCGAGCAACTGCGGCGCCATCGACCCGATCGACGGTGGCTCGGCATCGGCGCGAAGCGCCTCGATCGCGGCGGCGAGCAGCTCTGGGCGGTCGCCCAGGCGGCGCTCCAGCTCGGCCTCTCGCTCGCCCGCGGGCAGCGCCAGGCAATCGCTCAACGCGCCGTCGAGCCGCCGCCAGTCGGCGTCGTCAAGCGCCATCGCGGGTCTGCTCGCTGTCACGCTGACCTGCAAACCAGGCGCGCGCGCGAACCCAGTCGCGCTGTACCGTGCTGACCGAAGTATCCAGGGCGACGGCCGTTTCCTGCTCGTTCAGGCCCGCGAAGAACCGGCACTCGATCACCTGGACCAGGCGCGGATCCTGGCGAGCCAGCACATCCAGCTGGCGATCCAGATCGAACAGACGCTCTGCCTGATCAGCCACGGCGATGCGCTCGCAGTCGAGTGTCACCATGCACTGTTTGCCGCCGCGCTTGTCGGCCCGCCGGCGACGGGCAAAGTCGATGATGACCTGGCGCATGGCGCGCGCAGCCACCGCCAGGAAGTGACCGCCATCGCGCAGGTCCTGCATCCTGCCGCCGGAGAGCTTCAGATAGGTCTCGTGCAGAAGACCCGTCGTGTCCAGGGTCATTTGAGGGCCGGACGCCAGCATGCGCTGGCGCGCCATGCGATGCAGTTGCCGATAGGCCAGCGAGAACAGGCGATCGAATGCTTCATGCTCACCGGCGCGCACTCGCGACAACAGGACGGTGAGCTCGCCGATGACGACGTCATCCTCTGGGCTGCTGCTGGACATCCTGGGCAATCCGTGGCCGGGCTCCCCACCCGCGAGCCGCAAGTATCCAACGGATCCAGGGCGATTTCTACCGTCGTTCAGCGTGCCGGGCGAAATGGCGCCGGATCGATCGCAGGACTGCGAGCCAGGACGAGATCGGCGATCAGTTCGGCCGAGCCGCAAGCCATGGTCCAGCCCATCGGGCCGTGCCCGGCATTCAGGTACAAGCCCCCGATCCGCGTTTCACCCAACAGCGCTCGTCCGTCGGGCGTAACCGGCCGCAGGCCCGCCCAGAGGCGGCCGGCCGCCGGGGTGAGCCGGTCCGCCAGGGCGGGCAGGAGATTCCGCGCGCTGTCGAGCAGGACGTCCATTCGCGCCGGGGGAATGGCGCGGCGATGCCCGGCGAAATCCGCCAGGCCGGCGACCCTCAGGCCGCGCTCGCCCAGGCGCAGGGTCACGAAGCGGCGCGCGGTATCGAGCAGCGGGAGTTTCGGCAACGCCCCGGCGTCGTCGAGCTCGAAGCTGGCCGAGTACCCGCGGACGGGTCGGATCGGAACGCGCAGGCCGAGCGGCGCCAGCAGGCGCGGCGTCTCGGGCCCGGCGGCGATCACGCAGGCATCCGCCTCGATCGATCCCCCGGCGACGGCCACCGCCTTGAATCGGCCCTGGTCGCAGACGATGCGGCTTACCGCTTTGCCCAGCCTCATCTGCGCCCCCTGGCGTTCGGCCTCGGCGGCCGCGCAGCGCGCGAACCGCGCCGCATCGCCGGATTCGTGACGGGAATAGAACAGCGCACCGGCGAGCCGCTCGGCCACCGGCGTCAGCGCGGGTTCGCGGGCGACGGCTTCGTCGGCGGCAAGCGGTTCGACCTCGCCGAGCCCCTCGATCAGCCGGCGGCGCGTGGTGAGCGCCCGGTCCAGCGCTGGCCGCGAAAAGTACAGCTGCATGGACCCGGCCGTCGTCTGCGCGTATTCGAATCCGTAGCGGGATCGCCAAGCGCGCATGCGATCGAGCGAGTACAGGCCCAGTCGGATGTTGGCTCGGGCATTGGCCGCAAAGCGCGACGACCTGGACTGGGCCAGGAAGCGCAGGCCCCAGCCGCCCAGCGAGGGCAAGCTGCCCAGGGGCAGCTGCCAGGGGGCGTCGCCGCGGCCGAGATAGGAGAACAGGCTGGTGGCCAGTCCCGGGCCGTTCCAGGGTTCGGAATGCAGCGGCGTGACCCCACCGCCGTTGGCATGACTGGTGTCGTCGGCGAGGCGGTCACGCTTGTCGATGAGCGTGACTTCGAAATCGCGCTCGGCCAGGGCCAGCGCCGTGGTCGCCCCCACGACACCGCCGCCGATCACGAGCACTCGCCTGGCCATCACCCGGACTCGCCGGGCGCCAGCACCTTGCCCGGATTGAGCAGGTCGTCGGGATCGAGGGCCCGCTTGAGGCGCCGCATCAGGTCGAGGCGCACGGCATCGCCCCGCCGCGCCAGCTCGCCTGCGCGCAGCCGGCCGATGCCGTGCTCGGCGGCGATCGAGCCGCGGTGACGGACGACGGCGTCGAATACGATGCGGTTGCAGTCACCCTCCAGGGCCCGAAAGGCATCGGCGGCCATGTCTTCGGGCTGGCTCAGGTTGAAGTGCAGGTTGCCGTCGCCGATGTGCCCGAACACGCAGGGCCGGATGCCGGGCACCTGCCGCTCGAGGGCGGCACAGGTTTCGGCGACGAATTCCGGGATGGTCGCCACCGGGACCGAGATGTCGTGCTTGAGGCTGACGCCGCCGGTCTTCTGCGCCGGCGAGATCGCCTCGCGCAGCCGCCAGAGGCTGTTCGCCCGGGTGTCGTCGCCGGCGACGACGGCATCCGCCGCCACGCCCTCGTCGGCGGCACGCTCGAGGGCCTGCACGCAGGCATCCTGCAGCCAGTCGCCGGCGACCGCCGTGTCGCACTGGAGCAGCAGGTACCAGGGATACGCGCGCACCAGCGGATCGTGGGCATCGGGCAGGTAGTCGAGCACGAAGTCCAGCGCCAGTCGCGGCATCAGTTCCAGCGCCGAGACGGTCTCGCCCAGATGGTTTCGCAGCAGGCGCAACAGAGTCAGGGTGGCGGGCAGGTCGTGCACGCCGATGAAGGCCGTCATGCTCTGTCGCGGCATCGAGACGAGATTGAGCGAGGCGGCGGTGATGATCCCCAGGGTGCCCTCCGACCCGATGAAGAGCTGGTTGAGGTCGTAGCCGCTGTTGTCCTTTCTCAGCGAGGTCAGGCCGTCGAGCACGCGGCCGTCGGCAAGCACGACCTCGAGGCCCAGCACCTGCCGGCGCATGTTGCCGTAGCGAACGGTCAGGTGCCCCCCGGCATTCGTCGCGATGTTGCCGCCGATGGTCGCCGTACCCTCCGAGGCCAGGCTCATGGGGAACAGCAGGCCGACGGACTCGGCGGCGGCCTGCGCGGTGGCCAGGGTGCAGCCGGCCTCGGCGATCAGGCTGGCGCCGTCGGCGTCGACCTCGCGGATTGAGCGCATTCGCTCCAGGCTCAGGATGACCTCGTGCTCGGGCCGGTCGATGCTCTGCCCCCCGACCAGTCCGGTATTGCCGCCCTGCGGCACGATCGCCACGCCATGCTCGCGGCACAGCAAGACGATCGCGGCCACTTCCTGGGTGCTGGCCGGGCGAAGCACCGCCAGCGGTCGTTCGTGGTAGCGCCCGCGCGGCTCCGCCGTGTATCGGTCGAGGTCGGCCGCGTCCCGGACGACACCCGATTGCCCCAGCACGCGGGAGAAGGCTTCGAGCAGACCGGAACGCGCGGTAATGTCCATGCCCGCATTATCGCAGACGGAAGCGGCCATCCCCCTGAACCTGGCGCGCCTATCATGGTCATCACTGACATGACCGCGTCCACGAAGGCCTGACGATGAAAAGACTGTTCGCCCTGTTTCCCGTGATCCTCTGGCTGGTCGGCTGCACCTGGACGGTCGACATGCGCTCGGACGATGAGGCGGCCGGGGCCGAGGCCCCCGACCCCTTTTTCGTGGAAGCCCAGCTGTTCTATCCCGAGCGGATCGCGCTGCCCGGCGACGCCGAAATGCTGGTTGCCGTCGACGCCGTCGGCCCCGACGGGCGCAAGTCGCTGACGCGATTCAGCACCCGCCTCGAAGGGCGCCAGGTTCCGGTCCCGCTCGGCTTTTCGGTCCAGCCCGAGAGTAATGCCCCCTCGATCTACGAGCTGAGCGCGGCCGTGCTGGTGGGCGACGAGCTGCTCAGACTGACCGGGCCGGTCCTCGTCATGCCGGAGGATGGACGCGCCGAACTGGGTGAAGTGCGTCTGCACGAGCCGATTGCAGCCGGCTTCGGCCAGGCCTGGCAGTGCGGTGGCACCGAAGTGATGTTCGGAGCGGTCGACGAGCACCTGTTCCTGGCCGTCGACGGCCAGCTGCACAGCGTCGAACAGGTCCCGGCGGCTTCGGGGGTCCGTTATCGCGCCGGCGGCGAGTCGCAGTTGGGCATTCACGAAAAGGGCGGAGAAATCCTGCTCCTCCGCGGCGACGAAGCGGTCCGCGACTGCCGGCGGCTGGAGCCCCTGTCCGCACCGGTTTCCGGGGGCGGCAACGAGCCCGGATGGCGCGTCGAGATCGGCGAGAAACTGATCGAGCTGACCAGCGACTACGGGCAGACCGTCACGACCGCGCCCATCGTGCAGACCGGCTCGAGCGGCCGAACCACCCGGTTTCGCGGACTCGGCGAGCACGGCCCGATCCTGGCGGCCTTCGAGCGAAGCCTCTGCCGGGATTCGGCCACCGGCATGCCGCACCCCTACACTGTGGCCATGCAGTTCGAAGACGGCCGGCTGGGCGGTTGCGGCGGCAAGCCCCTCGACCTGCTCACCGCGAGCACCTGGCGGGTGGTGCAACTGGCTGAGGATCCGGTCCCCGACGCGATCGAAGACGGAGAGGAGGTCGAGATCAGCCTGCAGTTCGACGATGACGGGCGCGTCGCCGGCCGGGCCGCCTGCAACCGCTACACGGCCGGCTACGAACTGAGCGGCGAAGGCTTGTCGGTCGGTCCGGCGGCGGCCACGAAGATGGCCTGCCGCGAACCCCTGATGAGCCTGGAGAAGCGATTCCTCGATTTACTGGCCGGCGTCCAGCGCTTCGACATCGGCGACCGGGGCGAACTGATCCTGGTCGGACCGCAGGGCCGAATCACCGCCGTGGATCAGGGACTGTAAGGCGTCTCGTCTTCACCTTCATCTTCGGGCCGGGCCTGCCCTGCCTCGCCGGAGCGCCGCAGGGCCAGGCGCGTGCAGGGCGGGCCGAAAATTTCGAAGATCACGGTTGCCGCGATCACCATCGTCAGCAGGTAACCGTCGATTTCGGGAAAGCGCTGCTCGATGATCAGCGCCAGGCCCAGCGCGATGCCCGCCTGCGGCAGCAGTGCCGGACCCAGCCAGCGCCTGAGCGTGGGGCTGCCGCCGGCCAGCGCCACGCCCAGCACCCCGCCGCCGATCTTGCCGACGACGCGCAACGCGACATAGGCGAACCCGAGCACGCCCACGCCGAGCAGCACATCGACGTGCAGCGAGGCCCCGGCCAGCACGAAGAACAACAACAGGAAGGGCCACTCGATATGCTCGATCTCGTGGAAGGCGCGCTGGTGATGACGGGCCACGTTGGTCATGACGGCACCCATGGTGATCGCGGCAAGAATGAACGACAGGTTCCAGAGCGTCGCCAGTCCGGCGGTGAGCAACACGATGCCCAGCGCCTCGAGCAGGGTCGGCTCACCCGGCCGGATGCGCTGCGTCAGCAAGCCGGCCAACAGGCCCAGCACGCCGCCGAGCAGTACAGCGCCGCCGACTTCGCGCACGGCGTGGAACAGAAAGCCGTTGCCCTCTCCCATCCCGGTCATGACGGCCACCGCGGCAGCCGCCAGGCTGAAGATCAGCAGCGCCCAGGCATCGTCGAAGGCCACCACGCCGAGCAGCGTGTCGGTCAGCGGACCGGCCGCGGATTCCTCGCGCACGACGTCGAAGGTAGCCGCCGGTGCGGTGGCGCAAGCCACACCGCCCAGCAACAGGGCGACGGCCGGCTCGATGCCCAGCAGCATCAGGCCGAACGTGGTCACGGCCGCGGTCGCGACGGCCTGGACCAGCGAGACCACCAGGGCCGTTCGTCCCCAGGCGCGCATGCGCTCGGGGTGAAATTTCTCGCCGATCAAAAAGCCCACCATCACCAGGGCGATGGTGGTCATCGGCTCGAACCACCGCTTCGCCTCCGAGGCGTCGAGAAAGCCGGCCATGTCGGGCCCGATCAGGTAGCCGAAGATCAACAGCAGGGTCACGCGCGGCACCGGCAGCCGCCGGCCGACCGTCTCCACCGCCAGGCCGCCGAGCAGTAGCGCGCCGAGGGTAATCAGGGTTTGGGCTTGCGTGACGGGCTCTTCCATTCCGCAAGGGTAGCCGGTTCAGGCGCCCTTGCGGCCCAGGGCCTCGATTCGCCCGAGCCAGCGCGAGCGTCCCCGATCGTTCTTGCCGGCCACGCCGCCGACGAAACAGCGCCGCACGGGCCGGATGCCGCAGAAGTGCAGGATATTGCGTTTGAGGTTGCGGTACCCATGGGCGCCGAAGAACCAGCGATAGACCGGCCCGGGCATGCCCATGGTGATGACCACGCGCGCCGACTTCCCCTTGAGCAGGCGCTCGCCAATGCCCTCTCGCGCGTCGGCGGCAAACGCGAAGCCGGGGCGCATGACCTGCTCGAGAAAAGCCTTGACCCGGGACGGCAGGGTGCCCAGCCAAAGCGGAAAGAAGAAAACCAGGTGATCGGCCCTGGCGATCTGCTCCTGCACCGGGCGCAGGGATGCGGGCAACTCGCCGTCGGTCCATTCCTTCTCGCTGGCGAGCATGGGGTAATCGAGATCGGCCAGGCGCACCGCTTCCACGCTGTGGCCGGCGGCCTCGGCGCCCTTGCGGTAGGCCGCGGCCAGGGCGTGCCCGAAGTGCTCTTCGGCCGGGTCGGGGTGGCCCTGGATGATCAGGATGCGGCGGCTCACGGCGGCGTCCCGCGCAGGAATTCCAGCGGCCCGGGCAGGCCGCCCTTTCCGGTCAGCTGACGCGCCACGGCCTGCCGGAAGGGCGCGACGCGACTGGCCACGCGCAGCACCGAGCGGCGCAGCAAGCGGGCCGGCAGACGGTCGTCGGTATAGAGCCCGACCACCGTGGCGGTCGCCAGGTACAGCGGCAGGCTGGCCATCCGGTGCCGGCGCTGATAGGCCGATAGCACGGCGGGGTCGGAGACCGGCCGGCCCCGCCCGATCGCCGCGCGCATCTCGCCGGAGAGGATGTCGATGCCGGTCAGTCCCAGATTGAAGCCGTGGGCGGTGACCGGGTGCATGCCCACGGCGGCGTCGCCCACGGCAGCCAGTCGCTCGCTCACCAGCCGGTCGGGCCAGACACCGACCAGCGGATACAGATGCCGTTGGCCTTCCAGGCGCATCTCGCCGAGGCGTCCGCGGTACATGGCGGTGACTTCACGGTTGAACTCGGCTTCGTCGAGCTCCGACAGCCGCCGGGCCTGCTCGTGCGGCAGGGTGATGACCGCCGAGGCGCGCCGGCCGTTGAGCGGCAGCAACGCCAGGGTGCGGTCGTAGCCGAACCACTCCCAGGCGACGTGTTCGTGGTCGTGCTCCAGGCGCATCCGGGCCAGCAGCATGCTGCGCCCGAAATCGCGCATTCTCGCGCCGATCCCGGCCGCCCGGCGCAGGCCGGAAAAGCGCGAATCGGCGGCGATGACCAGTTCGGCATCGACCGAGCGCCCGTCGGACAGGGAGAGCCGGCGACCGCCGGCTGACAGGGCCGTGCCCTCGACGGAGACGCCCGCCTCCACCTCGACCCCGTCCTGAGCGGCCACGGCGTCCCAGGCGGCCTTGCGGATGTGGTGATTGGCGACGAGCGTGCCGAGCCGTTCCCTGCCGCCGTCGGCGTGGCTGATACGCATGGGGCGTTCCGACTCCCCGTCGAACACCGCCGCATCGCGCAGATCGCTGAGCGCATCGGAATCCAGCCGCTGCCAGACACCGAGGCGCTCCAGCACGGCCTGCGAGGCGTGGGTCAGCGCGATCTCCCGCCCGTCCTCGGCCGGGTCGGCCAGGGACTCCCCGGAGCTACCGTCGAACAATCGGATTTCGAGACCCATGCCGTCGAGGGCACGGGCCAGGCAAAGGCCGGCCGGGCCGGCACCGACGATGGCTACGTCGATTTTCATGTCGCTCTCGCTCCGCTTCACTTATGACGATCAAACTATCACGCCGCTGGGAGCGTTGATTTGACATCGATCAGGCCGCCGATGGCGGTCCGCCGTCACCACCGGCGCCTTCAAGCGAGTACCATATGGCGCTGGTAATGGATCCGCTGCGGAGAAAGCCCGATGGTCGCCAAACGCAAGGAAGGCGAACTCCAACCCGCCTGCCGGGAGCATGAATACGAGGTCAGCTGGGAAGACCTGCCGCTGTCTTGCCCGACGCCCGAGATGAAGCTGTGGAACGCCCACCCGCGCGTCTACGTGCCCGTGCATCGTTCCGGCCGCGAGGCCTGCGAATACTGTGGCGCGGTGTTCGTGCTGCGCGATCCCGACCCGGACGCGCCGATGCCCATGTTCGACAATTCCGAAATCGAGGACGCTTTCCGCCGCGCCCAGCAGCGCGTGCGCGATGAGCGCAGCCAGCAGGGCTGACCCAGCCACCCGCAGCAGCCCACGCGGTCTTCTCCAGGGGCCGGCTTGCGAATCATGCATGCAACCCGCATGTAATATCTCGCAGCCATCATTCTGAGGAGAAGCATAATGAAGAACTGGAGAATAGTCGTCCTGTTGGCCGGCCTGTTGGCCATGGGCCCGCTGTCGGCCCAGGAACCGGCGAACTCACCAGCCGGGCAAAGCGAGGACGCCCTCAGCCTGATCACCGGCACGCCGGCCGAAGGCTTCGACCTGGCCGTGAAGCTGGCCCGCCGGGCCGTGGTGGCGACACAGCCGAACAAGGAAGTGCTGTTCGATCAGCGGCCCGAATACTCCGAGGACGCCGAGGACCTGATCGCCGCCTCGCACGTGGTCGCGGTGCATTTCCAGACCATCGCGGCAGCCAACGACTACTGGAAGGATTGAAGTCCACGCGCAGTAGATTTGCGTGGACTTCACCCATCAGAGAATTTCCTCGAGCACTTCACGGAGCACGACCGCCTGGTTGTGCTCCGTGTCCTTCGCGCCGTAGAGCAGCACCAGCCCATCCGAGCCGGCCATTTCGGCCAGTTCCCTTAACTGCTCACGCTTGTCGTCGTCCTTCAATTCCTTGCGGTATTTCTGCTTGAAGGCTGCCCACAACTTGGGATCGTGGCCGAACCACTTTCGGAGTTCGCTCGAGGGCGCGAGTTCCTTGTACCAGTGATCCAGGTTGGCATCGTCCTTGGAGACGCCGCGCGGCCAGACGCGGTCGACCAGCACGCGCGTGCCGGTCGTGTCCTGATCATGGTCGTAGATGCGCTGGATGCGAATGCGGTCACTCATCGTGGAGCCTTCATCGTGATGCAGTGTCAATCTGACGCGCCAAGCACACGCACACCGATCCCCTTTCCGGCCAGCCGTTCGAACAATTCGGCCTGGTGCCCGGCATCGCGCGTCTCGAGTTCAAGCGTGATCTCGGTAAACCCCACCGGCACATGCACCTCGCCCCGGCGGTGGCGGACCTCGCGGACGTTCATGCCGAGCGAGGCCACTTCATCGATCAGTCCGGCCAGACTGCCCGGCCGGTCCGGCAGGGTCACGGCGACGCTCAGCAAGCGCCCGCTGGCATTCAGGCCGTAGTCGATGGAGCGGCCCACCAGGGCCATGTCGATATTACCGCCGGAGATCACGCAGGCCACCCGATCGTCGCCGGAAACCGCGATGCGATCCTCCAGCAGCGCCGCAAGGGCGACCGCGCCGCCGCCTTCGGCGATCGTGCGCGTGCTCTCCAGCAGGGTCACGATGGCGCTTGCGATCGCGTTGTCGTCGACGGTGACGATCTCGTCGACGTGTTCGGCAATGACCTGGCGGGTGAGCTTGCCGGGTGCCTTGACGCTGATGCCGTCGGCGATCGTGCGCGCCCGCGGATCGATGGCCTCGAAGCCGCCGTCGGCGAGAAAATGCCGCCAGGGCGCGACCGCATCGGCCTGCACGCCGATCAGGCGAATGTCGGGGCGCTGCAGCTTCAGCGCGAGCGCAATACCCGAAAGCAGGCCGCCGCCTCCGAGGGGCACGACACAGGCCGTCATCCCGGGCAGATCCTCGAGCATCTCCAGGCCGCAGCTGGCCTGACCGGCAATGATGTCCCAGTCGTCGTAGGGCGAAATGAACGCCAACCCCTCGCGCTCACTCAGTTCATGCGCGCGTCCGGTGGCTTCCTCGAGGCTGGTGCCGACCTGCTCGATGCGCGCGCCCAACGCCCGGCAGGCGTCGACCTTCGTCATCGGCGCGGTCTCGGGCATGACCACCGTGGCCGGCAGCCCGAAGCGCCGGGCGGCGTGGGCCACCGCCTGGGCGTGATTGCCTGCCGAAGCGGCCACCACGCCGGCCGGGCGGTCGGCACCGTCGTTCAGCCTGGCGAGCTTGTTGCTGGCGCCGCGGATCTTGAACGAGCCGGTCAGCTGCAGGTTCTCGTGCTTGAGAGACAGCGGCGCGCCGATGCGTTCGGACAGGCGCTCACTGCCGGTCAAGGGCGTTCGCACGACCTGACCGCGAATGCGTTCACTCGCGACCTGCAGGTCGGATAGTGCCAGTTCGATGGCCATGGCCGTCATTCTGGCATCAATTCGGCGCGTCCTGCCGCTCGAGCCGATCGAGCAGATCCAGCGCTCGACTCTGCAGCGCCCGATAGCCCGCCTCCCACTGACCTTCTCGCGGGCTGGTGCGTGCCAGGCGCAGGATCAGTTCGCGCATCTGGCGATTGTCTGCCTGCAGCCGCTCGTAGTCGTCGGCATGAACCAACTCGACGGCGCGATCCTGGCAGATGCCCAGGCAGGGCTGGGGCGCTTCGATGCGACCGCAGCCGACGCACTCCCAGGCCTTGAAGCGGGGATTGGTCAGGTGGGTCATGTTGCTTGCTCCCGGGGCGCCGACAGGCCGGCAACCCAATAAAGTATGTAGAATGCATATTATGGCAGAAACCTCCGAGACCGGGCGCTCGAGCGCGTGGGCCGGCACCGCTCCGCGTGTCATCACCGAAACCTGGTTCTTTCCGCTGGCGGCTCTGTACGGGGCGCTCGTCGTTCCGATCTTCGCCGCCGCCTGGACCGGATTGATGCCGGCGCCGCCCGGCCTGCGTACCGTGGCCGGGCATGCTCACGAGCTGCTGTTCGGCTACGCGCTGGCGGTGGTCTGCGGCTTCCTGGTCAACCGCGTCGAGTGGCCGCGGCTGGCGCTGCTGCTGGGGCTGTGGCTGACCGCTCGCCTGGCCTTCTTGTTTGTGCCCGAAAGCCTGCTGGCGGCGGTGAGCAACATCGGCTTCGCCGCCGTGCTGGCCGCGACCGCCGCGCCGCGCTTCATGAAGGCGGCCAAGAAATGGCGCAACCGACTGACCGGGCCCCTGGTCATCGCGCTGTGCGCCTGCGCGGCCGCCTTTCATCTGGTGCTGGCCCGGGGCGGCGGATTCGTGCTGTACCTCATACTGGGCGAGGCGGTCGTGCTGTTCGCCGTGCTGATGCTGTTCTTCGGCGGGCGTCTGATCGCTCCGGCAGCGGCCGGGGCCATCGAACGTCGCGGCGGAAGCCTGGAAGCACGTGTGCAGCCGCGCATCGAGGGGGCGATTCTACTGTCGATGATCGGCGCGGCAGTCACCGGACCGGTTCCGGCCCTGGGCCTCGTTCACGGCCTGCTGCTGGTCGTCGCCGGGGCTCTGGCGATCGTGAGGCTGCTGCGCTGGCGTCTCTGGGAGTGCGCGGGCCGGACCGACCTTTTCTGCCTGGGCCCGGGTTACGCCTGGCTCGGCGCCGGACTGATCCTCCTGGGCGCGAGCCGCGGCTTCGACCTGGGGCTGGCGCCCGCCACGGCAACGCACGCGATTACCGTCGGCGCACTCGGCACGCTGACAAGCATCATCATGCTGCGCACTCGATTACTCCGCTTGAGGATCGATCCGACGGCCCGCGCTTGCTGGCTGGTGGCGACGACCATCCTGATGGCCGTGGCGGCGCTGGCCAGGCTCTTCGGGGCCGGCAGCCCCGGCTCCTTGCTGCTGGCCGCGGCCTGCTGGAGCACCGGCCTGCTGACGACCTTCGTCGTGCTGTCGCTCGAGCGCGGCCCGGCTCAGCCCTCGGCGAAGGCGAACAGCAGGTCGGCGTAGAACTTCTCGACCTCGGCGAGCCCGGCCGCATGCACGCCTTCGGCCGGATGAATGAGCATGAACTCGTCGGGCGCGTGCGCGCCGGCGCCGTGACCGAGCCCGCCGAACACGAACGGCAGGTCGAGGTGATCGGTGAACTGGTAGAAGGGCGCGCTGCCCGCCAGCCAAGGGGACACCGCGGGCGGGTGACCGTATCGGTTGAACACCGAAATGGCGGTGCGCACCAGCCCGGATTCCACGGAGGTGCTTGCCGCCGGATAGCCGCGACCTTCGATCTGGACGATCTCCAGGTCGGCGTAGCCGTGGCGATCCAGGTGATCGCGAATCATGCGCCAGACCTGCTCGGGCTCGCGTCCGGGCGGCAAGCGGGAGTCGATCTTGGCGGTGGCGACCTGCGGCAGGATCGTCTTGCCGCCCTCGCCCGTGTAGCCCGACCAGATGCCGTTGATGTTGAGCGTCGGCTCGAACAGGTAGCGCAGCACGAGATCCCGCGATTCCAGGTCCTGCACCCAGCGCTCGACGCCGAGCGATTCCTGAAGTCCGGCGAAAGCGTCGCGTTCGACCATACCGTTGATCAGCCGCTGTTCTTCCGGCGTCGGCCCGCGCAGGCCTTCGTACCAGCCGTCGATGAGCACCGTGTTGCCGTCGGCGGAAGTCATCGAAGCGATGGCGTTGACCAGCCTCAGTGCCGGAGCGTCGACGACGGCCTTGTAGGAGCCGTGAATCTCGTTATCGCGCGGGCCGCCCCAGTCGCCGCCGGCCGAGCGCAGCTCGAAGTAAACGATGCCCTTGACGCCCAGGTTGAGCGATACCGAGCCGCCGCTGCCCTGCAGGTTCATCGGAAAATACGCGCCGTCGGCCTCGCGCAGGCGATCCGCGTAGGGGGCCAGGACCTGGTCGAAATGGGTCGATCCCAGCTCCTCCTCGCCCTCGGCCACGACGTAGAGATTGACGGGCAGCGTGCCCTCGGTCGCGATGATCGCGTCGAGCGCGTTGAGAAACGCCCGCTCGGGGCCTTTCTGGTTGGTGGCGCCGCGCGCCATCAGGACCGTGCCCAGCTCGGTTTCGACCAGCTCACCGGCAAAGGGATCGTCGATCTGCCAATTGTCTTCGACCGGCTGGACGTCGTACATCATGTAGACGACCAGGGTCTTCTCCGCGCCGGCATCGTAGTGCCCGAACACCCCCGGATGACCGTCGGTTTCGACGATGTCGACCTCGGCGAAGCCGAGTCGGCGCAGGTCGCCGGCGAGCATTCCGGCCATGGCGTCGATGCCGTCGTCCTGCGCGCTGATCGAGCGCTGACGCACCCAGCGCTGAAGCTCGCCGATGTGCCGCTCGATATCGGCATCGATGCGGTCGTGGACGGCATCGTGCGCGCCCGCGTAGGCGGGGATCTGCCCGGAATCGAAAGCCTCTTGCGTGTCGAACTCGTAAGCCGGACGAATTCCGGCGCGGTCGTCCCCGGCCAGGGCGATGGCGGCACTCAGTCCCCATGCGAGGATGATCAGTCTCGGAAAAAGGCGGGTCACCAGCGGCTTTCCTCGATCGTTGAAGAGTGGGGGCGTTCGCCCGAATGGGCGTTCAGTGTACCCCGCAGGTCGGGAGCGACCGATCGCGACCGCGCCCGGCGATCGGGTCAGTCCGCCCAGCCGGGGTGCTCGAAGTGTTCAGGATAGGCCTGCAGTACGCGGTGGAGCCGATGCAGGCCCCGATGCGGTTCGTCGGACTCTCGCAACATGCGCGCGGCATCCAGCGAGGCGGCGAGCAGCTTGTGCAGCTCGGCATCGGCGTCCGCGGGCAGACGGCAGTTGGCAAACATGAAGTTGACCTTCTGCTCGATCGTGTCGGCCAGCCCAGCAGCCTGTTCGGCGTCGAAGGCATCGTTGCGGTAGGCCGCGTGGGCCGGCCCGAAGGCAGCCTCGAGTTCGCTCATGCCCTGCCGGAGGGATTCGTCGCTGGCCCACTTGCCCGACTCCGGGCGCTGCAGCTGGAGCTCCCCGCTGGCGTGCATTTCGTGGTGGCCTTGCTCGTGCTTGCCCTGCTGTGCGCCGGCGACGCCGCTGAGGCCCAGCGTGATCAGGACGGCGAGCAGTACGTTGGTTCCGTGTTTCATGTCAGTGGCTCCTCGGTTGTTGTCAGTCGGCCAGTTCGCGCCGCACCAGGGCGGCCAGGTGTCGGCAGTAGCGGTCGAGGTAGTTCAGGCCTTCCTCGTGTCCGCTCAGCCAGGGATTCATCAGGGTGTGGCGCAGCAGGAAGACGCTGTCGGCCTGCTCTCCGGAATCGTCGGGCTCTTCCACGAAGGTCGCCGGGTCGAGATCGAGTTCATCCATCAGCCGCGCCGCGGCCTTCGCCCCCAGCTTGTCGCGGTGCACCAGGGTGCGTGAGCCGAAGAACTCGCGCGTGTGGATATCGATCTCTTCGCCCACGCCCAGGTGCGCGTAGAGCCGGCGCCCAAAGGCGTTCATCCTCGCCAGCGAACGGTTGCCGGCCGGATTGATCGCCAGGCAGACCAGGTTGGTGTCGGGCTCGAAAGGCAGGGCCACGCGGGCGATGCCGTCGAGCTCGTCGCGCAACTGGTCGACGTGCTCGAAGAAATATTCGCAGTTGCGGATCGTCTCGCTGATCAGGCGACCCATGTTTTCGGCGTCCAGCGGCAGCACCCGGTGGCTCAGCCAGGCGCCGGCTGCGGCCGCACCGGGTTTGGATCCCTCTAGGATGTACTGGCCCAGGTTGCGGAAGCGGCGCTCGTATTCCGAGTCGGCGGTGGCTTCGGCCTCGTCGAAGACGTAGGCGGCCTTCTGGCTGATGAAGTCGGTCATGCCGCGATTGCGCGCCACATAGGCGCCGCAGCCGAAAGGCACGTAGCCCAGCTTGTGCGGATCGACCGTCAGCGAGTCGACATGGCGAAGCGCGGCGAAGGCCTTGTAGACCGGCGCCGACGGGAAGAAGTGGAAATCGCGCTGCATCTCTTCGTGACCGAGCAGCGTGCCGTCGGGCCGGTGGAACATGCTGGCCAGGTAGCCGCCCCAGGCGGCGTCGACGTGGACGGCGAACTCCAGGCCCGCCTTTCGCCAGCGCTGCCGGGCGGCCACGATTTCGTGGATCGGATCGATCGATCCGAATTCGGTGGTGCCGAGAATGCCGATCACCGCCAGCACCGGCCGGCCCTGCTCGTGGAGCTGGGCGAGCTTGCGCTCGAGCGCGTCGGCGTCCAGGCGCATGCGCTCGTTGACGGCGACGGCTTCGAGCTGCGCGCTACCCAGGCCCAGAAGCTTGAGCGCCTTCTCCCAGGAGTAGTGCGCGGTATCGGCCACCAGAACGGCCGGCGTGCCGAGCGCCGGGTGGCGGGCATGGAACTCGGCCATGCCCAGGGTCTCGACCCGTTCGGCCTCGATCGCTTTGGCCAGGCGGCGCGCCTCGCGCCGGTCGAGCTTGCGTTCCACCTCGGCCAGCAGGGCGCGCCTCAGACGGATGACGGTGTCGATGGGCAGGTTGAACAGGGCGTGGTCGGAAGCCTGCAGGAAATCCTTCGGGCCGTAGGCGATCTCCCCGGGCTCGAAGCCGGCTTCGCGCATGGCGCTGGCAGCCGCCAGCGGCCAGTAGCGCACGGCGCGGAAATACCAGAGCGCCTCGTCGTTGGCGATGGTGCCGCCCGAAGTGGCGTGACCCCAGGCGCAGGGTTCGCGCTCGGGATCCGTGTTGAGCCCGAACATGGTCGCCAGCTGCCGGCCGAGGTCGAGCTCGAGCGGCAGGGTCACCGGCGAGGCTTCGTCGGTGACATGGTTGGGGTTGTACAGCGTCGTGACCAGCTGGGCGATCAGCCCCGGCAGCAGCAGGTCCGAGGCCATGTGGCCGATATAGCGCGGGTTGAAGAAAGGGGCGGAGTTTTTCAGGCGGGCGGTCAGGCCGTGCAATTCGGTCTTCATGCGGCCGACGAAGCGCCGGTACTCGGGGCCCGTCTCGGCCAGTACGGGGATCTGGGGGCGATCCTCGGGGTGGATGTTGCGTCGCCAATAGACGTGATCGCGCAGCAGCTCCACGAGCACTTTCTCCAGCAGCTCGTTGTTCTCGGCGTAGGAGCCCAGAAACAGCGGGCTGAGCCAATCCACCAGTTGCTCGTCGTCGTGCCTGTTCATGTCCATCGAGATCCGGTTTGTTGATTCCGGTCAAATAGTGGTATATGAAATACTGGTTTACTCACTATACGCCAATTCGGCTCCCGTCGGGGCCGCATGGAGGATGTTGCCATGAATGACCGTCGAGAACCGACCATCGAGGAGCTGCGCCGATTTCCGCTGCTGAGCGGCCTGGACGAGCCGGGAGCGGCGCGCGCCCTGGCCAAGGCACGCGCGGTATCCGTCGAGCGCGGCGAAACACTGTTCCGTCAAGGCGACCCCGCGCGTCGCATCTGGCTGTGCCGAACGGGCCAGCTCAAGCTGTATCGCCTTTCCGACGCCGGCCAGGAGAAGATCATCGCAATCATCAACCCGGGACGTAGCTTCGCCGAGGCGACGTTGTTCATGCCCAGGCGTGTCTACCCGGTCCACTGCGCCGCGCTCAAGCCGAGCGAACTGGTCGGATTCGACGCCGACGACCTGGTCGAATCGCTTCGGGACGACCCGGCCGCCTGCTTTCGCCTGCTGGGCACCCTGTCGATGCGCATGCACGAGAAGATCGATCAGATCGAGTCACTGGCGCTGCAGAACGCGCATCTGCGCGTGGCGCACTACTTGCTCGACGAATACCGAAAGCAGGGGGAGCCCGAGACGTTTCGCCTTGAGGCCAGCAAGAAGCACATCGCGGGATTACTGGCGGTACAGCCCGAAACCTTTTCGAGGAGCCTGACGGCGCTGCAACGCGCCGGCGCGCTCGACGTGGACGCGCGCGTCATCACCGTCACCGATGCCCACAGACTCGAGCGGGCCGCACGCGGCGCACTCGACTCCTGAGGGCAATGTCACCCCGCAAAACGGGTCAAGCCGGCGCCAGGCGACCCGAATGCGCTCCGGCTGCGGGTGCGTGGCTGACGCGATAGTCCGCGGCAATCACCGCGCCGAGCACCAGCACCGCCGTTCCCTGGTGCAGGGTTCCGAGCAGCACCGGCACGTACAGCATCAGCGTCGCGATGCCGAGCGCGACCTGCAAGGTGACCATCGCGAAGAGCACATGGAAGGCAAGGCGCGCACCGCGATCGAGAGAATGAGCGCGCTGGCGGATCCAGGCGGCGATCACCACCGCCAGCGTGGAGAGCGCCAGCACGCGGTGCATGAACTGGACCGTGGCGGTATTCTCGAAAAAATTGCGCCACAGGGGTTCCAGTCCCAGGATGCCTTCGGGAATCAGGCGGCCGGCCATGAACGGGAAATCGTTGTACACGAAACCGGCGCGCAGGCCCGCCACGAAGGCGCCCACGAAGACGGTCAGCCCGGTCATCACCAGCAAGGTGACGGTCCAGCGACGCATCGGATGCGGCCGGTGCTCGGCCGGCATGAGCAGACCCAGTGCCAGCCGGAACATGAACGAGAAGATGATCAGCGCCAGGCTCAGGTGGGCGGCGAGGCGATAGGGGCTGACTCGCGGGATGTCGATCAGGCCGCTCTGGACCATGTACCAGCCCATCCAGCCCTGCAGGGCACCCAGCCCCAGAAGCCCCAGCAGGGGCCAACGCAACCTGTGCGGAATCCAGCCGCGCCACCAGAACCAGGCCAGCGGCAGCGCGAACACCAGTCCGAGCGAGCGCGCCAGCAGACGATGACCGAACTCGAACCAGTAGATCACCTTGAACTCGTCGAGCGACATGCCGCGGTTGACCTTCTGGTACTCCGGGCTCTGGCGATAAGCATTGAATTCCCGCATCCAGGTTTCTTCGCTGGTCGGCGGGATGATGCCGGTCACCGGCTCCCACTCGACCATCGACAGGCCCGAGCCCGTCAGGCGGGTCGCGCCGCCGAGCATGACCAGGGAAAAGAGGACCAGGCAGCACAGGAGCAGCCAGATGCCGACGCGGCGCTGGTGGTGTTTCTCGATCAAGTTCATTCCGGGTGCCTTGCAGGAGGTTCTACGGTGTTTCGAATCCGGGCGACAAGTATAGGTCGGACAGCGTCCACGTGGCGCAGCGCGCCCGCTGCCGCAAAGCGCCTTGGCGCCACGGACGCACCAAAAGCGATATAATCAGTGCATCTTTTGGCGTTTATTCAGCCTCGATTCAGCGCAGACGGATCGCCCGGCCCTAGAATAGGCGTACGCACAACCCAGACCCACAGGAGAGTCGAAATGCGTGTTCTTTTGACTGCAGTCATTCTCGCCGCTGGCGCCGCCGCGGCCCAACCGTCCCTGGCCGCCGACGCCGCCGCCGGTGAAACCAAGTTCAAGCAACTGTGCGCGACCTGCCACGGCCCGACCGGCAAGGGCGACGGCCCGGCTTCGGCCGCGCTCAATCCGCAGCCGCGCGACCTGAGCGACGCCGAATGGCAGAACGCCGTCGACGACGCCCACATCCGCACGGTCATCAAGGACGGCGGCGCCGCGGTCGGACTGTCGCCGATCATGACCGCCTTCGGTCATTCGCTCAACGACGAAGACCTCGACAACCTCGTCGCCTACATCCGCAGCCTGGACGACTGATCCGCGTCGTCCCATCGCCGCCGGGATTCGACCTCGAATCCCGGTGGGTTGCCGACCGCGCCGCCGAGAGACATCACGTCATGCACCAGCCCGGAAGAATCGCCCATCCGCTCGACTTCCTGGCACGGCGCATGCCGCCGCCGGAGATCGCGGCCCTGCCCGTTCGGCTCTGCCCGCCCCCCGTCCAGCGGCACCTGCTCGAGCAAACACTCAACCGCCTGCTGACTGAACTGATTGCCGACGGGGAATTCGACTTCCTGGCCGGCCGCCGGCTGGCGATCGAAATCGAGGACATGAAGCTTCGCTGGGTGGTCACCGCCGGCCAGGGGCGTTTGCAGGCCGTTTCCCATCGTGAACCGGCCGAGGCCACCATCCGCGGGCGGGCCGTCGAGTTCCTGCTGCTGCTCGCCCGGCTCGAAGACCCCGACACGCTGTTCTTCCAGCGCCGCCTGGAAGTGACGGGCGACACCGCAATCGGACTGACGACGCGCAACCTGCTCGACCGCCTGCCGCTCGAAGCCCTGCCGCTGCCGCTGCGCATCGGCCTCAACCGCGCCGGACGATTCGCCCGGCGAGTGCGCCGACAGCAAGCGCCCGCGACCTGAAACGCCCGCTCAGGCGGCCGCTTCGGTCAACCGCCCTGTGCGGTAGTCCTCGATCGCCCGCTCGATTTCCTCGCGCGTATTCATCACGAAAGGACCGTACTGCGCCACCGGCTCGCCGATCGGCTTGCCGGCCAGAATCAGGAGCGATGCCCCCGACTGCCCGGCGCGGATGCGCACGGCATCGCCGTCACCCAGCACGCCGGCGGCGCGATGCGGCAAGGCCTCACCACCGATTTCCGCCTCGCCCTCGTAGGCATAGACGAAGGCGGCGTGACCGGCCGGCAAAGGCAGCTCGATTTCGCCGGACGGCGACAGGCGCAGGTCGTAGAAGCGCGGGTCGGTGGACATCGCGCCCGCCCGGCCGTTGACCGGACCCGCCGCGCTCTGCCCGTCGACCGTGAGCGAGCCGGCGATCACGCGCAGCTGCCCCGCCGCCAGCTCGATCTCGGGAATCCCATCGGCGGGAATATCGCGATAGGCGGCCGACTTCATCTTCTCCGCGGCCGGCAGGTTGATCCACAGCTGAAATCCGCGCATGCCCCCTTCCGACTGCTGCGGCATCTCGGAGTGGATGACGCCCCGACCGGCGGTCATCCACTGTACGCCGCCGGGACCGAGATCACCGGTGTTGCCGAGATGGTCCTCGTGGCGCATGCGGCCTTCGAGCATGTAGGTCACCGTCTCGAAGCCGCGATGCGGGTGCGGCGGAAACCCGGCGAGATAGTCGTCCGGATTGTCGGAGTAGAACTCGTCGAGCATCAGGAAGGGGTCCAGGCGGACCGAGTCGTGCGCCTGCTGACCCAGGCTGCGGCGCAGCTTGACGCCGGCACCGTCCGAAGTCGGACGGGACTCGATGATGCCTTCGAGCTTGCGTAGCGTAGTCATGGTGCGTCTCCTCGACGGCCCTCAGGCCGCCAGTCGTTCGATGGCTTCGACCGCTTGCGCGCGCGCCTGTTCGGCCTGCTCGTCGCCCAGGGCCAGGCCTTCGGCATAGGTGAAGCGGATGTCGCTGATACCCAGCATGCCGAAGAACATGCGGATCAGCGGCGTCTGCGTGTCCATGTCGGTGCCGGCGTACTGACCACCACGAGCGGCGAACACATACATCGGCTTGTCGCCGACCAATCCTTCCGGGCCGCTTTCGGTGTAGCGGAAGGTCACACCGGCGCGGGCCACATGATCCATCCAGGCCTTGAGCGTGGACGGCACCGAGAAGTTGTACATCGGCAGCCCCAGGACCAGTTCGTCGGCCGATTTCAACTCGGCGATGAGCGAATCCGACACAGCCACCGCCGCGTGCTGCTCGGGCGTGCGCTCGACCGGGTCGGCCTGGAATCCCCTGAAGGTCTCGGCGCTCAAGTGCGGCACCGGCTCGAGCGCGAGGTCGCGGCACAGGACACGTCCATCCGGATTGTTGCCGCGCCAGCGCTCGACAAAGGCATCGGCGAGCCGGCTGGATTGACCCTGGCCGTTGAACAGGCTGGACTTGATGACGAGAAGAGTTTTCATGGCGTTACCTCCGATGGGGAAACGGTGATTGATCGTTGCCCGAAAGGATATGTTTGCCTGGGTCGAATAAAAAGCTCATAATTTCGGCCTAATCATTCGATTTGTTCGAACATGGAACATGCCAGGATCACGCTCGAGCAGTGGCGGGCACTGGTCGCCGTGGTCGAGGGCGGCAGCTACGCAGCGGCGGCAGACGCCGTCAACAAGTCGCAGTCGACCCTCAGCTACGCCGTCGACCGCATCGAAACACTGCTGGGCGTCGAGCTGTTCACCATCGAAGGCCGGCGCGCGGTCCTGACGCCGGCCGGCCACACCCTGTACCGGCGCGCCAGGGCCCTGCTGGACGAATCGGGCCAGCTCGAGCGGCTGGCCGGTCGCCTGGCCGCCGGCGAGGAAGCGGAGCTGAAGCTCGCCGCCGAGATCATCTTTCCGACCTGGCTGCTGCTGGAGTGCCTCGACGAGCTATCGGGGGACTTTCCGGACATGCGCGTCCAGCTCCACGAATCGGTGTTGGGCGGTACCAGCGAGCTGCTCACCCGGGGCGCGGTGGACCTGGCGATTGCGTCTTCGATTCCGCCGGGATTCGTCGGCGACCCGCTCATGCGGGTGCGCTTCATCGCCGCGGCGGCACCGCACCACCCCCTGCACCAGCTCGGTCGCACCCTGAGCCTGGACGACCTGCGCGGCCACCGTCACCTGGTGGTGCGCGACAGCGGCAGCCAACCGGCCGCCAGCGAGGCCTACCGCGTGAGCGAGCGGCGCTGGACGGTCACCAGCAAGGCGACGTCGATCCGGGCCGCCTGCATGGGGCTGGGTTTTGCCTGGTACGCAGAGGACATCATCCGGCGCGAGCTCGAAAGCGGCCAGCTCCTGCCGCTGCCGCTGGAGAAGGGACGCGAGCGCTACGCGACCCTCTACCTGGTGTTCGCCGACGGCGACGGCGCCGGGCCGGGCACGCGCCGCCTGGCCGATCTCCTCACTCAGGCGGCTCGCACGTAGGATTGGACACCGCGCTTCAGGTTGTAGAATGCCGCCAGGAGACCATCTGTCCGCCACGATCAATCGTGGATCAACCTCCAATCGGGATCTGCCATGTCGAGAACCGAATCCAGGATGCTTCCGCTGGGCACGCCCGCACCCGATTTCCGGCTGCCTGATACGGTCAGCAGCGAGATGCTGAGCTTCGAAGACATCGCCGGCAGCGAGGCGACGCTGGTGATGTTCATCTGCAACCACTGCCCCTTCGTCAAGCACGTGCTAGACGAACTCGTCCGCCTCGGCAACGACTACGACCGGGGCCGGGTGGGCGTGGTCGCCATCAGCAGCAACGACGTGACCGGCTATCCGCAGGACCGCCCCGAACGCATGGCGGAACTGGCCCGCTCGAAGCGATTCCCCTTCCCCTACCTGTTCGACGAATCGCAGAACGTCGCCCGCGCTTTCGGCGCCGCCTGCACGCCGGACTTCTACGTCTTCGGCGGCGACCGGCGCCTGGCCTATCGCGGCCAGCTCGACGACTCCCGCCCCGGCAACGACAAGCCGGTCACCGGCCGCGACGTCCGCGCCGCCCTCGACGCCCTGCAGGCCGGCCTGCCGATCACCGAGGACCAGAAACCCTCGATCGGCTGCAATATCAAGTGGAAGGAGTAGAGAAGGTTTCAGGTTTCAGGGTTCAGGGGGACGCCGGGGCGCATTAGAGCAGCGGTGGGCGGACAAGCCGCGCCAGGCCGTTTGTTTTCCCGAACCCGGAACCCGGAACCCCGAACCCCTTAGGTGTTTTCCTGAAACCTGAAACCTGAAACCTGAACCCTGAAGCCTAGACAGCCCCATGCTCCCCGTAGACAACGCCCTACCGGAACTGCTCGACACGCTCGAGCGGCACTCAACCGTGTTGTTGCAGGCTCCAACGGGCAGCGGCAAGACCACGCGCGTGCCGCCGGCCCTGCTGGAAGCCGGGTGGCGCAGGGGGCGGCGCATCCTCATGCTCGAGCCCCGGCGACTGGCGGCACGCGCGGCCGCGCGCTTCATGGCCGCGCAGCGCGACGAGCCGGTCGGAAGGACGGTCGGCTACCGCACGCGCCTGGACACCCGCGTGTCGGACACGACCCGCATCGAAGTGGTCACCGAGGGCATCCTCACGCGCATGATCCAGTCCGACCCCGGACTGTCGGACTACGCCGCGATCGTCTTCGACGAGTTCCACGAGCGGTCGCTGCAGGCCGACCTGGGCCTGGCCCTGGTGCGCGAGTGCCAACAGGCCCTGCGCGAGGATCTGCGCGTCGTGGTGATGTCGGCCACGCTCGACGCCGAACGGCTTTCGTCGCTGCTCGACGATTGCCCGGTGGTTGCGGCCGAGGGGCGAAGCTACCCGGTCGAGGTGCGGTACCGGCCGGCCACGCGGCAGCGCCCGATGGAGGCGCAGGCCGCCGCCGTCGTGCTCGAGGCGCTCGAAAGCGAGCCCGGCTCGGTCCTCGTGTTCCTGCCGGGCATGCGCGAAATGCGGCGGGTCGCCGAACGACTCTCCGGCCGGCTGCCCGGGGACGCGCGCCCGTACCTGCTCCACGGGCAGCTTGCGCCGGCCGAGCAGGACGAAGCCATCCGGCCCGCCCGGGCGGGCGAACGCAAGGTGGTGATCGCCAGCGCGGTGGCGGAATCGAGCCTGACCATCGAGGGCATTCGCATTGTCGTCGACGCCGGTTGGCAGCGCCGCGCCCGCTTCGACCCCAACAGCGGGATGACCCGCCTGGTCACCGAGCGCGTTTCCAGGGCGTCGGCCGAGCAGCGTCGTGGTCGGGCGGGGCGACTGGAACCGGGCTGCTGTTATCGGCTATGGACCGAAGCCGAGCAGGCCCGGCTGCAACCGCAGACGGCACCGGAAATTGCCTCGGCCGACCTGGCACCCTTGGTGCTGGAGCTGGCGCAGTGGGGCGTCAGTGATCCCCGGGAGCTGTCCTGGCTGGATCCCCCACCGTCCGCCGCGCATGACCAGGCCAGCGAACTGTTGCAGTCGCTCGACGCCCTGGGCGCGGAAGGCCGCATTACCGCCCACGGCCGCGCCATGCTCGAACTGGGCGTCCATCCGCGCCTGGCGCACATGGTCCTGGTCGGCCGCCGGCTGGGCCTGGCACGAACAGCGGCCGAACTCGCCGCCCTTCTGGGCGAGCGCGACCTCGGCGGATTCGGCGAGGCCGATCTGTCCCTGCGGCTGGCGCGCCTGCGCCGGGCCGGATCGAGAGCCGGCGGCCTGCTTGCACGGATTCGCAAGGCGGCCGACCGCCTGGCCGGAAGACGCCGCGACGAGCCGCAGACCCGGCTCGGCGTCGGTGCCCTGCTCGCTTCGGCCTGGCCCGATCGGGTCGGGCAATCGCGGGGCGGTCGGCGCGGACGATTCTTGCTCAGCAACGGTCGCGGCGCCTTTCTCGATGGCGCCGACCCCCTGGCCGGCAGCGAATTCATCGTCGCCTGCGATCTCGATGGCCAGGCCCGCGAAGCCAGAATTTTCCTGGCTGCCCCGGTGACCCGGGACGAACTCGAATCGGTGCTGGAGCACCGGATCCGAACGGCAGAAAAGGCCGACTGGGACGAGCGCCGCGGAACGGTCGTGGCTCGATGCGAACGCCGCCTGGGCGCCCTCGTTCTGGCGTCGACCGAACTCGACCGACCCGGGCCGGAAGCACTGCAGGCCGGTTTGCTCAGCGCCGTCGAACGCAAGGGAATCGAGACACTGCCCTGGACGGAGGCGGCCCGTCAATTCCAGGCCCGCGTCGCCCTGTTGCGCTCGCTATGGCCGGAAGACTGGCCCGCCCTGGACGACGCGACACTCGCCGCGACCCTGGAAGACTGGCTGGCGCCCTGGCTGGCCGGCCTGAGTCGCTGGCGCGACCTCGAGTCGCTCGACCTGGTTGCCCTGCTCTCGGCGCGGATCGGGCACGACCGGGCGCGTGACCTGCGCGAGCTGGCGCCGACTCACCTCAAGCTGCCTTCCGGCCGGAGCGCGCAGCTCGACTACCGCACGGAAAACCCGCCTTCCCTGCGGGTGAAACTGCAGGCCATGCTGGGCTGCCGCCGGACGCCCACTGTGGCGCGCGGCCGGGTACCGGTCCAGGTCCACCTGCTTTCACCGGCCGACCGACCGCTGGCCGTCACCGCCGACCTGGCGAGCTTCTGGAAGAATGCCTACCCGGAGGTGCGCAAGGACATGCGCGGTCGCTACCCCAAGCACAACTGGCCCGAGACCCCTTGACCACGCGCACGTCGAGGTCGGGATCAGCGGCGAACCACGTCCGCGGACGAAGCGTGCGAATCACTTTTCGAAGTAGCCGCCCACGGCATTGACAGCCCCGATGTGATCGGCGATCAGCTCATCCAGCGGCAGCGGCCTGGCGATGCCGTAACCCTGGGCGAAATCCACGCCGATCCGACGCAGCGCGTCAAAAGTGGCGTCGTCCTCGACGAACTCCGCGACCGTGCGCATGCCGACCTCGTGCGCGATGTCGTTGATGGCGGTCACCACCGCCCGGTCCACCGGATCATTGAGCATGTCGCGCACGAACGTGCCGTCGATCTTGATCAGGTCGACGGGAAGGCCCTTGAGATAAGCGAAGGAAGACAGGCCCGTCCCGAAGTCGTCGAGCGCCATGCGACAACCCATGTCGCGCAGGCGATCGACGAACCAGCGCGCCTGCGACAGGTTGCGGATCGCCGCCGTCTCGGTCACCTCGAAGCACAGGATGGAAGGGTCCATGCCGCTGTCGCGCGCCCAGGCGCCCACGCGCTCCAGAATTTGCTCGTCGCCGAGACTCATGCCCGAGAGGTTCACCGAACAGCTGGCCACGCGACCGCGCATGCGCCGGTCGCCCCGCAGCCATTCGAGCGTGCGCTCGACAACCCAGCGATCGATCCGCTGGACCATGTTGTAGCGCTCCGCGGCTTCCAGGAAAGCACCCGGCGGCAGCACCTGGTTGTGCTCATCGAGCATGCGCACGAGCACCTCGAAACGCAGATCGGAAACGCTCACCGAGGCGGCCGCCGGAACGATGCGCTGGGCGAACAGGCGCAGGCGATCGGCGTCCAGCGCGGACTGGATGCGACTGACCCATTTCATGTCGCCGCGCATGCGCTCGCTCGAGACGCGGTCGACATCGCCCACGTAGTAGCTCCCGCGACCCCGATCCTTGGCCTCGTAACAGGCGGCATCGGCGTAGCCCAGTGCATCGGCCGCCGAATCCACGCTCGAGACGAGCTCCACGAGGCCGATGCTCACCTGGATACCGAACCGCTCGCCGCCGTACTCGAAGCGAAGGGAGAGCATTTCGGCCTGCAGTCGCCGCGCGATCGACTCGGCGGATTCATCGGGCATCAGCTCGACCAGCAGCGCGAATTCGTCGCCGCCGACGCGGGCAGCGGCAAGGGCATCGGGCAAGGCGTCGCGCAGGAGCTGGGCGATGAGCTGCAGCAACTCGTCGCCGGCCTGGTGTCCCTGGGTGTCGTTGATCACGCGCAGGCTGTCGATGTCGAAAAGGGCGAGAACCTGTCGGCTGCCGCTGCGCCGCACCGCGCGCAGGCTGCGATCGAGCTCGGCCTCGAACCCGTGCCGGTTCAGCAAGCCGGTGAGCGGGTCGTGGTCGGAGAGGTAGGCCAGCTTCTCCGAGTGGTCGCGAAGCCGGGCCGCCATGACGCCCAGCTCGCGCCCGAGGGTCCCCAACTCGTCGCTGCCGCCCACCGAAGGCACCTGGGTGAAATCGCCCTTTCCGACCGCCCGGACGGAGTGGATGAGGTTGTCGATGCGGCGCAGCAACAGAGAACGCAGCAGCAGCCAGAAACCCAGTGCAACCAGCATCAGAAGTCCGACCCAGGTCAGCATGCGGCCGGCCAGGGCCTCGCGCTGCCGAGCGAGCTCGCCGGTGACGTCCACCACCAGGTAAAGCGTGCCTATCCGGGTCGTCACAATCCGGTCGGGAGAGATCGGCATGCGCAGCGGAAACCGCCCTCCCAGGCGCGCCCCGCCAACCAGTCTCGCGGTGGCCATGTCGCCCGTGGGCGACTGGTCCGGCAAGGCCCCGATCAACTCCTGTACCGGCTCGAGCTGGTCGCGGTGCCGGCCCACCGCCGAAGGGTGGCTCGAAAAGAGGACGCGCCCCTGGGGGTCAGTGAAGTCGATGCGCTCGACGACCGGGTTCGACATCGCGCGCTCGACGGCGGCCCGGGCTTCGGCCGGGTTGCGGTTGCGCAGCGCCGCTTCCACCTCCGCGCCGATGAAGCTGGCGGTGATCTTGAGCTGGCCGGCGCCCAGGTTCTCGGCATGGCGCTGAAGCGCCCGGTACTCGAGCATCCAGGCACTGGCCAGGATCACGCACCCGGTCAGGAAAATCAGCAGCGGAATCGAAAGACGCAGGGGAAAGGCGTATTTCACCGCGCTGCCGCCTGCTCGACGATCGAGGGATCGATGACGCTCTCCAGGCCCGGCGGGCGCTCCAGCATGCCGGCGGCGACCATCACCTCACACTGCTTCTCCAGGGCCTCGGCGATCCGCCCGTCCGCGGCGCCGAGCAGACGAACATTGTCCGCCAGGTCGAACAATTCGACACCCTCCATCGCCAGCATGAACTCCGCGGGACTGATCGGGTGTCGCTGCACCATCTCCGAAACCGTGCCCGCAGGGTCTGCCCGATACGCGGCCAGCGCGCGATCCAGGCCCTCCACCAGGTCCTCCAGGCGTTCGCGCCGCGCTTCGATGATGTCGTCCCGCACCACCAGCACATCGAGAATCTCGTCGGGAATCTGCCGGCTGCTGAACAGCTCCTTCGCGCCCAGGCGCTTGAGCTGACTGCGCGTGGGCTCGTAGGTCACAAGGGCATCGACCCGGTCTTCCTGCCACGCCCTGAAGTGTTCGGCCGTGTCGATGGCGACAATCTCCACGGCATCGCGATCGAGCCCCATCCGGTCCAGCGCTCGCTCCAGGGTGTAGAGTCCCAGTGGTGCGGCCTCGACCCCGACCCGGCGACCGGCCAGGTCCTGCGGCGAATCGATCCGCGGCTTGGCCAGCAGGACGTCGCCGCCCCGGCTCGAGTCGATCACGTACACGATACGCACACCGTCGACGTCGGGCGCCAGGCTCAGCACGAAATGGCTGGTGGTGAACATCGCGTCGAGCAGTCCGTAGCGGAAACTGCGCGCGACTTCCGAGGGCGAGTGAAAGGTGACCAGGCGCACATCGTCCCGGTCGACGAACTCCCGCTCGACTGCGAGATAGGCCAGGTCGTAGGGCGGCCAGACCAGGACGCCGACGCGAAGGGGCGGATCCGGCGCACGACACGCCCCGCCGACGAACACCACCAGCGCGACGGCGAACAGCCACCGGATGCGGCGCTTCAGGGCCGGAGCCACGGCGGCGTTCCTGGCGACATCGGCGCGATCCCCTCCTTGAATACTGCGCCCAGTCTATCCCAGGCCAGGCGCCCACGCGAACGGACGGGGGCGCACCGGGTGCCGGCCGGGCGGCGTTTGACACCCGTGGCCGGGCAGCGATAAATTGCACGCCTACGAAAATATTCGTTGCAGCCGTCCGCCTTCCGGAGCCAAGCGATGAGCACGACACCGAAACCCACGCCTTCCGAACTCAAGATCCTCAAGTTCCTGTGGCAGCACGGACCGTCGACCGTCCGCGAAGTCCACGAGGGCATCGGCGTGAGCGCCGGCCACAGCTACACGACGACGCTCAAGCAGATGCAGATCATGCACGGCAAGGGCCTGCTGGTGCGCGACGACTCGCAGCGCGCCCACGTCTTTCAGCCGGCGGTGGGCGAGGAGCCCACGCAGCGCGCGATGCTCGACGACTTCATGGATCGCGTCTACGAGGGATCGGCCTCGCAACTCGTCCTGCAGGCCCTGGGCACCTCGCGGCCCGCCAGTTCCGAGGAGCTCGAAGCCATCGAGCAACTGGTCCAGCGGCTGCGCAGCGAAAGCGACGGGGAAAGCGAAGCATGAGCTGGCTCGATCACGCCTTGGTCGAGGCACTCGGCCTGTCGCTGTTGCACTTCCTCTGGCAAGGCGCCCTCATCGGCCTGCTCTACGCGGCCTCGCTGCCCCTCATGCGAGGCGCGAGCGCACAGTCCCGCTATGTGACAGCGGTGATCGCCATGGCGCTGCTCGCCCTGGCGCCGCCGGTCACGCTGGCCGTCCTGCTCGACGGCGCGGCGGCGGCAACGAACGCTGCGGTCCCGAATCAATCGGCCGCGGTCTCGCTTTCCGGCCTCGCGGCGGGCGCCACAGACGGCCAGGCCACATCGATCATGCAGTGGATCGTGGCGGCCTGGCTGGCCGGCGTGATCGTGCTCAGCGCGCGCCTGCTGATGGGCTGGCAGTTTCTTCGCAGGCTCAGGCGAAGCGCCGACCGCGTGGCGGCCGAATCGCTTGCACCGCGGCTGACCGCACTCGCCCGCCGCCTGGCGATCGGCCGCCCGGTGGCCGTCGCCGTGTCGGACGGTATCCGCTCGCCGGTGGTCATCGGCTGGCTCAAGCCGCTGGTCCTGCTGCCGCCGGCGGTCATGACCGGCCTGCCGACGCGCCAGCTGGAGATGGTGCTGGCACACGAGCTGGCCCACGTGCGCCGTCTGGATCACCTGGTCAACCTGTGCCAGACCGTGGTCGAAACCGCTCTCTTCTACCACCCGGTGGTCCGCTGGGTTTCCCGGCGCATCCGCGTCGAGCGGGAAAACGCCTGCGACGACCTCGCCGTGGCGGTCACGGACGACCGACTGGCCTACGTGGAAATGCTGGCGTCACTCGAGAAACTCCGTTTCCGGGGCCCGCGCCTGGCCCTGGCTGTCCACGACGGACAGATGCTCAGCCGCATCCGGCGCCTGGTCGAGCGCGGCCGGCCCGACCGCCAGCTCGGCCTGACCGGACCGGCGATGCTGCTGGCCCTGGTCGTGGCGGCGGTCGGCGGACTGCAGTTCGTCGGCGACGAGACCGAACGGCCGGCGAACGAGCCCCCGAGCGAATCCGTCGTGACGGAGGTCGAGCCGACCCGTGCTTCGGACACTGCACCGGCTCGATCGCAGGAGACAACGCCCCCGCCGGCCAGGGCGGCCAGCACGGAGGAAGACGCCCGGCCGACACCGGCGGCGAACGAGCCCGCAAGGGTCGCGCAGTCCGTGCCTGACGTCGACTCGCCCGACCCGATCGGGACGCCGGCCGAACTCGCAGGCGGTTCGGATCCGGCGCCCGTCTCGTCCGAGCCGCCCGCGCTGCCGAAGATGGAAACCGACCGCCTGCCGCCGGCCTCGGAATGGATCGATCGATCGGTTGCAGCATCGTTGGAGCAATCGGCCGGCCGCGAACTGGCCATGCTGGAACGACCCGCCCTGGCCGTGCCGGAACTGCCCGCGGCGCCGCGGCCCCAGGCCAAAGCGGCCGAAGCGGCACGGCCCGCCGGCGGCAAGCTGCTCGAACGCATCGAGCCGGAATACCCGGTGCGCGCCAGGCAGCGCGGCATCGACGGCAGCGTCGAGGTGGAATTCCTGGTCACCCGAGACGGCAGCGTCAGCGACGTGCGCGTACTCGACGAGACGCCCCGGGGCCTGTCGTTCGGAGAATCGGCGCGCGAGGCCATCGCGGACTGGCGTTTCGAACCCTTCCGGGAAAACGACCAGCCCATCGACCACCGCGTGCGCCTGGAGGTCACCTTCGATCTCGGCGACGAGCCGGAGCGGGAGTGCCGCAAGGTCATCGGATCGCGCATACCGCGCTGCTACTGAGGCTGGGTATTCAGCCGCCGCTCAGGTTGTCCGGATGAGCCGCGGTACAATGCCCTGAAACTGCCTCGTGGGCTGGCATGACTGCGTGGCCGTTTGCGTTACCTGAAACATGTCGACAAGAAATTGCCGGGCCGAGGCCCGGTTTCCCCAAACCCGAGGAGTGACACAATGATTGCACGCACGCTTGCCGCCGCCCTGGCGCTTGGCCTGGCCACCGTCGTCGTCGCCGAGACGCCGAACATCGAGCCCGGCCTGTGGAAGTACGAAAACAGCATGACCTTCTCCGGCGATGTGCCGATCCCGGACCAGAACCAGACCAGCGAAGAATGCGTGACCGCCGAGGACATCGCCGAGGGCGACGCCTTCCTCGACGACGTCGACGAGTGCGAGATCACCCACAAGGACCTGCGCCGCGACGGCATGGACTACTCGATGGTATGCACCCAGCCCGACGGCACCCAGATGACCATGGATGCCGAGATGCAGTTCGCCGGCGATACCGCCAACGGCACCATCAACGGCAACATGGAAACCCCGATGGGCGCCATGCAGATGACCATCACCGTCTCCGGCCAGCGCATCGGCGACTGCCCGGCCGAGTAAGCTCGGCACGCATTCCCCGAGCGCATGGGCACCTTACGCGGGGCGTCGAAAACGGCGCTCCTGGTCTACTGCCTGACGATTTCGGCCTCGGCACTGCCCGGGGCCGTTCAGTTTGAAGACATCACCGCCGACAGCGGCCTCGTTTTTCGCCACGACAACGGGCTCAGCGGCGATTGGCACTACCCCGAGATCGTCGGCGGCGGCTGCGGCCTGGTGGATTACGACGGCGACGGCCGACTCGATATCGTGCTCGTACAAAGCGGCGCGGTTCCGAACAAGCGCCACGATGCCGAGCCGCCAGTTCGAGAAGCCACCCGGCTTTACCGCAATGCATCCTCAAGCGACCGGATCCGCTTCGTGGACGTCACCGCCGAATCGGGCCTCGACGCCCGAGGCTACGGGATGGGCGTGGCCGCCGGCGACCTGACCGGAAACGGCCACCCCGACCTCTACATCACCAACTACGGGCCCAACAGCCTCTGGCGCAACAACGGCGACGGCAGCTTCACCGACATCAGCGAGTCCTCCGGCACGGCCCACGCGGGCTTCGGCGCCAGCGCATCGGTCGCCGACATCGATTCGGACGGACGGCTCGACCTGTTCGTCACCAATTACGTGGACTACGACCCGGAATCCAACCCCACCTGCCTGGCCGAGTCCACCCGGCGCGACTACTGCGGTCCGGGCGTGTTCGAAGCCGCTCGCGATGTGCTCTACCTCAACCAGGGCAACGGGCGCTTTGACGACGCCACAATGGACTGGCTCGGCGACCACCCGCCTCTGCGCGGCCTGGGTGTGGCCGTGGTCGACCTGGACGGTGACGGCCGGCGCGATGTGTTCGTGGCCAACGACGGCGACATGAACCAGTTCTGGCGCAACGAAGCCGACCGTTTTTCCGAACAGGCCCTGTTGACCGGCACGGCGGTCAACCGGCATGGCCAGATGGAAGCCGGAATGGGCATCGCCGTCGCCGACGTCGACGGCGACGGCGACTGGGATCTGCTGCTCACGCACCTGACCGGCGAGAGCAACACGCTCTATCGCAACCGGGGACAGGGCGATTTCTTCGACGACACCGCGGCCTGGGGCCTGCACGCGACCACGTTGCCGTTCACCGGTTTCGGCGTTGCGCTCGCCGACTTCGACCGCGACGCGCTGCCCGACCTGATGATCGCCAACGGCGCCGTACGCGTCATAGAGGCACAGCGCCAGGCCGATAGCCGATTCCCGCTGTCCCAGCGTGACCTGATGCTTCGCAACACCGGATCGCGGCGCTTCGAGCAGGTCATGGAAGGCGATCCCGCGCTGGCGCCGGCCGTCGGACGCGGACTGGCCACCGGCGACATCGACAACGACGGTCGCCTGGACGTCCTGATTTGCAACAATCACGACCGCCCCCGGCTGCTGCACAACCGGGCGCCGACCACCGGCAAATGGCTAGGGGTACGTCTGGTGACCGGCGAGCCGTCGCGCGATGCCCTCGGCGCCGAGGGCCGGCTCACACAAGGGCAAGGCCAGCGACAGCGAGCGGCAACGGATGGCAGCTACCTCTCGGCCCGCGATGCTCGCCTGCTGTTCGCACTGCAGGGTGAAGACGAAGCCGCTTCGGTGGACGTCACATGGGCCGACGGAACACGGGAACGATTCGAGGCCCTGTCGGCCGGCAGCTACCACACGCTGGTCCAGGGCGAGGGCCAAAGGCCTGCGCCGTGATCCGGCGCCGACTCCTGATCGCGGCCATCCTGGTCCATTCGATAGCGCCGACCGCGCAGGCCGCGCAGATCGAACACCCCGACACTGCCGGCATGGATCCGGCGCTCGCAGCGCAGATCGAGTCGGCGCGCGCTCTGGTCGAACAATCGAGGGACGCCGGCGCCGCCACCCTGGCCGAGGCCTGGGGCGAACTGGGCATGCTCTATCAGGCCACGGGATTCGAAAACGTGAGCCTGGCGGCCTACCAACGAGCAGCCGAAACGGATCCCTTCGACGGTCGCTGGCCCTATCTGAAAGGCATCATTCTCGGCCAGCGCGGCGAAACCGACGATGCGCGCCGGCAGTTTCTCGAATCCATCGCCCTCAACCCCGCACTCGCCGGGCCCGGCTGGACGCGGATCGGACGACTTTACCTGGACGCCGGTCGCGCCGAACCGGGAGTTCGGGCATTTCAGCGTGCCCTGGAGATTGACGATGGCGCGCCGGCGGCGCTGGCCGGCATGGGCGAGGCCCGTCTTGCGCTGGAACAATACGAGCAAGCCAGAGAGTTTCTCGAAAGCGCCCTGGAAGCCGAACCCCGGGCCGATCGGCTGCACTACCCGCTGGCCATGGCCCTGCGGGGACTCGGCGACCCGGATGGCATGCAGGAGCACCTCTCCAAGGCCGGCCAGATCGGCATCACGCCCGACGATCCCGTAGCCGAATACCTGGCCGCCCACGCGGCCGGCTCGCGGATCCATATCCTCCGCGGCCGCAAGGCCTGGTCGGCCGGGGACGTCGCGGGCGCGGCCGACGCATTCACGCGCGCCGTCGAAGCCGACCCTGCAAGCGCCGTCGCCTGGACCAACCTGGGCACCGCCCAGGCCGAACTGGGGCAGCTGCAGTCGGCACGAAAGAGCCTGGCGCGGGCGCTCGAGCTCGAGCCGGGCGCCGAACGGGCGCGGGAGAACCTGGTCGCCGTGCTGCGCCGCAACGGGCAGCCACAGGAAGCTCTGGACACGATCGACTCAGCACCGGGCAGGACCGAATCGGTGCGCTGGCGGCTGATCGAAAGCGCCCGCATTCACTTCGACCTGGGCGATCCCGACACGGCCGCCGACCAGCTTTTGCAGGCGCTGGAGAACGAGCGCGATCTGGAGATCTGGAGCGAGGCACTGACGGCCCTGGTGGAAGCCGAACGCCGTGAGGAGGCTTATGCGCTTGCCACGCACGAGGACTTGTCGGATGCCAGCGACACCGTGCTGGCTGCGTGGGTCGACGCCCTTGTTCGCGCGGCGGAACCGGAGTCGGATGACCTTTCGCTGGCCGCGCGGCTGAGCGAGCGTCTCTACGAGCGAAACCGTGCAGAGCAATTTGCGGCCCTGCATATAAACACCCTGCTCAAACGCCACGCGCGCTGCCGTGAAGCCCTGGCCTGGATCTCCTCTCAGATAGCGCGCGGAGACACCGCGCAGGCGCTGCGCGCCATGCTCACGCAATGGTCGCTGGAACTGGCCGGATCGCCGGAGTGCGGCGCCCCCGAGGCGCGGCCCCGTTCCTGACCCCCGCTCAAGGCTGTTCGAAGCGATCCCGGAACAGGATGCCGGGAACGACCGTGCTGCCGTCGACCACCAGCGCGAGCATGTGATAGCCGGCATCCATGGGCTGGATATCGACGGGACGATCGAGGCCCAGCGCGAACTGGCCGAAAAAGCCCGCAGCGCTCGCACCGCCGATACCCGCGGCCCAGATCACTTCGCCATCGTCACTGCGACTCGCCCCGTCGCCCGGTGCGTAAAGGCAGCAATCGCCATTGCTGTAGGTGGCCAGCGTATCGAGGGTGGCAGTGGCCGGATCGATCGCGACCAGGCTTCCTGAGTCGGCAAGCGCAGTCTGCATCATGACCTCGACCCGCCCCGTGGCGCTGTCATAGAGCATGAACCCCGGACGGCCGGTCGGCAGTACGGCTGCCTCGCTGACCGCGCCGCTGCCCAGGTCGAACTCGAGCAGCGACCAGTCCGTGGCGCCGAAGGAGCGCCCGGCAACGAACAGCCGTTGGCCGGCGGAATCGATGGCTGACACCCCCGCGATCACCTCGCAGCAGTCGGTTTGCGCTCCCCCGAGCGTGCTTACCGCGCCGCTGACGGGGTCGATGGCCAGCAGCGTGGTTTCCGGTTCGTGGCGCAGAGAGATCAGGCGGGCGTTCTGGTCGTCCCAGGCAAGCACCGATCGCGGCACCTCCGCCAGGACCACGGAGTTGACCAAAAGACCGTCGAACCCCAGCTCGTGCAGGCTGGTGGATCCCGCGGTGGCGCCGGCGGTCCACTCACCCACGACAAAAAAACGCTCTCCCGCCGTATCCGTCACGGAAAGCCCGGTCGGCACCAGACAACAGTCGGCGGCGCTCGCTCCCGCCGGCGTGACCGCACCGGTGTCGGAGTTGATGGCGACCGCCTGGAGGCTGCCGTCTGCGGTGTCGTGCACCAGCCCCACCAGTTCGGCGGTAGCCGGCGCCGCCGCTAACAGAGCGGCCAGGCCGCACAGAGCCACCCGCACGAATCGACCCGCGAATTCCTGACGCATTGCCATAATTCTGCCTCAGTGAGTCGGCTGCACGTCGAGCGCGGCTTCGATGCGTTGCAGACGCCGCTCCAGGTCCGCGATGGTGTTGTCGCGTCGCTCGATTTCTTCGCGCAGGGCCTGAGTGGCGCCGAGTGCAATGCCGGCCATATCAGTGGGACTGATATGCCGTGCGTCCCCGCCCAGCCCGAAGGCGGCGTGGAAATCCTCGGCGGTGGGACCGAAGTGCCTGGCTCCCCGGTCACCTTCCTTGTACTGCCAGAATCCCAGCCAGAGCTGTTCGATCCCATCGAGCAGAGTCGATGCATCCGGGCGTTCGAAGCCCGTCTTGGCCGCTCGACTGGAGAGCTGGTAGAGCGCACCGTCGATGCGGGCATCGCCGACGACGTGAAGACGCGCTTGCGGCGAAAGAACCCCTATACCGACGAAACTGTCATCGCTGACAACCAGCGCATTGCTGTCGGCACCGGGCCGGACCCTGAACGGCAGGGTGCTGCCGTTGGTTACGTCACGGACGAAAAAGCTGGTCTCGTTGCCGGCGATATCCCAGGATTGCGCGGCGAATCCGGAGGAAGTGTCCTGCTCCAGGCGGAGGGCGGGCGAATCGCCATCGCGAACGTGCAGTTCAAGAGCGGGCGTGGGCGTACCGAGACCGACATCGCCGTCGTTGGCGATGAACAGGGAGTTGCTGGGCGCGTTGCCGTCGATCCGAAACGGTGTGGATGCGGGCGCATCGTCGCCGTTGCCGTTCGAACCGGTCCCGAGCCAATCGATGGCGAACAGATTGGCGCCGCCGCCGGTACCCTCGTTGATTCGAATCTGCCAGTCGCCGGCGGGAAAACCCGCCAGGGTGCTGTCGTCGAGGAAGGCGATCCGCAATCGATCCTCACGCAGCCTGATGGTATCGGCGCCGTAGGATTCGGAATCGGCGCAGTCGAAACCGACGCACAGGCTGTTGCGAACCGTCAGATCGCCGGTCAGCGGCGCAGCCTGCGGAGTGGGGGTGCCGCTGGTTCGTTCGATCTCGCCGGCCGGCGCCACGCCATCTTCCAAGACACCGTAAACCGAGCCTTCCACGACCCGGAAGCTGCCCTGAACGCGAGCCCCCCGGATATCGGCCATGGTCGGCAACTCTCTATCCTCCTCGCGCGCACGTTCGAGTTGCGAGCGCTGTTCGTCGGTCAACCGGGGAGCGAGACTGATTTCCCACAGATAGGCCCCATCCGGCAGGGCTTCGTCACCGATACCGAAGGCAATCTCGTCTTCGTCGACACCGACCGAATGGACCTCGATACGACCATCGGGTCGAACGACCCGCAAGCTCGCACCGCCGTGCTCGGCGTCGAGCTGCCAAAGCAACGCGTCCGGGGTCAGTTCGGGTTTCTGGGAGACGCTGACGGAGGCCGCGACAAGCGCGGTGGGCAGCGACGCGGAAAGAGCGAGGATCATCCCCGCAAGCAGGTTCTTTTTCATTGCTGGTTGTCCCGGGGTTGCGGTTCACTCGTCATCAATAACGAGAATCCATAATACATCCTGCCAAACCTTTTGCATCTGCGCTTCCCGCGGATCAGGGCAACTGCGTCGCCAGCGCCCCCACGTGCACTCCCGGGTTGAAGTAACGCGTGGTGATGCCGCTGGCGGCGAAGCGCTCGGCGCTGACCGGTTCGATCTCTCCGCCTTTCCGGGCCTGCGTGACCGACCACCAGCCCGAGGGGTAGCAGGGCTGCGGAAACCCGAGCGTCCGGATGGTCGAAAACCCTGCCTTGTCCATGTTGTCGCGAATCCCGGCGATGAGCTTGCCGTGCAGCAGCGGCGACTCGCTTTGCTGCAGGAACATCCCGCCGTCGGCCAGCGCCCGGTAGCAGTCGACGACGAACTCGGGACCGAACAGGCCCTCGGCCGGACCGATCGGGTCGGTGGAGTCGACGATGATGACGTCCATGCTGCCGGGCTCCAGGTTCTTGACGTGCGCCAGGCCGTCATCGAAGAGCAGCTCGGCGCGGGGGTCGCCGTTACGCTCGCACAGCTCGGGAAAATACTTTTCCGACAGCCGGGTGACCTGCTCGTCGATTTCCACCTGGGTGCAGCGCGCCACCGAATCGTGCGCAAGCACCTCCCTGAGCGTTCCGCAATCGCCGCCGCCGATAATCAGCACCCGCTTGGGCTCGGGGTGAGAGAACAGCGCCGGATGCGTCATCATCTCGTGGTAGAGAAAGTTGTCCCGTGTGGTCAGCATGACAAAGCCGTCGATGACCATCAGGTTGCCCCAGTGGCTGGTGCGGTAGACGTCGATGGTCTGGAAGTCGGTCACTTCGCGGGCCAGGTGCGCCTCGATGGACCAGGACTCGGCGCTGCCGGCCTCGGCGTTGACCTCGGTAAACCACTTGCGGTCGCTTGGGAGCATGTTGATTCGCTCGGGCTTGGATTCAGCGCAGATGTTAACCCGGATGATTGCCCTGCTTGCCCGCTACAATTGGCGCCATGACCGACAAGACCATTGCCCGCGCCCGCCGTCGCTACGCCATCGATCGCTGGTCGGAAGGCTACTTCGACCTCGATGGACAGGGCCGCCTTCTGGCCTGCCCTGACCGCAAGCGGCGGCTCGCGCTGACCGATATCGTCGAGCGGGCGCGGGCCGACGGCCTGCGCCTGCCCATGCTGCTGCGCTTTCCCGACATCCTGCGCGCCCGCGCCGGGCAGCTCAGGGAAGCCTTCGAGACCGCCATCGACGAACTCGACTACGGCGGGCGCTACAACCTGGTCTACCCGATCAAGGTCAACCAGCAGGCCAGCGTGGTGCGCACCCTGTCCAGGGTCGACGGGCTGGGGCTGGAGGTCGGCAGCAAGCCGGAGCTGATCACCGCCCTGGCCGTCAGCCGCCCGGGCAGCCTGATCATCTGCAACGGCTACAAGGACGCCGCCTACATCCGCCTGGCCTTGAGCGGGCTCAAGCTCGGGCTCAAGCCGGTGATCGTCATCGAGAAACCCGGCGAGTGGCCGCTGATCCGCCGAGAGGCCGAGCGCCTGGGCGTGACCCCGGAGGTCGGCGTGCGCCTGCGTCTGTCCTCACTGGGGACCGGCAACTGGCAGAACACCGGCGGCGAGCGGGCCAAGTTCGGCCTGGCGGCCAGCCAGGTCCTGAAGCTGGCCGAGGAGATGCGCTCGAGCGGCTGCCTCGACTGGCTGACCCTGCTGCACTTCCACATGGGTTCGCAGATTTCCAACCTGCGCGACATCCAGCGCGGCGTGCGCGAGGCCGGCCGCTACTTCGTGGAGCTGGTGCGCGCCGGTATCGCCATCAAGCGCCTCGACATCGGCGGCGGACTGGGCGTGGACTACGAAGGCGGCGGCACGCGCAGCTTCTGCTCGATGAATTACTCGGTGGGACAGTACGCCCATGCCATCGTCGGCGGCATCGCCGAGCTGTGCCGCGAGCACGAACTGGCCATGCCGGACCTGCTTTCGGAATCGGGCCGCGCGCTGACTGCGCACCACGCCGTGCTGGTCACCAACGTCACCGAGACCGAAACCCTGCCGCGCGACGCCCATGGCGGCGGCGAGGACGACCCGCCGGTCATCCGCGGGCTGTCCGAAGTGCTGGCCCAGGCCGACGAGCGCGAGCCCGAGGAGAGCTTTCTCGAAGCCGAGCACCTGCTCGAGGAAGGCCGGAACCTGTTCCTTTACGGCGACCTGCCGCTGTCCGATCGTGCCCGGCTGGAGCCGATCTACAACGCCATTCTCGAGCAGCTCTCGACCCAGCTCGATCCCGAGCACCGCCGTCACCGCGAACTGGGCGAGCGCATCCGCTACCAGCTCTCGGCCAAGTACTTCATCAACCTCTCGATCTTCCAGTCCCTGCCCGACATCTGGGCGATCGACCAGGTCTTTCCCATCCTGCCGCTGAGCCGGCTCGACGAGGAACCGACCGAGCGCGCCGTGCTCGAGGACCTGACCTGCGATTCGGACGGCCGCATCGACCGCTACGTCGACCGCGGCCTGCTCGAACCGACCCTGCCGGTCCACCGCATCAAGCCGGACGAGACCTACCTGCTCGGCATCTTCATGGCCGGGGCCTACCAGGAAACCCTGGGCGACATCCACAACCTGTTCGGCGACACCGACAGCATCGACGTCCATCTCTGCGATGGCGGCTTCCGGCTGGACAACGCCCGCGCCGGCGACTCCGCCGACATGCTGCTGGAACTGGTCGGCTACAATCCGCGCGAACTGATGACCGCCTGCCGCGCCCGCGTGGCCAACGCGGGCCTGGGGCGCGAAGAGGCCGAGGACCTGGAACGGCTGCTGGCTGAAGGTCTGTCGGCTTATACCTACCTGGAAACCTAGGTTTCTTGGGGTTCGGGGTTCCGGGGGTTGGGTGGGGCGTCAGGGTGTGGGGGCTGAAGGTGGAGGTTAGGTTTCAGGTTTCAGGTTTCAGGTTTCAGGTGAAGAATCCTGGGGCAGGGGCGGCACGACAACATTGGAGTAGGCGAGTATGAAAACGGGCTGGATCGGACTGGGTGCCATGGGCCTGCCCATGGCCGGGCATCTTCACCGCGACGGGCACCTGGCGGCCGTTTGGAACCGCTCGGGCCAGAAAGCCCGGGACTTCGCCGCCGAACATGACGGCATCACGGCCGCGGACTCGCCGGCCGCGCTGGCGGCATCGGTCGACGTGATCTGCCTGTGCGTGTCCGCCGACGACGACCTGCGCGAAGTCGTCGCGGCGATGCGCGAGGCACTGCGTGCCGGCCAGGTCGTGATCGACCACTCCACGGTCGCGCCGATCACCGCTCGCGAACTCGCCGAAGACCTGGCCGGGCTGGACGTGGCCTTTGTCGACGCGCCGGTGACCGGCGGCGTGGAAGGCGCGAAGAACGGCCAGCTGGCCGTGATGGCCGGGGGCGACGAGAACGCGATCGAAAAGATCCGCCCCGTCATCGACAGCTACGCGCGCGTCATGCGTCACCTGGGCCCCTCCGGCGCCGGCCAGTCGGCCAAGGCGGTCAACCAGCTGATGGTCGCCGGCATCGCCGAAGCGGTCTGCGAATCGCTGGCCCTGATGCAACGCCTCGACCTGCCCAGCGAACCCATGCTGGAATTGCTCGGCGGCGGCGCGGCCGGCAACTGGTTCCTCGACAAGCGCGGCCGCACCATGCTGGCCGATTCCTTCGAAACGGGATTCGACCCGAAACTGCTGCTCAAGGACCTGAAAATCTGCGACCACCTCTGCCGCGAAGCCGGCTTCGACTCCGCCGTGCTCCGGCAGGCCCTGGGCGATTACCAAGCGCTGGTAAATGCCGGCGAGACGGGCCGGGACATCTCGGCGCTGTTCCGCCACAAACACTGAACGGCCGGGCCGCGGACCGTCCGCGCTGCGGCTTTGCGAGCGAAAACACGACACCGGGCACCGAGGGCGGGATGCATCCGCGCCCGGCATCCGATATCCTCTGGCGTTTCGTCAATCCGATATCACCCTTGGGGGCGTCCCACCGGGCGAAACACGAGGAGCTCCACCCAAATGCAAAGAATCTTCATCGCGCTCATTCTGGGCGTTATCTCGGCCACCGCCTTCGCGGCCGGCGATCGCCAGCCTCCCATGAGCTGGCAGACCGATGCCGACAGCCTGTCGGGCGACCTTCCGGCCGAAGTCTTTCCTTCCATCGATCCGGTCCAGCTGCGCGAGCGGGACGCCGACCCGGCCAAGCTGGGCGAGCCGCTCCAGTACGCCGAGCCCTTCTCCAGCCGCGCGACGCTAGCCGACAGCGGCCGCTGGGCCACGCTGCCGAACGGCGACCGGATCTGGCGCCTGGCCATCGAGGTGCCGGGTGCAACCGACCTCAGCTTCGGGTTTACGGACTTACACCTGAGCGAAGGCGCGCGCCTCCACATCTACGACGCCGCACGGACGTTCTTCCAGGGCGGTTGGGACAGCGACCGGAACGCCGACCACGGCGAATTCTGGACTCCCGTGATTCCGGGCGATTCTGCCGTCATCGAAGTCTTCGTGCCGGCCGGCGTCGCCACACCCGAGCTCACCCTGGCCCAGGTCTCTGGCGGCTACCGTGATTTCTTCGGTCGCCAGGGCGGCCCCTACATGGTTCGGCAGGGCAGCTGCAACAACGACGTCGTCTGTCCGGAGGGCGATCCCTGGCGCGACGAGATCCGAAGCGTCGGCGTCTACACGCTCAACGGCATCTGGACCTGCACCGGCACGCTGATCAACGACGTGCCGACCTCGCTCACGCCCTGGTTCCTGACCGCCAACCACTGCGGCATCAGCACCGGCAACGACCAGTCGATGGTCGTCTACTGGAATTTCGAATCGCCCACTTGCGGCGCGCTCAGCGGCGGTTCGCTGGCCGACAGCCAGTCAGGCGCCATCTACCGCGCATCCCGTTCGGACGTCGACATGGCGCTCGTGGAACTGGAGGAGGAGCCGCCCGAGGCCTATAACGTGCACTACGCCGGCTGGGATCGCACCAACACCCAACCCGGCGGCGCGGTCGCCATTCACCATCCGAGCACCGACGAGAAGGCGATCAGCTTCGCCGAATCCAATCTCGACACCACGGCCAGCTGCATCGGCGGCCCGGGCACGCCGAACACCCACTGGGAAATCCCCTTCTGGGACGACGGCACGACCGAGCCGGGCTCTTCCGGCTCCGGCATCTGGCATCCCCAGAACAAGCGCCTGGTCGGCTTTCTCTCAGGCGGCCTGGCCGCCTGCGGCAACCAGGAATACGACTGCTACGGCAAGTTCGCGATCGCCTGGGACGGCAGCGCCGCGGCCAGCCGCCTGCGCGACTGGCTCGATCCCGGTGGAACCAATCCGGACGGCATCGACGGTACCGACCCCGCCTCCTGGGATTTCGATCTCGCCTCCGACAGCCTGGCCCAGTGCGGCTTCGACCCGCTCGATATTCCCGTGAGTCTCAGCGTCTCGGGCGGCTTCTCGGACCCGGTCAATCTGTCCACCTCCGGAACGCCGGCCGGCACAACCGCGTCCTTCTCGGTCAACCCCGTAACCCCGCCGGGAAGCACCACCCTGACGCTGGATAACCTCTCCAGCGCCGGCACCGGCACCTTCCAGTTCGAGCTGGCCGGCAGCGGCGGCGGCATCGACGTCTCGCGCAACCTCTCGGTGACCTTGACCGATGCGGCGCCTGCGGCCGCCACCATCACCGGCCCGGCCGACGGCGCCATCAACGTGCCGGCCACGCCGACGATCAGCTGGACTTCGGTGGCGCAGGCCGCGGAGTACCAGCTCGAAATCGCCACTGACGCCGCCTTCAACGATGTCGTCTATTCGGCGGTCGAAGCCGCGACCCAGCACACGGTGAGTGCCGCGCTCGACACCAACACCACCCACTACGTGCGCGTTCGCGCCGGCAACCAGTGCGGAGACGCGGCCTGGTCGGATGCGACGAGCTTCACCACCCAGGCCGGCCCGGGCGATTGCCCGCTCGGCACCGAGACCCAGAATCTCCTGTCCGAGGGCTTCGAGGACGCCGGCATTCCCGCCGGCTGGAGCACGGCGGGCTCGAGCGGCAGCGTCACCTGGATCGCGTCTGACGCTCGTGCCTGGGAAGGGTCGCGCTCGGCTTTCGCCGAGAGCGTATCCGGCACGTCCGACCAGCGCCTGGTTTCGCCGCAGATCGCCCTGCCCGCCTCGGCGGTCGGCGTCTACCTGAACTTCCGCACCTGGCAGGACATCGAGTCTTCCTCCGGCGGCTGCTTCGACGGCGGCATCCTCGAGATCTCCACCGACGACGGCAACAGCTGGGCGCAGGTTCCGGACTCGGATATCCAGGTCCGGGCCTACGACGGGGTGATCGAGTCCGGCTCGAGCAATCCGCTCGAAGGCGCGTCGGCCTGGTGCGGCGACCCGCGCGACACCTGGGAGCGCTATTCGGTCGATCTCTCCGACCAGGCCGGTGAAAGCGTGCGACTGAGATTCCGCTTCGGCAGCAACGCCATCATCCGGCAGATCGGCTGGCACGTCGACGACCTGCAGGTCGACGCCTGCAGCCAGCCGCCCCAGATTTTCCTCGACCGTTTCGAGGCGCCGCCGGCGCCCTGAGGAAACGCCGAAGGACTGGCAAGAAAGGCCGGGGACATCCCGGCCTTTTTCTTTATCCGCCGACAGCCGACGAGACGAGATCGAAGCTTCGTGTTTGGCCTATACTCGTTGATGCGATAGGGGGTGCCTCACTCATCGACACGAAGGAAGGACCCATGCCAGCGCTTCGCATTCTTCTCCTGAGCTTCCTCTTTTCCGCCACCTCATTGTTTGCGCAGATTCCGGGCGACGTCACGCTCGAGGAGGTACTCCCCACCGGCACCTTCAGCGGCGCGCTCGGGCTGGTCCATGCCGGCGACGGCAGCGGCCGGCTGTTCGTCGTCCGGCAGGGCGGCATCGTCAAGATCGTCGAGAACGATCAGGTCCAGTCGGGCAACTTCCTCGACATCACCGGCCTGACCTCGGCCTCCGGCGAGCGCGGCCTGCTCGGCCTCGCCTTTCACCCGAATTTCAATTCCAACGGCCTGCTCTACGTCAACTTCACCGCCGACGGACTTGCCGGCGTGCCCAACGGCGACACGGTGATCGCCGAATACCAGGTCAGCGCCGGCGACCCGGACCAGGTCGACCCCAACAGCCGGCGCATCCTGCTGACCGTCACGCAGGACTTCTCCAATCACAACGGCGGCAACCTGGTTTTCGGCCCGGACGGCTATCTCTACATCGGCATGGGCGACGGCGGCAGCAGCAACGACCCCTGCAACCGCGCGCAGACCCTCGATCCCGACAACAGCCAGACCGGCGGCAGCTGCAAGGACAATGTCACGACCGCCTTGCTCGGCAAGATGCTGCGCATCGACGTCGACAGCACCACCCCGGCCGGCAGCAACAATCTCTGCGCCGCCAACCTGGACGGCTCGGCCGAGTACGCCGTGCCCGCGGACAACCCCTTCGCCAGTGATCCGAACGCCTGCGGTGAGGTCTGGGCCTACGGCCTGCGCAATCCCTGGCGCTGGAGCTTCGACCGCGACACCGGGGACCTGTGGATCGGCGACGTCGGCCAGTGGGACTGGGAGGAGATCGATTTCGAGCCCGCCGAGGATGCCGGCGGTCGGAACTACGGATGGGACGTCTGCGAAGCCGAATTCGCCAGCGGCACCAGCAACCCCTGCCCGCTCGCCGGCTCGACCCTGCCGGTGCTGAGCTACTCGCGCAGCGGCAGCGAGTGTTCGGTCACCGGCGGCTATCGCTACCGCGGGCCGGTCGACAGCCTTACTGGAACCTACATCTACGGCGATTACTGCTCCGGTCAGATCTGGTTCGCCAATCCCGACAACGGCGGCTGGACCGAGAGCGAATTCCCGGTGAGCGCACCCGACCTGAGAAGCTTCGGCGAAGACGAGGCCGGTAATCTTTACGTCGTGCGCTCCGGCGGCATCTTCCGCTTCGAAGGCGACACCAGCCCGGTCGGGCTGATATTCCAGGATCGCTTCGAACAGTAGGCGGAAGGACTCCAGGCGGCGGCCGGTTGCGTCCGGCCGCTCGTCACTGCGCGAAAAGTTCGCGAATCCTTTCCTTCTCCGCCAGGCCGTCGCGGTAGCCCAGCTCGATCAGCTCGCGGCAGAACTCCGCCTCGAACAGCAGGTAGCTGGGCAGCCGCCCCTCGCCCCAGGCGCCGACGCCCTTGAGCAGGGTCCGGACACTGGCGGGCACGCGGTGGCGGTGGCGCATCGCGATTTCCCGCACGTCGGTCGAGGGCTGGATCAGCAGGGTGTCGACCGGGCGCAGTCCGGTCTTCTCCATTCGATCTTCGGGGACCTGCTCGAGCGTGCGGTTGATGCGCTCGAGCCGGGCCAGGTCGTTGGTCAGGTAGTCCATGAAGATCACGTCCAGCAGGTAGCCGCCCACCTCGCCGAGCGATGGATAGGCGACATCCTCGGCGGGCTCCGGATCGGGCCGGACGTCGCGCGTGCCGATGATGAGCATGCGATCGGCGCCCATGCGAATCGGCGGGCTCAGCGGCGTGGTGTGGCGCATCCCGCCGTCGCCGAAGTACTCGTGGCCGATGCGGGCGGCGGGAAACAGCAGCGGCAGCGCGGCACTGGCCAGCAGGTGGGCCGGGCGGATCCGGGCGCGCCGGCCGATGCGTTTTCCCTTCTGCCAGCCCTCGATGCGATCGTCGGCCTGGAAGAAGGTCACGGCCCGCCCCGATGTGTATCCCGAAGCGGTCACCAGCAGGGCCTTGAGCAGGCCGGACTCGACCGAGCGCTCGATGCCCTCGGTGTCGAGTTCGCGTTCGAGCAGGTCCCCGAGCGGCCGGTTGTCGAGCAGGGACTTCGGGTTGGCCACCCCCAGGCCGCCCAGCGTCATCGAGGCCAGCCAGTGCAGGCCGCGACCGAGGTTGTGCAGCCAGCCGGTGCGGTAGATTTGGTGACAACGGAAATTGCCCCAGAAATGCTCGAGGCGGGCCGCGCCGTAGGCGAAGTCTCCGGCGTGGGAGGCCATCACCGCGGCATTGATGGCGCCGGCCGAGGTGCCGGTGATGATCGGAAACGGCGTCTTGTGCTCGCCGAGCAGTTCGGCGACGGCTTTCAGCACGCCGACCTGGTAGGCGCCGCGCGCGCCGCCGCCGGGCAGGACCAGTGCGGCGTGCGACTCCCGGCTCATCCGCCGCTGAGCACCATCGCCTCGAAGCCGTTGTCGAGCAGGCGACGACGCGCCCCGTCGGCTTCGCGGGCGCTTTCGAAGGGACCGACCCGCACGCGATGCCAGGTGACGTCGTCGACGGTCACCGACTGCACGCGGGCGTCGAGGCCCAGCAGCGTGACCTGTGCGCGCAGGCCCTCGGCGTCCTCGCCGGACCGGAACGAACCCACCTGCAGGACGTAGGGGCCCTGGCTGGCCGTCTCGCTGCTGCGTTCGCGGGCGCGCTCGGCGATTTCCTCTTCCGGCACGACCACCTCGCGCTCGGGCAGCACGGTAAAGAAGTCGTACTGGCGACTGCGCTCGCCGGCGACTTCCTCGGCGATGGGCGGCTCGTCTCGTCCGGACGGCTGCTGCGGTCCGTCCGGATCGTCGCGCCCGGGCAGGTAGCCGGCCAGCCAGGCCAGCGTCGCCAGCACCAGGCCGCAGACCACACCCGCACCGAAAGTCAGCAGGCCGCCGCCGGCCGTCGAGCCGCCGCGTTTTGCCTGTCGTCTCGCCACCCTACATTTCCTTCGGCGCGGACACGCCGATCAGGCCCAGGCCGTTGCGAAGGACCTGCCCGACCGCCGCGACCAGGTTAAGGCGGGCGTTGCGCAGGTCCTCGTCGTCGACCAGGAACGGCGTGGCGTTGTACCAGGAGTGGAAACCGGCCGCCAGGTCGTGCAGGTAGTGGGCGAGCACGTGCGCGGCGCGCTGGCGCGCCGCCGATTCGATCAGCTCGGGGAAGCGGCCGACCATGCGCAGCAGCTCCTGTTCATGATCGGTCTCGAGGCGTTCGACGGCGGCCTCGCCGATGGCCTGGTTGTGGCGCAGGCCGCGGCTGTCGAGTTCGCGAAACACGCTCATGATGCGCGCGTGCGCGTACTGGATGTAGTAGACGGGGTTCTCGTTGGCGCGCGACTTGGCCAGGTCGAGGTCGAAGTCGAGATGCTGCTCGTGCGAACGCATCACGTAGAAGTAGCGCGCGGCGTCGTTGCCGACCTCGTCGCGAAGCTCGCGCAGGGTCACGAAACTGCCCGAACGCGTCGACATCTGCACCTTCTTGCCGCCGCGGTAGAGTACCGCGAACTGGACGAGCTGGAATTCCAGCCGGTCGGGATTCTCGCCCAGGCCGGCCGCGGCGGCTTTCAGGCGCGGCACGTAGCCATGGTGATCGGCGCCGAAGACATAAAGCGAGGTGCCGCTGCAGCGGCCCAGCTTGTCGAGCAGGTAGGCGACGTCGGAGGCGAAGTAGGTGGTGCGGCCGTTCTCGCGAACGACCACTCGGTCCTTGTCGTCACCCAGCTCGGTGGCCTTGAACCACTTGGCGCCGTCCTTCTCGTAGAGCCAGCCCTGCTCGTCGAGCTTGTCGAGCGCGCGCGCCAGCGCACCGCTGGATTCGAGCTCGCGTTCGGAGAACCAGCGCTCGAATTCCACACCGAAGGCCGAGAGGTCTTCGCGAATGTCTTCGACCATGGTCTCCAGCGCAGCCTGGAAGCAGGCCTCATAGCCGTTCTCGCCGAGCAGCTCGCGGGCGCGGGCGATGAGTGCGTCGACGTGTTTTTCGGAGTCGCCGTCGGGCCCGTCGGCGGGCAGGCCCTCGGACACCTTCATGCCGGCGTGGCGCAGGTCGTCGCCGTGGCGCTTGCGCACCTCGCGCGCGATGTCGTAGATGTAGTCGCCGCGGTAGCCGTTGGCCGGGAAACCGACCTTCTCGCCGCTGAGCTCGAGGTAGCGCAGCCAGACCGAAACGGCCAGGATGTCCATCTGACGGCCGTGGTCGTTGACGTAGTACTCGCGGTGAACGCGGTGGCCGGCGGCCTGGAGGATCGCCGCCAGGCTCGCTCCGTACGCCGCCCCGCGACCGTGGCCCACGTGCAGGGGGCCGGTGGGGTTGGCGCTGACGAATTCGATCAGCACGTCCTCGCGGCTGCCCTCCGGCGCACGGCCGTAGCCCTCGCCCTCGGCCAGGATGTCGCGCAGGACGACCTTCAGATAATGGTTGCTGGCGAAGAAGTTGAGAAAGCCGGGCCCGGCCACCTCGACGCGGGACACGCGCTTGGAGGCGGGCAACCGCTCCTTTAGCTTCTCGGCCAGTTCACGCGGTGGCATCGAGGCCCGCTTGGCCAGTACCATGGCGATGTTGCAGGCGTAGTCGCCGTGACTGCGGTCGCGGGTATGTTCGATTTCGATTCGTGGGTCGAGCTCCGCGGGCAGCTGGCCCTCGCGTTTGAGATACCCCAGGGCCTGGCTGATCAATTCCTCGATGTGGGCGCGCATGTTTTGCCAAACTGCAGAAACAGCAGGTATTGTAACGATGCGCACGGGGCTTGTGATTGCAAGGTTATCCACAGAGCCTGTGGAAAACTGTGTGAACAAGTCCGGGAACAAGCCGTCCGAGCCCCGTCACGAGCGCGCCCGCAGCACTTTGGTCATTTTTTCGACAGATTGAAAACAATAAATAAAACAATATCTTGCAGGTTAAAGGCGAATTGACTGTTAGCTACGGCGCGTTAAGCCCCTGTTTCCTTTACGGGGCCATGACAATGTGCATAAATCGCGAGGGAAACGGAACGTGAGCCGCTCCACCAGGGCCTGGCAGGGCCTGCAACCGACGCTGGGAGCCCGGGTTTGGGTCGACCCCGCCGCGAGCGTGATCGGCCGGGTCGAGCTGGGCGACGATGTTTCCGTCTGGCCGGGCGCGGTGCTGCGCGGCGACGTCAACAAGATCCGGGTGGGCGCGCGCAGCAACATCCAGGACGGCACGATCTGCCACGTCACCCATGACGGGCCCTACACACCCGGCGGCCTGCCGCTCGTCCTCGGCGAGGACATCACCGTCGGTCACGGCGCCATCCTGCACGCCTGCACGATCGGCGACCGCTGCCTGATCGGCATGGGCGCCCTGGTGCTCGACGGCGCCGAGATCGCCGCCGACGTCATGCTGGCCGCCGGCAGTCTGGTCAGCCCCGGCAAGCGGCTGGAGTCGGGACGGCTGTATCGCGGCCGTCCGGCCGAGCCGGTTCGGGAACTGAGCGAGCGCGAGCTCGAAATGCTTCGATATTCGGCCGCGCATTACGTTCGGCTGAAGGATCAATATCTGGACGAGGGGGAAAGTTCATGAACGATGTGCCGACAATCGCGGCAAATGGCGTCAACATGCCGGCCCTGGGCTTCGGCACTTTCGAGCTCGACGAAGCCACCGTCGAGGAGATCCTCCCGCATGCGCTCGAGCTGGGCTACCGGCACGTTGATACCGCCCAGATCTACCGCAACGAGGCGGCCGTGGGGCGCGCGATCAAGCGGGTCAGCGTGCGCCGGGAGGACCTGTTCATCACGACCAAGGTGTGGGTCGACCAGTACGACCCGTCGGCCTTCATCCGCTCGGTCCAGGGCAGCCTCAAGCGGCTCCAGACCGACTACGTCGACCTGCTGCTGCTGCACTGGCCGGTTTTCGGGGGCAACGGCATGAACCCCACCCTGGAGGCGCTCATGCGGGCCCGGCGAGACGGCCTGACGCGGCACATCGGCCTGAGCAACTTCACCATCGACCAGACCGAACAGGCCGTCGCCTTCTGCGGCGAGGGTCAGCTGGCCACCAACCAGGTCGAATACCACGTCTATCTGGGCCAGGACAAGCTGCGACGCGTGCTGGCGCGCCACAACCTGATCCTGACCGCCTACATGCCGCTGGCGAAGGCGCGTACGGTCAACGACCCGGTGCTGTGGGACATCGGCGAGCAGTACGGCAAGACCGCCGCACAGGTCGCCCTGCGCTGGCTCGTCGAGCAGGATCGGGTCGCCGCCATTCCGGCCACCTCCAACCCGCACCACGCCTCGACCAACTTCGACATCTTCGACTTCCAGCTCAGCGAAGACGACCAGGCGCGCATCGCCGAGCTCGACAAGAAGCGCCGGATCTGCAAGCCCGAGGGCCTCTCCCCCGAGTGGGACGACTGACCGGGTAATCCGGCTCGCCGCGTCAGGGCATGACCTTCACGCCGTCGGCGACCAGGCGGTAGGCGACCGGGTCCTCGAGCAGGCCCGGGTCGGCGCCGTCCTCGGTGACCATGTGCTCGGCGGTTTCCGGCGACATCTCGTGGCGCTCGAGGACGCCGTGCGCGATCGCCGGCCCCCGCAGGTCGGCGGGAATGGCAAAGCCGTGGTCGCGTGCGACGATGCGCAGCATCTCTCCGTCGTTTTCGAACACGGCCCAGCAGCCACGATTGGTACACACGTCAGTCATGCGGCCCGACACCGTCAGCCGCTGGTCCAGGCTGGATTGCGGATCGGCCATGAGCACAGCCACGTCGGTCGGGTCGGCGTTCGTCTCGGGTGCTGTTCCGAACCAGTCCGAAGCGTTTACGGAAATCGTGGTCAGCAGGCCGATCAGGGCGCAGGCGGTCAGGGTCTTGTTCACGTTTTCTCCTTTTTGTCCAGGCCGTCCATGAATGGCCTGATGAAATCCATCGGCAGGGGAAAGACGACGGTGGTGTTCTGTTCGCCGCCAATCTCCGTCAGGGTCTGCATGTAACGCAGCTGCAGTGCGCCCGGCGCCTCGGCCAGCTTCGTGGCGGCCTCCACCAGCTTCTCGGAGGCCTGCTGTTCGCCTTCGGCATGGATCACCTTGGCGCGGCGCTGGCGCTCGGCCTCGGCCTGCTTGGCGATCGCGCGGATCATCGACTCGTCGAGGTCGACGTGCTTGATCTCGACGTTGGTGACCTTCACGCCCCAGCCGTCGGTCTGGCGGTCGAGAATCTTCTGGATGTCCTCGTTGAGCTTGTCGCGTTCGGCCAGCATCTCGTCGAGCTCGTGCTTGCCCAGCACCGAGCGCAACGTGGTCTGGGCGAGCTGGCTGGTCGCGTCCATGTAGCGCTCGACGTTGATGATCGCCTTTTCCGGATCGATCACGCGGTAGTAGACCACCGCGTTGACCTTGACCGAGACGTTGTCGAAGGAAATCACGTCCTGGGTCGGCACGTCCATCACGATGGTGCGCAGGTCCACGCGCACGATCTGCTGGATGAGGGGAATGACGATGATCAGTCCGGGGCCCTTGACCTTGGTGAAGCGCCCCAGCGTGAAGATCACCCCGCGCTCGTACTCGCGCAGGATCTTGATGGTATTGGCCACGAGCAGGACCAGCAGGACCAGCGCGGTGCCAAGAAACGAAACGGTGTCGATGTTCATGGTGTCGCTCCTTCGGATGATTCGATGGGACGCACTTTGAGAACCAGGCCGTCGACGTCGATGATCTCGACTTCCTGCCCCTTGGCGATCGGGTGTTCCGATTCGGCGCTCCAGTCCTCGCCCTCGAGGTGGATCCGCCCCTCGCCGTCGTGAAAATCGCTGATCGCCTCGGCGCGGTGTCCGGGCAGCGCTTCCCGGCCGGCCACCTGCGGCCGCCGGAACGCCTTGGCCGCGAGGTAGACAATCACGAGGAACAGCAACGCGGAGACCAGGCCCATGGCGGCGATCAGCCCGGTGTTGATGCCCATGCCCGGCACGTCGCTGTCCATCAGGATGACCGAGCCGACCACCACGGCAACGACCCCGCCGATGCCGAGGATGCCCAGCGAAGGCACGAACAACTCCACGGCGATCAGCGCGAAACCCAGCAGCATCAGCGCCAGGCCGACGTAGTTGACGGGCAGGATCTGGAACGCGTAGAGCGCCAGCAGCAGGCAGATGCCGCCGATCACGCCCGGCACCAGCGCGCCCGGATTGTAGCCTTCCAGAATCAGGCCGTAGATACCGACCATCAGCAGGATGTAGGCCAGGGTGGGATTGGTCAGCACGCTCAGGAAACGATTGCGCCAGTCCGGCTCCTTCTCGACGATGCCGGCGCCGGCCGTCGCCAGCGCCAGCGGGCCGGAAGCCATCCGAACCTCGCGGCCGTCGATGGCCTCGAGCAGCGCCGGAATGTCCGGACTGACCAGGTCGATGACATTCATTTCGGCGGCGTCGGAGGCCGTGAGGCTGACCGCTTCGCGTACCGCGCGCTCGGCCCAGTCGGCATTCCGGCCGTGACGTTCGGCCAGGCCGCGGATGTAGGCGACGGCATCCTCGACCGCCTTGCGAGTCATGGCGTCGCCCGACCGCGGCGCCTGTTCCTCCCGCGGCAATTGGCTCTCGGCGGTCACCTCGCCGCCCTGATCGCCCGATGTCGCCGAGCCCTCTGCGGCGTTGCCGCCGGATTCCTCGGCCGACGGTTCATCGAGGGCTTCGCGCGCGCGCTCCATGGGCGACCCCGGCTGCTCGTCGCCGCCGCCACCGCCGCCGATCTGAACCGGCGTGGCCGCGCCGAGATTGGTGGAAGGCGCCATGGCCGCCACGTGACTGGCGTAGAGCATGTAGGTGCCGGCGCTGGCCGCGCGTGCGCCCGGCGGGCCGACCCAGGTGGCCACGGGCACTCGGGCGTTGAGGATCTTCTTGATGATGTCGCGCATCGAGGCATCGAGACCGCCGGGCGTGTCGAGCTGCAGGACCACCAGCGCCGCCCCGGCCGCCTCGGCCTCCTCGATGCCGCGCACGATGTAGTCGCGCGTCGCCGGTCCGATGGCACCGTCGACGGCGAGCACGTGCACGACGGGCGCGCCCTGCCCACTGGCGTCGGGGGGCGGGCTCTGAGCAATGGACGCCAGGGCAAGAAAGAGCACGGCGAAAGCCGTCAGCCAACGGCCGGCGACCGGCACTCGGATGCGGGGGTTTTCAGTGCGATTCATCACGTTCTACATTAGAGCTTTGCCGGCGTGATCGCAACGTGCGCGCTTTGAATCCGTACGCCCGCGCCCCCAACATCCAGACAGGACATCGCAACAGCATCCCAACCAGGAGCAAGTAATGAACGAAAGCAGCATGCGCGAGCAGCTGGCCATGGACGGCGAGTCGCTCTACCGGGAAGAGACATTCAGCGATCGGCACGTGGGCACGATCCAGCGACTCACGCCGGTGACGGCCGACGGTGAAGACGATGCGTCGCGTTCGGTGCGCTACGTCGGGCAGACGCAGGTGATGAGCCCCGCAGGCGCCCTGCCGATCAACTTCGAACTCGAGGTCGAGTCGCTTTCCGAAGCCGTCCGCCAGTTTCCCGAGGCCGCCGAGAAAGCGGTCGAGGAGACCATCGAGGAGCTCAAGCGCCTGCAGCGCGAAGCCCAGTCCTCGATCATGGTGCCCGGCCAGGAAGGCGGCGGCCAGTTCGGCGGGATGGGCGGCCAGGGAGGACCCGGCGGCTCCGGCGGCATGGGGCCCGGCGGGGGCATCAAGATCTGAACATCTACCCTTGAGGGCATGTTCTCACGGGGACTGCCCCGCCGATTCGCCAAGCAGAAAAAGAAAAATCCCGGCCGGAAGTCCGACCGGGATTTTTTTGTGTCTCGTCCTCGTAGGGGGACGAGGTCAGCGCGGGATTACTCCGGACGCTTGCGCAGGAAGCGGCTCGGATCCTCTTCGCCGGTCACCGTGGTGCCTTCGAAGCGATCCCAGAACACCTCATCCTGGGTGACGTCCATCATCACCGGAATGATGATCAGGCCGTTGTCGCCGGCCATCGGGTCCGTCGTGTCGAAGCACAGGCTGGCCTCGTAGGTACCGACGCTCAGGCCCGTGCTGTCGTAGGTGACGTTGACGCTGGCGTTGCCACCCGGCGTGACCGTGCCCGACGTGGTGTCCAGGCTGGCCCAGCCGATGGCCTGCGGGTTCGAGCAGTCGCCGGCCGGCTGAACCACCAGGCTGACGTCGTCGACGAAGAAGTTCGTGACCGCATCCACCGTCTGGGAGTTGGTGGCGCCGTAGAACTGCAGGTCGTAGGTGCCGCCGTCGGCATAACTGCTGACGTCGACCGTCACCTGCTGGTACGTCGAGTAGGACGCGGCGTCGGCTTCGCTCACTGAGAACAGCAGGTCGCCGTCCAGGGTCACTTCCAGGCTGCCGCTCACGTCGGCCGTCGGAATCTCGAGGAAGAACGACAGTTCCGCACTCGGACCGTTCGGAATGGTCACCGCCTGCGTCACCGAGCCCGTCTCGACGGCTTCGTCGAGCCCGCCGAACCAGACCCACCAGGAGCCGCTGTTCGGGCCGGTGCCGCCGCCGAGACCGCAGCTGCCCTCATCGCACAGCGGGGTGCCGAAGGCGTCGGACGCCTCGTCCCAGCTGCTGTTGGGCGTACCTTCCTCGAAGCCGCCTCCGGCCACCACGTCGGTGGTGCCGTTGATCCCGTTGTTGATGCCGTCGAACTCCAGCGTCCAGTCGTAGGGCTGGACCCCGTAGTTGTACATCGTCAGGGATTCGACTTCCTGGGTATCCGGCAGCATGACCGGGCCCATCGACATCGGATCGGCCTGCGCACAGGCGGCATCCAGGTCGAGGCTGAAGTCCACCGTCGAGGTCGAACCGGCGCTGAGCGCAACGCCCGTGACGTTCGAGGGCAGGTGGCCGGCGTAGGACACCGACACGTCAACCGGCGACTCGGCGCTGTCGATCGACACGCTGTAGTTGCCGCTGGCGTCGGTCGTGGTGTTGTAGCTGCTGACCGCACCGTCGATGGTCACCGAAGCGCCCTGCGCGGGCTGCACGTCCTCATCGCAGTAGCCGAGGCTCATGACGTTGCCTTCGACGGTCGCGAAGCTCGCCGGCGCATCGACGGTCAGGGTGACGGGAATGACGATCGTGTCGTTGTTCGCGTCATCGGTCTGCAGGCAGACGGTGCCCTGATACTCACCCGGCAGCAGGCCCGTCGAGTCGATGCCAATATCGATCGAATCGGACGAGTCTCCGGAAACAGCGCCGCTGGCCGGGGTCAGACCCGTGATCCAGCTGGCACCGCACTCCAGGAAGCCCTGGACGTTCATCGCCATGCTGGAGAAGACGGGGTCCACTCCGGCCGGCAGCGAGGTCCAGTTCGGGAACGAGCCGCCGAAGGCCGAGCCCGGCGTGATGATCTGGGGCGAGGCGCCTTCGCCGGAGGTGGCCGCATACCAGTTCCAGCGCGGATCACCTTCGGTGCCCGGGACGGTCGCGTACGCCACCAGCCAGTAGCTGCCGGCCGACAGGTCGAGCGGATCGCCGCCGTTGACGGCGCTGACGTCGAGCGTCAGCGAGTCGTCCACGATGGTGATCGCGGCATCGCCCGGAGCCCCCACATAGGAGAAGGCTTCGGTGCCGCCGCCGTCCTCGGGGTGACCGGCCGGTACGCCGCCGGCATCGGGGTAGATGTAGAAGCCGATCTCGGTGGCGAAGGTTTCGATAGCCGGGTTGGCGCTGCCGGTGAAGCCGTCGGCGGTCAGCTCGACCACACCCTCACCGTTGACCGAGAAGTCCTCGGCACTGTAGGCGCCGGTGGAACCGGGCAGGCCGGTGAAGCGGTCGCTGACGATGCCGTCGTTGCCGTTGTCGACCTGGTCGATCAGCGTGACGTTGCCGCTGAACGTGTACTCGTTCCAGTTCAGGTCGCCGGCGCCGTCGTTGGTCAGCGTCATGCTCAGGGTGTCGGTTTCGTCCGGCAGGAGCGTCGTCGACAGCGAGGCCGGCGAGGAAGACGCACACGGGGTGCTCGTCCGCAGCTCGGCATCGCGCGTCGTGGTCGACTGGCTCGTCAGCGGAACGCCGCTGAGGACGCGATCCTCGTGGCCCGGCGCACTGACCGTCAGGGTCAGCGGGCCTTCCGCGACATCGAGCCAGAGCTCGTAGCCGCCGGCACCGCCGCTGGTGACGTTGAAGGTGGTCGAGCCGCCGACGATTTCCACGTTGGCGCCGGCCAGCGGGACCGGATCACCGTCGCAGTAGCCGAGGCTGCTGATCGTGCCGGCGATGCGCGCCTGATTGGCGGCAGGCTCGACGATCATTTCGACCGGAACTTCGATCGTGCCGCCGGGCGTGTCGTTCTCGACCACGATGGTCGCCAGGTAGGTGCCCGGCGTCGTGATCGACGGGGCCGCGGCGTTGAAGGTCGGCGTGACGTTCAAGGTCTCGAAGAACGTGACCGGGCCGTCGGCGAAAGTGCCGTTGTCCGGCGTCAGCGTCAGCCAGTCGACGTTGGCGACATCGATCTGGTCGACCTGGGCCCACCAGTTCCAGCCCGGCGACTCGTAGTGGAAGCGGACCTGGGCGGTTTCACCGTCGTAGGCGCTGATGTCGAGGCTTTCGGGCGTACCCGGGCCTTCGTCGGACTCGTCGGCGGTGTAGCTCTGCAGCGTGGTCCAGGTGGAGCCGCCGTCGGTGCTGATGTCGACGTTCAGATAGCTGGAACCGAGGTGATTATAGGAAACCACGTAGTCCAGCGAGGAACCGGCGGTCACCGCGAAGGACGGCGAAACCAGCGCTGTGTTCATGGTCGTACCGCTGCCGCAGACGTCGGAGTCGGCGCTTGCCGAGAATCCGTCGCCGCCGGCATAGTTCGGTCGTCCGTCGGTGTCGTTGCGGTTCCACACGCAATCGCCGCCCAGGTTCTGGACCTGCCAGCCCGCGGGGGCGAAGCTGCCTTCGAAGTCCTGGTTGGCGGGATGGCTGACGGACAGGTTCACCGTCGCCTCTGCCGTGCCGTCGTTGACAAGCACCAGGTAACCGTCATCGCTCTGGCCGAAGGTCACCGTCTGCGACAGCGACTGCGGCTGGGCCGCCAGGCGGCCGGCGTTCAGGGCGAAATCTTCGCGGCGCGCGGCGCCGTTAACGAAGGTGTCGCTGAGCGTGCCGTCTTCGTAGCCGGTCTCGGAGACCGTGATGGTCTGGCTGCCGGCCGGCACGAAGAGATTGTAGGCACCGTCGCCCAGAGCCGGGTCCATCGAGGTGCCGGTCACGGTCGACTGCGAGGTGCCGTCCACCGAAACAGTGGCGCCGATCAGGGCGCTGCCGTCGTTGGCGTCGGTAACGCGGCCGGTGACCAGTTCACCCATGGCGGGTCCACAGGTACCGAACTCGATCACTTCGACATCATCAACCTGCCACCAGTAGTCCCAGGAGGCATCGCTGTAGCGGAATCGAAGCTGCACGCTGGCTTCACCCGCATAGTCCGCCAGGTTCACGCTCGCCGAAACGGGACCACGGGTCTGGGATGACAGGGACCACTCGTTGGCCCAGCTGGAGCCGCCGTCCGTGCTGACGTCAACCTCTGCGGTAGCACCAATATTGCGGAAGTCGTAGTTGAACGAAACTTCGGCATTCACGGCACCGCTGAGGTCGATTGCCGGCGTGATCATGCCGGTGTCCTGGCTACCGCCAAGGCCGTAATTGTCGGAGTCGACAATCGCGAAATTGCCCGAACCGCCGGTCTCATTGGCGCGACCACCGGGATTGTCGAAGCTCCAGGTCTGACCACCGCCATCGTAGTCTTCGACAGTCCAGCCGGCAGGCGCACTCGTCGCGTCGAACGATTCGGTCAGCACGGTCGATGCAGTATTGCCGTAACCCGGCGCACTACAGGCCACCAGGTCGGCGTCGAGCGCGAAGTCTTCCGTCTGGGCGCCGGTCAGCGGGCCGACGGTGCGGGTGGCGAAGTCGTATCCGCCGCTCAGGGCCGTGACGGTGAAGTCGAAGGCCATGCCTTCGGGCAGGGTCACGGAGTAGCTGCCGTCGCTCGGGTCGGTGTAGATCGGGCTGTTCGGATAGCCGTCGATCTCGATTTCGGCGTGCAGCGGCCAGCCGGTGGTGTTGTCGGTCACGACACCGCTCACCTCGTAGGTGGCGGCCGGCACCAGCGAAACCTGGATGTCGGTCGTCTGGTTCTCGACGATGCTCACGCCGGTTTCGGTCGCGGCCTGGTAGCCGTAGGCCGAGACGTCGACGTCGAAAGTGCCTTCCGACATCGTCAGAGCGAACTCGCCGCTCTCGTCGGTGCTCGCCGACCACTCGGGCGGCGGCGGATTCGGATTGGTGATCACGACATCGGCGCCGGCGATGGGCAGGCCCGAGTTGTTGTCGGTCACGGTGCCGGTCAGGTCGCCCTGCGGTCCTTCGAGGGCCGCGGCGGCGGTGACGGCGGCCAGCGCGTCGATCTCGCCCCAGCCGGTGGCGTAGTTGGGCACGTTGCCGGGCCCTTCGCCGCCTTCACCGGAGTCGTACGGCACCGGGTTGGCGGTTTCCATCAGCAGCGTGCCGAGGGTGGCGTAGTCGCCGGCCAGGCTCGGGGCGGCGCTGATCATCAGCGCGATCACGCCGGTGGCGGCCGGGGAGGACATCGAGGTGCCCGTAAAGCCGCAGGTGTAGTTGGCGTCGCCGGTCGAATAGGCCGAGCAGATGCTCACACCCGGGGCCACGACGTTCGGCTTGAGATCGTTGTAACCCATCGGGTCGGGCAGGGTCGGGTCGGTGCCGTCGTTGGGATCGTCGGTGGGACCCCAGTTGGAGTGACTGGCGTACTGCCCGTCGGCGTTGCCGGTCGAGCCGATGCCCAGGACCGAGCCGTAGCGGGCCGGGTTGCCGACCGTGTTCAGCCCCGGCGGGGCGCTGTAGCCGCAGTTGCTGGCGTTGCCGTTGGAGAAGACGGGCACGACGCCGGCGGCGATCCAGGCGTCAACCGAACCCTGGTACCAACCGTCGTAGGACTGACCGCAGTCGCCCCAGGAGTTGTTCACGACGTGGACGCGTTGGCTCGGATCGGGGTTGTTGCCGGCCAGGTCGGTCGGCGCGGCCATGAACTGGGCGCAGGCCAGAAGATTCGTGCCGGGGCAGCTCGTGCTCGTGCAGCCCAGGCAGGACACCCAGTCGGCGCCGGGTGCGACACCGATCTGGTTGGCGCCGCCGTCGTCGCCGACGGCCGTGCCGGAAACGTGCGTGCCGTGGGGGTTCGGCCACTGCGGCTCGGTGCTGCCGCCGTCGTCGAACCAGTTGTAGTTGTGGTCGAACACGCCGCCGCCGAGGTTGCCGCGGTACTGGTTGACCAGGGCCTCGTGCGTGTACCGGGTGCCGGAATCGATGATGCCGACCGAAACGCCCTGGCCCGTGTAGCCCTGGGACCAGGCGTCGGGGGCGTTGATCTGGGCAACGCTGGCGACCACCGCATTGATCTGGTTCTTGGTCTCGGCGTTGTTCTCCGGCTCGGGAATGAACCCGACCGGCTCCTGGACCAAGGCCTGGACATCGCCGCGCTTGGCCAGCGCGTTGAGCATGTTCAGGTCGGTGTTCTTGACGGCGATGACGTTGTCGATCCAGAAGGAGCGGTAATCCGCGCCCAGACTGTCGAGCTGCGCCTTGATGTCCGCCTGGCTGCGATCAGCCAGATCCCTGAGGGTGCGGTACACGAACCAGCCGCGTTCCTCCCAGTCCATCCCGAAGGCCGGCGACAGGTCCGCGCTTTCCTTCATGTAGATGAACATGCGGGCGCTGCCGCGTGACTTGAGATTCGTGGCCAGCTGCGGGTCCACGTAGACCTCTTCCTGCTGCGGACTTCTCCGCTCGCTGGAATCGGAGGCCTTGACACCCTGAGCGGCGGCCGGGACGGATATCGCGGCTGCCAGTATCAGGGCGACTATCGCCATCAACCATCTGATTTTCATTGGTACTCCCAGTTAGTTTGCGTCTTGCGAGTCTCTGCGCCCGATCTACTGACCGGGTCGCCGCTGCCCCCCGGAGCGACTCGCGTTGTCCATTTTCCGCAGGCCGGTAACCGGACGGTTTCCGAACTACGAATTCCCCATTGGATCACGCAAAATACGGGATGCACACCAACGCGTCAAATCAGCGCCGGCTAAAATGTGATGGCCGTCACACAAGTAGAGGGGAGTCCGGCTATGCCGGCCACCATCAGGTTCTGAGGCCGGTTCCCCGTTTGAGCAGGAACAACGCGATGCCGCCCAGGAGGGTGCCGAAGAGCACGATCATGAAGTACGCCAGGCCCAGCGACACGTCGGTTATCCCCAGCATGCCGTAGCGAAGCGCGTTGACCATGTAGAGGATGGGGTTGCCCAGCGCCACCTGCTCCCACAGCCCCGGCAGCAGGCCGACCGAAAAGAACACCCCGCCGAGGTAGGTCATGGGCTGCAGCACGAAGGTCGGGATGATCGCGATGTCGTCGAACTTCTGGGCGTAGATGGCGTTGATGAACCCGCCCAGGGCAAAGACGACCGCCGTCATCACCAGGATGGAGATGGTCACCAGGGCGTTGTGCATGAAAAAGCCCGAGAAAAACCCGGCGACAAGCCAGACCAGGAAACCCACGCTCAGCGCCCGGAACAGCGCCCCGGAGACGTACCCGGCCAGGATGATCCACGGCGGCAGCGGGCTGATCAGCAGCTCCTCGATGTGCTTGCCGAACTTCGCCCCGAAGAACGAGCTGGTGATGTTGCCGTAGCTATTGGTGATCACCGACAGCATGATCAGGCCCGGCACGATGAACTCCATGTAGTCGATGCCGCCCATTTCGCCCACGCGCCGGCCGATGATCGAGCCGAAGATGACGAAATAGAGCGTCATCGTGATCACCGGCGGGATCAGGGTCTGCGGCCAGATTCGCAGGATGCGCGTGACTTCCTTGATCAGGATGGTCTTGTAGCCGATCCAGTAGCTGTGTGCGGATACGTCGACGCTCATGCCGCCTCCTCGTCGATGCCCACCAGGCGCATGAACAGCTCCTCGAGGCGATTGGCCTTGTTGCGCATCGATATGACCTCGACGCCCTGCTCCTCGAGCACCCGGAACAGGCGGTTGAGGCTGCGCGATTTCGGAATGCTGGCCTCGAGCGTGCTGGCATCGCGCTTGATGATCTCTATCCCGTCGACTTCCGGCAGGCTGTCGATCGGCTCGCGCAGGTCCAACACGAATGTCTCGACCTGCAGCTTGCCCAGCAGCGCCTTGACCGACGTGTTCTCGATGATGCCGCCGTGGTCGATGATGGCCACGTTGCGGCACAGGTTCTCGGCTTCCTCGAGGTAGTGAGTGGTCAGGATCACGGTCGTGCCGGCTTCGTTGATCTCGGAAATGAACTTCCACATCGAGCGGCGGATCTCGATGTCGACCCCGGCCGTGGGCTCGTCGAGGATCAGCAGCTTCGGTTCGTGCACCATCGCCCGGGCGATCATCAGGCGGCGCTTCATGCCGCCGGAGAGCTGGCGCGAGGGACCGAAGGCCTTGTCCCAGAGGCTGAGCTTCTTCAGGTAGTGCTCGGCGCGTTCACGGGCGATACGACGCGGCACGCCGTAGTAACCGGCCTGGTTGACGACGATGTCGAAGGGCTTTTCGAACTGGTTGAAGTTGACCTCCTGCGGCACCAGCCCGATCTGAGCCATCGCGCGCGAGCGCTCCTTCTGCACGCTGATGCCGAAGACCCTCGCCTCTCCGGAGGTGGCATTGACCAGCGAGCTGACGATACCGATCAGGGTCGACTTGCCGGCCCCGTTGGGCCCCAGCAGGGCGAAAAAATCGCCCTCGGCGACTTCGAGATTGACGCCCCGCAGGGCGACGACGTCGTTGCGATAGACCTTCCTGAGGTCGCGGACTTCCAGCGCATTCATGACAATCGGCCTATTGGTTTCGGTCGGGCAGCAAGGCAGAATAGCAGGCTGTCCCCGGCCTGCCGTGCCGGGCTCTTTACATCTTGGGTTCTAACACGTGGGAATCAAATCCGGATTTCGATCCACTCTGGGCGCCGGCCTTCTGGTGCTCGCCGTCACGCCGCTGTCAGCGCAGGAAGCCCGCGTCGACGACCGCTGGGCGGACCTTTCCAAGTGCGAGCTCTCGGCCGGCGGCGGCCGGCTGACGGCCTCCGCCCTGTGCGGCACGCTGACCGTGCCGGAAAACCCCGCCGAGCCGGACGGCCGGCAGCTCGAGCTGGCCTTTGCCGTCAAGCAGGCCCGCGCGAGCACCGTCCTGGCCGATCCGATCGTCTTCCTGGCGGGCGGCCCCGGGCAGTCGGCGCGCGACGCGCTGCCGATCATGCAGGCCGCGCTGCACGAGCTCAACCGCGAGCGCGACCTGATCTTTCTCGACCAGCGCGGCACCGGGGGCTCGAACGCCCTGGAGTGCAGTTTCGACGACCAGGGCGAGCTGTGGCTGCAGCCCGACTGGGCGGAACTCAACGAACAGCTCAAGGCCTGCCTGGCCGAATGGGATGCGCAGGTCGAGTTCTACACGACCACGCAGGCAGCCGCCGACCTCGACGCCCTGCGCGAGGCCTACGGCTTCGAACGCCTCAATCTCGTCGGCGGCTCCTACGGCACCCGCCTCGCCCAGGTCTACCTGCGCAACTACCCGGATCGCGTGCGCACGGTCGTGCTCGACGGCGTCGTTCCCACACGCCTGGCGCTCGGCTCGGAGCACGCGATGATGCTCGACCGGGCGCTGGAGAAGGTCTTCGAGGACTGCCGTGAAACCGCCGACTGCGCCGAAGCCTTCCCTCAACTCAGCGAAGCCTTCGCCGAACTCAAGGCGCGCTACCGCGACAACGCCCGGGACATCGTCGTCACCCATCCGCGTACCGGCCAGGGCATCGACCTGCCGTTCAACCGGGAAGTGCTGGCGAGCGCGCTGCGCTTTTTGGCCTACAACCCGGAAACGCAGATGATGATCCCCTACCTGGTGCACGAGGCCGCCCGCACCGGCAGCCCGGAGCGCCTGGCCAGCCAGGCCATGATCGTCACCGACCGGATGAACGACATGATCGCCATCGGGCTCAACTTCTCGGTGGGCTGCAGCGAGGACTGGCCGGTGTGGCCCGAACAGAACGATCAGTCCGAAACGCTGCTGGGCAACAGCATGACCGAAGTCTATGCGCAGGTCTGCGAATGGTGGCCGGCCGGCGAGGCGCCGGCGGACTTCCACGAGCCCTTCGACAGCGATGTGCCGGTGCTGCTGCTGTCCGGCGAACTCGACCCGGTCACCCCGCCGACCTACGGCAACGAGGCGGCCGCGCAGTTTTCCAACAGCCGGCACCTCATCGCCGACGGGCGCGGTCACATCGTGATGACCAACCCCTGCATGAGTTCGATCGCCACGCAGTTCGTGCGCGAGGCCAGCGTGGACGACCTCGAAGTCGAGTGCATGGAACGCATCGGCCACGAACCCTTCTTTCTCGACCTGCTCGGACCGGCGCCATGATCGAAGCGAAGAATCTCCGCAAGACCTTCAACAAGGGCAAGGTCGTTGCCGTCGACAACGTCAGCTTCACCGCGCGCGACGGCGAAATCACCGGCCTGCTCGGTCCCAACGGCGCCGGCAAGACCACCACCCTGCGCATGCTCTACACCCTGCTGCGCCCGGATTCCGGCCACATGCGCGTCGACGGCATCGACCCGGAAGTCCAGCCGCTGTCGATCAAGCGCGCGCTCGGGGTCGTGCCCGATTCCCGGGGGCTCTACGACCGGCTGACCGCCCGCGAGAACATCCGCTACTACGGCAAGCTGCACGGCCTGGGCAAGGCCGACATCGAGCGCCGCACCGAACAGCTCACCGAGATCCTGGGCATGAGCGAGTTCATCGACCGCCGCACCACGGGCTTTTCCCAGGGCCAGCGCGTCAAGGTGGCCATCGCCCGCGCACTCATCCACGACCCGCGCACCGTCCTGCTCGACGAGCCCTCCAACGGCCTCGACGTCATGACCACCCGCGCCCTGCGCGAATTCCTGAGGGAACTGAAGAAGCAGGGCTGTTGCGTGGTGCTGTCGACGCACATCATGCAGGAGGTCGCCGCATTGTGTGACCGCATCGTCATCATCGCCGACGGCAAGGTCGCCGCCGAGGGCACGGCCGACGAGCTGCTCCAGCGCTCGGGCGAGGCCAATCTCGAGGACGCCTTCGTCAAACTCATCGGATCCGCCGAGGGGCTGCTCGCATGATCGCCGTATTCCTCAAGGAACTGCTCGACAACTTCCGCGACCGCCGGGTGATTCTCAACACCCTGGTGATCGGGCCGCTGATGGGGCCGGTGATCTTCGCGGTCATGATCTCCTTCATGGCCAGCCAGGCTGCCGAACGAATGGAATCGCGTCTCGAACTGCCGGTGGTCGGCGCCGAGAACGCGCCCAACCTGATCGGCTTCCTCGAGCGCCAGGGCGTACTGATCGAGGAAGCACCCGAGGATCCCGAAGGCGCCGTGCGCCGCGAAGACGAGGAAGTGGTCCTGCGTATCGGGCCGGACTTCGGCGAAGCCTGGGAAGCCGGCCGGCCGGCGCCGGTGGAAATCATCGCCGACCAGTCGCGGCGCTACACCGGCGCGTCGATCAGCCGCGTCCGGGCCTATCTCAACGGCTACAGCCAGCAAGTCAGCCAACTCAGGCTGCAGCTTCGCGGCGTACACCCGGAAATCACCCGGCCGATCAACGTCACGGTCAAGGACCTCTCCACGCCCGAGTCGCGCGGCGGCATGGTGCTCGCCTTCCTGCCCTACTTCATCCTGATCACGGTGTTCATGGGCTCCATGCACATGGCCATCGACACCACCGCCGGCGAGCGCGAGCGCAAGTCGCTCGAACCCCTGCTGATCAACCCGTTGCCGCGCTGGCAGATCATGGCCGGCAAGCTCGGAGCCACAACCTTCTTCGCCCTGGCCACGCTGGCGCTGGGCCTGATCGCCTTCGTCTACGCCATGGGCTTCCTGCCGGTCGCCTCGATGGACGTCGCACTCAACCTCGATTTCCGCGTCGCCGGCCTGGCCTTTCTGCTGGTCGCACCCGCCGCCCTGCTGGCGGCAGCGCTGCTCACCATCCTGGCGTCCTTCGCCAAGAGCTTCCGCGAAGCGCAGAGCTACATGGGCATGGTCGTGCTCATCCCCATGATCCCCAGCTTCTGGATCCTGATCGACCCGAGCCGCGCGGAAACCTGGATGACCCTCGTTCCCCTCCTCAGCCAGAACGTGCTGATCCTCGAGCTGGTACGCGGGGAACCGGTCAACTGGGCCTGGTTCGGGTTCTCGATGGGCACGACCGGACTGCTGGCCGCCATCCTGGCCGCCGTCGCCGGCACGCTCTACAATCGGCCGCGGCTGATCTTCACCTCGGCGTAGGGCGCGCGCTGCGCGCCCCGGTTTCGTTAGTTCGTTTTTTCGTTCTTTCGTTCTTTCGTTCCGCGCTTTGGGGGTTGGGAGCCTGGGTGAGGTTGGTGCCACCGGGCGGTGCGGGGGTCTCGACACGTCG
>NZ_QUZK01000010.1 GCF_003410055.1 Wenzhouxiangella sediminis | reverse complement strand
CGATCCCGACCTGGAGATCGAGTACTACGACGGTACCGGCTGGCAGACCCTGGGCTGGGCCGGTGCGAGCTCGTACTGGTACGGCGACATCGGTCGCGACGCCTGGTTCATCGGCCGCGACGGCTCGGGTGGTGTGCCCGGCTACGACATCAACGCCGACCTGGGCACGCCGGTGCCGATCCGGGTCAACTTCCCGAACGGCACCTACAACTTCACGACCACGGTCGAGAGCACCGATTCGGCCGACGAAGGCGCGCTGCAGGGCAGCAACGTCTACCTGAGCGACCAGGCCGTGCGAGAGATCGTGACCGTACCCGACGAGCTGCAGGTCTCGCTGGCCGGCCTGTCCGGCAGCTATTTCCAGGGCGATGCCCAGACGGGTAGCGAACAGGCGCAGTTCACCTTCGTCGACAACGGCGGCGGCAACATCGGGCAGATCTTCAACGTCTTCCTGCTGCTCGACGACACCGGCACGCCGGTGGCCTCGCCCGTCTACGACCAGTTCTTTGCCGGTTTCACGTCCAACCCGGCCGACTACATCCGCGGCCTGTCCGGCACCAGCCCGGCCAATGTCGTCGCGCCCCAGACCGTCGACGTCGACCTGCTGTTCGGCCTGCAGCCGGAAGCGCCGGTCGGCGACTACAGCATCCAGCTGACCAGCTACGACGTGACCGGCGTCGACCCCAACGACGTGTCCCTGACCAACGCGCTGGCGGGCGACTACCCGGTGCTCGACAGCGCCCAGAGCGGTCTGATCAGCGTGGCCGACGCCACCGGCGAAATCAGCGGCTCGGTGACCGTCAACGGCGTCGAGGGCGGTCCGCAGCCGGGCGAGGGCGTAACGGTTACCGCCGAACGCGACAGCGACGGCTACAGCCGGCAGACAACCGTCACCGGCGGCAACTTCACGATCGCCGGCCTGCCGCAGGGCAGCTACACGATCACGGCCAGTCAGCCCGGCTTCGTTTCCGACGCCGGCACGGCCACGCTGGCGAGCGGCAACGACACCGAGGCGGGTGTCGCCCTCGATCTGGCTTCTGCCGTAGCCGGGGCGTTCACTTCCACGGTCAGCGGCACGTCCGTCGAAGACATCGCCTTCGAAAGCGGCGAAACGCTCACCGACGTCGATCTTGCCTTTGCCAGAAGCGATGCCGGCCCTGCCGGTAACTTCCACGTCTCGCTGGAGGTCTACGACGCCCAGAACGGCTCGATCGACTACACCGATCCGGGAGCGGGAATCTTCACCGCCACGACGCTTTCGGGCCTGGATATCGGACCCGACCATCCCTTCACCGTCGCCGGTGGTGACAGCGTCACCATTCTCGACGGTGCCACCATCGAGCTCGGACCCAATGCCGACCGCGTGGCGCGTTTCGAGTACTCGCTCATCGACGAGCGCTACCCGTCCGGCAACGGACGAATCAATCACCAGTCCACCAACCTGTTCCTGGACATCCAGCCGATCGGCGAGATCGCCGGTAACGTGACCGTCAGCGGCATCGGCGCCCCCGACGTGGCGGCCGAGGGCTACACCGTCACGGCCAGCCGCGACGGCAGCCAGGTGGCCTCGGCTGTCGTCGGCGCCGGCGGCGGCTACACCCTCCAGGGACTCTCGGCCGGCACCTACACGGTCGAGGTGGACGTTGACGGTTTCGCTGCCGGCAGTGCACAGGTCAGCCTGGCCAGCGGCACGGACAGTGCAACGCAGGACTTCCAGCTGCAAAGCAGCGTCACCGGCGGCTTCAGCGTCAGTGCGGGCGGCAACCCGATTGCCGGCCAGACCTTCCCGGCCGGGAGAGTCGTCGAAGACGTGGACCTGAGCATCGAGCGTACGGACGGAGGGCCGAACCTCGAGTTCTATGTTTCGCTCACCGTTCTCGATTCGGGCGGCGCGGAAATCGACTACAACAGCGAGTGCGTGTTCACGACCGACTCGATGAACGCGCTCGGTTCCGTCCTGGGCCCGATGGCCGAATTCACCCTCACCGGCAATGACAGCCAGGTGCTGCTGCAGGACGCCGAGCTCGAGCTGTGCGAAGGCGCCGAGAATCTCGATGTCCAGACCCTGTCGTTCCGCCTGGTCGACGACGTCGATCGCTTCGGCCAGCCCGGCAGCCGCGTCGTGCACGTGGCCGACGGCTACAACATCGATATCGCCCCGGCCGACACCCTGGACGTTGCGCTCGCCGGCTTCGAGGCCGAGTACGAGCAGGGCGACATGGAAACCGGCAGCGAGCAGGTCACCTTCAACTACAGTGCCGGCGCCGGCGACGTCGAGCAGGTGTTCAACGTGTTCACCGTGCTCGAGAACGGCAGCGAGATCCCGGCGGCCAGGTACGCCGATCTGTTCGATCAGGTCAACTTCCCCGACGGCCAGATTCGCGGCCTGTCGGGCACCGACCCGAGCGTGATCACCGCGCCGGGCGACCTGGTGCCCAACGCGGTCGAATTCGTGCTGGCCGAAGACGCGCCCCTGGGCGACTACGAACTGGTCATCACCAGCTATGACGTCACGGGCATCGATCCCAACAACGTTTCGCTGGGCGACACCGGCAGCTATCGCCAGCTGGACACCGCCAGCCGGTCGATCAGCCTGATCCAGGGTCCCGAGCTGCAGCTCAGCGTCGAAGGGCAAACCGTGCTGCCCCTGGCCGAGGAAGGCTACTTCGCCGTACGCCTGCAGAACACCGGCGACGCGGCGCCCGAGGAGAACGTCGAAGGGCAGTTCAGCATCGCCCGCACCGGCATTGCCGCGAGCGACCTGGTGCTCGACTACTGCACCGATAGCGCGGCCACCTCGGCCGAGACCTGCGGCAGCTGGACCGCGCTGAGTCTCAGCGAGGGCAGCGGCGTGCTCACCGGTCGTTTCGGACCGGCCCAGGGCTTCCCCGTGCCGGCCGGTTACGACGCCACGACTTACTTCCGCGCCGCCTTCAGCGAGCCGGGCAACTACAGCGTCACCGACCAGGTCGTGAGCGTCGACAGCGAGGAAGTGCTGGCTTCGATCGATTACGACCTGGCCGTCAGTGAGCTGACCTTCACCCTCGACGAGGGTGTCGACGGCACCGGCGCCGACGACAGCGCAAGCGGCTGGGACTACTACACCGCCACGCTCAGCAACCTGGGCGATGCGCTGCCCGAGAACGTGGCCCTGTGGGTCGAAGTCGACGGCATCGATGCGCAGGTGCGCGACAGCGAGGGCTACGACATCGAGTACTGGAACGGCACCGGTTGGGAGAACCTCGGCTGGGCCCAGGACAGCTACTACTGGGATTACGACCGCGATGCGTGGTTCCTCGGCCGCCCGTCCACCGAGCCGAGCGGCCCCGGCCCGCACCCGATTCCGGGCTTCCCGGTGGCGGCCGACGAAGACTTCGTCACGCCCATCCGCGTGAACTTCGACAATGACAGCTACGACCTGACGGTCTCGGTCGAGACGGCCGACCAGAACGCCGACCCGATCTGGGTCTACGGCCAGTTCGAGGAAGCCATACTGGTTGAAAGCGACCCGGTCGAGCTGTCGATCGACACGGTCGAGGGCCTGCCTTCGGGCATGACCGAGCAGGCCGGCTACGACTA
>NZ_QUZK01000042.1 GCF_003410055.1 Wenzhouxiangella sediminis | reverse complement strand
AACGTGACCGATCGTGCCCACGTTGACGTGCGGCTTGGTGCGTTCAAACTTTGCCTTGGACATGCCTCAAAACTCCGTTTTGTCTTGATTCCAGTTGTCGATGATCGTGGTGCCCACGACTGGACTCGAACCAGTGACCTCTCCCTTACCAAGGGAGTGCTCTACCGCCTGAGCTACGTGGGCGCTCTAACAAAAAGCTGGAGCGGGTGATCGGAATCGAACCGACATCATCAGCTTGGAAGGCTGAGGTTCTACCGTTGAACTACACCCGCTCGGAAAAACCGACTGCTTCCAAACCTCGAAATCTGGTGGAGGGGGCAGGATTCGAACCTGCGAAGGCTAAGCCAGCAGATTTACAGTCTGCCCTCGTTGACCGCTTGAGTACCCCTCCGGAAATCCGTTCATCTTGCTCGATCGGACAACCCGACGACCCGACTTTCCAGACGAAGCCCGCAATTTTGTCCGATCCCGATCGACAAGTCAACCGCTTTTGCCGACGAGGTCGCTAATCGGTAACGATTCAGGACGGGTGGATGGCCCTGAGGTGCCTGCCCACTGCCAGCCAGGCACCCAGAACCCCCAGAATACCACTGCCCAGCACCAGCGTGGCGACCACCAGCCACGGCGGCGAAGCCAGCGTGAAATCGCTGGCATAGGTGCCACTGAGGCGCCCGACGGGGCCGGAAAGAACGAACAGACTCAGCTCGACGACCAGCCAGGCGGCCAGGCCGCCGCCCAGCCCGTACCAGAAGCCCGAGTAGAGGAAAGGCCGACGCACGAAACCGTCGGTCGCACCGACCAGCGCCAGCACGCGAATCTCTTCGCGGCGATTGTGAATGTCCATTCGGATGGTGTTGCCGATGACGAAGGCCACCGCCACCGCGAAAAGCACGCCAAGCAGGACCGCGAGCCGCTCGAGCAGCGCCAGGATGGCACTCAGCCGCTCCAGCCACTGCAGGTCGACGACGACCTGATCCACTCCTTCGGCGCCGCGAAGGCGGCCCGAGAGCGTTTCGACGTCCTGACCGCCCGCCGGCGTGACCTCCAGCACCCAGGGCAGCGGATTGGCCTCGATGCGACCGGCCAGGTCGTCGAGCTGGAGCCGTCCGGTGAGTTCGGCCATGCCAGCCTGTGGACTGATCGGGTCGACGGCGACGATCCCCGGCCAGGTGCTCAGCAGCGATGCCAGCTGCACGGCCCCGCGCTCCTCGATTTCAGCGTCCAGGAACACCGACACGGTGTCGAGGCGCTCCCAGCCGTCGCTGATCCGCTCGGCGTTGTCGAGAGTCATGTAGAGACCGGTCGGCAAACTCAGCGTGATGGCCAGCACCACCACGGTCATCAGGGTGGCCAGCGGATGGCGCACCAGAGCGCCAAGCGATGAAAGCAGGCTGTAGGCATGCCGCCGCGCCCAGGCACGCACCCCGCCCGGCCAGGGCACGCCGCCCGATTGGGAACCCGCGCGCCGGCTCACGGCGCCGCCACCTGCCGGGCGGGCACATCGTCGGCCAGAGCCCCGTCCTTGAGCACCAGTACCCGGCGCTGCAGCCGGCGGATGAGATCGAGGTCGTGGCTGGCGATCAGCACGGTGGTTCCCAGTTCATTGAGCGACACGAAGAACTGCATCAGCTCCGCCGAGAGCTCCGGGTCCAGATTGCCCGTGGGCTCGTCGGCAAGCAGCAGCGGCGGCTTGGCCACGATGGCCCGGGCGATACCCACCCGCTGCTGCTGCCCGCCCGAGAGCATGGGCGGGTACATGCGCTCCTTCTCGAGCAGCCCCACCTTGTCGAGCGCGGCTCGCACGCGCTTGCGGATTTCCGGGTAGGCGACGCCGGCGATCACCAACGGCAGCGCGACGTTGTCGAACACGCGCCGGTCGCTGAGCAGGGAATGATCCTGGAACACGATACCGATCTGGCGCCGGAGCCAGGGAATCTGGCGCCGCGAGATCCGGCCGACGTTGCGACCGTCGAACAGCACCCGCCCGCGGCTTGGGCGCTCGAGCAGGGCGATGAGCTTGAGCAGCGTGGACTTGCCCGCCCCGGAATGTCCCGTCAGGAACACCATTTCGCCGCGCGCCAGGCCGAAGCTGACCTCGCCCAGGGCCTGGATGCCCCCGGGATAGCGCTTGGCCACCTGCTCGAACCGGACCATGTGCTCGGCACCACTCATCATCGGCCTCAGGAGAGCAACTGGCTCATGGACATGATGGGCAGCATGATGGCGAGCACGATGTACAACACGACCAGGCCCACGACGAGGATGAGAATGGGCTGGAGCACCGCCAGCAGCAGCTGGCTGGCCGCCTGCAGCTCGCGCTCCTGCAGCCGGGCGGCCTGCTCGAGCATGGGCGCGAGCTCACCGCTTCGCTCGCCACCGGCGAGCAGGCGCCGCGCCATCGGCGGCAGCCAGTCGAACTGCCCCAGGGCTCGGGTCAGCGAAACACCTTCACGCACTTGGGCTGCCGCCGTGGCTACGTCCGCGCGGATTCGCCGGTTGGCGATGACCTCGCCGGCCACGCGCAGGGCATCGACCAGGGGCACGGTGCTGGCGGCCAGGATGGCCAGGGTTCGCGTCAGGGTGGCGGTTTCGCGCGAGCGCGCCAGGCGACCGAAAACCGGCACCCGCAACAGCCAGGCATCGAATGCCATCCGGGCGCCGGGCTGCCTCAGGGTCACCAGCGCCGCGAAGACCAGGGCGGCAAGTACGATCAGCACCAGCCAGCCCCAGCTGCCGATGAACTCCGACAGCCCGAGCAGGCTGCGGGTCAACAGGGGCAAGTCGCGCGAGGCCTGCTCGAAAACGCCCACCACCCGCGGCACCACGAAGCCGACCAGGCCCGTAACCACGGCGATGGCGATGACCGTCAACACGACAGGGTAGACCAGCGCAAGCGAGAAACTGCGCCGCATCTCCTCGCGCTGCTCTGCAAAGCTGGCGAGCCGCTCGAGTACGCCGTCGAGGGCACCCGCGCGCTCGCCGGCGGCCACCGAGGCGCTATAGAGCGGCGGAAACAGGCGCGGCTGCTCGGCCATGGCAGCCGACAGGCTCTGGCCTTCCATGACCCGCGCCCGGATGGCGCCGAGCTGTCTGCGGGAACGCGACTGGTCGGCCTGCTCGACGAGCACCGACAGCACTTCCTCCAGGGGCAGCCCCGCCGTGAGCAGCGTACTCATCTGGCGCAGCAGCAGCGCGCGCTCGCGCCCCTGCCCGCCCAGGCCGCCACCCCCACGTCGCTGCGCCGCCTCGACGCCGTGGACCTCGAGCGGCATGAGACCCCGCTCGCGCAGCTGCGACCGCGCCGCCCGCGCACTGTCGGCCTGCACCACCCCGCGCGTGGTCACACCCTTGTCAGTCAGTGCCCTGTATTCGAATGCTTGCATCTAAAACAGAGGTTTCAGGTTGCAGGTTTCAGGTTTCAGGGACGCTTGGCAACACGGAACGAGCGTTGCCCAAAAGCCATTGACCGTGCCACCGGACGGTTGCGTCAGGCGCTCAGCCAGATCCGAAGCGAGGGATTCCTGAAACCTGAAACCTGAAACCTGAAACCTCATCATCACGCCGTCCTCGTCACCCGCAACACTTCTTCCAGGCTGGTTGTGCCTGCCAGAGCTTTCCGCCAGCCGTCCTCGAAGATCGAAGGCGCCAGCTCCCGGGCCAGCTTTTCCAGGGCCTGTTCGGCTGCGCCGTCGTGGATCAGCCCGCGCATCGCCTCGTTGACCGGCACCAGTTCGTAGATGCCGGTGCGGCCGTGGTAGCCGGACTGGTCCGCCGGCAGGTCGGGGCGCGGTCGGTAGAGGGTGGCGCCGTCCCCGGTCTGCACGCCCAGGCGCTGTAACTCGGCGGCCTCCAGCGTGTAGGCCTCGCGAGCGGCCGGATCGAGGACGCGGACCAGGCGCTGGGCCAGCACGCCGATCAGGCTCGAGGCGAGCAGGAAAGGCTCCACGCCCATGTCGACCAGGCGCGGAATGGCACCGACGGCGGTGTTCGTATGCAGAGTCGAGAGAACGAGGTGACCGGTCAGGCTGGCCTGCACCGCGATACGGGCGGTTTCGAGGTCGCGGATCTCGCCGACCATCACCACGTCGGGATCCTGGCGCAGGATCGCGCGCAGGCCGCGCGCGAAAGTCAGGTCGACCTTGGGGTTGACCTGCGTCTGGCCGATGCCGTCGAGGTCGTACTCGATCGGATCTTCGACCGTCATGATGTTACGGCTGCGATCGTTGAGCCGCATGAGCGAAGCGTAGAGGGTGGTCGACTTGCCCGAGCCGGTCGGCCCGGTCACCAGCAGGATGCCGTGTGGCCGCTGGATCAGCGCTTCCATGCGATCACGCGTGGCCTCGTCCATGCCAAGTTCGGCCAGGTCGAGGCGGCCGGCCTGCTTGTCGAGCAGGCGCAGCACGACCCGCTCGCCGTGGTTCGAAGGCAGGGTCGATACACGCACGTCGACCGGCCGGCCAGCGATGCGCAGGCCGATCCGGCCGTCCTGCGGCACGCGCTTTTCGGCGATGTCGAGCCGCGCCATGACCTTGATGCGCGAGACGATCAGGCCTGCCAGGCCACGGGCCGGCGTCATCACCTCGCGCAGCACGCCGTCGACGCGGAAGCGAATCGACAAGCGCTCCTCGAAAGGCTCGAGATGGATATCGGAGGCACCCTCGCGGATGGCCTGGGTGAGCACGCCGTTGATCAGACGGATGATCGGTGCGTCATCCTCGGACTCCAGCAGGTCGGCGGGCTCGGGCAGGTCCTCGGCCAGCCGGGACAGGTCCAGGTCCTCGCCGAGATCTTCGGCGGCGTGACGCGCCGCGGCGTCGTCGGCCTCGTAGAGCTCAGTGATCAGCCGATCGAAATCGGCGGCAGGCAGGCGCTCGACCTGCACCGGACCGTCGAGGCGGCGGCGCACTTCCTGCACGGCGACCACATCGACCGGTTCACGGACAACCAGCCGGTGGCGGCCGCCGGCGTCGTGACCGGCCACCGCCACGCCGCGCTTGCGCGCGAATCCATAGCCGGGCCGGAACTCACCGGCCATCGCTGCCCGCGTCTCCCGCATTCTCGGGAGCGGCCTGCATGAACGCCTCGAGTTCGGGCAGCAGGGGCATCTGCGACTTGCGGCTCAGGCCGTCGACCGCCTCGCGCTGCTCGAGCTGGAGGTCGCGAATGCGCGTGTACTTCGAACGCGTGACGCTGTCCACCAATTCCTTGTCGTGCAGGATCTGCGGCCGGATGAAGACCATCAGGTTGCGCTTGACCTTGCTGGTCGTGCGGTAGCGGAACAGCTCGCCGAGCAGCGGAATCCGGCCGAGGCCCGGCACTTCCTCGCGACCTTCCTGCAAGTCGTCTCTGATCAGCCCGCCGAGCACCAGCATCGAGCCGTCAGGCACCATCACGCGGGTGGAAATCGTGCGCTTGCTGGTAATCAGGTCCACCGCTCCGGCCGAGGGCGCCAGGTCCGAGACTTCCTGCGAGATGTCGAGCATGATGGTATCGCCCTCGTTGATATGCGGGGTGACGTTGAGTTTCACGCCGATTTCTTCGCGATTGATCGTCTGGAAGGGATTGACCTGCCCTTCCCCGGTCGCCACCCCCTGGGTGGAATAACTGCCCGAAAGGAACGGCACTTCCTGGCCCACGTTGATGCTCGCTTCGTGATTGTCGAGGGTCACGATCGACGGCGTCGAAAGGACGTTGGTGTTGGAGTCGCTGGCCAGGGCGCGGGCCAGGCCACCGATCTCGAGCAACTCGACCCCGAGCAGGCTGGTCGTGCCGCCGACATATCCCAGGTTCAGCCCGCGACCGGGCAGGAGCAGGTTGCCTTCTTCGCCGGCGCCGCCCAGCCCGGCCGAGAGATTGAGAATGTTGTTGCCGCCGCTCTGGTAGTTGGTGCCGCCGAAGAAGCCGGAGTCACCCGACTCGAAGGCCTGCCACTGGATGCCCAGCTCGCGACTGGTGTCCATGGCCACCTCGGCGATGATGGCCTCGACCAGAACCTGCGCGCGGCGCACGTCGAGCTGGTCGACGACCGACTCGATCGAACGGTACACCGACGGCGGCGCCGTCACGACCAGCGCATTGGTCTCGCCGTGCGCCTGGATGCGGGCCTTCGCGCCCTCTTCGGCGTCGAGCTCGAGCATGCCCTCGAGCACCGGCACGAGCGTGTCGGCCGTGGCGTAGCGCAGGTAGATGACCTGCGTGCTGCCCTCGGACTCCAACGGCGTGTCGAGATGGCTGATCAGGGTGCGAAGCCGAAGGCGACGCGCCGGATCGCCGGAGAGCACGACGGTGTTGGTCCGCTCATCGGCCACGGCGGACTGGGCGCCCCCGTTGGCCGGGTAGATCTGGTTGATCAGCTGGACCACCTCGGCGGCGTCGGCATGAGACAGGGCGATCACCTCGACTTCCTGGTCGATGGCCGCGTCGAGGCGGTCGATGATCGTTTCGACGCGCCGGATATTGCTGGCCCGGTCGCTGATGATCAGGCTATTGGAGCTTTCGTGGTGCACCATGTAGGCCGACTGGGGCAGCAGCTGGCGCAGCAACTGCGAAACCTCGGCGGCGTCGACGTGCTCGAGCTGGATGATGCGCGTGACGGGCTCGTCGCCCCCGCCGCGCATGTCGTCGACCGGTACGCGACCGTCCTGGCGGGCGTTGACGTCGGGCACGACGCGAACGGTCTGCTCGTCGCCCACCGCGGCGTAGCCGTGCACGCGCAGGATCGACTGGAAAACGTCCCACACCTCGTCTTCGTCCAGCGACTGCGAGGAAATCACCGTCACCTGCCCGGTCACCTGCGGGTCGACGATGATCGAGCGGCCGGTCATGTCGGCCACGGCCGTGATCAGCGCCCGGATGTCGGCGTCCTTGAAGTTGAGCACGTGCCCGTTCTCGTCGGCCGCTTCCTGCGCCGGGGCCGGCAGCGACAGCACCAGCAGAACGGCGGCCAGTCGTAGTTGTTTGATCATCTTGATTGCAGACTCCCCATGATTTGCTCGATATCGGGTCGCAGCGTCATCTCGCGGCCGTCGCGGCGCACCGTGATGGCGACTTCTCCGCGCGACAGCACGTCGGCGAACAGCCGCTGGACTCCCTGGGCGGTTTCGAGCGGCTGACCGTTGACCGCCACGACCACGTCGTTGACCTGAAGGCCCAGTTCCTGGAACAGCCGAGCGTCGCGCCCGGGTCGCACGCGGAATCCACCCCCCGCGACGGGCATGGCCGAAATTGACTGGGCCAGTGCACCGGCATCCAGCCCGAGCGAGCGAGCCGCATCGGGCAAGGATGCGACGCTGGCCCCGGCGGGGGCACTGAATCCCCGGATGCCCGGGAGTTGCCGCGAAGGCTCCTCTGCCACCCGATCATCGCGGCCCGGGCGGCCGGACGCGGGGCCGCTGGAGACGGCGTCGGGATCCAGCGCCAGGGTCTCGCGGCGACCGTTGCGAACGATGATGACGCGGCGCGATTCGATGGCCTCGACCTCGCCGCCACCGGGCAACTCGTCGCCGACGCGGTAGACGTCTTCACCCGAGCCGCTGACCGAAATGATCGCGTAGCCGCGCTCGCCGCTCATGACACCCTTGAGGCGAAGACGGCTGTCGGAAACCGGAACCGGCTGGAGCATCACCGCCGGCGACGCGGAACGACCGAACAGGTTCCAACGGAACTCGCCGCTCGCACCGCCGATTTCCGACACCTCGGGAACGGCCAGCGCAGGCACCGACGCCACCGAGACGCCCCCGACCACCAGCCACAGCGAGCGCACCAGCAGCCAGACCACCGCCAGCGCCAGTAGCGCGCTGCTCAACAAGGCCAGTCGCGAGGACCAGGCGGGTGACATCATGGCGGACACGGACCAGTCGACTCCGGAGGGTTGGTTCTGGCGGGAGATTAGCACAGACCGGCCGCGGTTCGGAGGGGAGAAACGGCGTGATCCATGGCTCCGCAGGTCGGGGTCGCACCCCCGACGGACCACGTCTCAGCCCGGAAGACACATCGCGATTCGTGCACAGGCCCGAGACCTCGTCCGTCGGGGAGACGACCCCGACCTACGCGGGCAATAGCGGGCTCTTCGGGTTCACCCGGAGTGGCGCCGGCCACCACCCCGATTCGACCCTCCACGCCCACGACCTCCACCACGCCGCCCGCCCTTCTTCTTGCCGCTGGGCTTGCGCGGCGCCGGACGTTCGAGTTCGGGCAGATCATCGGGATCGTGCTGCTCGACCGTCAACGGCATCTCGATGTACTCCTCGATCTCGGGCAGGTGGAAGGCGTAATCCTCGCAGGCGAAGCTGATGGCATCCCCGGTCGCGCCCAGCCGCGCCGTGCGGCCGATCCGGTGGACATAGTCGGCGGCGTCCTGCGGCAGGTCATAGTTGATGACGTGGCTGACATCGGGAATGTGCAGGCCGCGCGCGGCCACGTCGGTGGCGACCAGCACGTCGAGTTCCCCGTCGTGGAATCGCTTGAGCAGGGTCTGGCGCTTCTTCTGCGGCACGTTGCCGGCCAGCATGGCGGCGTTCATGCCGTTGGCCTTGAGCGTCCGCGCGACCCGGTCGGTCTCGTGCCGGGTGTTGACGAAGACCATCACGTGGCCATCTTCCATGCCGCGCAGCAGCTTTACCAGCAGGGGCAGCTTCTCGCGGTTCGAGGGATAGTAGACGCACTGCCGCACCCGGTCGCTGGTGACCTGCTCTTCCTCGAAGCGGATGGTCTGGGCATCGTTCATGTGCTCGTAGGCGAGCTCGGTGACCTTGAGCGGGAAAGTGGCCGAGAACATCAGGGTCTGGCGCTTGTCGACCGGCGGCATCTTGCGGAACAGGTAGCGGATGTCGGCGATGAAGCCCAGATCGAACATCCGGTCGGCCTCGTCGAGCACGGCCACCTCGATGACCTTGAGGTTGTAGACGCCCTGCTTGAGGTAGTCGATCAGGCGGCCCGGCGTGCCGATCAGGATGTCCACGCCGGCGGCAATCTGGTCGCGCTGCTTGCCGTAGTCGACGCCGCCGTAGGTCAACACCGAGCGCAGGCCCGTGTGCTTGCCCAGCAGCTCGGCATCGCGGTGGATCTGGATCGCCAGTTCGCGAGTCGGCGCGATGATGATCGAGCGGGGATTCGGGCCCGGCCCGATCGAATCGGGCGAAAGCAGCCGCTGGAACACCGCCAGGAGAAAGGCAGCGGTCTTGCCGGTGCCGGTGCGGGCCTGGCCGGCCACGTCACGGCCCGAGAGGGCCAGGGGCAGGGTTCGTTCCTGAATGGGTGTGCAGTACTCGAACCCGGCCTCGGCCAGGCTGCGACGGATGTCGGGATGCAGATCGAAGGAATCGAAGCGCGTCTCGGTCAGCACCTGCTGGGTGCCAGTGTGTTCGGTCACGGAAATGATGTAGTCCTTGAAATTCTGGTGAATTGCCTTGACCTTGCGTGTGACCCCGGACGGCGTCGAGCCATCGCGACCCGGTTTCAGGGGGAGTCAACACACAGGCGAGCGTGGCATAGTATATTGTCAATTGCCCGGTTCTGCCGAGCGCGGGCGCAAATGGCCGCCGCAAACCCCTATTCCAAGGAGCAATACGAGCCGTGAGCGACAACATCATTCATGTAACCGACAGCGATTTCGAGGAAAACGTCCTCAAGGCCGACGGACCGGTGCTGGTCGACTACTGGGCCGAATGGTGCGGCCCCTGCAAGATGATCGAGCCCATCCTGCACGAGCTGGCCGACGAGTACGGCGGCCGCCTGAAAATCGCCAAGCTGAACATCGACGAGAACCAGCAGGTGACCAGCCGCTACAAGATTCGCGGCATTCCGACCCTGATGATCTTCGAAAACGGCGAGCACCAGGGCACCAAGGTGGGCGCGCTGACCAAGTCCGCGCTGAAGTCCTTCGTCGAAGAAACCATCTGATCGTTTTCCGCCGGGCCGTCCGGCCCGGCGGATTTCACGGCGACGGCTGGACTCCGCCGTCGAATGGTGCTAACTTTACGCCCAATCGGGGCGGGTCACCGTCCGGCAGTTCCTTAATTCCCGAACCCTTTCCCGGATCTCCGGGGCAACATGCGATAGAACCTGATCATGGTCCTTTTCCGGTCGCCGCGACCGGCGAACCTCCCTGTTCGCCCGCGGTGTGCCCAATGACTCCCGTAAAGACACTCAAGCGATGAACCTTACCGAACTCAAGAAGAAATCCGCCAAAGAACTGGTCGAGATGGCCGAGGAACTCGGCATCGAGAACATGGGGCGTTCGCGCAAGCACGACGTCATCTTTGCCATTCTCAAGGCCAAGGCCCAGAAGAAGGACGCCATCTACGGCGACGGCGTGCTCGAAATCCTGCAGGACGGCTTCGGCTTCCTCAGATCGGCCGAAGCCTCCTACATGGCGGGCCCCGACGATATTTACGTCTCGCCCTCGCAGATCCGCCGCTTCAACCTGCGCACCGGCGACTACATTTCCGGCAAGATCCGGCCGCCGAAGTCCTCGGAACGCTACTTCGCCCTGCTCAAGGTCGAGGAGCTCAACTACGACAGGCCGGATCAGTCCAAGAACAAGATCCTGTTCGAGAACCTCACCCCGGAATTCCCGCGCGAGCAGCTCGTGCTCGAACGCGGCAACGGGTCCACCGAGGACATCACCGGGCGCATCGTCGACCTGATCGCGCCCATCGGCAAGGGCCAGCGCGGCCTGGTGGTCAGCCCGCCCAAGGCCGGCAAGACCATGATGCTGCAGAACATCGCCACGGCGATCCGGGCCAACAACCCGGAAACGCACATGATCATCCTGCTCATCGACGAGCGCCCCGAGGAAGTTACCGAGATGGAGCGCAGCGTCGACGCCGAGGTCATCTCGTCGACCTTCGACGAGCCGGCCACGCGCCACGTTCAGGTCGCCGACATGGTCATCGAGCGGGCCAAGCGCCTGGTCGAGCACAAGCACGACGTGATCATCCTGCTCGACTCGATCACCCGCCTGGCGCGCGCCTACAACACCGTGGTGCCCTCGTCGGGCAAGGTGCTCACCGGCGGTGTCGACGCCAACGCCCTGCAGCGCCCCAAGCGCTTTTTCGGCGCGGCGCGCAACATCGAGGACGGCGCCAGCCTGACGATCATCGCCACGGCCCTGGTCGACACCGGCTCGAAGATGGACGAGGTGATCTACGAAGAGTTCAAGGGCACCGGCAACATGGAAATCCATCTCAGCCGCCGCATCGCCGAGAAGCGGGTCTACCCGGCCATCGACATCAACCGCTCGGGTACCCGCCGCGAGGAACTGATGATCGGCAATGACCAGCTGCAGAAGACCTGGATCCTGCGCCGAATCCTGCACCCCATGGACGAATCCCAGGCCATCGAGTTCATGCTCGACAAGCTCAAGGTCACCAAGACCAACGAGGAGTTCTTCAATTACATGAAGCGGTAAATCTGGCTCCTTGGTTCGTTGGTTTTTTGGTTTTTTGGTTTTTTGGTTGCTACACGGCGCCGGGGCTCCGAATTCACCCGGGCGGCTACGGAGCCCCGATCTACCAAAACACTAAAGCACTAAAACACCAAAGAACCGAAACACAAGGCTTCGTTCACTCAACGTTGACATTCCCCCCATAAACTGGCCTCATTCACAAATGTGAAGGAGTGAAGGAATGTCCGAAGAAGCGCTGCCCCAGGCCACGATCCTGCTGGTCGAGGACCACGACGACCTGGCCGCCACCATCGGGGCCTGGCTGGAAGACGCCAATTTCGCCGTCGATTTCGCCGCGGACGGGGCGATCGCCCTGAACCTGGTCACGGAAAACGAGTACGACGCCATCGTACTCGACCTCATGCTGCCCCGCGTCAACGGCATCCGGGTGGCCGAGAAGCTGCGCGACGACGGCGTGGCCACGCCCATCCTGATGCTGACCGCCCGCGACCAGCTCGACGACAAGATAGAGGGCTTCAACGCCGGCGCCGACGACTACGTGGTCAAGCCCTTCGAGACCGAGGAACTCATCGCCAGGCTGCGCGCCCTGATCCGCCGCGCCCGGGGAGAGACCGGCGAGGGCCAGCTCAAGGTCGGCGACCTGATGTTCGACCCGCGCCTGATGCGCGTCGAGCGCGCCGGGCAGCGCATCACCCTGTCACCGACGGCGATGCGCATCCTCAAGATCCTGATGCGCGAATCGCCCCGCGTAGTCAGCCGCGAGCAGATCGAGAACGAACTCTGGGGCGACACCCTGCCCGATTCCGACACGCTGCGCAGCCACGTCTACAACCTGCGCAAGGGCATCGACCGCCCGTTCGAGCACAAGCTGCTGCACACGGTGCAGGGGATGGGCTTCAAGCTGGCCACGCCGGACGAAGCCTGACGGTTCGTTCGTTTTTTGGTTCGTTGGTTCGTTGGTTTTTTGGTTTTTTGGTTTTTTGGTTGCTCGACGGCGCCGGGGCCTCGACTTGATGCACGAGGCTCTGGAGCCTGCCCCTACCAAAACACCAAAATACTAAAACACCAAAAAAACCAATCAGCCGTTCAGTAGCTGCTCGACGCGCTGCCAGTGGGCCCGGCGCAGCTCGCGCCATTCCATGCGGAACCACGGCGCCACGTCGGCCGACTCGTCGGCGATCAGGGCGTCGACTTCGGCCGGCGTGAGAAAGCGCCAGTCGGCGATTTCCGAAGGATTCGGGCGGACCTCGGTCTCGGCGGTGCGTCCGATATGGACCCAGCACAGTTCGTGCTCTGCGCCCAGGTCCTCGTAGTGGGCCTGGTACTGGAACTTGTAGACGAACTCCAATTCGGCGCGTACGCCCAGTTCTTCCTCCGTGCGACGCAGAGTTGCCTCGGCCATGTCTTCGCCGACGCGCGGATGCGAGCAGCAGCTGTTGGCCCAATACAGCGGCCAGAGGCGCTTCTCGCCCACCCGCTGCTGGATCAGCAACCTTCCGGTCGGATCGAAAAGAAAGACGGAAAAGGCACGGTGAAGAACGCCGTCGCCGTCGTGGCAGGCGCCCTTGGACAGCGTTCCGATCTCGCGGTCGCGGTCGTCGACGAGAATCAGCTGCTCGCTGTCGGACGACACCACGCGCGCCGGGCCGGCCTGGTCAAGCGCCACCGATCTGGACCTCCAGCGCGTTGTAGCCGGCGGCACGAATGGCGCGGGCCACACGCGCACTGTCGTCGGGGCACAGCGCGATGATGGATCCGCCGCCGCCCCCGCCGGTGAGCTTGGCGCCGACCGCCCCGTTGTTGCGGGCCACCTGGACCATTTCCTCGAGCTCCCAGCTGGAGACCTGCATGGCGTTGAGCAGCCCCTGGCAGACGTTCATCAGCTCGCCCAGCGTGTCGTAGTCACCTGTTTTCAGAGCATCCAGGCCGTTGCCCGCCAGCGTGTCGATCTCGTCGAAGATCCGCTCGTAGAGATTCGGGTTTTTCTTCCATGCCTCGCGCACCCGGGCCACGGTGCGGGCGGTCAGGCTCTCGACGCCGCTCATGCCGATGACGATCGGCAGCGGCTCGGCCACCTCGATGACCTCGCGCTGCGGCTTCTCGCCGTTGCGAAACAGCATGAACTCTCCCCAGGTCGCCAGGGTGTTGTCGATCCCCGAAGGCGTCCCGTGCGCGACCTTCTCGCACTCGAAGGCCAGCTCGTTGATTCGTTCGTCGTTCAGGCCGAGCGAGAAATGCGCGTCCATGGCCCGGATCACGGCCACCGCCAGTGCGGCCGAGCCACCCAGGCCCATCGCTCGCGGCACGTTCGGGAACACCTCGATGCGCATGCCGCGCCCCTGCAGGCCGAGCGCCTCGAGCACCCGCGCCATCGAGCGCGCGAAGGACTGCGGGTGCTTGGCCTTGAAGTCCAGGCGCTGCTCAACGCCCCAGCGCGGAATGATCAGCTCCACGCCTTCGCGCGCGTCCTCGACGCGCGCCTGGATGGCCAGCGGGATCGGTGCTGCGATGGCGCGACGCCCGTAGACCACGGCGTGCTCGCCGAGCAGGATGATCTTGCCGTGCCCTGCCCCCAGGGTCTCGCCCTCGAGGGTCGTTTCCTCGTCCCGGCGTTCGTCCTCTTCGACCGACACCGTCGACGGCTCGGCCTGCGAACGCACCTCGGCGATGATCTCCTCGGCCTTCCAGATCTTGATCTCGCCCGAAGCGATCAGGCGTTCGACCACCGTGTCGAACAGTTCGGGCGGCGTGCCCGCGGCCGTGGCCACCGAGCGCGCGTGCAGGGTCATGTGCCCCTGCTGGATGCCTTCGGTGACCAGCGCGCGAATCGCCGAGAAGTTCTGCGCCAGGCCGACGGCGCCCATGACCTCGGCCAGTTCGCGAGCGGACTCGACGCCGAGCATGCGCATGTTCAGCGCCACGGTGGGATTGGTCTGCAGCGGCCCGCCCACGGTGCCCACCTTGATCGGAATCTCGAGCTCCCCGACCAGGTCACCGGCGTCGTTCTTGTACCACTGCGTCAGCGAGGCGTAGCGTCCGCCGCGGGCGGCGTAGGCGTGGGCACCGGACTCGATGGCGCGCCAGTCGTTGCCCGTGGCCAGGGCCACGGCGTCGATACCGTTCATGATGCCCTTGTTGTGCGTGGCCGCGCGATAGGGGTCGATGCGGGCGAAGTCGTTGGCCACGATGATGCCGTCGCGCACCTGCTCGCCATCGAAGCCCTTGCCGGTGAGCTTCTCGACCGGGATGCGGACCCGCGCCTTGACCAGCGCACGGTCGGTCAGGTTCGACAGGATGCGCAGGAAGACGCGCCCGTCGGCGATGTTCTCGACCAGCGAGGCGACGCCTTCGCACATCGTGTTGACCAGGTTGGCGCCCATGGCGTCGCGCGTGTCGACGAGCAGGTGGACGACCACCATGTCGCCGCCGGGTCCCTGCGAGGGATGGATGAAGACCTCCAGGTCGCGCGCGCCGCCGCCGCGGGCGATCATCTTGGGATGCAGGCTGTTGGCCAGGTTGAGAATCTCGGCCTTGCGCTGCAGCAGGGCGGCCTTGGCGCGGGAAGGGTTGGCCACGTCCACGATCTGGATCTGGCCGATGAGCTGGGGCTCCATGCTCTCGACGGTGAATCCGCCGGACTCGCGCGCCAGCTTGGCAGCCGAGGACAGCGCCGCGACGATCGAGGGCTCCTCGACGACCAGCGGAACGACGTACTCCTTCTCGTTGATCAGGAAGTTCAGGCCCAGGCCGACCGGCAGCCCCATCACCCCGATGACGTTCTCGATCATCTTGTCGGCCAGCTGAACCGACAGGGTGTGGCTGCCTGACTGCAGGTCCTTGTAGTCATCGGGACTGACCAGGCCACGGTCGCGCACCGTCCGCACCCGTTCGGGCACGGACATCTTGTAGAAGCGGGGAATCCGGGATCGTTCCATCAACTCGTCACTCTCGTATTACGCGCACGCCCTGTGGATCGGGACGAACCGACAGGGTCTTCAATCCGGCCTGCCGGCACAAGTAGCGCATCCGCGGCCCGAACTCCGGGTCGCGCGAAGCGGCCACGCCCAGGTCGCCGCCGCCGGCGCCGCAAGGCTTGTAGACGCCGGCCAGCAACTGTGCGAAGCCGTTCGCCATCCGGTGCTCGGTCGTGACGACCTCGCAGCCGACCAAATCGTTCATTTTACCCATTATTTCCCCGTAATCCGACCAGCACGCGAGAATGGCATCGGCGTCCCCGCGCTCCAGGGCCTCGACTCCCGCACTCGCCACGCTGTGCATCTCGCCGAGCAGACCGCCATGCTCGCGTGGCGCGCGCTCCCGGGACCGGCGCCAGGCCGCGAGCAGTTCGGCAGTCGAGGCCGGCTCCCCGGCCCACACGAAGCAGGTGCGCACGGATTCCGGCATCGACAGCGGCCGGATCTCGATCTGCTCGTCGCGAATGCGGTAGGCCAGCAGGCCGCCGCAAAGGCTCGCGGCCAGATCGATACCGCTACCGGCGTTGCCCTGCGCCTCGCGCCCCGGCACGAGCAGCCTGGCAACGGTCTCCACCGCCGACTCGGCCGGGTGATCGCCGAGAAAGGCGGCATGCAGCACCGCGTCGATCGCGACCGCGGTGGCGGCACTGGAGCCCAGTCCCAGCTTGATCGGTCGCTTGCCGCCGGCATCGAACAGCTCGGCGGTGTCTATGCTCATCCGGAATGGCGCGATCCGCCCGCCCGAGCGAGAGATGCGGCCCAGCACGGCGTCGATCAAGGCGGCTGTCCGGGCAAAGGGCGCCGGCACGGCCTCCTGCCAGCGCAAGGAGCCCGAATCTTCCGGCGCGAATCGGACCGGCGGAATGTCGAGCTGCGGCGCCTCGATTCGGCAATCTCGGGCAGCGCATTCGATGAGTTCGACGCGGCAGCGCCGGTCCACGGCCTGGACGAGAGCGGGTGTGCCCTCGAGGACCGCGTACTCGCCCAGCAAGACAACCTTGCCCGGAGCCGTAGCGACCCAGCGTGTCACGGGACTGCGGCCCGCGCCGCGCCGCCGCCCAGGCCAGTCACCAGCACATCACTCACGCCAGGCTGATCAGCGAGCAGCCCGGCAACCCGTTCGCTCTCGCCCGGCAGGCAGACGGCCTTGAGCTGGGGACCCGCATCAATCGTGAAGAACACGCCCGTTCCAGCCGAACGCAGGGCTCGCACGGCGTGCAGGCAGGCCAGGGTGGCCGGGTTCCAGTAGACCAGTCCCGGACGCGCCGCCAACATCGAGGCGTGCATCTTCAGGGCGCTGTGTTCGGCCGTCTCTGCCAGTGCCTCGAAATCGCGAGCAGCGATCGCCGAACGCGCTGCATCGAGATCTTCCGCCACCGTTTCCACCCAGGCCGGGTAGTAAGGCGAGGTTCTCATGGTGTGGTTCATGCCGTCGCGCGACCCCACGGCCTTGCTGCCCGAATCGGTGATGGCCACAACGACCTCCAGCGGCCACTCTTCGGCGGACAGGAGGGGGCGGGCGACTGCGTCGACGCCGTTTTCTCGGTGGCCGGGGTCCATTTCCGCGAACCCCCCGAAAATCGAGCGTGCCGCCGATCCCGAACCGCGCCGGGCCAGACCGGACAACTCGCTCTCCGACAGCTGCAAGCCGAAAGCCTGTGCGGCGGCCACTACCAGCGCGGCGAATCCAGACGCCGACGAGGCCAGACCGGCACCCGTCGGAAAGTTGTTCCGGCTCTCCACCCGGCAGGCCACCGTCGCCCCGGCCCGCTCGCGAACGAGGTCGAGAACCGCGCCCACCCGCCCGGGCGGCTGCTCGACGCCGTCGAGCACGAATTCGTCTGCGCCCAGCGTGGGATCGGGCGTGACCGTCGTGCGCGTCTCCAGCCCTGCCAGCGTGATGGAAATCGATCCGGCGGCCGGCAGATTCAACCGCTGGTCGCGCTTGCCCCAGTATTTGACCAGCGCGATATTGGCACCCGCCCGCGCGGCGGCTTGTTTGAAGGACATGTCCGGATTGTGACAGTGGAGAGGCCCCAATGATAAGGGCTTGCGGGGTGTTGTGGCAGTGGGGGTTGGGTTTCAGGTTTCAGGTTTCAGGTTTCAGGTTTCAGGTTTCAGGTTTCAGGTAAAGGATAAAGGGGTTCCGGGTTCGGGAAAGCAGTGTCGACGCATTCAGGACTGCCCGTGTCTTCGTTCACGCTATGTTTCCGGCCAGCACGACACCAGGCTTTTAGGCAACGCACTCTCGGGCTTCGCCACGCGCTCCTGAAACCTGAACACTGAAACCTGAACCCTAGTTACTTCCGAAGGGCTTGAAGGTCGCCTGGGGGAATTCGACGCGGATCTCGGTGCCGGCGCCCAGTTCGCTGTCGGCGTGCAGGTGCCAGCCGAATCGGTCGCACAGGCGGCGGACGATGGACAGGCCCAGGCCGTATCCCTCGTTGGAGCGGTCATGCCCCCGGTAGAAAGGCTCGAACATGCGCTCGAGATCCGTCTCGGCCATGCCGCAGCCGGAATCCTGAATGGTCACGCCGTTGCGGTCGACCAGAACGTGCACATGCCCCTTCTCGGTGTAGCTCAGGGCATTGCGCAGCAGGTTGGTGAAGACGATGGCCAGCACCCGTTCGGGCGCGCTGATTTCGAGCAGGCCGTTGGCGCGCACTCCGGTGGTCACCTCCGGCCGGTCGAAAGTCGATGCGATCTGCTCGAGCAGGTCGGCGAGCAGGTCGTTGAGAACCACCGACGACCAGTTCAGGCGCGACTCGCTCTCGCGTGCGAGGATCAGCAGGGTCTCGACGAGCGCCTCCATGTCGCGCACGGTCCGGTTCATCCGCTCCACCGTCTTGGCCCTCGCCTCGGGATCACTCTGCTTGGCGAGAAGCCCCAGATTCGATCGAAGAACCGCCAGGGGCGTTCGCAACTCGTGGCTCGCGTTGCGCGTGAAGTTGCGTTCGCGCTGGATGAAGGACTCGAGGCGATGGATGAACTGGTTGAAGGCGTTGATCAAAGCCAGGGTTTCGGTATCGGTGGTTTCGCCGAAGGCTTCCTCGCTGAGCTCCTCCAGCTGGCCCGAACGGAAATCGTAATTGCGAACGGCATCCGCCAGTTGGACAACCGTCGAGACGGCCCGCCGGGACATGATGTAACCAAGCCAGGTCAGCAGGTAGATCAGAAGCAGCACACCGGTCAGGGGCGCAACCCCGAAATACCAGGCCAGGGAAGACACCTGCATTTCGTCGAACACCAGATACAGACGCTCGTCACCGCGCTGCGATACGTGAATCACGGGAGATGAATCGTCGTGACGATGCCCCCGCCGGAAGCCCGGCGTCTCGTCACGAAGCCATCCCGGAACACTGGAAGGGTCGCCGTTCTGCGCCATGTAGGCAGTCAGATTATTCGTATCGGGAAGCGGAAAATCCGGATTGTCCTCGTAGTGATTCCAGAAGTATTCCGCCTCCCCGTTCAGGGCTTCCTGGACCAGTACGCGCTCGACCACCCAGGCTGCGGCGTAGACACCGAGAACGGTGGCGATACTGATCGCCAGCACCTGCAACAGGAAAACGCGCACCAGCCGGGTGCGCAGCCCGCCGGTGAGGAGGCGATTAAACGGCTTCATTGCGCCTTGCGGAACAGGAAATGACCGACCAGCCACTGGCGCCCGTGATCGAAGCCGAACAGCTCTTCGCAGGCCATGAAGAATATTCGCCAGCGTTGCTGCCACAGAGGGGCCTGATCGCCGTAGGTGGCCTGCATGACCGAGCGGACTTCGCGGGAGCGCTGGTCGAGATTCTCCAGCCACGCACGCGCGGTCCTGGCGTAGTGCTCGCCCGAGTAAAGCCAGCGGCGTTCGATGACCACATCATCAGCGAAGTGTAACAGTGTGTCGGCACCCGGCATCAGGCCGCCGGTAAAGAAGTGGCGGCCCATCCAATTGTCCTCTCCTTCCGTTTCGAACGGATAGGCCAGATAGCGATGGCAGAAAATATGCACGAACAGGCGGGCCTCCGGTTTCATCCAGCCGGCAATGCGCCCGAGAAGCTGGCGGTAATTGCGCACGTGCTCGAACATCTCCACCGAAACCACCCGGTCGAACTGCCTGTCGAGCGACAGCTCGTTGACGTCGCAGGTGATGACCTCGACGTTGTCCAGCGCCAGCTCCCGGGCCCGGGTCTCGATATGACGCCGTTGCGAACTCGAGTTGGAAACGGCCGTGATTCGACTGGTCGGATAGTTCGACGCCATCCAAATCGTCAGCGAGCCCCAGCCGCATCCCAACTCTAGAATGTCCTGACCATCCTCCAGCGCCGCGTTTCGGCAAGTCTGGTCGAGCATCACGGTTTCAGCGTCGTCCAGACTGTCTACACCGGGCGGCCAGAGCGCGCTGGAATACTTGAGGCGATGCCCCAGAACCTGCTGGTAGAAAGCCGCCGGCACTTCGTAGTGCTGTTCGTTGGCCGCGTCCGTTTCAATGGCGATGGCCGACTCGGCCAGCTCTTCCATCAGGGCCTGGTAGCGCTCGGATTGGGATTCGGGATTGTCCGCCCGCTCCTCGCGCAGGCGCTGCCTGAGCAACTTGCGAATGCCGCGCCGGATGAGCCAGTCGGGAACCAGTCCCTTTTCGGCCAGATCGATAGGCTTCATGAAGTCGCGCTCCGGGATAAGGATTGGTCGGAAGTCTTGCCGTCGTGCCGCCGACCCGGCCGGTCGGCCAGCCAGAACAGCGCGGGCAGGAGAAGAGCCCAGCTCAGGCCCGTGGCCAGAACGACCTGCCAGGCCGGCGCCAGCCACTCGACGGCGCCGAAGCGCGAACCGGCGAAGTACGACATGGGCGAACCGATCCCGCCGAGGATACCGATCAGCAGAAGCCGCCCCTTGAACACGCTCATCGAGTGATTGAGCACCAGGGCCATGGCCAGCCACAGCAGCAGGATCCAGAAGGGGGCGAATTGCGTCGAAGGCCAGGGCATGGCGTAGGCGAGCAGCCCCGCCTGCACCCACAGCGAGTCGAGCAGGAACCCGATCCCCAGGCACAGGAAGATCATGCGCCAATCACTGGGATGGCGCCGGCGGGGATGCAGTTGCCACAGCGCCATCGCCGCCACCACCGAGGTGCCGGTCCAGCCCGCCACTCCGGCGGATGCGCCGACCACGCAAGCCGGCCAGCTGAGCTGGAACAGGCCCTGGTTGATCCAGAAATCGTACTTCATGCGGTCAGATCCCGTCCGCCGGACAGCCCGTGCCGGGCCGGCGGTCGCCAGTCCGGACCGGCCATGAGCAGGTGCACGTCGCTGATCGCCCGCTCCCGGAAGCCGCCTTCGCAATAGGCCAGGTACCACAGCCAGCGGCGCCGGAACGTTTCGTCGAACCCCATTTCCCGGATGCTGTCCCAACGACTCTCGAAACGCTCGCGCCAGGCTGCCAGAGTTGTCGCGTAACTGGCACCGAAGTCGGCCAGTTCGACCAGGCCGAGCCGACTGGACCGCGCCATCGAGGCGGTGATGGCGCTGACCGAAGGAATGAAAGCTCCGGGGAAGATGTAGCGCTTGATGAAGTCCACGGTCCTGAGCGCGCTGGCGTAGCGGTAGTCCTCGATCGTGATCGCCTGGATCAGTGCCAGACCGTCGGGCACGAGAAGGGAATCGATCTTCGCCAGGTAGGTATCGAGGTACTGATGGCCGACCGCCTCGATCATTTCGACCGACACGACCTTGTCGAACCGCCCTTCGAGGTCCCGGTAGTCGCGCATCAGCAGCGTCACCCGGCCCTCGAGACCGGCCTCTTGCACCTTGCGGCGCGCGAACTCGAACTGCTCGCGCGAAATGGTGGTCGTCGTCACGCGGCATCCGTATTGCTCGGCGGCGTGAATGGCCAGCCCGCCCCAGCCGGTGCCGATTTCCAGCAGGTGATCTTCCGGACCGAGATCGAGCTTTCGGCAGATCCGGTCGAGCTTGTTGAGCTGGGCCTGCTCGAGCGTCTGCTCTTCGGCGGTGTACAGGGCGCTCGAATACATCATCCGCGCGTCGAGCCAGGACCCGAAGAACTCATTGCCCAGGTCGTAGTGCGCGGCGATGTTGCGGCGACTGCCGCGGAGACTATTGCGGTTGAAGGCGTGCCACGCCCCGAGCAGGACGTTGGTCAATCGCGCCGCACCCCTCTCCATCCTGTCGAGCACCCGCCGATTGCGCGAGAGCACCTGCACGACAGCGACCGGGTCGGGGCTGTCCCAGAGACCTGCCATCCAGGCCTCCGCCGCACCGACGCTGCCGCCGCTGGCCATCAGGCGCCAGAAGCGCAGGTCGTGGATGACCACCGTTGCCTGAAGCGCATCGTCGACCGCGCCCAGCTCGTATTCACCGTCGGCGTCCTGAATCGTCAGTCGCCCCTGCTCGATCGATCCGAGACGGGCGAGCACTCTGGCACGCAGCCAGCGGTCGAGCCCGCCGCCGGAACCGACATCCGCCTCATCAATCGTTCTGTCCGTGTGCGTCATTGCGTCACCTTGTCCGGATGGGAATGAAACGGCGTCTTCTTCAGCCACAACCTGAACGCCTGCCAGTAGATCGCTGCGACGACCTTGGCCGTCATCAGGGGAAAAGCCAGCGGCATACGGCGCATGGCGGCCGTCGTCATCGGCTCCAGCGCCAGGCGCATTCCCGCCGAGAAGCATTGTCGACCCGCTTCCTTCAGGCGCATGTGAACGCGCAGGTGGTCGTTCTCGACGCGGAATCGCCAGTCGTAGCGTATGGCCATGGGCATGAAGGGAGAGACGTGAAAGACCTTGTCGAATCCGAATCGGTACTCGGGCCCGGACTGCTCGAGACAGTCGAGCACGTAGGCGTGCCGTTCGTTCCAGGGGGTGTTGTGCACCTCGGCGACGATGGCATCCAGCTGCTCGTTCCTGCCGAGACAGAAATAAAAGCTGACCGGATTGAAGCACAGGCCCCACTGGCGCAGGTGAGCCAGTAGAAAGATTTGCCCTTCGGGCCGCCGGCCGGTTTCTGCCGACACCCGATCGAGCACTGCCTGGCGCAGCGGGCGATCGAGCGGACCCAGGAAATCACCGCGCCGGAAGCTGACCAGGTTGCGGCCCTCCACCGACCACAGTCGACTGCGGCCGAAGACGTCCGCGATCCGATCGATGTCGATCAGCGTGTAGCTGGTTCGGTAGGCGAACCGGTGTGGCCTGGGCGTGAGGCGCTCGTGCCACACCCGGCCGGTTGCGATCGCGTTATCCATGGCGGGCCTCGATATCGTCGACGACGCGCCGCGCGCTGCGGGCGCCGTCCTCGTGAAATCCCCAGCCCCACCAGGCACCGCAGAACCAGGTTCGGCGCAAGCCGTTGATGTCGCTCCATCGCGACTGGGCGGCCACAGCCTCTGGCGTAAAGACCGGGTGAGCGTAATTGCGGCGCACGAGAATCCGGGCCGGGTCGATCAGCTCGGTCTGGTTGAGCGAGACCACGAAATGTTGTCGGCTTTTGATGTTCTGCAGCAGGTTCATGTAGTAGGAAACCCGACACCGCCTGCCTTCCTCGCCGTCGATCCGGACATTCCAGGCCGCCCTGGCCGCCCGCCTGGACGGCAGCACCGAAACGTCGGTGTGCAGGACGGCCTCATTGGGCTGATACTGGATGGCGGAAAGGACGCAGCGCTCAACCGGACTGGCGTCGGCCAGGAGTCCCAGCGCCTGGTCCGAATGACAGGCGAGAACGATGGCGTCGAAACGCGCCTCGTCCTCAGGCGTTCTGACGACCACGCCGTCGTTCGTTCGCTCGACCCACCGAACGGGACTGGCGATCTCGAACCGGGCAGCACACCGCCGTGCCGCCTCGACGTACTGCCGGCTACCGCCGTCGACCGTTTCCCAGGCGGGGCGCTCGCCCAGGGTCAACATGGAGTGATTGTCCATGAAGGCCAGCAGGTGCTTCATTGGGAACTTCGTGACGTCGCCCATCGGGGCGGACCAGAGCGCGGAGGCCATGGGCAGCATGTGTCGCGATGCGAACATCTCGCCGAGACCGCTGCCCGCGAGCCATTCGCCCAGCGTCACGCGCTCGTCCAGCTCGGCCAGGAGCGCCGGCGCACGCCGGTAGAAGCGCGCGATGTCGAGCACCATGCCGTGAAAACGCGGACTGAGCAGGTTGCGGCGCTGACAATAGAGTCGGCCGAGGGTGCTGGCGTTGTATTCCATCCCCGAGCCGGTATCGCTGACGCCGAAGCTCATATCGGTCGTCCGGGAGGTCACGCCCAGCGACTCGAACCAAGTCGTCAGCAGCGGGTAGTGCTGGCGGTTGAAGACGATGAACCCCGTATCGATGCTCTGCTCGACGCCCTCGTCGTCAACGACCTGGGTATCGGCATGACCACCGAGGCGATCGGCCGCCTCGAAGACGGTCACTTCGTGACGATTCGAAAGATGCCAGGCAGCATACAGACCAGATACGCCACCGCCGACGATCGCGATCTTCATGGCTTGACTCGCCGCGCCTCGCGGATTCTCTCGGGCACCGGCTTGAGGCCGCTGACCAGCCCGAACCAACTCATCATCCTGAGCAGATAGTAGCTGATGTCGACCTCCCACCAGTAGAAGCCCTGCCGGGCCGAGCCGGGGAAGTGGTGATGGTTGTTGTGCCAGCCTTCACCGAGCGTCAGGAGCGCAAGGAAGAAGTTGTTGCGACTGTCGTCCCGTGTCGCGTAACGCCGACTGCCCCAGACATGGGCGAGCGAATTGATGGTCAGCGTGACGTGAATCAGCACGACAGTGGAGAGGAAGTAGCCCCAGACGAGCAACTGCATGCCGCTGGTCTCCAGCCCGGGGGCCAGCCAGTTCAGGAAGGTGCCGAGACCGAAGAGCGCCGCCGCATAGATCACCGGCACGAGCAGGTCATAGCGATCCAGCCAGCGGAGTTCCGGGTACACGATCAGGTCGGGAATCTGGTCGGCCCGCGTTTCGAAGTTCTCGCGGCAGAGAAACCAGCCCATATGGCTCCACCAGAACCCGTGCCGTGGAGCGTGGACATCCTGATCGGTATCGGCGTGTCGATGATGGTGCCGGTGATGGGCCGCCCACCAAAGCGGACCGCGCTGCGTGGCCGAGGCGCCGACCAGGGCGAAAAGGAACTGGACCGGCCGACTGGTGCGGAAAGTCCGATGCGAGAAATAGCGGTGATAGAAGGCCGTGATGGCGAACATCCGCAGGAAATAGCTCGCCGCGAAAACCACGACGGCCGTGGTGGAGACGCCCACGAACAGCACGCCCAGGCAGGCCAGATGCAGCCCGATGAAGGGAATGATGCGCAGCCAATCGACCCGACGGGGATCGTCGGCATCGTCCCGAAAGCGCTGCCGGGAATCAAACCAGGCGAAAAATTGCTGCATTTCCTATATTTATCCAATCCGCTTGGCCGCAGATTAGACGCCCCGGCCCATCAAGTCGGCGTGAAGTCGTTCCTTCACTCCGGCTGAACATGCGAGCGCGCATGATCCGGGCCATGGAAAAGCACAGGAAAACGATCAGGTGTCTTGCCGCCGGCCTCGTCCTCGGGGCGACTGCGGCCTGCGCCGGGAGCGGACCGATGATGGACGAACGGACAGTCGACGCCTATCACCAGGCATTGGAGAACATGCCTGGCGACAGCGCGGGTGTCGAGCAGGGAGTCGATACCTTCCGCCAGACCTATGCGGACCTGACTCGCCAGGACCTGGCGGAACGGATTGGTGAACTCTACGCCGAAGAAATCTATTTCAACGACACCGTGCACATCATCCGCAAGCGGTCAGACCTGGTCGACTACATGGCCCGTACCGGGTCGAAACTGGAAGAGAACAGTGTCGTGGTCCACCGCGTCATCCGGGACGGTGCCGACGTCTACGTCCGCTGGGAAATGACTTTCCTGAGCCGAGCTGCGGGAAAGCGCGTAGAGTCTCACTCCATCGGCATGACCCACCTGCGCTTCAACGCCGATGGCCAGATCATTCTCCACCAGGACTTCTGGGATAGCGGCAGCGCCCTCTATGCCCACCTGCCCGTGGTCGGCTTTTTCGTCCGTCGCGCCCAGGGAGCAATGCAGTGAATCGCCTTCTTCCCGCAACCATCCTGGTGGTTTCGGCGGTTCTTTCGACCGCCGGCGAAGCCTCTACCGGGAAGACCGAACTGCAGCGATGTTCCGAGGTGGAGCTGAAGGTCATCGGGCTGTTCAGCGTCGGCACCGCCAGCCTTCACCTCGCCGACTGCAGCGATCGGGATCGCGTCCTGGAACGTGTTCCCAAGATGTTTTCCCTGGAACTCGACCGCGACATCGCGGGCTCGGACCTCATCGACAGCGCCAACGATCTGCTGGTCGACAACCTGGACCTCCAGTCCCGCGCGGCACTGCCCGAGGAACTGGCCTGCCTGGCGAATGCCTATGTTGACGCGGCCGAGGGCGAACGCTTCGACGTCACCTACCAGCCCGACGAACGCCTGGCGCTCTACCGCAACGGCGAACTGCTTCGCGAATGCCCCGACCGCGGACACGGCCACCAGTACTTCCAGATCTGGTTCGGCGAAGAACCCTTCAACGACAAGATGAAACGGCGACTCCTCGAGCGGGCGGCGCGTCCCTGATCGCGACGACTTCGATGGCCTGGAGTGCTGATTGGTCTCACGCGGAGCCTCTCTGACTACGCCACCCACACCTGCTGGGCGTTGACGAATTCGCGGATGCCGTGCGGGCCGAGCTCGCGGCCGATGCCCGAGCGCTTGACGCCGCCCGAAGGTAGCCTGGGGTCGGTCTTGACGATGCCGTTGACCGCCACCTGGCCGGTTTCGAGTCGGTTCGCCAGGGCCGCGCCACGTTCGGTGCTCGTCCAGATCGCCGCCGCCAGTCCATACTCGGTGTCGTTGGCCAGTTCGACGGCCTCGTCCTCGCCGCTGACTTTCATCACCACGGCGACCGGTCCGAAGGTTTCCTCCTTCGCGGCGGTCATCTCGCGGGTGACGTGGGTCAGCAGGGTCACCGGGTAGAAGAAACCCTCGCCCACGGGCAACTCACCGCCGAGCGGGCAAAGCGCTCCGGCCTGCACGGTTTCGCGCACCTGGCGGTGCAGATTCTCGCGCAGATCGGCGCGCGCGATCGGGCCGATGTCCGTGTCCTCGCCCCCGGGGTCGCCCAGCTTCAGGCGCGCCAGGCGCTCGTGCAGCAGTTCGACGAAGCGGTCGTGCACCGACGCTTCGACGATGATGCGCTTGGCCGCGATGCAACTCTGCCCGGCGTTGATGATGCGCGACAGACAGATCGTGTCGGCCGCCTTCTCCAGGTCGGCGTCGGCGAGCACGACGGCGGGATCCGAACCGCCCAGCTCGAGCACGGAATGCTTGATCTCGGCCGCCGCGGTGGAGGCGACGATGCCCCCAGCCTTTTCCGAACCGGTGAAGGATACGGCCTGAACCCGCCGGTCGCGGATCACGCCCGCGACACGCTCGGTTTCCAGGGGCAGGTTGGTGAACAGTCCCGCCGGCGCGCCGGCATGATCAAACAACTCGCCGATCGCTTGCGCGCAGGCCGGCACGTTGGGGTCGTGTTTCATCAGGCAGGCGTTGCCGCCCATCAGGGTCGGCGCGGCAAACCGGAAGGCCAGCCAGAACGGCGCATTCCAGGGCAGGATGCCCAGGATCACGCCCAGTGGCAGGTACTGCACGTAGCTGTCGCTGGCATCCGAGGCCAGCCTTTCGGTGGCGAGATACCCCTCGGCATGCTCGGCATAGTGCTCGGCGCACCAGGCCGCCTTGTCGACCTCGCCGCGGGCCTCGCGGATGGGCTTGCCCATCTCGTCGCACATCAGTCGCGCCAGGCGCTCGCGGTCGTCGCGCATTCCGGCGGCAACGGCTTCGAGGACCTTCGCACGATCGGCAAAAGTCGTGCGGCTCCAGCCGGAGAATGCACTCTGAGCCGCCGCCAAGCGCTGCTCAAGGGCCTCATCGGTCAGCGCCTCGACCTCGTACTGTACTCGTCCGGTCGCCGGATTGATCGATTGGAGCTTGCTCATTGTCCGCGCGCCTCCCCGATGTGCTTGACCGACTCCTTTCCCGCGACGCTTTCGCTCACCGGTTTCGGCACCTGCCCGGACTTCGGGCGCGGCAGCTCCTGCGGCGCCTGGTCGGGCTTGACCACGAAATCCTCGTCCATCGTGAAGAACGACTTGCAGCCGTCGGCGGTGACGTGGATCGTGTCGGAGATCCCGACCGTCTTGTCGCCGTCAACGCCCCACATCCAGGGAATGATGTGGAAGGTCATGCCTTCCCTGAGCACGCGCGAATCACCCTGCTTGAGGCTGATGATGTAGCCCTCGTCCCAGCTCGGCGGGAAGGCGATTCCGATCGAATAGCCCGAGCGGGTGATCAATCGCGCGCCGACCTCGTTGGCGGTAATGATGTTGCGCACCAGGTTGTCGGCGTCCGACACCGTCATGCCCGGGCGGATTGCCTGCTTGATCTCGTGCAGGGCCTGCTTCATGCGCTCCTGGGCGTGGGCCATCGAATGCGACAACTCGCCCAGGACCACCGTGCGCATCATCGCGGTGTGGTAGCGGCGATAGCAGCCGCCGACCTCGAGAAAGACGTGCTCGCCCGGCTGCACCGTGCGGCCCTCCCAGGTGGCGTGGCCGATCATGCTGCGCGGGCCGGAGGTGACGTAGGGCATGACCGCCGGCGGTTCGCCGCCGGCGCGGAACATGCCGTCGGAGATCGCCGCCCCGATCTCGTTCTCGGTCACGCCGGCGCGAACGGCCTCGAAGCCGGCCTTCATGCCGGCCTCGGTGGCGACCGCGGCCTTGCGCATGATCTCGAGCTCGAACTTCGACTTGCATACCCGGCCTTCCTCGACGATGCCGAAGCAGTCGAGCAGCTTGCCGTCGACGAAGGTCGTGTGAATACTGTCCTGGTGATAAGCCGGGAAGAAGTAGCTGTTGCGCTCGTAGCCAATGTTCTTGCCCGTCAGGCCGAATTCGCGCAGGGATTCGACCAGCATCTGGATGGCATCGCCGGTGTCCGGGTACGGTCGCGTCTTCTCGACCCAGGTGCGCGCATGGATGTTGGATTCCTCCAGCATGCGCGTGATCATGAACGGCTCGTTCTCCAGCGGCACCACCAGGGCCTGAAAGAAACTGTACCCGGTGGTCTGATAATCGGTCAGGTACATCAGGTTTTCGGGGTCGGTGATCACCACCGCGTCGAGCAGACGCTCGGCCATGCGCTGGCGCAGCTCCCCGAGCCGGCGCTCGTACTCCTCGAAGGGAAAGGTCATGTCGTCGCGCTGTCTCATGCCGCCGCCCTCCGCGCCGTGGCCACCGCCTGATCGAGGATGTCCAGACCTTCGGCGAGATCGGACTCGGGAATGGTCAGCGGCGGAATCAGCTTGAGGACCCGCCCACCGGTGCCGCAGGCGCCGATCAACAAGCCGTTCTCGAAGGCGGTCGAGGCAATCTGCTTGGCCAGCTCGCCGTCGCCGACGTCGAGCGCCTGCATCATGCCGCGCCCGCGCACCGAGAAACCGTCGTGACCCTCGGCGATGGATTCCAGGCGCCGGCGCATGGTTTCAGCATGGGCGCGGACCGCGTTCATCAACTCGTCGTCGTCGAAGTATTCCAGCGCCACGGTGCCGGCGACGAAGCTTAAGCCCTGGCCGCGGAAGGTGCCGGTGTGCTCGCCCGGCGACCAGTGCCTGTCGTACTCGGGCTTGACCAGGTTCATCGCCATGGGTGTTCCGAAGCCGCCGATGCCCTTCGCCAGGGTGATGATGTCTGGATCGAGGCCCATCCCGTCGAAGCTGAAATAGTGGCCGGTGCGACCACAACCGGCCTGGATGTCGTCGTAGATGACCAGGGCGCCGAGGTCCCTGGCCAGGTCCTGGACGGCCTTCAACCACTCGGGTCTTGCCACGTGCACGCCGCCCTCGGCCTGAATCGGCTCGATCAGGAACGCCGCCGGCGGCTCGAGACCGCTGGAGGAATCCTCGTACAGGGCGCGGAGCTGGTCGACCCAGGCCAGGCAGTCTTCCAACGGCACCTCGTCGCTGCCGAAGGGCTGGCGGTAGACATGCTCCAGCGGCACGCCGGCGGCATTGCGGAAATAGGCATTGGCGGTGCAGGCCAGCGAGCCCAGCGTCATGCCGTGAAAGCCGTGCTCGTAGGCCACGACGCTTCGGCGACCGGTCACCTTGCGCGCCAGCTTCAGCGCCGTCTCGACCGCATTGGTGCCGGTCGGGCCCATGAACTGCAGCTTGTGGTTCCAGCCTCGGGGCTTGACGATGGTGTCGACGAACTTCTCGATGAAATCACGCTTGACGTCGGTGTACATGTCCAGGCTGTGGGCCACGCCGTCGCGCTCGAGAAAATCGATCATGGCGCGCTTCATGCGGGCATTGTTGTGGCCGAAATTCAGCACCCCGGCGCCGGCAAAGAAGTCGATGTACGACTTGCCGTTCTCGTCTGTCTGTCGGGCGTTGGACGCCGACTTGAACACGGTCGGATACAGCCGGCAGTAGCCACGGATGTCCGATTCCCACTGTTCGAATACCTGCATGTTGCACCTCCTTGGGCTCTGACCCGGCGCGACTTCGGCCGGGCGCTCTTGCTATTGCTCCTTCACTGGACAACCAGCGATTCGGGCGTAGGTTCGGCCGACCACTTCGATCAGCCGGTCGTTGAAGTCGTATTTCGGGCTGTGGCAGGGGTGTTGATGCCCCGGACCGTCATCGGCGCCGACCAGGGCGAAGGCGCCGGGAATCTCGTTGAGGTAGTAGCTGAAGTCCTCCGAGGCCATGATGGGCGTCTTCAGTCCGACATCCAGCCCGCCTTCCCCCAGCTCGGCGACGAGCGCTTCGCGGAATTGCGCAGCCTGCTCGGCGTGATTGACCGTGGCGTCGTAGCGCGGCTGGATGCTCACATCGGCTTCGACGCCGTGGGCTGCCGCCGTGTTCCGGGCGATCTCTTCGAGGAGCTCTTCCATCTGCCGGCGTGTGTCGGGATCGCCGAGGCGAAAGCTCCCGCCGATGACAGCGCCGTCGGGTATCACCGTCGGCGCACCGCCGTCGGCCTGAATGCGGGTCACGCTCAGCACCGTCGGCGCCTGCGGCGAAATTCGCCGACTCACGACTTGCTGTAGCGCGGTGACGATGGCCGAAGCGGCCAGCACCGGATCGCGGCAGAGCTCGGGCTGGCTGGCGTGCCCGCCCTGCCCGCGCACGTTGATCTCGAAGGTGCCATTGCCCGCCATCACGGCGCCGTCCGGGCAGACGGCCTTGCCGAAAGGAATCGCCGGCCAGTTATGCCACCCGAAAATCGCTTCCACACCCTCGAGGGCGCCGCCGTCGATCATCGCCTTCGCGCCGTGACCACCCTCCTCGGCCGGCTGGAACAGCAGGGTCACCGGCCCCGGCAGCTCGGCTTCGTGCGCCTTGAGCCAGCCCGCGGCCGCCAGCAGCGTGGCGGCGTGCCCGTCGTGCCCGCAGGCGTGCATGCAGCCATCCCGCCTAGAAGCCCAGTCCACGCCGCTTGCCTCGACAATGGGCAGGGCATCGATATCGGCGCGCAGGGCAATCGAGCGCCCGGCCGCGGCCTCGGCCAGCTTCGCCACCGTTCCGGTGCCGGCGCAGGCACGCCAGGCAATGCCGAAGGCATCCAGGCAGCGGCGAATGACCGCGGCCGTCTCGTGCTCCTCCCAGGTCAGCTCCGGCGCGCGATGCAGGTCACGACGAAACGCCACAGCCTCGTCGACCATCGTGCGCCAGTTGTCAGCCAGGTGGTTCGCCACGGCCGCGACTCCCGAAAGAATCAACCCGGCAGGCACCGGGTCGAGGGAAAAACAAAAGGCTCCATCAGCCGCCGAGCCCGCCATCTCTGCCTAGGCTAGACCCGCGATCATCCCCCGTGCAAGCACTTTCGTTTAGGCCCAAAACAGTTGCGCGGCAAGCATTTAGCCGATTCTTCCGGTCAATGATCCGGCCGGGGCGCTTACCCGGCCAGCCGACGAATCCCCCGGAACTTGCGGCGATACTGAAGCGGCGTGAGGCCGACCCGCGCGGCGAACTTGCGACCGAAGAAAGCCGCGTCCTGGTAGCCCACCGCCTCGGCGATCGCCTCGACGGGCTCCTCGCCGGCTTCGAGCATCTGCTTGGCCTCTTCGAGCCTCAGAGTCAGCACATAGTCGATTGGCGCCATACCGGTCGCCTTCCGGAACCGGCGCTTGAAGGTGCGTTCGTTGAGGCCGGTCAATTCGACCATGCGCGCCACCGGCGAGGATTCCTCGTAGTGTTCGGCAATCCAGGCCTGCGCGTTGGCAATGAGGGCGTCCTGACTCTGACGCGTCACGGCCAGGGCAGCGAAGGCCTGCTGGCCGGCCTGGTGCCAGTCGATCAGGTGAATCTTCGCCGCCCGCACGGCTTCCTGTCCACCGCAGAAACGGGCGATCAGGTAGAGGCCCAGATCCATCCACGACGTCCCCCCGCCGGCCATGATCAGCCGCTCACCCGCTCCGGTCGCCAGCAGGATTCGGTCCGGCTGCACCTGCACATCCGGATGGCGGCGCGCCAGGAAGTCGCAGTAACCCCAGTGCGTCGTGGCTGCCAGCCCCGACAGCAGACCGGTTTCGGCCAGGACAAGCGCGCCGGTGCAGGCCGTCGCGATCACGCCGCCGGCGGCGTGGTAGCGGCGAAGCCAGTCGATCTCGCGAGCGTAAAGTCGCTCGGGCGCGTCTTCGGGGTCGAGCACGACCTCGAGCAGGCAAACGGCGTCGGGGCGATAGCCCGCGTCGAGGCCACGGCCGGGCCGAACCACGGCGCCCTGGGCGAGTTCGACCGGCCGGGCATCCATCGATGCGATCCGGACATCGATCATCGAACACCCCTTCCTGCCTTCCACAACGGCCGGCCAGTCACGACCCGGAGCGGCCAGTAACTCCTGCATGCCGTAGATGGGCGAAGCGGTCGCCCGATCCAGGGCCAGTATGGCGATCTCGATCGGGCGCTCGCCCCGCGAGGGGCTGTCCATCGATCTCACTCCTCGTTCAACGGGTTCGGCGTGTCCGGTATGACCATTCTAGGTCCCTTTTGGCTTTAGTGCCCGGGCTTCGGCCGCCCTAATCTGGGCGCACTCAAAAGCCAACTGGAGATATGCAATGAGTGCCAACCCCGAAATGCTTGCGACCGCCGACCCGGCGCTCAGCGAGCGCTTTGCCGAGCGAATCGGCGGCATGATCAACGACAGTGCGGTCATCGTGATGATCGCGCTCGGTCACCGGCTGGGCTTGTTCGACGCCATGGGCGACAGCGACCGTCAGACGTCTCCGCAGCTCGCCCGGCGCACCGGCCTGGCCGAGCGCTACGTCCGGGAGTGGCTGTCGGTCATGGCCACGAGCAGGATCGTCGAGTACGACCCGGCCGAACGCACTTTTCAGCTCCCGCCCGAGCACGCCGCGAGCCTGACCCGCTCGGCGTCGCCGGACAACCTGGCCGTGACGGCGCGCTTCATACCGCTCCTTGCACGGATGGAAGAGCCGATCATGGCCTGCTTCCGCTCGGGTGAAGGTCTGGCCTATGACGACTACCCCTGCTTCCACGAAGTCATGGCCGAAGACAGTTTCCAGACCGTGGTATGCGCCCTGTTCGACACGATCATCCCGATGGTTCCGCAACTGCAGGAGCGCCTGGAGGCGGGCATCCGCGTTCTCGATGCAGGATGCGGTCGCGGGCTCGCGCTGGTGGAGATGGCGCGGCGCTACCCGTGCAGCGAGTTCGTCGGCTACGATCTTTGCGCGGAGGCCTTCGAGCCGACGCGTGCCCGCTGCCGGGAGGAAGGGCTGGACAATGTCCGCTTCGAGGCTCGCGACTTGCGCGATTTCGACGAGCCGGGGAGCTTCGACTTCATCGCCTCCTTCGACGCGGTCCACGACCAGGCCGACCCACAGCGCCTGCTCGACGGGATTGCCCGGGCGCTCCGGCCGGGAGGCGTCTACCTGATGCAGGACATCGCCGGCTCGAGCCACCTCGAAAACAACATGGCCCATCCCCTCGGCCCTCTGATCTACGCCATCTCCTGTGTCCACTGCACGCCGGTTTCACTCGGCCAGGGCGGACCCGGGCTGGGCACGATGTGGGGCGAGGAGCTGGCGCGCTCGATGCTGGAATCCGCCGGTTTTGGTCACATCGTCAGCCACAAGCTGGAGCACGACCCCTTCAACGTCTACTTCATCGCAAGCCACGACGAGCGGCCCCGGGCATAACGGTATGATGAGCGCCCCCTCGACAACCGTGCACCGGCCCCGATCCGGAAAAGGAAATCGCATGAACGCCTGGACGATGCGGCTGCTGTTCAACCTGTACCCGCCCTACCTGGGCACGGGAATCGTGGTTCAGCACATCGCCCCGGACTTTCGCCACATCGTGGTCGACATGAAACTGCGCTTCTACAACCGCAACTACGTCGGGACGCACTTCGGCGGCAGCCTTTCGGCCATGACCGATCCGTTCTACATGTTGATGGTCATGAAGAATCTGGGCAGCGACTACATCGTCTGGGACAAATTCGGCACGATCGACTACCGAAAGCCCGGTCGCGGCAGGGTCCGGGCGGAGTTCCGGATCGACGAGCCCTTTCTCGCAGAGATCCGCGAGGCGACCGCCGGCGGCCGGAAGTTCGAGCCCACCCTGGCGGTCGACATCGTCGACGAGGAGGGCGATGTGGTCTCGCACACAACCCGCACCCTCTACATCCGCCGCAAGCGCCGGAAACGGGTGGCCGAGGAGTAGAACCGGGTCCGGGAAGCCCCGGAAAAAGAAACGCCGGCGCCCTCGCGAGCGCCGGCACTCCTTTTCCCCTTCCCGTACGCCCCCCATCTGCCAATGGGACGGTCCCGAAGGACCATCGCGCGCGCCACGCAAGCCCGCATGACGGTTCATGCAGACTCTGCATGTAGAAGTATCCTAACCGCCTGTTTCGCAGGGGACTTGCACATATCCGACCATCGGTTGCACTGACCCGACAATAGCGGGTTTTACCCCGATCCCTGCTCGCGACGTCGCCATTTGGAGGGGGACAGACCTTCCTGCTGGGTGAAGGCGCGGGAGAAATACTGGGGGCTGGAGAAGCCGCAACTGAAAGCGATGTCCTGCACGGCCCGACCCGTTTCGGCAAGCAGGCGGCGGGCACGCTCCAGGCGATAGTTCTGCAGGTGTGCCGCCGGGCTCCGTCCGGTCAGCGCCTTGAGCTTGCGCTGCAGGGTGCGCTGCTCCATGGCCACGAACTCGGCCAGCTCGGCCACACCGGCGTCGGGATCCTCGAAATTCGCCTCGAGCCAGTTGCGCACCCGCGCGAGGAGTTGCGCATCCCGCTCGGAGAGATCCGGCAAGTCGTCGTGCTCGTCGGAAGGGTTGGCGCGCTCGGCGGTTCGTCCGGAGGTATCCATCTGCCGCCACAGGCGAGCCTGCACCCGTGCGCGGATGTCGGCCATTCGCCTCAGGCGCAGCCTCAACTCGGCCGGGTTGAAGGGTTTGGCCAGGAAATCGTCGGCGCTGAGCGAGAATCCCTGGAGACGGGTCGCCTCGTCCTGCCTGGCGGTGAGCAGAAGCACGGGCAGATGGCTGGTCCGGACGTCTTCGCGCAGGCGCTTGAGCATCTCCAGACCATCCATGCCCGGCATCATGATGTCGCTCACGACCACGTCCGGAAGGCGCTCACGTGCCAACCGCAGCGCCTCCGCGCCGTCGCTGGCCGCCAGGACCTGCCAGTCGCCGGCCAGGGCTTCGGCCAGATGCTGCCGCAGGTCCCGGTTGTCCTCGGCAACGAGAGCCGTTCCGAATCGGCCGGAGCCCGCGTCACCGGTCCGCACCTCCCCGGTCGTGGGCGCTCCCGGAATCTCGGGCTCCAGCGATTCCAGTTCGAGCTCCAGGCGCTGGCCGGCCAGCTGGTCGACCGGCGCGCCTTCCATGTGCCCGCGCCAGGCCGGCAAGCGGACCCGAAACTCCGCGCCCTGCCCCGGGTCGCTGCTCACCTCGACGCTGCCTCCGTTGGCCCGGGCGGCCTCGCGAACCAGCGTCAGGCCGATCCCGGCACCTTCGATGCGACCGTGTTCATGCGCCGGCATACGGCTGAATCGCTCGAAGATCAAGTCCTTCTGGCCGTCGGCGATACCGGGGCCGTCGTCACTGACGGCGATCAGGACGCCGCCCCCGCCGTCACCGACCGCGACGCAAACCTTCGAGCCCGTCGGACAGTACTTCAGTGCGTTTCCTATGAGGTTGAGCAGGATGCGCTCGACGTCGGCCTGGTGGCACTGGGTCAGCCAGCGCCCGTCGACCGAGGTTTCCAGTCCGATGCCGCGCTGGTCGGCCAGCGGCCGGAACGCATCGACGGTCATCACCACGACCTGGTCGATCGACCAGGGGTCCGGCGCGGGCTGTTCGCGCGTGGACTGGAGCCGCGACAGGTTGAGAAGCTGATCGACCAGGCGAAGCAGACGCCTTAGATAGCGACGGGCGGAAATGATCGCGCCGGCGTCTTTCGGATTGCGCGAAAGCCGGTCGATGCTCGCTTCGATCAGCGTCAGCGGAGTCCGGAACTCGTGCGAGATATTGGCGAACAGGGTCGTGCGCGTGTTCAGGACTTCCTCGAGTTCGCCCGCCTGGCGATCGACGAGATCCTTCTGCTCGCGCAGTTCGCGCGTGCGTGTCGCCACGACCTGCTCCAGCCGCCGCCGACGCTTGCGCTCGGCGAGCAGGAAGCCGCTGATCAGCATCGCTACAACGGCGACGTAGAGGGAAAACGCCCACGCCGAGAGCCAGGGCGGAGAAGCCACCCGGAGAGTCAGGAGGTCCCGCGCCTCGGACCAGACACCGTCGCTGTTGGCCGCCTTGACCACGAAGCGGTAGTCCCCCGGCGGGAGATCCGGATAGCGGACCGGTCGCACCGAGTCGGTGGTGACCCATTCATTGTCGATGCCGACCAGACGGTAGGCATACCGGTTGCGCGACGGTTCCGAGAAGTGCAGCCCGACGAAGGCCACTTCAAGCGAGTTGCGATCATGAGGCGTCGTCACCGACACCTTTTCGGCAGCATCGATCGGGACCGGCTCGCGATCGAGCTCAGCGCGCTGCAGGTAGACGCGGGGCGGATCGGGATGGAGCTCGATCTCGGCCGGCCGGAACGCATTGACGCCCTTGATCCCGCCGAAATAGAACAGGCCGCTCGCACCGATGGTGGCAACGGTATTGTTGAACTCCAGGGCCTGCAGGCCGTCTCCAAGCGTGAAGTGCCGCGAAATGCCGGTTGCTGGATTGAAGCGGATCAGGCCGCGATTGCTGCTCAACCAGAGCCGACCGGCCCGCGTGGGCAGGATCGCGTAAACCGTATTGTCCGGCAGGCCGTTGTTGCGATCGTGCCAGTGCCAGTCCATGAAGCGTCCCTCGAGCAGGTTGCCGTGGGCCAGCCCGCCCTGCTCGCTGCCCAGCCACAACCGGCCGTCCTCGGTTTGCGCCAGCCCGAAAATGAAGTTGCGCGGGTGTTCTCCGGGTCGCCCCGCAGGATGGTTTCGAACCAGACTGCCGTCGGCCGGATCCCAGAGCACGATTCCGCGGCGGGTGCCGACGAGAAGCTCGCCGGAGCGCAGGCGGATCATGTCGAAGATGGCATGCTCGAGTTCGTCGTCGCCCGGCGGGGCGATGGACAGCACATCGAGAAGCTGGATGTCTCCGCCGTCGGCGGCGACCCCGAACGTCATCAGCTTGCGGCTGCCGGCGGCCCAGAGCGTCCGCCCATCTTGGGAAAACACCATGGCCTTGATTCGGGGCTGGTCGCCGTCGATGTCGAAACCGTGGCGCGCGATGACCGTGAACTCGCCACCGGAGACCACGGCGAAGCCCTCGCTGGTTCCCGCCCAGACGTCCCCGGTCAGGGGGTTGGGCTTCAACTCCCATACGGCATTATCCGGAAGGATGCGCTCCGGCGACGCGAGCGTGTGCAGCGTCGCGGCGATCCGGCTGTAGGCACCGTCCCGCCGTTCCCATACCCGGATACCGCTGACGCTCAGGCCGGTCCACAGGAACCGGCGCCCGTCGCTTTCGGTTTCGAGAACCGCCCGCACCACGTTGTCGACGCCGAAGTATTCGCTGCTGGATGAGTCGATCACGTGCTCGAAACGAGCGCTCTGGGGCGCGAATCGCGACAGGCCGCCCAGTCCGCCGCCGACCCACACCGTACCGAAATGGTCCACGTAGACGTCATAGACGGCGGACCAGGGCGAGGCATTCAGCGACGACGGCCGGCTGGCATCGTGACGCAGAACGCGGAAACTGTCGTCGTCCGGATGGTAGAGCCCGATACCTTCCGGCAGGCCGATCCAGATGTAGCCCTGCCAGTCGTGGGCAATCTCGATCTGGTATTCGAGCTGGCTGGCGGCCTGCTCGGGATGCCAGCGACGCATCCAGCTACGCCATTCGCCGGACGCCGGATCGGCCTGAACGAGGGATTCGCGGGTCAGCAACCACAGGGACCCGTTCGGATCGGCGGCCAGCGCCGGCACCCAATCGTCTTCGTGCCCGTGTTCGCTGGGGCGAAGTCGGCCCACGACGGCCTCTTCGTCGGGGTCGAACAGCACGACGCCGTCCTGACCGGCCAGCGCCAGCTCGCCCGATGGCATGAGGACGATCGAGTGCTGGCGCACCTCCTGCTCTCCGATAGGATTGACCAGCACCCGGCGCAGCCGGGGCGCTTCGGCCTCGAATCGCCAGAGCCCGTGGGTGTTGTAGAGCCACACTCGCCCCTGCTCGTCGCTTATCGGAATGCCGCTGGAGCGCTCGGGTACCGATCCATCGAAAGGGACGGGGCGCAGACGGTTGCTGCTGCGGTCGTAGTGCAGGACATCCCGCACCGTCTGGACGACCAGGTCGCCGGCGGCATCCTCCGCCATTGCGCGGACCTGCGGCTGCTCTCGGTCCTGGCCAGTCGGCGACCGCCCGGACAGGGGAATCCGCTCGATGCGCAGGGTCTCGGGATCCAGCCTGTTGAGACCCGACCGCGTGCCGATCCACAGCGAGCCGTCGTGACAACGCAACAGCGACTGGATCCGGCTGTTGCTGAGCGTCGTGGGATCGTCCGGGTCGTGCCGGAAATTGCGGAATCCGTAGCCGTCGTAACGGCTCAGCCCGAACTGCGTTCCGAACCACATGTAGCCCAGCTCGTCGCTGACCATGTCCTGCACGGCCGACTGCGCCAGGCCGTGCTCCAGCGACAGATGTTCGAAACGGACTTCCGGGTAGGCCCCGGCTTCGATGCTGACGAGCAGCGCCAGTAGGATCGCCGCTCCCAAGAACTTTCGTAGATTCAAGTCGGCCAGCCCCTTCCAACCGATGCCCTGTTCCGGTGTCCGGCCGGGATCCGGGCGATCCTGGCCACCCTGCCCTGCCGAATTCATAAGATGGAAACAGTCTACATTAGAAACCCCGGGCGAGGATCAATAGCCGTCATTGCCGGAACCTATCGGAAAAGATTCGGCCCGTACCGGTCGTGTGGAAGCGGCGGCTGACCCGCGTGACGTTGCCCTGCACGTCGGCGACTTCGGCAAAGACATGGGCATCGACGAGGTTGCCGGGCAAGCCCTCTGGCAGCGCGATCGCCCAGCTGCCGTCGCTCTCGAGCACCGCCAGGTCGACCAGCTCCGCTCCGGCCGGCCGCCCCAGCACCGGGAAATCCGCCCGGATCGACAAGCTTCCGTCCGCCAGGCCGCTGTTGGCGTCGGCGGCTCCGACCCGAATGACATCGACGGGCTGCGGCGTGCGCTCAGGACGCGGGCTGGCGATCGTCAGCACCGGCCGCTGGGTATCCATGAACCAGCCCAGGTCCGGCGGGTAGCCGAGCTGTGATGTCAGGTCGATCGGCGCGCCCAGGTCGATCCAGCGAGCAATGGTCATCTTCTCGCCGATGGTCAGCGGGGGCACGCCCGAATCGGGGGGCGGCATGATCGTACCGGTGAAGTCGAGATCGGCCTCGTTGGGATCGGTGCCTTCTGGCAGCGTTTCGGCATCGCCGGGGGTCGACTCGGTGGGATGGTCGGCATTGGTCCATCCGTCAAGCCGCTGTCCGAAGACCTTCCAGGCCAGCAGGCTGCGACGGCTCTGGAACTTGCGCACGTAGCGGCTGGCGTTGGTCTGCCGCCAGGACCCGTTGCTGATTACGGGCGCATATCCGTAGTCGGCGCATTCGTCGGCAGCCAGGCGGCGATAGTCGCCCGGCAGGTCGGGCACGTTCCAGCTGCAACCGTCGACCAGCGTGGTTTCGGACAGATCGAGATTGCCGGCGTTCTGCGCGCCGTTGTGGCACTGCACGCAGTGATCCTGGAGGATCGGTCGCACATCGCGCAGAAACTCCACGTCCACGACCCGCTCCGGCCGGTGCTCGAGGACAGGCTCGCCCGCGTCGTCGTGCGTGAGCAGCGGCGTACCGTCCGACAGATCCGGCACTTCGAAACCGGGCTGCGCCGCGGCCGTCGACTCGAAGGCCAACGGTTGCTGGCTGTGAGCGTGGCAGCCGCCGCAGTCGGCGCGCATTTCGCCCGGCCGCACCTGGTGCCAGGTCTGAGACATGTTGAGCACCATGCCATTGCGGTCGATGGTCTGAAAAGTGAACGGCGTGTCGGCCGGCAGCTTCGCCAGGAAACTGGTGTCGGGGTTGCCTTCCGGGTCGAGCACCGGGGCGCCCTCCTGGTCGAACTTGCGCACCGGAATCTCCCCGAGGATGCGCAGGCGCTCGTTGGCGTGGCTGACGAAACCATTGGTGCTGCCGCCGTTGGGCCCGTAGCGGCGATCCGGAATGCCTTCCATCGCCAGGATGCGAATCGCCCAGATGTCGCTGTTGTCGTACTTGCCGGCATCGGCGCCCTGGTAGAACCAGTTGCTCCAGCGCCGGTTGTTGCCGTTGCGGTTCTGCGAAGTATTGAAGGGATCGAGTCCGTCGAAATCTTCATCGCCGGCGTGCGGAAAACTCTCGCGCTTGTATAGGCTGGAGGTCCCGACCAGGCCGTGCGGCGTGCCTTCCGGCAGTTCGGGATGCGCGCTGCCGTCATTGGGCAGCCACTCGAGCTCGGCGGGCTCGTCGACGCCGTGGATGGCGCGATAGGGCACGACCGCTCGCGGCCAGGCAGCATTGAAACCCTCGTCCTCGACCAGCGGTACCAATTGGTCGGGATGCCACACCGGCGCGGTGTCCGGCACCAGGTAGACGCCCGCGTCGTAGTAGGGCTCGGGCGTCGGACGGTCGAGGTCGTTGGCCGGCCCCGGCGACCACACCACCAGCAGGTCGTTGCCGGGCGCGGCCGAGGGGTGCGTGAACTTGCCGACCCGCTGCCCGTCATCGCCAAGGGGCGCCGCGTCGTCGTTGTGGTGCGTCATCGGTGTCACGGCGTAGTAGCCGCGCGGCGTGTAGGCCATGGTGAAGCTGCCCGGCTGGCCGTTGGAAGGCGTCATGTCGATCTGCGGGTTCTGGGCCGGATCCCAGCTGTTGAAGGCGGGCTCGCCGGCCGGCGGCGACGGCGGAAAGGCATAGAGCGCGCCGAAGCCGTTGTTGTTGATGTTGTAGTAGGCCTCGACGACGATGTCGCCGCTGCTGACCTGGGTCATGAAATGGAATGCCTCTGGCGAGGACATGGCGCTGACCAGCGGCTCCCAGGCCCGCCCGTCGGGCTGTATGGCCCACACCCCCCAGAGCCGGCGATCGCGCAGCCCCTGGGACTCATAGCTGGAAAACATCAGCCGGCCGTCCTTGAGAATCGTGGGATGCAGCGCGCTGCCGAGCGTCATCGGCGCAATGGCTTCGACGTTCTCGCCGTCGTCGTCCATGACGAACAGCTGCATCGTCGGCGTTGTGAACGGCCGCGTCGGAATGAAGCCGTTGCGGCTGCTGGTGAAGGCCAGGCGGCCGCCCGGCAGGGGCATGGGGCCGAGGTTGAGAATGCCGTAGCCCAGGCGGTTGTGACCCGAAGGCGGATCGACGGGATCGGTTTCGTCCCAGTTCCCCGAGCCCGTATTGGGCGTGAACTCACCGAAGGTCAGCTGCTCGATCGCGCGGCTTACCAGATGGATGCGGAAGACATCGGCGCCCGCCACCGACAGGTCGTTGCGCTGCGGATTGAGCGCGTCTTCGCTGACGTCGTGGAACAGGCTGTAGTAGACCCATTCGGCCTCGAAACCCACGACGGGGTCGGTCACCGCGCAGTCCGTGCAGTCGACGAGGACTTCCTCGCTGCCGTCGGGATGGCGCAGCACCAGGTCGGCGCCGGGATCGATGCGGCCGGGGTGACCGACCTCCGGCCAGACCGTGTTCGTCGCATCACCGAAGCGTGCCTGCCGCACGTAGACGATGTCGTAGTCGATGGATTGCGCGTACAGATCGAAGCTGCAAGCAAGGCACAGCAGCGCCAACACGATTCGTTGCATGGGGCGAGACTCCCTGTTCCGTTACCCGAGTTAAGTCACCCCCTCGCGGCCAACATCCTACCCCCAGTCGCGCGGAATGCCAGAGTCGCACTTGGCTTTTGGCCCGAGCGGCGGCATCCGCCGGTTGAACGGCAGCCCGCCGGCGTCAGCGCCTTGGCCCGACCGGTGGACCGGGCTAGAATGGCGCGCTGCACCCAGCCATACCGAATTCCGGAATCACGATGCGCATCGGAACCACGCTTACCCACTACATCATCCGCAACCAGCGCGAGATCGCAGGCGCCAGCGGCACCTTCACCGGCCTGCTCAACGACGTCTCCGTGGCCTGCAAGAAGATCGCCGCCCTGGTCGACAAGGGCGCGCTGGTCAACGTGCTGGGCAGCGCGGAGAGCGAGAACGTCCAGGGCGAGCAGCAGAAGAAGCTCGACGTCATCTCCAATGAGATCATGATCGAAGCGCTCGAGCACAACGGGCACATCGCGGCCCTGGCCTCGGAGGAAATGGAAGGCATCCACCCGATGACCGCCGAGCGCCGCGGCCGCTACCTGCTGCTTTGCGATCCCCTCGACGGCTCCTCGAACATCGACGTCAACGTCTCGGTCGGCACGATCTTCTCGATCCTGCGTGCGCCCGACGACGCCACCGAGCCCACCGAGGCCGATTTCCTCCGCCCCGGCACCGAACAGGTGGCCGCCGGATACTGCTTGTACGGCCCGTCGGCCATGATGGTGCTGACCACCGGCGAGGGCGTGAGCATGTTCACCCTCGATCGAGACATCGGCGAGTTCCTGCTCACGCGCGAGAACGTGACCATCGAGGCCGACACGAAGGAATTCGCCATCAACGCCTCCTACCAGCGGCACTGGGACGATCCGGTCCGCCGCTACATCGACGAGTGCCTGGCCGGCGAGGACGGCCCGCGGGGCAAGAATTTCAACATGCGCTGGGTCGCCTCGATGGTCGCCGAGGTCCATCGCATCCTCACGCGCGGTGGCATCTTCATGTACCCCTGCGATCGGCGCATCCGCGCCCAGGGCAAGGCCGGCAAACTGCGGCTCATGTACGAGGCCAACCCCATGGCCATGATCGTCGAGCAGGCCGGCGGGGCGGCGACCACGGGCACCCAACGCATTCTCGAGATCGAACCCGAAGAACTGCACCAGCGCGTGCCGGTGATCCTGGGCTCGCGCAACGAGGTCGAGCGGGTCACGAGCTACCACGGCTGATTCGCGGGCAAGCCGCCGGGAAACGAAAAAGGCCGCCTCGATGGGCGGCCTTTTTCGTTGCAACGCAGCAGTCGAGCGTCAGTCCATCGACCACAGCGCGGTGAACGCCGGCACCGGCATGGCCTTGAGCGTGCCGAAGGCCTCGGTCGCGGCCATGATGGCGCCGGCCTTGCGCGCCGACAGCTGCCCCGCGATGGCCCGGGCAAACTTGTCCTCGAGCAGCGGAATGCCCTCCTCGCGGCGGCGACGATGGCCGACCGGGTAGTCGATGGAGACCTTTTCGGTGCTCGAACCGTCGGTGAAGAACACCTGCACCGAGTTGCCGATCGCGCGCTTGTCGGCGTCGAAGTACTCCTCGGTAAAGCGCGGGTTCTCCTTGACCGTCATCTTCTCGCGCAGCGCATCGATGCACGGATCGGCGGCGACCTCGTCGGTGTAGGAATCGGCGGTCAATTCGCCGAAGATCAGCGGCACGGCAACCATGTACTGCAGGCAGTGGTCACGGTCGGCGTAGTTGTTCAGCGGGCCGGTCTTGTCGATGATGCGGCAGCCCGCTTCCTGGGTTTCGAGCTCGATGCGCTCGATGTCATCGAGCCGATCCTTGACCTCGCCATGCAGCTTGTAGGCGCACTCGACGGCGGTCTGGGCGTGAAACTCGGCCGGGAAGGAGATCTTGAACAGCACCTGCTCCATGACGTAGCTGCCCAGTTCGCGCTCGAGTACGAGATCGTTGCCATTGAACAGCACGTCCTGGAAGCCCCAGCCCTTGGCCGTGAGCGCCGAGGGATAGCCGATCTCGCCCTTGAGGGTGATCAGGGCCAGCTGCACGGCGCGGCGGCAGGCGTCGCCGGCGGCCCAGCTCTTGCGCGGGCCGGTGTTGGGCGCGTGACGATAGGTGCGCAACGCGCCGCCGTCGATCCAGGCCTGGCTGACGGCGTTGACGACATCGTCGCGGTCGCCGCCGAGCATCTTCGTGACCACGGCGGTCGAGGCAACGCGCACCAGCAGCACGTGGTCGAGGCCGACGCGGTTGAAGGAATTCTTGAGCGCCAGGATGCCCTGGATTTCGTGGGCCTTGATCATGGCCTCGAGCACGGCCTCGATCTTCAGCGGCTCGCCGCCTTCCGCGACATTCCGGCGCGAGACGTAGTCGGCCACGGCCAGGATCGCGCCCAGGTTGTCGGAGGGATGGCCCCACTCAGCGGCCAGCCAGGTGTCATTGAAGTCGAGGTAGCGCACCAGCACGCCGATGTTGAAGGCGGCCTGGACGGGATCAAGCTTGTAGGGCGTACCCGGCACGCGCGCGCCGGCTTCCAGCTCCATGCCGGGAACGACCGGCCCGAGCAGCTTGGCGCACTCGGGGAACTTCAGCGCCAGCATCGAGCAGGCCAGGGAATCCTTGAGACAGTAGTGGGCCGTCTCCCAGGCCTCCTTCGAGGTGATCTCGTAGTCGACGACGTAGTCGGCGATGTCCTGGATGAGCTGGTCGGGGTCCGGGCGCGTCGCCGAACGAATATCGATCTCGCCACTCATGGTGCGGGCTCCTGATGGGTTTGCGGAAAAGCCCACCATTTTACCTTACTGCTGGCCTGGTGCTGGATGGGCCTCACGCAGAGCCGCAGAGTCGCGGAGTTCGCAGAGCAAATAACGAAGGATAAAGCGGGTGCTCCAAGGCTCCTGAGCTGAAACTCGGTTTGTGCAGAAGCCCGCGACGTTGTCTATTTTCACGCCAAGCCGCAACGACGCCAAGATCGCGAAGAAAGCCAGCCAATGAATCAAGCCCGCGGAACTCTGAATTGCCCCGGGAATGGACATTTCAGCTTCCTCGCTCTTTTCTTTATCTAATCTCTTGGCGAACTTCGCGCCTTTGCGCCTTGGCGTGAACTAAGGCGACGGCTCAGCCTCACCCACGCATCTGGTTGTCGCGCTAAAACTGGATGTGCCCGCCTTCTACTCATCCTTTCCTCTGCGAACTCTGCGTCTCTGCGTGAGATTGAACATGCACTCAGCCAGGCGAAGCCGCCCACTGGGCCAGTTCGCGGCGGCGGATCTTGGCGTTGTGGCGGATATCGACGGGGAAGGCGTCCTTGAACAGCACGCGACGGACTTCGCGGGTGAGCCAGTCACGCGCCAGGACCTCGCGCACGGCGGCCTCGACGGCCGAGCGGTCGGCGTCCGGCTCGGGCTCGATCACGATCACCGGCTCCTGGTTGCCCCTTTCGCCGACGCCCACCAACGCCGATCGGAACACGCCGTCGACGGCATTGACCGGCCCTTCCACGCACTCGGTGAACAGTGTGCCCTCGGGCGTGACCACGCGCTCGGACTTGCGGCCGCAGAACCACAGCCTGCCCTCGGCGTCGCGCCAGCCAAGATCGCCCATGCGATGCCAGATCCGACCCTGATCATCGGTCATCTTGGCCTCACGCGTCTGCTTCTCGCGCCTCCAATAGGTATCGGTCACGGTCGGGCCGGCCACGCAGATCTCTCCGATCTCCCCGTCGGGCATTTCCCCGGCGTATTCGGTCAGGTCGATCGGGTCGTCGGATACCGGAATGATGCGGACCTCGTTGGCGGCCAGCGGCCGACCGACGCAGATACCCTTGCCCGAACGGTTGCCGTCGGAAAGCTCGCCGACCAGCTCCCGCCCGGAGACGGTGGCCACCGGCAGGGCTTCGGTCGCACCGTAGGGCGTGTGGATGTCCGACCAGGGATCGAGCGCGCCGTGCATGCGCTCGATCACGCTTGGCGGCACCGGCGCACCGGCCGAAAGCGCCCGCTTCACGCCGGGAATCCGCAGGCGGTTGGCTTCGAGGTATCGGCTGAGGGTGTTCATCAGCGCCGGTGACCCGAACAGGTTGGTCACGCCGTATTGCTCGATCAGGCTGACGAGCATGTCGGGGTCGGCCTTGGCCGGCTTGGTGAAGTCCATGATCGGAATCACGGTGGTCATGCCCAGCGCCGGGTCGAAGAGCGCAAAGGGCGGGAACGTAGGCAAATCCACTTCGCCGGGACTCATACCGAAAGCGTCGCGCATCAGCTCGACCTGGGCGGCGAACATGCGGTGGCGGTAGACCACGCCCTTGGGGATGCCGGTCGACCCGGAGGTAAACAGGATAGCGGCCTCATCGTCGCCGCTCACTTCGGGCGGCTGGAATGCCTCGACCCGGGCGGAGAGCAGGTCGGCATACTTCAGCCCCCGCCAGAAAGGCCGCGGCCCGACAGTGACCGTGCGGCGGATGCTGCCGCGCGCCCATCCCAGGACCATGCGAGCCAGCTGCGCACGCGTCACGCCGATGAAGACTTCCGGCTCGGCCTCGGCCAGGCAGGTCTTGAGAGGTTTCAACCCGATGCCCGGATCGATCAGCACGGGCACGGCCCCGGACTTGAACAGGGCAAAGAACAGCGCGAAGAACTCCAGCGAGGGCGGCACCATGAAGGCCACCCGCGTGCCCTTGCCGATGCCTTGGGCCTGAAGTCCGGCCGCCAGCCGGTCGGTCAGCTCGTTGAGTTCGCGATAGCTCCAGCGTCGGTCGCTCCAGCCCTGCGAAGTGCGCTTGCGCGGCAGGATCAGCGCCGTCGTCTCCGGCTGCGCCTCGGCTTGCCGGGTCAGGGCTTGGGCGATATTGATTTGCTGTTCAGGGGCCATGATTCCAGAAGAAAATCAAAATCTAATTGTCCACAGATGAACACAGATAAACACAGATTGGGTGTGCCGATAATCAGAGATTGGGGCACTCGTCCATCCAACCATTCATCCGGCGCCGAAAATCTCAAATTCCAAGCACCAAATATCAAACAAATTCCAATTACCGAAATTCGAATGACAGAAACGACCAACCTGCTACGAATTGCTTCGCTGGATGCTCATTGGCGCTAGCAACTCTCAACTTGGAAAGCCTGGCACCAAGGCAACATTCAAACGCTCGAATAACAGAGTTTTTGATCTGTGTTCATCTGTGTTCATCTGTGGACACAATTCTTTTCTTTTACTGGCCCAGAAACTGCCGAATACCCGCTACGACCCGCTCGGGGGCATCTTCGAGGACGTAGTGGCCGGCGTCTTCGAGGTATTCGACCTCGGCTTCGGGCCAGATCTCGCGCCACATGTTGAGGACGCGGTCGTCGAAGACGAAGTCCTTCGCGCCCCAGATGAACCTGATGGGCTTGGCGGCCAGGCGATCGAGATGCTTTTCCGTTTCCGCCAGCACCGGCCAGGCCGCGTCGGATTCCTTCAGCGGGATGTCCTGGACGAAGCGCAGGGTGGCGAGCCGCCGGTCCGGGCTGCCGCGGTAGGGCGCGGTCAGGCCGCGCGCGACTTCGCGGTCGAGCCTGTGCGCGGTGGCCAGGCGCGTCGCGAGGCCGGAAAAGGCGTTGAAGCGGTTGATCAGGAAGCCGCCCAGGCCGGTGCGCGCGAACTTCAGCGCGAAGGGCAGCGGCTCGTCGGGCGGGATGGTGAAGGCCCAGGTGTTGAGCAGCACGATACGCCGCACCCGCTCGGGATGCTGCACCGCCCAGGCCATGGCGATCGCACCGCCCCAGTCGTGCACGACCAGGTCGATCTCGCGTTCGGGCTCGACCTCGTCGAGCCAATGGCCGAAATCGGCGACCCGGCTGGCCATGGTGTAGTCATACGCCGACTTGCCGGGGCGATCCGACAATCCCATACCGACATGGTCGGGCGCCAGGCAGCGGTGGTCTCCCTTGAGCGCCTCGATGAGATTGCGATAGTAGAACGACCAGGTGGGATTGCCGTGCACCATGACCACGGGCCGCCCGTCCAGCGGCCCTTCGTCCACGTAGTGCATCCGGTGACCGGTGGACTGGACATGGAAGTTCGGCTCGAACGGAAAGAGCTTATCGGGAACCAGGGGCATTCGATTGCCTATGTTGGCTGGTTCGCTCGTTGGCTGGTTGGCTGGTTACGGCGACAACGAGCCAACCAGCCGACCAGATAACAAGCCAACTCGTTTACCAGATGACTTCCGCCATGCAGCAGTTCAGGCCCGAACCGATGCCCATCAGGGCGACCTTGTCGCCGCGCTGGATGCGGTTCTCGTCGACGATCTTGCTGAGCACCGTCGGGATGGAGGCCGGGCCGATATTGCCGAACTTCGGGAAGATGCGGTAGACGCGCTCGGGCTGCACGCCGAAGGCGCGGATGAAAGCTTCGGTGTGCACGCGCGAGACCTGGTGGATGACGACATGGTCGAGCTCGTTGGCCACCCAGCCCAGTACCTGCCGGGCCGTGGAGTACGTGGCGCCGGCGAGCTTCATGCCTTCACGAAGCAGGCTCTTGGTGTCGGTCCACATCTGGTGGTTCCAGCCGCGGCAGAGATTGTTGAACTCGGTAGCCGCGCGCGAGACACCGCCCTTGTACTGGTGGCCGTCGGGCTCGAGATCGCCGCGCGACATGATCATGGCGGCCGCGCCGCAGCCCAGGGTCAGGCTGGCGAACTCGCTCTTGAACTGCTTGCGCGTGACCTTGGGTTCTAGCAGCCGGTTGATCGTGATTTCGTTGATTTCCCGACTGTTCTCGGCATTGACGATCAGCGCGTAGTCGATTTCGCCGCGATCGAGCATGTGCGCGGCGATGTTCATGCCGTTGATGAATGCCAGGCAGGCGTTGCCCACGTCGAAACTCTCGCAGGTGTTGGGCAGCTTGAGGTTGCCGTGCACCATGCAGGCGGTCGAGGGCTCGAGGAAGTCGCGCGAGACCGACGTGTTGATCAGGATGCCCACGCGGTCGGGATCGATGTCGGCACGGGCCAGGGCTTTCTCGGCGGCCATCGTCGCGGCCTGGGAAGGCAGCACACCTTCGTCCCAGAAACGGCGCTCCTCGATACCGGCCAGGTCGATCAGCGGGTTGCCGCGCAGGCGCAGCTTCTTGAAGGTCGGCGCGAGTCGCTCGCGGATTTCCTCGCTGGTTACCGTGTGCGGGGCGTCCACGGAGGCCACCGACTTGATGACGACATTGTCAAACAGCATGTATCTTTATCCTGGCCGCGCTAATCGAGGCAGTTCGTTGAGTTAACACGCTATTATAGCGTGAAATGATGACCGGAAACCTTCACTGACCTTGTCCCGCTCCTCCTCCGTCGCCGGACGCATCACGAAGGCGGCCGCGGCCTTGCGAGAGGCTGAGCAGCCGCTGCGAATCCTGGGCTTGCTGGCCTGGCCCCTGTCGGTCCGGGAACGCTTTCTCGAACGGAGCGGCCGCGAACTGCCTCGCGTCGACTACCCCGACGTCGACGCCGCCGCGGTCGACGAGGCCCTGGCCCGGGCCCGCCCCCTGATCGCCGGCACGGGTCCAGCGCGGGAATGGTTCGAGCGCATCGCCGACCGCCTGGACCTGGCCGGCCGCATGATGAAGGGTATCGGCAGCACCACCTTCTTCGACGCCTCCAGGGAACTCTACGGCAGTCCCGGGGAAGCCTTGCCCGACTCGAGCGACAGCCCGCTACAGCTGGCGAAGCGGCTGCGGCGAATCATCGACGGGCTCAATCATCTCGACCTCGGTGCGCCCGACGACCCCAGCGCCACGGACCGCCAGGTGGCCCGTCGGATGCGCGCGGCCGTGACGCGCTTCTTCGGCGCCGATGCGCCCCCGGTCGAGATCGTGGCCGAACTGTCGGCCAACGCCACGGCGGGCCCGGATCGAATCCGGATACGGGCCGGCGCGAGATTCACCGACCGCGATGTGGAGCAGCTCGTACACCACGAAGCGGGCATCCATGTAGCCACCGCGCTCAACGGTCGCGCCCAGGCGGCGCTGCCGATCCTGGCTTCGAGTCATCCGGGCACCACGCGAACCCAGGAGGGCCTCGCGGTGTTCGCCGAGTTCATCACCGGCGGCATGGACGTCGACCGGCTCGGGCGCCTGGCCGATCGGGTGCTGGCTATCCAGATGGCCGTCGACGGCGCCGACTTCATCGAAGTCTACGACCACTTCCTCGAGCAAGGTCGTGCCGCTGCGGCCCGGCAATCGGTGCAGCCGCGCGACGAGGACCTGCAGCGCACGGCCTTCGAGCAGGCCAGGCGCGTTTTCCGTGGCGGCGTGCTGGCGGGGGGCGCGCCCTTCACCAAGGACGTGGTCTACCTCGACGGCTTGCTGCGCGTGCACGACTTCCTGCGATCGGTCGTGGCGGCCGGGCGCGCCGATGTGCTGCAACTGCTGTTCTGCGGGAAGCTGTCGCTCGGCGACATCCCCGTGCTCTGCGAGCTGGCCGAGATGGGCCTGCTGCGGGCGCCGAAATTCCTGCCGCGCTGGGCCGCCGACCGCCGTTTCCTGGTCAGCTACCTGGCCTACTCGGGTTTTCTGGGACGAGTGAGAATGGGTCGCGTCCACGAACGTTACGCCGAGGTCCTGGCCACCGCGCCGGTGGCGCGCTTCTCCCGCCCCTGACTTCAGCTTCCGCGGCGTCGCCGCGGCATCATGCGAGTCATCACCGAGCGAAGGGCCAACGGCCGGATCGGCTTGTGCAGGAACTCGCAACCGGCCCGGCGGGCGGCCTGCCGGACTTCGGCGGCATGATCGGCACTGATCAGGATCGCCGGCGCCGCGCAGCCCGCTTCCCGCAACCCGTCGAGCAATTCCAGCCCGGTTCGACCGTCATCGAGGTGAAAGTCCACGACCAGCAACTCCGGCGCAAAGCGCTCGGCGGCCGCCTGCGCCTGGTCGGCGTCGCCGGCCACGCGGACCTCGAAGCCCCAGCCCGAAACCAGGGTGTCGAGCGAACCGAGCATGGCCGCTTCGTTGTCGACGATGAGCACGCGGCCCGAGCCGGGCTCCGAGCGGTCCGCATCGCGCGGCGGCGCGGCTCGCGCGGGCTCGGTCCGGGGCACGTGAACGCCGAAGACCGTGCCGCGACCGGGCTGGCTGGCCAGTTCGATTTCGTGCCCCAGCAGCCGGGCCATGCGCTCGGCGATGGCCAGGCCCAACCCCAGGCCCGGCGCATGCTGGCGATCTCCCAGGCGGCGAAACTCCTCGAAGATCACCGCCTGGTCTTCGCGCGTGAGGCCGGGACCGGTATCCCAGACACCGATCATCACCCGCTCGCCGCGCCGGCGGCAGCCGATCAGCACCCTGCCCTCCGGCGTGTAGCGCACGGCGTTGGAAAGGAAGTTCTGCAGAATCCGCCGCAGTAGCTGCGGATCGGTCTCGACCCAGAGACGGGTTTCGACGCAGATCAGTTCGAGCCCACGCTCGCGCGCCAGCACCGAGAACTCGCCCTGCAACTGGGAGAACAGTTCGCCCAGTGGAAATCGGCTGCGCCTGGGCTCCATGCCGCCGGCGTCGAGCCGGGAAATGTCCAGCAGACCCTCGATCAGATCCTCGGTTGCGCCCAGCGCTCCGGAGATCTGGTCCAGTGACTGGCGCGAGGGCTCGTCGCTGACCCGTCCGATCAGAGCATGGGTCAGCAACTGGGCGGCATTGAGGGGCTGGACCAGGTCGTGACTGACGGCTGCCAGAAAGCGCGTTTTCGCTTCGCTGGCGCGCTCGGCATCCTTCATTGCCCTTTCGAGCTTGCCCGTTCGATCGGCGACGCGCTGCTCCAGCGTTTCGTTGATGCGCCTCAGTTCTTCTTCGGCATTGCGAAAGGCCGTCACATCGGTGAACGTTGCGACGAAGCCGCCTCCCGGCATCGGGTTGCCGCGAATTTCGATGATGCGCCCGTCAGGCCAGGGCCGCTCGATGCGGTGCCGCGTGCCCGCTCGCTTGTGGGCGAGCCGGCGCTGGATCTTGCGTTCGATGTCTCCGCCTCCCATCAGGCCCGACTCCGCGTTGTGGCGGAGCAGGTCGGCGACCGGCCGACCGACCCGGATCAATTCTTCGGGGTAGTCGAACAAAGCCAGGTAGGCGCTGTTCCAGGCCACCAGGCGCATTTCGCGGTCGACCACGCAGACACCCTGACTCATGTTCTCGAGCGCGCCCGAGAGCACTTCGCGGCTGAAGCGCGCCTGCTCGGCGGCCTGCCCGACCAGGTCGGCGACCGTGTCCAGGGGCGCCGGCGTTCGACGACGGGCTGCATCGAGCAGAAGGCGAGCCGAGGCGGATCCGACCACTGCCGCCAGCTCGTGCTCGAGACGCGCGGCCAGGCTGCGGGCATCCCGGCGGCCGGCAAACAAGGGCGCCAGACGCTCTTCGGGGAGGAAGCGCTCGGCCAGCCGGTAGAGCATGTCCGGGCGCATCGGATCTTCTTCGGCCACGTCGCGCCCCGGCGAGGCATCGAGCCGGGCACCCAGCAGCGTGACCACCAGGTTGACCGCCAGGCTGGCGACCACGGCACGCGTCAGCGGCGCCAGCTCGGCCATTCCGAACAGGTTTTCGGGAGCCAGCCAGGTCAGCCCCAGCGGCCCCGTGCTCATCCAGTCGCCCTGGACGCCGAACCCGGCCAGCAGCAGCGGCAGGAAGAGCACGTAGGCCCAGACCCCGACACCGAAAACGATGCCGGCCAGGATCGGTCGAGCCGACAGGCCCGGGCGATACACGGCCAGGATCACCGCTGGCCCCAGCTGGGCGAGGCCGGAGAACGACAGCGCCCCGATGTCGGCCAGGGCGTCGGCGACACCGATCGAGCGGCTGTAGACGTAGGCGAGCAGCAGGACGACGACGATGCCCAGCCGCCGCTGCTGGCGCACCGGGATGCCGAGTTCGCTCACCCGCCCCCAGTGGCGGTTGAGCAAGGCCGGCGTGAGCCAGTGGTTGCCGATCATGATCGACAGGGTCAGGCTGGCCAGGATGACCATCGAGGTCGCCGCGCTCAGGCCGCCCAGGAAAGCCAGCAGCGCAAGGCCTTGCTGGCCTTCTCCCAGCGGCAGCATCAGCACGTAGAGGTCGGGCGTGACCACGCCTTCGAGCAGCGCATTACCGGCACGAGCGAGCGGCAACACCGGCAGGCTGATCAGGATGAGGAACAGCGGGAAAAGCCAGCGAGCCACGCGCAGGTGCCGTTCCTGGCGGCACTCCACGACGCCGATGTGGAACTGGTGGGGCAGCGTGAACATTGCCAGCGCCCCGAGCAGGGTGAGCGTCAGGAAGGAATCCAGACCGGAAAACTCCGGCGACGGCGCGCGCTCGGCGAACTCGGCCGGCCCGGAAAAGAGACCGAACAGCACGAACGCTCCCAGCGCGAGCATTGCGGCGAGCTTGAGCAGTGACTCGAAGCCCATCGCCAGCACCAGGCCGCGATTGTGCTCGGTGGCGGCGGCGCGGCGGGTACCGAAGAGCATCGCGAACACCGCCATGATGATCGCCGCGTACAGCGCGAGATCCTGCCAGGCCGCCGACTCCCCGGCCGTCACGCGGCCGTGAATCGCCTCGAAGCTCATCGCCACCGCCTGGAGCTGCAGCGAGATGTAGGGCACGATGCCGATCACCGCCACGCCGGTAACCACCGCCGCCAGCACGGAGGACTTGCCGAAGCGCGTGGCGATGAAGTCGGCGATACTCGTGGCGTTGCTCGCCTTGCTCAACGCCACCAGCCGGCGCAGGAAGGGAAAGAAGACGACGAAAAGGATGATGGTGCCGACGAAGGTCGGCGGAATCGGCCAGCCCGACCGCGCCGCCTGCGTTGTCGTGCCGTAGAACGTCCAGGCCGTGCAGTAGACCGCCAGAGAAAGTGAATACACCACGGGCCACAGCCCACGCCATCGCGCCTGCGATCGCTCGCCGAACAGGGCGACGGCGAACAGCAGGCCCAGCCAGGCCAGCCCGGCACCGATCAGCGCCAGCGTCGACACGGATGTACCGGCAAAGAAAGACGTGTGCTCATGACCAACAGTTTAGAAGCAACGGACTCACGGCACCTCGTCTGTTGCGGAACCCCAATAAAGAAGGGCCGGCAGTGCCGGCCCGAAAGGAGAGTCAAGCGGGACTCACGGAACTCAGAAGTTGACCGTGGCGGTCAGGGTGACCGTCCGCGGCGGACCGTAGAAGGCGTTCATCACCCCTTCCAGGCCCAGGGTCGACGCGCTGCCGTCCGGGGTGGCGAACACGTAGCCGGAGGTCTTGTACTGCTCGTCGCTGAGATTGCGGCCGTGCAGGCCGATCTGGTAGCGACCGTCGTTGCGCTCCCAGATCAGGTGCAGGTCATAGAGCGAGTACGCGTCCTGGTCGAGGAATTGCGAAGGCACCTCGAACTGGTTCGTCTCGCCCCGGTACGACCAGGCGCCGATGATGGAGAACAGCCCGTCGCTGCCGAACAGGGACATCGGCGTGTCGTAGCGCATGTTCCAGTGACCCGTCCAGTCGGGGGTGTTCTGGAACACACGCTGGTCCGAGACGTCTTCGAGCGCGGTCTCGCCCGTGGCCGGATTGGTGACCGAAGTGATGAATTCGTCGTACTCCGCGTCGATATAACCCAGCGTCAGCATGGTAGTGAGCGCATCGCCCTGCGCGGCCATGTTACGGCCCAGCAGTGCATTCATCTCGAACTCCACGCCCTGGACCGTGGCCGCACCGGCATTGGTGGTCACCCCGGCAAAAGTGTCGGCGATACCGTCGCCGTTGTTGTCGACGCCAATCGAGCCGGGCACCTGGATGTCGGTGTAATCGCTGTAGAAGAAAGCCAGGCTGGTGTTGACGCGACCGTCGGCGAAGGATGACTTGGCGCCGATCTCGTAGGTGTCCACGGTCTCCGGCTCGAAGCGCATGAACTCGAACACCTCGTCTTCGCTGACCGTGCCGTCCCCGTTGAAATCGGGTGCGGCGGTGGTCAGGCCGCGCGGGTCGAAGCTGCCGCCCTTGAACCCCTGGCTCCAGGACACGTAGAAGTTCTGGTTGGTCGTCGGCTGCCAGGCGAGGCTGGCACGCGGCGTGAACTCGTTGAAGGTGTCCGAGCCCTCGAAGTCCGACGTGGTTGCGATGACGATCGGATCCCCGCCAAACCAGGACGAGGCACCCAGCATGTTCTGGCGCAGCACGCGCGAGGAACGCTTGTCGTTGGTGTAGCGACCGCCGACCGACAGTTCCAGACCCGTATTCAGGTCGAACATGTTGGCCAGGTCGAAGCTGGCGTCGGCGAAGACCGACCAGGTCTCGGTATCCACATCGCCCAGGGTGAAGGCGTTGAGCTGCGGCGCACCGATCAATTCGCCCGTCTGGTAGAGGCGGACGTCGAAGGGCCCGAAGGCGTTGGCATCGAGATAGTAGAAGCCGGCCACGCCGGTGACGTTCTCGCCGGAATAGTTGAGCTGGAACTCCTGGCTGAACTGCTCGTTTTCATAGATGGTCGCGACATCGAGGTCGACCGGCGGAAGGGCCTCGAAGTCGATCTGGTTGATCGTGTCGTCTTCCCGCCAAGCGGTGATGCTCTTGAAAAGCCAATTGGGGTTGATGTCGTATTCGACCAGCAGGCTCAGACCCTGCTGCTCGGTCTCGTTCTCGCCCGTGATGCCGCCGCGCGAGTCGTAGACGTCGTCGAGGACCGGCGCTCCGGAGAACAGGCCCGGTATCAGGCGATGGCCACCGACCGGGTTGGAATCATCCTTGTAGTAATCGCCGGATAGACGCACGAACAGGTTGTAAGTCGGCGTCCATTCCATGCTGGCCCGGGCGGCCATCACTTCCTTGTTGTAGTTGTCCAGGCCGGTGGTCAGGTTGTCGCCGAAGCCATCGCGGTTGAATGTGGCCAGGGCGCCACCCACGGCGAACGAATCGCCGATTGGGGTCTCGCCCTTGACCACCAGGTCGGCCTGGTTGTAGCTGCCGACGCTGGCGCGCACGCTCGCCGAAGGCTGGCGGCCAAGGCGCTTGGTCACGTACTTGACGGCGCCGCCGATCGTATTGCGGCCATAGAGCGTGCCCTGCGGACCACGCAGCACTTCCACGCGCTGCACGTCGTAGATGTCGAGCACCGCCGCCTGCGGTCGGTTGAGGTAGACATCATCGATATAGATGCCGACACCGGCCTCGAAGCCGGCGACCGGGTCCTGCTGGCCGATGCCGCGAATGAAGGCGGTCAGCGTGTTGCTAGTGCCGCGCGAGACTTCAAGGGTGGTGTTGGGCACCACCTGGTTCAGATAGGTGATGTCCTGGGCACCGGCATCCTGCAGGCCTTCGCCGGTGATCGCGGTGACCGAAATGGGCACGTCGCGCAGGTTTTCGGTGCGGCGCCGGGCGGTCACTTCGAGATTGCCCAGGTCGGTCGACTCCTCGGCCGCCTCGCCTTCGTTGTTATCTTCGGACTGTTCGTCCTGGGCCGATACCGCGGTGGTCATGGCCAGGCCCAGCACGATGGCCAGGCTCAGCCTCGACAGCCGGGGCGAATTCTTGGACTGCTTCAGCGATTTCATTTCAACTCCCTTCGATAGACGAATGCTTGCTCGCTCTAGTTGTTTTCGTCGCCTCGCAACGCGAGCGACCGACACGCTTCGCAGACTAGACAAGCGGCACGGGCGTGTAACTTGTACCTTGGTACAGTTCCGCCCCGCGCGGGGGCTTGCCAACATGGCCGCGAATTCAAGCGGAAGCATCCATCATGCTCAGCCTGATCGGCCTGCTGGGCGGCCTCGCCCTGTTGATCGTACTCGTCATGCGCGGCATGAGCCTGTTCGTGGCCACGCCTCTGTGCGCCCTGCTCGTCGCGCTGACCAGCGACATCGCCCTGCTGCCCCCGCTGGCGGCCGAAGGACAGGCCGACCTGATCACGCAGTACATGAACGGCTTTACCGGCTTCATCGCCTCCTGGTTCTTCGTCTTCCTGCTGGGGTCGCTGTTCGGCAAGCTGATGGAATCTTCCGGCGGCGCCGAGTCGGTGGCGCACTGGATCGTGCGGCGGCTCGGCACGCACCACGCCGCCCTCGCCGTGGTCATCGCCTGCGCCGTGCTCACCTACGGCGGCGTGAGCCTGTTCGTGGTCGCCTTCTCCGTCTACCCGATGGCGCTGGCATTGTTCCGGGATGCCGAACTGCCGCGGCGATTCATTCCCGCCACCCTGGCCTTCGGCTCGGTGACCTTCACCATGACATCCGCCGGCTCGCCCGAGATTCAGAACTGGATCCCCATAGAGCATCTCGGAACCGGACCGCTGGCGGCCTGGCAGGCCAGCCTGGTGGTGGCGATCTTCATGGCCACCACGGGCTACTTCTGGCTGAAGTGGATGCTCAAACGCGCCGTCGCCCGCGGCGAGCGCTTCGAGGAACGCGAGGCCGATCCCGAAAGCGGGCGCGGCGACCTGCCCAACCCGGTCCTGGCCCTGGTGCCCCTGCTGCTGGTGCTGGGCTTTTCCTTCACCCTGCACGACCGGCTCGGCATCTCGGCGCTGATCGTGGCCCTGTTGGCCGGGTGCATCGGCGCGGCGCTGATCAACCTGCGCCACCTGCACCAGCCCGGCGAGGCGCTCACCGAAGGCGGCGTCGGAGCGCTGGTCGCCATCGGCAACACCGCCGCCGTGGTCGGCTTCGGCACCGTGGCCAAGGTCTCGCCCGCCTTCGACGCCGCCGTGGTCTGGGTCACCGGCCTGCCCGGCAACGGCCTGGTCAGCGCCGCGATCGCGGTATCCGCCATCGCCGCCATGACCGGCTCGGCCTCGGGTGGCCAGGCCATCGCCCTGCCGATCCTCGGGCCCCACTACGTCGATGCCGGCGTCGACCCCGATCAGTTGCACCGCGTGGTCTCGATCTCCTCGGGCGCGCTCGACTCGCTGCCGCACAACGGATACGTGGTCACCACCATCCGCGCCATCTGCAACGAGACCCACTCGGCCGCCTACCCGGCCATGGGTGCGCTGACCGTCCTGATCCCGGTCGCCGGACTGATCCTCTGCCTGGGCCTGTTCGCTCTGGGCCTGTGACCCTGCCAGCGCGGGGACAGCAGAGGCGGCCCGATCGCCGCGGGACGATCCGCTTCGGTTCGACGCGTGGCGAGGCCCTCAGCGGATCGTCCCGCGACGATCAGGCCTCGCTGCCAAAGATGGAACCATGTGCTTTCAGCCGGCCTCGTCCGGCCGGGCCGGGGTGGATTCGCCGAAGGCCTCGCCACGCGTCGAACTGAGGCGGATCCACCCCGGCCCGGTCGGATCCCCGAACGCGCCCGCCCGGTCCGTCGACTGCACCCGCAGCGACCTTGCGCTATCATGCCGGGTCGCTGCCGCGGCGGCATTCCGGACCAAACGCAGGGACTTCATCCGTGAGCAACAACGACAACTCGGCGGCCGCCGTCGCCAATCGCAACTGGTTCACCCGCTTCCTCGACGTCGTCGAGTGGCTCGGCAACCTCCTGCCCCATCCGGTCACCCTGTTCGCCATTCTCGCGACCGCCATGGTCTTCCTGTCCGGATTCTTCGGCTGGATCGGGCTGAGCGTCGAGGACCCGCGGCCCAGCGCGGCGGCCGGTGCCACCATCGAGGCGGTCAGCCTGCTCAACGCCGAAGGCCTGCGGCGGATCCTCGGCGGCCTGGTCGACAATTTCGTCAACTTCGCGCCGCTCGGCGTGGTGCTGGTCGCCATGCTGGGTGTGGGCGTCGCCGAGAAGTCAGGCCTGCTCTCGGCCCTCGTGCGCGGCATTGTGCTTTCGGCGCCCAAGCATGTCGTGACCGTCGCCGTCGTCTTCGCCGGCGTGCTTTCGAACACGGCCTCGGAAATGGGCTACGTGGTGCTGGTGCCCCTGGGTGGCGCCATCTTTCTCGCCCTGGGCCGACATCCCCTGGCCGGCATGGCCGCGGCCTTCGCCGGCGTGTCGGGGGGCTACAGCGCCAACCTGCTGCTGGGCACGATCGACCCCCTGCTGGCCGGCATCACCGAGGAAGCCGCGCAGCTGATCGATCCCGGCTACACCGTCTACGCGACGGCAAGCTGGTATTTCATGATCGTGTCGACTTTCATGATCACGATCATCGGCTCGCTGGTGACGATCTTCATCGTCGAGCCCAAGCTGGGCAAGTACGACGACTCGAATGCCGATCCCTCGGTACTCGACGACAGCCAGATGAAGCCGCTCTCCGGTTCGGAGAAGAAGGGGCTGGGTACCGCCGCAGTCGCCACCGTCGCTGTGCTCGGGCTGATCGCCCTGCTGGTCGTCCCCGAAAACGGCGTGCTGCGGGACCCGGAGGCCGGCAGCGACTTCCTGGCCTCGTCGGGTCCCTTCTTCGACTCGATCGTCGCCTGGATCTTCGTCTTCTTCCTCGTCGTGGGCTTTGCCTACGGCAAGGTCGTGGGCACCATGAGGAACGACCGCGACGTGATCGACGGCATGTCCTCGGCGATCTCCACGCTGGGCCTCTACGTGGTGCTGGTGTTCTTCGCCGCCCAGTTCGTGGCCTTCTTCGGCTGGTCGAACCTCGGCCTGATCACGGCGGTCACGGGCGCGGAATTCCTGCAGAACATCGGCCTGACCGGGCCGATGGTCTTCGTGCTGTTCATCATCATGTGCGGCATCGTCAACCTGTCGCTCGGCTCGGCCTCGGCGCAGTGGGCCGTGACCGCACCGATTTTCGTGCCCATGCTGATGTTCATCGGCTACTCGCCGGAGGTCATCCAGACCGCCTACCGCATCGGTGACTCGACCACCAACATCATCACACCGATGATGAGCTACTTCGGCCTGATCCTCGCCTGGGCGACGCGCTACGACAAGAAATTCGGCATCGGCACCTTGATCGCCACCATGCTGCCTTACTCGATCTGCTACTTCATCGGCTGGAGCCTGCTGTTCCTGCTGTGGGTGTTCGGCCTCGACCTCCCGGTCGGCCCGGGCTCGCCGACCTACTACGAGGCGCCATGAGCGGAGTCGAAGCCCTCGAACTGCACTACGAGCGTTCCAGGCGCACACTGATCGTGAGCTTCGACGACGGCGAGCGATTCGAGCTGCCCGCCGAGTACCTGCGCACGCACTCGCCCTCGGCCGAGGTTCGCGGGCACGGCTACTCGGAGCCGAAGTTGATGACCGGCAAGGAAAACGTCGACATCACCGCGATCGAGCCCGTCGGCAGCTATGCGGTCCAGATCACCTTCGACGACGGCCACGATTCCGGCATTTATTCATGGGCTTTCCTTTATGATCTGGGCAGTCGCATGGAAAGCAATGTGGCCCGTTACCGACAGCGACTGAAGGAAGCGGGAATGGAATAAGGTTTCAGGTTTCAGGAACAAATGAGGCTTCGGTGCGTGCTGGTGTTTCGGATGCCTGCGGCTGGATGGGCCGCCAATAGCCGAAACCCTACGTCCGAACCCTGAACCCTGAACCCTGAACCCTGAACCCTGAACCCTGAAACCTGAACCCTGAAACCTGAAACCTGAAACCTGGACAACGATGACCGACTTCGGCTACCGCGAAGTATCACCCGATGAAAAGACGCAGCTTGTCGGCCGCGTGTTTTCTTCCGTGGCACGGCGATACGACCTGATGAACGACCTGATGAGCCTCGGGATTCACCGGCTCTGGAAACGGCACTTCGTGGCCACCTGCGGTATCCGGCCGGGCCAGCAGCTGCTCGACCTGGCCGGCGGCACCGGCGATATCGCCCGGCTGGCGCGCGAGCGCGGAGCGGACGTCATCGTGGCCGACATCAACCGGGAAATGCTCGCCACCGGTCGTTCGCGCATGGACGCCATCGGCCTGGTCCAGGGTTTGGAGTGGCTGCAGGTCAACGCCGAGGCACTGCCGTTTGCCGCCAATCACTTCGACCATCTCACCATCGCCTTCGGCCTGCGCAACGTCACCTGGCGCGACAAGGCGCTGGCCGAAATGCACCGCGTACTCAAGCCGGGCGGCCGCGTCCACATCCTGGAATTCTCCAAGGTCGGCCTGCCGGCGCTCGCGAAGGTCTACGACACCTGGTCCTTCCAGGTCCTGCCCCGCCTGGGCGGGCGCATCGCCGGCGACGCCGACAGCTACCAGTATCTGGCCGAGTCGATCCGCCGGTTCCCGGACCAGCCGAGCCTGGCCGAGCAGATGCGCGAGGCCGGATTCGAGCGCGTGAGCTGGTCCAACCTCTCCGGCGGGATCTGCGCCATTCACCGGGGCGCAAAGGTCTGAGGCGATGGGCTCGCGCTACCTGACGCCATTGCCCGGCATGCTGGCCGCCGCCGTCGAGCAGGCCATTGCCCGCGCCGTTGCGCTCGACGATGGGTCGCCAGAGCGGCTGCGACCGCTGCACGACAAGCTTGTGCGGCTGGAGTTGAAGGGCCTGGGCATCGATCTCTTCTTTCAAGGCCGCGACGATGCCCTGAGCGTGACCGCCGAACACGAGGCAACCCCCGACACGACCATCAGCGGCACGCCGCTGGCGCTGCTGGCCATGGCCGTACCCGACTGGCGCGCGCCGGGAAGCGGCGTTCGCATCGAGGGCGATGCCGGCACCGGCCAGGCCTTCGAGAAACTCCTCAAGCAGCTCGATCCCGACTGGGAAGCCGTGTTCGTGGAACGTTTCGGACCCGTCGTCGGCCACCAGCTGTGGCGAACGCTGTCCGAGGCCCGCGCCGGCGCCCGCCACGTGGGGCGAACCGCCGCTGAGCAGACCGCGCGCTTCCTGCGCGAGGAATCCGGCCTGCTGGTCTCGCGTGAGGAAATCGACGAGTTCGTAAACGAGGTCGACGAACTGCGTGAGGCTGCCGATCGCCTCGAGGCGCGGCTGCGCCGCCGGGACCGGACATGATCTCGCGCGGAATCCGCCTGACGAGCATCGCGCTGACTCTGGCGCGCTATCGCCTCGACGAACTCCTGGTCGCCCTGCCGCCGCTGAAGTTCGCGCGAGCCATCCGCCTCCTGCCCTGGGGGCGGCGCCACGTTCGCGAACTCTCGCGGGGCGCGCGCTTGCGTCTGGCGCTTCAGGAGCTGGGCCCCATTTACGTCAAGTTCGGCCAGATCCTTTCGACGCGCCGCGACCTGTTGCCCGAAGACATCGCAGAAGACCTCTCCGGGCTGCAGGACGACGTGCCGCCGTTCGCCACCGAGCAGGCGCGCGCCATCATCGAGGAGCAACTGGGCGCTTCCATTCCCGAGCTGTTCGAGGAGTTCGAAGACCGCCCCCTGGCCTCGGCGTCCATCGCGCAGGTTCATGCCGCCCGCCTGAAATCGGGCGAGAAGGTCGTGGTCAAGGTGGTCCGCCCCGGTATCGAGCGACAGATCGGTCGCGACCTGGAGCTCCTGCGCGCGCTCGCACGGCTGGTGCGCCGCTATCACCCCGAAGGCGATCGTATCCGCCCGGACGACATCGTCTCCGAGTTCCAGCGCGTCATCTACCGAGAGCTGGACATGAAAGCGGAAGCCGCCAGCGCGTCTCTGCTTCGCCGCAACTTCGAGGGCCGCAAGGATCTCTACATCCCGGCCATCCACTGGCAGCAGACCGCCTCGCGCGTATTGACCATGGAGCGCGTCGAAGGCGTTTCGGTCAAGGACATCCCGGAACTCAAGCGCCGCGGCGTCGACCTCGAGCGGCTCGCACGCCGGGGCATCCAGGTCTTCTACCGGCAGGTCTTCTTCGACAATCTCTTTCACGCCGACATGCATCCGGGCAACCTGCTGGTCGACACATCCAATCCCGAAGACCCCACATGGATCGCCCTGGACTTCGGCATCGTCGAAAGCCTGACGCCCCAGGATCTCTACTACATCGGGGAGAATTTCCTGGCGATCTTCAACCGCGATTACCGGCGCGTGGCAGAACTGCACATCGAGGCCGGCTGGGTGCCCGCGGACACCCGTGTCGACGAACTGGCGGCCGCGGCCCGAACCGTCGGCGAGCCGAACTTCACCCGCCCGCTGGAGGAAGTGTCCTTCGCCGAGATGGTGATCGAACTGTTCTCGGTCGCCCGGCAGTTCAAGCTGACCCTGCAGCCCCAGCTGATCATGCTGCAGAAGACCCTGCTCAACATCGAGGGCATGGGGCGCGAACTGTATCCCCGAATCAACATCTGGGACGTGGCCAAGCCCGAGCTGGAAGCCATCTTCGCCGAACGCTACGGCCTGCGCCGCACCGCCCGGCGCTTCTTCGAGGAAACCCCGGCCCTGCTGGCCCGCACGCCCGAGCTGCCGGGCCTGGTCCACGATTTCCTGAAAACGGCCGGTTCGGGCCGTCTTCGCACCCGCATCGATTCCGAAGACCTCGAAAAAATGGCGGCGGAACTGGGGCGACACAATCGCCGACTGCCGGGCGCCGTCTTTGCCGCCGGCCTGGTCGTTTCGGGTGCCGTCCTGGCCGGCTACGACGTCGCACCGCTGGTGGGCGGACACTCCCTGCCGGCCGGTGTCGCGGTGCTGGCCGGGCTTGTCCTCGGCTGGCGGGCCTGGCGCTGACGCCACTCGCGCCCGATGCCGACGGAATCAGGGCGTGTCGATCTCCTCGACGTGGCCGTTGTACCTGAACGATGCATGGCGCAGCTTGCCGCCTTCTTCGAAATCCAGTTCGATCGTTCTCGCGCGCTGTATGCGATCGAGCATTTCGGCTTCGAGCTGGAATTTCTCCTGCATCATTTCGCGACTGACCGGCGGCAAGGGTCGACGACGGTCGGGCCCACCAAAGCGAAACTGGTTGTAGCGGGACCACCCGACGATGGCCAGGGCGGTCACCGCCACCACGATGGCATAACCGGTCAGCGTCAACAGGTAATCGCTTCGCTCGGGATCGAGCATGTATTCCCTGAACGAGCTCGCACCGAACCACCACGCCGCCAGGCTCACCAGCGGCGCGAACAGATAGAGCCAGAGAACCCAGGCAATGAAGGTGATCGTGGAAAACAGCGCCCGCCTGCCGGGGGGCTGAAGATCGGGCCGATAGATGATCTCCGGATGCTCGGGCGTATGACGTGTCATGGCCGCACCCCCCGATCCGGGCTGGTCCAGATGGCGCGTTCGCCGTGCCCCTTGACCAACGCCTTGGGCACGGCCGCCACCGTGGTGAGCATGCTGATGAGCCAGAACCCCAGCGGATACCAGATCACCCAGAAGTAGATGCGCCACAAGCCCTTTTCATAGCGGCTGTCGATCAACAGGCTCACGGCGAACTGGACCAGGCAGGTCACGCCGAGGAGAACCCCGTTCCACTCGGGCAGGATGCTGGCCACTCGTAGCGTCTCGGGCAATGGTACGAGCAGCCCCAGGAAGTAGAGAAAGAAGATCGTCGCCATGACGTAGGCCCAGATGACGCTCAGCGTGTACTCGAAAACCACGCCCCACATGCGCCGTTGCCGCCAGCGCAGGGCCTTGAGGCCATAGCGCAAGAGCACTTCCACGCCGCCCTGGGCCCAGCGCAGCCTCTGCGTCCAGAGGCCGCGCAGCGTCTCGGGCATGAGGATCCAGCACAGGGCGTTCGGTTCGTAGCGCACATCCCAGTGATCGGCCTGGAGCAGCCAGGTCACGTCGATGTCCTCGGTCACCATGTCGGTATTCCAGTAGCGATTGCGATGCAGCGCCGCCTTTCGATAGCCCGACACCACGCCCGACACCGTGAAAATGCGTCCATAGATACGCTGGGCTCGCTTGATCAGGCCGATGATCGAAGAGAACTCTCCGACCTGGAGCCGTCCCAGCATGGTCGAGCGATTGCGAATCCGCGGGTTACCCGTGACCGCGCCCACCCGAGGCCCGTTGAGAAAGTGCCACATCATCCACTGGATGGCCGTCTTGTTGAGGACGGCATCGCCGTCGATGCAGAACAGGAACTCGTAACGCGAGGCCACGGCAGCAACGCGAAGCCCCATGGCCTTGCCCTGGTTGGACGAGAAGTGAATGACGCGAACGTTCTCGTGCTCGGCGGCGAATTCGTCGAGAATCTCGCCCGTGTCATCCGTGCTGGCATCGTTGACAGCGATGATCTCGAAGTTGGGATACGTCTGCTTGAGCAACCAGTCCATGGTTTCGCGCACCTGCCCGCCCTCGTTGTGGCAGGGCAGCAGGATCGAACAACCGGGATACTCGTCAAGCTCCGGCGGCTCCTCCGGCGTGCGCGCGATTCGCCGCTCCCAGTGAAAGAAGTACCAGATTCCGCCGACCATCCAAAGCCAGGCCATGAACAGCGGATAGAAGAAAGCGAAATTGAAAAGCGTGGCCAGCAGGCCCGTGCTCTCACCCCAGGGCAACATCGACAACTCCCCTTGATTCGATTTGGTACGTTCGCTGCGTGCAAGCCGGCATCAGAAGACCCCCCTGAGCCACAGCTGTCCGTCGACGCGGCTCTCGCGGTCGCCGTCATAGACGCGACTGGAAATCCCCACGCCGTAGTGGACAAACCAGTGCTGGCTGACCTGCCAGAGATGCTCGTAGCGGGCGAGCCCGATTGCGTGCGTACCATAATGCTTCTGCCAGTAGGCGCCGCCACCCAGCACGAAGCGCTGCGTCAGCGAGTGCTCGTAGCGACGCCAGGTGAGCCAGTCGTGCTGGATCACGTAGGCCAGCGACGCATCCTCTTCCGGGTTGTAGTACGGACCGCCGGTCTGGCTGGCCCGGGCGGCATAAAGATCCAGCGTGCCGTCGGTCGTGTGGTGGGCCGAGACATGAGGACGATGTCCCAGTGAGACCAGCACGGCGTCGCGTTCGTTACCGTCGGAGATGGCCAGGCGCGAAACGCCCAGGCGCAGGTTCAACGACTCGTGCGCCTGCCAGCGAACAGCCGCCTCGGTTTTCCAGCCGTCGAGACCCTGGCCGCGGGCACGCAACGGGACATCCGTGGAAAAACTCTCATAGCGAGTCGCCAGGCTCCATTGGTCATCGAGCTGCCAGTCCCAGGCCGCGGTGAGGCCGGCTTCATCCGCGCCGCGGCGATTGCGATGGAATTCGAGATTCACGCGATGACCCGCGCGCCGGTAGTCCAGCCCCAGGCCGATGCGGTCGTATTCGGCTTCGCCCTCGGGAAAGGTGGCGTGGCTGTATTCGCTGCGCAGGTAGGGCTGCAGGTAGCTTCCGACCCAGGGCGCCGACAGCCGCATGCGCCAGGCGCGATCACGGCTGCCGAACTCGCGCACACCATCACTCTCTCCGTACTCACCGTGCGACCAGTAAGACCATCGATCCCGGGTTCGCCAGTCGGCCCAGCCCCGCTGCACGTGGCGATCTTGCGGATGCGTCTCGTAGAGCGACTCCAGTATTCGGCCCGCCTCGCGGTAGCGCCCCAGGTCCCGCAGCAGCGCGGCATGCAACAGCCGCAGATCGGTGCTCTCCGTCGTTTGGGCCAGCAAGGGCTCTATCAGCTCGAGGGCACGCCGGCTCCACCCCCGCCATCGATAAATGGTAGCCAGCGAGCGAGTGGCCGCCCCGCTTTTGGGATGATCGGCGGCAAGCGCCTCGAGTCGGACGATCGCCTCCTCGAGGCGATTGGCGTATCCCCGACCCATTGCTGCGGTAATACGCCCATCGCGGTGCAGGCGTGAGCCTGAGGCGACTTCCGGATGTTCGACCAGCGAATCGATCGTCGCCAGGGCACCGGAGAAGTCCTCCTGCTCGAGCCGGGCCCAGAACAGGGACTGCAGGGTCTCGAGACGCCCGGGCTGGCGCTCGAGCACGCGTTCATACAGCGCCTCGGCCTGTTCGGGGCAGCGCAGGTACAGGTAGGCATCCGCCGCGGCGACCGTGACGTAGACGGGCGGCTCCAGGCCATCGGCCTCCAACGACTCCCAGGCGGAAACGGCTTCCTCCATGGATTCGCGCGTTCGCAAGGCCAGCAAGCGGTCGTAACGGCTTCGTTGCAGCGACTGCGCATCGGCCTCGGGATGCGCCATTGCCCGATCGAGCAGCGCAAGCGCCTCATCAATCAGGGCATTTCGCTCGGGAATGCGATCGGCGGCGGCAGCGGCACGGATCTTCTCCGCGGCCCGATCCCCCAGCGCACGAGGCGAGCTGTCGCCCTGCGCCGTCGCCGAGGTCGCGAACAGGGTCAACAACAGGATGCCGGCAACAACGGTCCGACTCCGGACCAAACCGGAAACGAAATCGATTAACAAAGGAAACCCCTTTTTGTTCCTGGTCCCGGCGGCTTACACACGCTGTCAGAAGCGAGGCCACCAGGAAGTGTGATTTATATCACAAAAATATCGCTTTTCAACCCCCCCCGCCCCCTCGATTACCTGGAGTCGGCACCTGCAAAGCGGCGGTAGTCTTCGAGCGCGTCGGCCAGGCCGGCTTCGTAGAACCGTTTGCCGTGTTCGGGTTTGGCCCGGTGAGGCTCGGAGCCGATGCGGCCGTCGGGAAAGTGCTTGCGGTAGTCGGCGGCATCGCGGATCGGTCCGTCGGGTGGACGAACTGGATCGAGCGCTTCGTCCCGCGCCAGATCGGGGTAGGCATGCCAGGTCAAAGCAATCTCCGAAGGCGTGGCGTGGCTGCCGTCGGCATCGCCGTAGAGCTCACGCGCCAGCGCCCGGACGCGCTGGCCGGCGAACCAGTTGCCCATTTTCATGCGCAGATCGGACGAGCGCTGTGCGAGGCTGGCCTGGGCCCAGATCTCGGCAAAGGCCGCGTTCACCGTGGCGATGTTGCCGCCGTGCCCGTTGAGGAAATAGAAATGCGTGAACCCGTGCACGGACAGGGAGGTCACCACGTCGCCCACCAGGGCCATGAGCGTGGACGGCCGCAGCGTGATCGAGCCCGGAAACCCCAGGTGGTGCTGGGCCATGCCGATGCTCAGGGTCGGCCCGACCAGGATGCCCGCCTCCGCCATGCCGGCGGCGATGGTTTCCGGGCAGATGGCGTCGGTGCCGATCAGGCCCGTCGGCCCGTGCTGCTCCGTCGAACCGATGGGAACGACGATGCCGGTCGATCGCTCGAGGTAGGACTCGACTTCCGGCCAGGTCGCGCGTTGGAGAAACATGCTCGAATTCCTTGGCGATGAGTTGTTCGATTATGCCTGCAGCCGCCTGCGGCCCGCGCTCAGGTCGTGATTCGCCGGATCATGGGACGCACGGGACCCTCGCAGGTCGCGAGATGACCGACGAGGCCGTCCGGAAGCGCCAGGTTCGCCAGCGACATTGCGCCCGCGCCTTCCCAGTCCGTCGGAAGCCGTCGGATGGCGGGCGGCTGCCAGTCCAGCGCGATCTCGCCGAGGCAGCCGGCCAGGCCGCAGCCCCTGGCCTTGACCAGGGATTCGCGCGCCGTCCACTGCTTGAGGAACTGGCGCGAGCGGAACGGCTCATCGAGGCCGACGATCCATTCGGCCTCTTCGGGCGAGAGGAAGCGCCGGGCGAGCAAGGGGGCGCGCGGCAGCCGCCGCTCGACTTCGAGATCGATACCCACGGCGACCCCCACGGCCACCGCCACCGCCAGCCAGTCACCCGAGTGCGAGACGTTGAATTGCAGGGCGCTGTCTGCATGAACGCCCGAAAGCATGGGTTTTCCGCGCTCGCTGCGATCCAGCTCCACGGACTTGCCCGGGCAGCCGAGGTAGGCCGCGAGCAACAGGCGCAGGAAGAACTGCTGCTGCACCCTCTGGCGCAGGATGCGTTCGCGCCGGTTCCCGCCTCGCGGCCCGGCGTCGAGCGGCATGTCGCTCAGGCGGGCGAGCCACACGTCGGCCTCGCCGCGAGCAGGCGTCGAGCGTGAACGGATGGGCAGGCGGACGCTCTCGATGCTCATGGCCCCGCCCCGAATCCGTGCGTCCCCGCCACCCCGAATCCGCCGCGTTCGCGCACACGCTCGAGGTCACCGGGAAGCAATCCGCCGAGGGCGAACACCGGCAGGGGAGAGCATCGACACAGGCGGGCGAACTCCTCCCAATCGAAAGGCAGTGGACCCTGGTGACCGCAGGCGGCGCTACCGGGCCGGAGCGTGACGAAGTCCAGGGCCAGCTCCCCCGCCCGCGCAAGCTCCGCCGAATTCCGGCACGATGCCGCGACCAGGAAGTCGCCACCCAGTGGCCGCCCGGAGAGTTCGTCCAGCCGTTCGCCCGGCAGTTGCACGCCGTCGGCGCCGCTCTGGACCGCCAGCTCCGGATCACCGTCGAGCAACCAGCGCGCGCCCGATTCGACCATCAGCCGACCGAATTCCCGGGCCAGGCTGCGCAGGTCGGCAGGGTCGAGGGACGTGGCCCGCAACTGGAACAGCCGGATACCGCGATCCAGGCAGTCCCGGGTCCATCTCAGGAGTTCTTCGGGACCGCCCGGGGCGGCGGAATCGGGCGTGATGGCGTAGCGGGGGTCGAGGGAAAAGGCCCGCACGATGGGTCGGTCGGCCGCCGGCATGGGCAGCAGGGCCATGTCGCTTTCGCCAACCCACTGCAGCGCCTGGCCCTCCTGCCCCTCGGGCTCGCCGCTCCATTCGTCCACGGCGTAGAGCTGCAGACGAACCGTGAGTTCGGGGTAGTCGTGCGTCAACGCCAGCCAGGGCCGGGCGGAACCCACGGAGATCGCCAGCTCTTCGGCCATCTCGCGGGCGAGCGCCTGCAGCCCCGTTTCACCGGGCTCGCGCTTGCCGCCGGGAAATTCCCAGGTGCCGGCTAGGTGCTTGCCCGCGGGCCGCTCGGCCAGGAGGATGCGGCCCCGGTCGTCGCGAACGATCCCCGCGACGACTTCGATCAGCTCGCCAGAGTCGGGCGTCTCACCGGCCACCCACGGCCTCTCAGGACAGGCGACCGTGGCACTGCTTGTACTTCTTGCCCGAACCGCAGGGACAGGGTTCGTTGCGCCCCACCTTGCGACCTTCCCGCACGAAGGGGTCCGGCTTGGCGTCGCCCTGGGCGCCGCCCTGGCCGCCCGCGGGTGCAGCGCCGCCGGTAGCCGACTGTGCTTCGGCGTGCTGGAACTGCATCGGGGCCTCGCGCCGGCGTTGCTGGTCGACGGCCTCGACATCGTCCTCGCTTCTCACGCGAACCCGCGCCAGACCCTTCATCACCTCGTGCTTCATGTTGTCGAGCATTTCGGTGAACATCTCGAAGCCTTCGCGCTTGTATTCCTGCTGCGGCTTCTTCTGGGCGAAGCTTCGCAGGCCCACGCTGCGGCGCAGGTAGTCCATGCTGGCGAGGTGTTCCTTCCACTGCTGGTCGAGAATCGACAGCATCAGGGCCTTCTCGAACTGCCGCATCACCGAGGAGCCGACCATCTCTTCCTTGGCCCGGTAATGCGCCTCGACGGCCTCCATGACCTTGCGGCGCAGACCTTCCTCGGCCAGGTCGTCGTCTTCCTCGAGCCAACGCTGGATGGGCACCTCGATCCCGAACTCACCCTCCAGGGCGCGTTCGAGGCCTTCGGTGTCCCACATCTCGTCGATGGAGCCCGGCGGCACGAACTGGCTGATCAGGTTGTCGAACACTTCCTCGCGGATCGAGTCGATCGTGTCCTTGATGTCGTCGGCTTCCATCAACTCGTTGCGCTGGGAATAGATGACGCGGCGCTGGTCGTTGGCGACATCGTCGTATTCCAGCAGGTGCTTGCGCATGTCGAAGTTGTGCGCTTCGACCTTGCGCTGGGCGTTCTCGATGGCGCGGTTGACCCAGGGATGCTCGATCGACTCGCCGTCGCGCATGCCCAGCTTCTGCATCATCCCGCTCATGCGGTCGGACGCGAAGATGCGCATCAGCGGATCCTCCAGCGCCAGATAGAATCGGCTCGAGCCCGGGTCGCCCTGGCGGCCGGAACGCCCGCGCAACTGGTTGTCGATTCGACGGGACTCATGGCGCTCGGTACCGATGATGTGGAGGCCGCCAGCCTCGATGACCTCGTCGTGGCGCTTCTGCCAGTCTTCCTTGACCTTGCGTCGGGCTTCTTCGCCAGCGTCCTCGCCGAGGTCGCGCAATTCGGCCTCGAGGTTGCCGCCAAGGACGATATCCGTGCCTCGGCCGGCCATGTTCGTGGCAATCGTCACGTTCCCGGGACGGCCGGCCTGCTCGATGATGTGCGCCTCCCGCTCATGCTGCTTGGCATTGAGCACCTCGTGATCAATGGCGGCTTTCTTGAGCTCGCGGGAAATCAGTTCGGAGTTCTCGATCGAGGTCGTGCCCACGAGCACAGGTTGGCCGGCAGCCACCCGCTCCTTGATGTCGTCAACGATCGCGTCGAACTTTTCCTGTTTGGTCAGGAAGACCAGGTCGGCATTGTCCTTTCGGATCATCGGCTTGTGCGTGGGAATGACCACCACTTCCAGGCCATAGATCGACTGCAGCTCGTAGGCTTCGGTGTCGGCGGTGCCGGTCATGCCCGAGAGCTTGTCGTAGAGCCGGAAGAAATTCTGGAAGGTAATCGAGGCCAGCGTCTGGTTCTCGCGCTGGATGGGCACACCCTCCTTGGCCTCGACAGCCTGATGCAGGCCCTCCGACCACCGGCGCCCCTGCAGGGTGCGGCCGGTGAACTCGTCGACGATGATCACCTCACCGTCGCGAACGATGTAGTCGGTATCCTTGTGGAACAGGTGGTGTGCGCGCAGAGCCGCGTTGAGGGTGTGCATGAGGCTCAGGTTGGCCGAATCGTAGAGGCTCGCGCCGGACTCGATCATGCCGGCCTCGGCCAGGAGATCCTCGACCTTCGCCATGCCCTCTTCGGTGAGATAGACCTGTTTGGTCTTCTCGTCGATCGTGAAATCCCCGGGACCGTCCTCTTCCTCCTGCGGCTGCAGTTGGGGGACGATGCGGTTCATCTTCACGTAGATGTCCGGCCCTTCGTCGGTCGGCCCGGAAATGATCAGCGGGGTGCGCGCTTCGTCGATCAGGATGGAGTCGACTTCGTCGACGATGGCGAAATGCCGGCCGCGCTGGACGCGCTGCTCGAGCGAGAAGGCCATGTTGTCGCGCAGGTAGTCGAAACCGAATTCGTTGTTGGTCCCGTAAGTGACGTCCGCGTTGTAGGCCTCGCGCTTGTCGTCCGGGCTCATACCGGGAACGGAGACGCCGACGGTCAGGTCCAGGGCCGAGTAGATCGGCTTCATCCACTCGGCGTCACGGCGGGCCAGGTAGTCGTTGACCGTCACGACGTGAACGCCCTGGTCGGGAATGGCATTGAGGTAGACCGCCAGGGTAGCCACCAGGGTCTTGCCCTCGCCGGTCTTCATTTCGGCGATCTTGCCCTGATGCAGCACCATGCCCCCGATCAACTGGACGTCGAAGTGGCGCATGCCCAGCGTTCGCACGGATGCTTCGCGCGCGGCCGCGAATGCTTCCGGCAGCAAGTCGTCGAGACTCTCGCCTTCGCCGTGCCTTCGGCGGAATTCCGACGTCTTGGCCTTGAGTTCCGCGTCGCTGAGCTTCTGGAATTCCGGCTCGAGGGCGTTGATCGCCTCGACATCCTTGTAGAGGGCCTTGATGAGCCGGTCGTTGCGGCTGCCCACCACCTTGGTGATCAGGGATTTGAGCATGGATCGTCCGTTGACTTGATATGAAGTGTTTTTCAGGGACTGTCTTTAGTTGGGGCCGGCACCGCGCGGGTGCAAGCACAGCCTGCCATTGTAGCCCGCTCGGGCGTTAAACTGCAGGCTTCACCGCGCGGAAGTGGGCCGATGGCCAGGCAGGACCGTAAAGAACGCGAGATTTCCGACGTCTCACAGGGTCACGAGGGCCTCAGTCGACTGCTGGCCACGGCCCGCGCGCTGGACCAGCTCGACGCCGAACTGCGCCAGGTCCTGCCCGGCAGCATGCGCGAGAACATCGGCGTGGCCTGTATCGAGGGCAAGACCCTGGTGCTGGCCGCCACCAGCCCGGCCTGGGCCAGCCGTGCCCGCCTGATGGCCGACGATCTGCTGCGCGAAGCCAACCGGCAGCTCGACGATCGGCTCGAGGGCACGCGCGTGATCGTGGTACCGCGGCTCGGTTGAACCTGAAACCTGAAACCTGAAAGCAGGAGCCCGAACGAGAAACGGGCGCCTGAGCGCCCGCCTTCGTCAGAATATTTGCCGCCCGCTCAAACCGCCTGTGCCGGCTGAACGTAAGAGATCGGCGCCGGACGATCGTCCTCGAATGTGACCTCTTCCCAGGCCTCCTGGTCGGCCAGGACCTGGCGAACCAGCTGGTTGTTGAGCTCGTGACCCGATTTGTGCCCGAAGAAGGCGCCGATGGGGTTGCGATTGAGCAGGTAGAGATCGCCGATGGCGTCGAGCACCTTGTGCTTGACGAATTCGTCCTCGTAGCGGAGACCGTTCTCGTTGAGCACGCGGTAGTCGTCGAGCACGACGGCGTTGTCCAGGCTGCCGCCCAGCACCAGGTTGCGCTGGCGCAGGTATTCGATGTCGCGCATGAACCCGAAGGTACGCGCGCGGGCCACTTCCTTGAGATAGGAGGTGGTCGAGAATTCGACGTCGGCCTTGCACGAATGCGAGCGAATGACCGGATGGTCGAATTCGATGGTGAAGTTCACGCGGAAGCCTTCATGCGGCTCGAAGCGGGCCCAACGGTCCTCGTCGCGCACTTCGACCGTCTTCTTCAGCCGGATGAAGCGCTTGGGCGCGTTCTGCTCGGCAATGCCCGCAGACTGAATCAGGAAGGCGAAAGGCCCGGCGCTTCCGTCCATGATCGGCACTTCGGCGGCGCTCAGGTCGACGTAGAGATTGTCGATGCCCAGGCCGGCCAGTGCCGACATCAGGTGTTCGATCGTGGCAACGCGCACGCCGGCGTCGTTTACCAGGGTGGTCGACAGCGCGGTGTCGCGCACCAGGTGCGGTTCGGCCTTGATTTCGGCGATGGGATCGAGGTCGACACGACGGAAAACGATGCCGCAGTTGGCCGGCGCCGGTCGAAGCGTCATCAGCACCTTCTCGCCGGTGTGGAGGCCCACGCCGGTGGCGCGAATGACGTTTTTGAGAGTTCTTTGTCGGATCACTGCGTTGACCGATTGCTGGTTGACGCCGCGGAGCATAGCACAGGCCCTTGTAGTAAAAAAGCAATTTTTCGTGAAAAGCGCCACATCTGTTGCCCAAAAACCACACTCCGGGTCGTTTTTTCGTCACAAACCGGCCGGCGGGGCTTTCGTGGCGAGTCGAAAGCCCCTGCCGGCGGTTCGTATTCCGACTACCGCATTCGGCTGAAGTGCCCCCCCCGATTGCGCTTCAGTCGGCCTGGTTGCGCAGGAAGGCCGGAATATCCAGGTAGTCCATTTCCTTCTGTTCGCCGAAGAGTTTCCGGCTTTCGCCGGTCTCGGCCTTTTCGCTGCCCTGCATGTTGTGAGCAGGCGCTTCCTCCTCCTCGGTGGCTCGGAAGGCCGGGCGGTTATCGGTACCGGTGCGGACGACCTTCATCGGCCGCTCCTCGCGCTTTGGGCGCTGCGACCCCAGGCCCGTTGCGACCACGGTGACGCGCAGTTCGTCGTTCATGTCCGGGTCGATAACGGTGCCGATGACCACGGTGGCATCCTCGCTGGCCAGGTCGGCGACCGTGGTGCCCACTTCCTCGAACTCCTTCATGCTCAGGTTCATGCCGGCGGTGACGTTGACCAGGATGCCGCAGGCACCGTTGAGGTCGACGTCTTCGAGTAGCGGCGAGCCGATGGCCGACTGCGCAGCCATCAGGGCACGGTCCTCGCCCTTGGCGGTGCCGGCACCCATCATGGCCATGCCCATCTCGCTCATCACCGTGCGCACGTCGGCAAAGTCGACGTTGATCAGGCCCGGGCGGGTGATCAGCTCGGCGATGCCCTGCACGGCGCCGGAAAGCACCTGGTTGGCCGATTTGAAGGCATCGAGCAGGGTGATCTCCGAACCCAGCACGCTGAGCAGCTTGCCGTTGGGAATCGTGATCAGGGAATCGACGTGATGGGACAGCTCGTCGATTCCCTGCTGTGCCACGGCGCTGCGGCGCTGGCCCTCGAAGGGGAAGGGCTTGGTCACCACGGCCACCGTGAGGATGCCCATTTCCTTGGCCGTCTGCGCAACCACGGGCGCGGCTCCCGTACCGGTGCCGCCGCCCATGCCGGCGGTTATGAAGACCATGTCGCAACCTTCCAGCATCTCGCTGATGCGGTCGCGATCCTCCAGCGCCGACTGGCGGCCGACCTCGGGGTTCGCGCCGGCACCCAGGCCCTTGGTCACGCCAGAGCCGATCTGCAGCGTGGTCTTGCCCGAGAAGTTGCGCAGCGCCTGCGAGTCGGTGTTGACGCAGATGAACTCCACGCCCTCGATGGCCGACTCGACCATCTGGTTGACGGCGTTGCCGCCGCCTCCGCCGATCCCGACGACCTTGATGGTCGCTCCGGGTGTGTAGTTTTCGATCAGTTCAAAAGGCATGTCGGTTTCTCCTTTCGCTCGCCATTAACGATCAACAGTCCGGCTTGTCCGGATTACTCATTTATAGGGATGGCGGCACGCGTCTTCTTGCCGGACGCTTTGTGCCGCTCCCATGCCTTGCCCGAGGTACATCGAGTTCGGGCAAACACTCGTGGCGCCTCGCGGCCCCATTTCAGAATTCCCCCTGGAACCAGTTCTTGATCCGGTTCCAGAGACTTTCTCCGCCGCGCGCCAGTCCGGTGCGACGCGGCCCTTCCATACGGCTGCCGTAGATCAGCAGACCCACGCCAGTCGAATGAATCTGGTTGTTGACGACCTCGGAAAGGCCGGTGACATGCTGCGGCGCGCCCAGGCGCACCGGCATGTGCAGGATTTCCTCGGCCAGCTCGACCACGCCTTCCATCTTCGAGCCGCCGCCGGTCAGCACCAGGCCGGCCGGGATTCGCGACTCGAAGCCGGACTGGCGCAGCTGCTTGTGAACGTGGTGGAAGAGCTCGCGGTAGCGCGCCTCGACCACCTGTGCGAGCGTCTGGCGCTCGAGCCGTCTCGGCGGCCGGTCGCCCACGCTGGGCACCTGGATGGTCTCGTCGGAACTCGCCATCTGTTCGAGCGCGCAGGCGTACTTGATCTTGATCTCCTCGGCGTGCACCGTCGGCGTGCGCAGGGCCACGGCGATGTCGTTGGTGACCAGGTCGCCGGCGATCGGGATGCAGGCGGTATAGCGGATGGCGCCCTCGGTGAACACCGCGATGTCCGTGGTTCCGGCTCCGATGTCGACCAGGGCGATGCCGAGATCCTTTTCGTCTTCGCTGAGCACCGCGTAGCTGGAAGCGAGCTGCTGCAGGATCAGGTCGTCGACCTGCAGGCCGCATCGCGCCACGCACTTGGTCACGTTCTGGACGGCACTCACCGCCGCGGTCACCAGGTGAACGCGCGCTTCCAGACGCACGCCCGACATCCCCACCGGCTGGCGGATGCCATCGGTCGAGTCGATGACGTATTCCTGTGGGAGCACGTGCAGAATGCGCTGATCGGCCGGAATGGCGACCGCGCGGGCAGACTCGAGCACGCGCTCGACGTCTCCGTCGGTGACCTCCTTGTCGCGAATCGCCACGGCACCGTGCGAGTTCAGCGAGCTGATGTGGCTGCCCGCGATGCCCGCGAACACCGAATGGATCTGGCAGTCCGCCATCAGTTCGGCTTCCTCGATGGCGCGCTGGATCGACTGTTCGGTCGACTCGATGTCGACCACCACGCCGCGCTTGAGACCGCGCGAGGGATGCGATCCCAGGCTGACCACCTCGACCTGTCCGTCCGGCTGGACCTCGCCGACGATGGCGACGATCTTGCTGGTGCCGATATCCAGTCCGACGACCAGTGACTTGTCCGGTCGTTTAGCCATGACTCGCTCGCTCTCCCGTTGTCGTTGTGGTTGTCGTTGTCGTTTCGTCGTTGTTGTCCGCGCTCCCGGTATCGGCCCAGCGCACGGCCAGACCGTTGGTGTAGCGCATGTCGATCAGGCGAATGGGCCGATCGAGGTCGCTGAGCGCCGCCTGCGCGCCGATATAGCGGTCGAGCCGCCTGTCGACCTGCTCGCGGCCGAGCACCAGCGTGACGTCGTTGTCGAGCACGACGCGCCAGGCGCCTCGCTCGTCGACGGCGAGCTCGACCACGTCGCGCCCGACGCTGCCGAGCCGGCGCCTGACGGCCTGCCAGCGCTCGAGCACGTCGCTGCCTCTTGACTCCGGCCCCCGCAGCCTCGCCAGCCCCTGCATGCCTTCGCTTCCGCTCACGCTGAAGACCTCGCCGCGGTCGCTGAACAGGCGATCTTCGTTCCAGCGCGCCACCGGGCGGTGCTCGGTGATGTCGATGAGCAGGGCGTCGGGCCATTCACGGCTGACCTCCGCGCTCGCCACCCAGGGCAGCGCCTCGACGCGTTCGCGCACGCTCTGGAGGTCGGCGGCGAAGAAGCCGCGCGAGGCTTCGTCGGCGACGGCGCCGCGCACCTGGCTGGCGCTCGTGCGCTTGAGGTCGCCGGCGACGTCGAGCCAACGAATCGGCCACTGCTCGCCGCCGATCAGGCCCGAGCGCAACCACAGCGCCAGCAGCAGCAAGGCGCCGCCGAGGACCGCGGTGGCCAGCCAGGCCGGCCTTATTGCGCGTTCAGGCTGGTTTCCAGAATCCGCCATACCAGTTCCTCGAATTCGATTCCGGCCGCCTTCGCGGCCATGGGCATCAGCGAGTGATCGGTCATGCCCGGCGTCGTGTTCACCTCCAGCAGCCAGGGCTGCCCGTCTTCGTCCACCATCAGGTCCACGCGGCCCCAACCAGATGCGCCCAGTACCCGGAAGGCCTCCAGGCAGAGCCCGGCCAGGTTCGCTTCGGTGCCTTCGTCCAGGCCGCAGGGGCAGCGGTACTGCGTGTCGCCCGACTCGTATTTCGCCTCGTAGTCATAGAACTCCCGGGGCGTCTCGAGACGGATCAGCGGCAGGACGCGATCGCCCAGGACCGCCGCGGTGTACTCCCGACCCTGGATCATTCGCTCGACCAGGACCGTCTCGTCGCGCGCGAGCGCCTTGGCCAGCGCCGGTTCGAGATCTTCAGCGCGGGTCACACGGCTCATGCCCAGGCTCGAGCCCTCGCGTGCGGGCTTGACGAACAGCGGCGGCGCCATCGACTTCAGGATGCTCTCGAAATCGCTCACCTCGTGCGCCACGGCCCATTCGGGCGTCGGCAGACCGCAGGCGCGAAAAACACGCTTGCTCTGGAGCTTGTCCATCGTCAGCGCCGATGCCAGCACGCCGGAACCCGTCACCGGCACGCCGTAGATACTCAGCGCGCCCTGGAGCGTGCCGTCTTCTCCGCCGCGGCCGTGAAGGAGGTTGAACACCCGGTCGTAGTGACCGGCGGCGACGTGCTCGAGCAGGCGGCGTGGCCCGTCGACGACGCTGAACTGGATGCCGAGCGCCTCCATGGCGGCGGCCACGGCGCGCCCACCCTTCAGGGAAACTTCCCGCTCGCCGCTGTCTCCGCCCACGACGAGGGCGACCTGGCCGAACCTGCGCGGATCACCGAAAGTCATGCCGCCTCCCCTGCGTAGCGCTTTTTCAGGAGGGCACCCAGGCGCCCGACGTCGCCGGCGCCCATCACAAGCAGCAAGTCGCCATCACCGACCAGCTCGGGCAGGATCTCGACGACCTCGTCAACGGCGCCGATACGCCGCAGCGGCAATTCGCGTCGGCGACCGACGGCCTTGGCGAGGGCGTCGGAATCGATGCCGGACAGCGGCTTCTCGCCGGCGGGATAGATGTCGGCGAGGATCAGCGCATCGGCGTCGGCCAGGACGCGGGCAAAATCGTCGAACTGGTCGCGCGTTCGCGTGTAACGATGCGGCTGGAAGAAGAGCACCAGGCGGCGGTCGGGCCAGCCCTCGCGGGCGGCCTGGACGACGGCCTCGAGTTCGGTCGGGTGGTGACCATAGTCCTCGAATGCCAGCACCGCGTTGCCGGCGACGTCGAGCGGACCGATCTCGGCGAAGCGTCGGCCGATACCGCCGAAGCCCGCCAACCCGCGCACGATCGCGTCGGCCGGGATGCCGATCTCGCTGGCCACGGCCGCTGCTCCCAGGGCGTTGAGCACGTTGTGACGGCCCGGCTGGGCAAGGCTGACGGCGCGCGGCCGTTCCTCGCCCGGCAGGCAGAGATCGAAGTGCATTCGCCGCCCTTCCTGCCGCAGGTTGGTGGCGCGAACGTCGGCCTGCTCGTCGAGCCCGTAGGTCACGACCGCCCGCCCGACATCCGGGATGAGTTCGGCCACGTGGGCATCGTCGATGCACAGCACTGCAACGCCGAAGAACGGCAGGTGATGCAGGAATTCCAGGAAGGCGCGCTGCAGCTGGTCGAAGCTGCCCTGGTAGGCGTCGAGATGATCGCGGTCGATGTTGGTGATCACCGAGATCACCGGCTGCAGCTTGAGGAAGGAGCCGTCGGACTCGTCGGCTTCGGCGACGATATATCGCCCTTCGCCGAGGCGGGCGCCCGTACCGAAGGCATTGACCAGGCCGCCGACGATGAAAGTCGGATCCAGGCCGCCCTCGGCCAGCAGGGTCGCCACCAGCGAAGTGGTCGTGGTCTTGCCGTGGGTACCGGCCACGGCGATGCCCTGGCGGAACCGCATCAGCTCGCCCAGCATTTCGGCGCGCGCGATGACCGGAATGCGGCGTTCGCGCGCGGCGATCACCTCCGGATTGTCCTCGGGAACCGCACCCGACACCACGACAACGTCGGCGTCGCCGAGATTCTCCGTGGCGTGGCCGATGCGGATTTCGGCACCCTGCTCCTGCAGGCGCGAAACGGTCGTCGAGGCCTGCAGGTCCGAGCCGGTCACCTCGAACCCGAGGTTGAGCAGCACCTCGGCGATGCCGCACATGCCGGCGCCGCCGATGCCCACCAGATGGATGCAGCGGGTTCGGTGCATCAGGTTGGGCGTCTGCGTGCGCTCGATCATGCCGCCACCTCCATGCAGGCGTCGGCCACGGCCTGGGCCGCGCCGTCACGGGCCAGGGCGCGAGCGCTCCGGGCCATGGCGAGCAGCTGCGGACGCGACATGGCGGTCAGGTGCTCGGCCAGCCATCTTGCGTCGAAGTCGGCCTCTCGAACCAGCCATGCCGCGTTGCCGTCGGACAGGTAGCGCGCATTGGCGAACTGGTGATCGTCCACGGCGTGGGGAAACGGCACGAGTACGGCCGCCAGGCCCGCGGCGGCCAGTTCGGCCACCGTCAGGGCGCCCGCGCGGCAGACGGCCACATCGGCTTCGGCCCAGGCGGCGGCCATGTCGTCGATGAAGTCCACCACCTCGCCCTCGACGCCGGCGCGCTGGTAGGCGGCCTGCGTCGCATCCAGCTGGCGTCCGGCCTGGTGGAGGACACGCGGCCGTCTCGATTCAGGCAGGCGCGCGATCGCTTCCGGCACCGCGTCGGCGAAGGCGCGCGCGCCCAGGCTGCCGCCGATGACCAACAGGCGCAGGGGCCCCTGGCGCCCCTCGAAGCGGCGGTCGGGTTCGGGAATCGCGGCGATGTCGGCGCGCACCGGATTGCCGACATGTTCGCCGCCGGCCAGGGTGCGGGGAAATCCGGTCATGACCCGGCGGGCGATCGGACGAAGCCAGCGGTTGGTCAGTCCGGCGACGGCGTTTTGCTCGTGGATGACCAGGGGCACGCCGGACAGGCGTGCCGCGAGCCCGCCGGGACCCGCGACATAGCCGCCCATGCTGAGCACGCAGTCCGGGCGATGCTCGCGAATCAGCTTCCTGGCCTGGCTCACCGCCCTGAGCACGCGCCAGGGCGCGGCCAGCCAGCCCAGGAGCCCTCTCCCGCGCAAGCCGGATATGGTGATGCAGTCGAGTTCGATGTCGGCAGCCGGGACGAGCCGGTTCTCCAGGCCCGTGGGCGTACCCAGCCAGCTCACCGTCGCCCCGCGCTGGCGCAGCACCGAAGCAACGGCCAGGCCGGGAAAGATGTGTCCGCCGGTTCCGGCGGCCATGATCATGACGCGCAGCCGCCTCATACCTGCCAGCTCCTTCGTCGACGCGGTTGCTGGCGCGCCTCCATGCTCAGTTCCCACTGCACGCGCAACACGACGCCGATGGCCAGCAGGGTCATGATCAGGCTGCTGCCGCCGGCTGAAATGAGCGGCAGGGTGAGGCCCTTGGTCGGCAACATGCCCAGGTTGACGCCCATACTCACCAGGGCCTGCATGCCGATCCACAGGCCGATACCCCAGACCATGAAGGCCGAAAACGGCCGTTCCTGGCGATGCGCCTGAACGCCGATCAGGAAGATCCGGCCGACCAGCAGGGAAAACAGCACGAGCACGAAGACGATGCCCAGCAGGCCGAGTTCCTCGGCCAACACGGCGAAGATGAAATCGGTGTGCGCCTCGGGCAGGTAATAGAGCTTCTGCACGCTGGCGCCCAGTCCGACGCCGTCCACCTGGCCGCGACCGACGGCGATCAGGGCCTGGGTGAGCTGGAAGCCGCTGTTGAAGGGGTCGGCCCAGGGATCGACGAAGGTCATCACGCGCTGCAGGCGGTAGGGCTCGAGCGCGGCGAATGTCAGCAGGGGCAGACTGCTCAGCCCCAGCACGAACAGGTGCTTCCAGGCCGCCCCGGCAAGCCAGATCATGCCGCCGACGATGGCACCGAGCACCACCGCCGAGCCCATGTCGGGCTGCTTGAGCAGGATACCGGCGAGCAATCCCACCAGCAGCAGGGGCTTGAGGGTCTCGAGGAATCTCGCGCGGCCCAGTTGCGGCCGCTTGGCCAGATAGCCGGCGACGAACACGATCATCAACAGCTTGACCGCCTCGACCACCTGGAACTTGGCCACCCCCAGGTCGATCCAGCGCGTCGAACCGTTGACCTCATGACCCAGGCCCGGGACGAAGGGCAGCAGCAACACGAGCACAGAAAGCGGAAAGGCGATCGGCGCGAGCCACTGCATCTGCTTGGTACCGATGAAACTCAGCGACGCGGCCAGGGCGACGCCCAGGCCGATGTAGACCAGGTGCTTGGCGAGGAAATGCCACACCGACACGGCATAGCCCTCGGCGACCGCGATCGAGGTCGACGCCACCATGACGACGCCGATCACCAGCAGGCCGAGCGTGGCCAGGATCACGACCTGGTCCAGCCCCGCCGAGGGTGCGGCGTCTCTTGCGCGATAGGCCTGTCTCACCTGTGCCATGGCGGTCACCTGATCTTCATCGTGGCGAGGCCGGCGAGCACCAGCATCACGGAGATGATCCAGAAACGCACGATCACCTTCGGCTCCGGCCAGCCCTTGAGTTCGAAGTGGTGGTGGATCGGCGCCATGCGGAAAATGCGGCGCCCGGTCAGCTTGTAGGAGGCCACCTGCAGGATGACCGAGAGGGTTTCGATGACGAATATGCCGGCCATCACCATGAACACGATTTCCTGGCGGACGGCGACGGCCACCACGCCCAGAGCGGCACCGACGGCCAGGGCGCCCACGTCACCCATGAACACCTGCGCCGGGTAGGTGTTGAACCACAGGAAACCCAGGCCTCCGCCGGCCAGGGCCGCGCAGAAGATGGCCAGCTCGCCCACGCCGGGGATGTAGGGCATGGCGAGGTAGCCGGCAAAGACGGTGTGGCCGGTGGCGTAAGCGAAGATGCCCAACCCCGCCGCCACGAAGACCGCCGGCATGATGGCCAGGCCGTCGAGCCCGTCGGTCAGGTTGACCGCGTTGGACGAACCGACCACCACGAAATAGGTCAGCACCACGAAGCCCAGGCCCAGCGGCAGGGCGATGTCCTTGAAGAAGGGGAAGAAGAGCTGGGTGTTGGCCGGCACGTCGGCGGTCTGGTAGAGGAACACCGCCACGATCAGCGCGGCCAGTGACTGCAAGCCGTATTTCCAGCGCGCCGAAAGGCCCTCGCTGTTCTTGTACTTGAGCTTGCGCCAGTCGTCGACGAAGCCGATGGCGCCGAAGGCCGCGGTCACGAAAAGGACCGTCCACACGTAGCGGTTGGCAAGGTCCGCCCACAGCAGGGTCGAGATCATCAGCGCGATCAGGATCAGCGTCCCGCCCATGGTCGGCGTTCCGGCCTTGGTCAGGTGCGACTCGGGGCCCAACTCGCGGATCGGCTGGCCGATCTGGCGCTCGGTCATGTGGCGGATGAACAGCGGGCCGACGATCAGCGAGACGATCATCGCCGTCAGGGCGGCCATTACCGTCCGGAAGGTGATGTAGCCGAACAGCGCAACGTCGGCCATGAGCACGTGATCGAGCAACCAGGTCAGCATGTTTGCTTCTCCCCCATGACGCCGGCGACCACGCGCTCCATGCCCATCGAGCGCGATCCCTTGACCAGGCAGGTCACGCCGGCATGCAGCTCGGCGGCCAACGTGTCGATCAGGGCCTGTCGGCTGGCGAAGTGACGGGCGTCGCCGTCGAAGGCATCGGAGCTGGCGCGCGCCAGCTCGCCGATGGTGAACAGGCGGCTCACGCCGAGGTCGCGGGCCGCCTGGCCCATCTCGGCGTGCAGGCGCTCGCCGTCGGGACCGAGCTCGCCCATGTCGCCCAGGACCAGCCAGTGCGCATCCCCGCCCATCTCGGACATGACCTGCAGGGCCGCATACAGCGAGGCGGGGTTGGCGTTGTAGGTATCGTCGAGGATCTGCCAGCCGTCGGGATGACGACGAAACTGCAGGCGCCCGGGCAGGCTCTTCATCCGCGCCAGGGCGTCGGCGATGTCGTCGAGCGGCACCTCGAGCGCGACGGCAGCGGCGGTGGCGGCCAGCGCGTTGTAGAAGTTGTGGCGCCCCGGTAGCACGGGCGCGAACTCGAAATCGCCGGCGGGCGTATTGATGTGGCCGAGCCCGCTGGCCAGCACGCCCGAGACGTTGGCCGAGCCCGTCATTCCGAAGCTGATGATGCGACGGTCGCCGGCCATCTCTCGCCACATCGGCGCGTAGTCGTCGTCGGCGTTGATCACTGCCGTGCCCTCGTCCGGCAGGCCGGAGAACATCTCGCCCTTCGTCCGGGCCACGCCCTCGACGCTGCCGAGGCGCTCGAGATGGGCGGGACCTGCGTTGGTCACGACGCCGACGTCCGGGCGGGCGATCCCGGCCAGATAGGCGATGTCGCCGGGGCGATTGCAGCCCATCTCGATGACGGCGAAACGATGCGAAGCATCCAGCCGGGCCAGGGTCAGGGGCACGCCGAGTTCGTTGTTGTAGTTGCCCTCGGTGGCCAGCGTCGCGCCCTGCGTGGACAGGATCGCCGCGGTCATTTCCTTGACCGTGGTCTTGCCGTTGCTGCCGGTGATGCCGACGACGGCCACATCAAGCGTGTCGCGCCAGGCCCGTGCGAGGCGGCCCATGGCCTCGCGCACGTCCTCGACCACCAGCTGCGGCAGGACATCGTCGACTTCGCGGGCAACCAGCGCCGCCGCGGCGCCATTGCCCCGGGCCTGTTCCAGGAATTCGTGGCCGTCGTGGCGCTCTCCGGGCAAGGCGCAGAAAACGTTGCCGGGCTGCACGCGGCGCGCATCGTGGATCATGCCGAGAACCTCGACATCGTCGCCGACCATGCGACCGCCGGTCGCTTCCGCCATCCGCGAAAGGCTGAAACGCATCATGCCGCCACCCCCAGCGCTTCGCGGACGCTGACGTGGTCGTCGCAGGGCAGACGCTCGTCGCCGATGACCTGGTCGGTCTCGTGACCCTTGCCGGCCACCAGGACGATATCGCCCGGCTCGCCGCCGCTCAGCGCGTGGGCAATCGCACGGGCTCGGTCGCGGATGACGATCGAGCGCTGCGGCTTTTCCATGCCCGCCTGGATCGCACGAATGATGGCCAGCCCGTCCTCGCCGCGCGGGTTGTCGTCGGTGAGCACGATACGGTCGGCCAGTCGCTCGGCGACGCGACCCATGCGCGGCCTTTTTTCACGATCGCGGTCGCCGCCGCATCCGAACACGCACCACAGCGTCCCGTCACTGAGTTCGCGCGCGCTGGTCAGGGCGTTCTCGAGCGCGTCGGGGGTGTGCGCGTAGTCGATGATCGCCAGGGGCGCGCCCTCGCGGCCGATGGGCTCCATGCGCCCGGGAACGGGCTGCAGCGCGGCCAGCGTCTCGGTGATGGATTGCGGATCCCTGCCGCGTTCGGCGAGCTCGGCCGCCACGATCAGCAGATTCCAGAGGTTGATTCGCCCGATCAGCTTCGAGCGCGCCTCGAAGCGCCCGCAGGGCAGTTCGAATTCGGCGCGCAGACCGCTCATGTCCGCGCCCAGCAGCGTCGCTCTCGCACCTGCCTTTGGATGACCGGCCAGCGAGTAGCCCACCAGGCGGCCACTCGCGGACAGCCGTGCGGCCAGCTCGGCCCCGAAATCGTCGTCGAGGTTGATCAGATGACGGTCGCTGCGGAACTCGGTGAACAGCCTGGCCTTCGCGGCGCCGTATGCCGCGCGATCGTCGTGATAGTCGAGATGGTCGTGCCCGAGCGTGGTGAAGATCGTGCTGCTGAACGCCAGCCCGGCGAGCCGCCCCTGCTCCAGCGCATGGGACGAGGCCTCGAGCACGACGCTGCCGACGCCCTGCCCGGCCAGATCGGCCAGGTGGCGGTAGACGCTGAATATGTCCGGTGTGGTCAGCGAGCCCGACTGGTGGTGCCCGGGCCGCCCCCAGCCCAGCGTCCCGACCATCGCACCGCCGAGCGCCTGCGCGAGCAGCCAGGCAATCGAGCTCTTGCCGTTCGTGCCGGTCACGGCCACCAGGTCCAGGCCGTCGACGGCCTCTCCCCAGAAACGGCGAGCCAGGGTCGGCAGCCGGTCGGCGATGTCCGGAACCGCCAGTTCGGGCAGCCCGAGATCTTCGGGCGGAGTCAAGCGCCCGTCATGGACGACCGCCACGGCGCCGCGGTCGCGCGCCTGGTAGACGAAGCGCATGCCGTGCCCGTTGGCGCCGGACAGCGCCACGAACACATCGCCGGGGCGAACGAGTCGGGAATCCAGGCTTAGCCCGGTCGCTTGCGGCCAGTCTCCGGCCGACAGTTCGACCATTCCGTCGAAGAGCGCTTGCATGGTGAGCCCACGTTCAGTCATGGGACCCCTCCACTCGCGCCAGCAGCATGCCCGGGTCGTCGGGCGGCACGTTGAACAAACGCAGCCCGGCGGCCATCACGTCGGAAAACAGCGGCGCGGCGACCTGGCCGCCGTAGTACGCCTCGCCGGAGGGATCGTTGATCACCACAGCGGCGACGAGCTCGGGATCGGAAACCGGGGCGAAACCGGCAAAGCTGGCGACGTATCGGTCGCCGTAGCCGCCGGCCGTGGCCTTGCGCGAGGTGCCGGTCTTGCCGGCCACCCGGTAACCCTCGACTCGGGCGCCCTGCCCCGTGCCTTCCGGCCCGGTAACCGTTTCGAGCATGCCCGCCAGCTGGTTGGCCAGGTTGGGGTCGAGAACCGAATGCGGCGGGTTGTTCGCATCGGCGATGAAGGTCGGCTGACGCAGGCGTCCTTCATCGGCGATCGCGGCCATCGCGCGGGCCAGCTGCAGGGGCGTGACCGACAGGCCGTAACCGTAGGCGAGCGTGGCCTGTTCGAGCTTGCGCCAGCGTTCGTAGTCGCGCAGTACCCCGGCCGACTCGCCCGGGAAACCGGTGCCGGAGACCGAACCGAAACCGAACCGCGAGTACATGCTCCACAGGTGGCGCGCATCCATGGACAGCGCCAGCTGCACCACGCCGACGTTGGAAGACTTGGTCAGGACCTGCTCGACCGTGAGTTCGCCGTAGTCGCGCACGTCGCGAATGTCATGGCCCGATACGTGAAGCACGCCGGGCGAGGTGTCGAGCACCATGTCGCGATGCGCGATGCCCGCTTCCATCGCCGCGGCCACGGCGAAGGGCTTCATGACGGAGCCCGGCTCGAGCACGTCCGTCAACGCCCGGTTGCGCAGGCCGTCGGAGGGAATGCGCGTGTTGGCATTGGGGTTGTAGGAGGGGTAGTTGACCATGGCGAGGATTTCGCCGGAGTCGACGTCGAGCACCACGACCGAGCCCGAGCGGGCACCGTACTCCATCACGGTGGCCTTGAGGTCCCGGAAAGCCAGGTACTGAAGCCGCCGGTCGATGGTCAGCTGCAGGTCGCGGCCGGGGCTGGCCTCGCGGATCAGCTCGACGTTCTGGACGACGCGGCCGAAGCGGTCCTTGATCACGCGCTTGGCGCCGGGCTGGCCCTGCAGCCAGTCGTTGTAGGCGAGCTCGAGACCCTCCTGGCCGACATCGTCGATGTTGGTAAAGCCCAGGACCTGCGCGCTGACCTCGCCGGTGGGGTAGAACCGGCGGTACTCGCGCTGCAGGAACACACCGGGAATCTCGAGCTCCCGGATCCGCTCGGCCAGGTCCGGATTGATCTGCCGGCGCAGCCAGACGAACTCGCGATTGGCGCGCTGCGTCAGCCGGCGCTCCATGTCCTCGGCATCCGCCTCGAGCAGGCCGGCGAGCATCGGGATGTGGTCGGCTGCCTGAAGCAGCTCGCCGGGGTGCGCCCAGACCGATTCCACCGGCGTGGAGACGGCCAGGGGTTCGCCGTTGCGATCGAGGATGCTGCCGCGAACCGTGGGAATGGACACCTCGCGCAGGTAGCGGGCTTCGCCCTGGCTCTGCAGGAATTCGGTTTCCATGACCTGCAGGTTGACCGCGCGCGCGACCACGGTCACGGCCGCCAGCAACATCAGGCCGGCGGTGATCCAGACGCGCATCGTGGCGCGATTGCCGCTGGTCTCGGTCATGGCGAAGTCACCAGGATTCGGACATCTTCGGGTGATTTCATGCCCAGCTGCTCGCGCGCCTGGCGCTCGACCCGGCCGGCATCGCCCAGCCAGGCCTGCTCAAGCTGCAGGCGGCTCCACTCGACGCGGGCCGCGTCACGCTCGGCCTCGGCTTCCTGGAGGGCAACAAAGAGCTGGCGCGATTCGTGGCGCAACACGACCACGCCGATGGCGCTGGCGAGCACGGCGGCAGTGAGGACCAGCAGGAGCAGCCAGCGAATCATGTCGCCTCCCCGGCCGTCTTTTCGGCCACACGCATGCGCGCGCTGCGGGCGCGCGGGTTGTCCGCGATTTCCTCCTCAGAGGCCTGGACCATGCCGCCGATGAGCTTCAGGCGCGGCACGAAGGTCTCCACGGCGGGAAGCCGACGGCTTGCAGGCGGCGGCTTGGCGGCCTTCGCGAAACGCCGCTTGACCAGACGATCCTCGAGGGAGTGGAAGCTGATGACCACGAATCGCCCGCCGGGCGCGAGCAGGTCGATGCCGTCGTCGAGGGCTTCTTCGAGGGCGCCGAGTTCGTCGTTGATGAAGATGCGCAGGGCCTGGAAGGTCCGGGTGGCCGGATGCCGGGGCGACGGCGGGCCGGGCACGGCTTCGCTGACGATCGCGGCCAGCTGCGCGGTCCGTTCGATGGGCGCCTCCTCGCGGGCCTTGACGATGGCGCGGGCGATGCGTTTACCGAAGCGCTCTTCGCCGTATTCCTTGATGACGCGGGCAATGTCCGATTCCGCGGCGCGCGCCAGCCAGTCGGCCACGGATTCTCCGGACTCCGGATCCATGCGCATGTCCAGCGGACCGTCGTGCTGGAAGCTGAAGCCGCGTTGGGGGTCGTCGAGCTGGGGTGAGGACACGCCGACGTCGAGCAGCAGGCCGTCGACCCGGCCGGTCAGCCCGAGTTCGTCGATGATCGCGCCGATCTCGGCGAAATTCGCGCGGCGAATCGTCACCCGCCCGTCCTCGGCATATTTCGCGCGGGCATCGGCAATCGCCTGTGGATCACGGTCCGTTACCACCAGTCGCCCTTCCTCGCCGAGGCGGGCCAGCATGGCCGCGCTGTGCCCTCCCCGACCGTATGTGCCATCGACGTAGACGCCATCGGCACGAATCCTCAACGCATCCAGTGCCGGCCCGTGCAGCACCGGTACATGTTCGTGGTCCCTGGCCATGACCTAAAGGACCAGTTGCGCCATTTCTGCCGACGCCTGCTCCTGGATCTCTCGTTCCTCGGCGGCGCGGCGTTGATTGAGGATGTCCTCGTTCCAGATTTCAAAGCGCTGGCCCATGCCCATGAAGACCACGCGCTTGTCCAGACCGGCCACCTGCCTGAGGGTGACCGGCAACAGAATTCGGGAATTGGAGTCGAGCTCGAGCTGGGTCGCGGAGCCCACCAGCCGACGCTGCAGGCTGCGGTGGCTGGGATTGAAAGTCGACAGACCCATTACTTCGTCACGGATCCTCTCCCACTCGGGGTGCGGATAGAGCCAAAGGCAGCCGGCGTCGAATGCCGAGTAGGTGAGCACCAGCCGGTTCTCGCAGTCCGCCTCGAGATCCTCGCGATAACGCGTCGGGACCGCCATGCGGCCCTTGGCGTCGAGATTGATGGCGGTTTCACCAAAAAACACGGCTCAGCACTCACTTCCACTCAGGAACCACTTATTCCCACAATTTCCCACTTCGCGCCACCATAGCCCTCGCACCGCGGAGTGTCAAGCAGTTTCAGGGGGTTGGCGCCGGGCTGGTTGGCTGGTTGGCTGGTTGGCTGGTTGGCTGGTTGGCTGGGTGGCTGGGTGGCTGGGTGGCTGGCGAGCTGTCAAATCAGCGTGCAGACCGACGGAGGATCCACCAGAACTTGCGCGGCGCAGCCGCCCAGCAACGACGACAAGTTGCCGAACCAGCCAACTTGCGAACCAGCCAACTAGCTAACGACGGGAAACACGGCAACGGGCAGGCCGACCTCGCCCGCTCCTCAGCGAGGTGTCAGCTTACGATGCGATAGCATGGTTCGTACGGCTTGCCGCCGGGCAGTTTCATGCGGTGCTGGGCGACGAAGCGCTTGAGCAGGTCGTCGAGCGCGGCCAGGATGGCGGGCTCGCCCTTGATCTCGAAGGGGCCGTGCTCGCGGATGGCGCGCAGGCCGTTGGGCTTGACGTTGCCGGTGACGATGCCCGAGAACAGACGGCGCAGATTGGCGGCCAGTTCGTGCACCGGCAATTCGGGCGAGATATCCAGGCTCGCCATGCTCTCGTGGGTGACTTCGAACGGCTCCTGGAAGCCGACGTCGGTGGTGAGCTTCCAGTTGAAATAGAAGGCGTCGTTGGTATCCACGCGCCACTGGCGGACTTTCTGCATACCTTCGGCCATGTGGCGGGCCACGGCAACCGGGTTGTCGATGATGATGCGGTAGCGCTCGCGGGCGGCCTCGCCGAGGGTCAGGCCCACGAAGCGATCGATTTCCTCGAAGTAATCGCGCGCCGACTCCGGCCCGGTGAACACCAGCGGGAACGGCATGTCGGCATTGTCCGGGTTGAGCAGCACGCCGAGCAGGTAGAGGATTTCCTCGGCCGTGCCCACGCCGCCCGGGAATACGAGAATGCCGTGCCCGAGACGGACGAAGCCTTCGAGGCGCTTCTCGATGTCGGGCATGATCACCAGGTCGTTGACGATCGGATTGGGCGACTCGGCGGCGATGATGCCGGGCTCGGAAATGCCGACGTAGCGACCGGGCAGCGTGCGCTGCTTGGCGTGGGCGATGGTCGCGCCCTTCATCGGCCCTTTCATGGCGCCGGGCCCGCAGCCGGTGCAGATATCCATGCCGCGCAGGCCCAGCTGGTAGCCGGTTTCCTTGGTGTAGTCGTACTCCTCGCTGCTGATCGAATGCCCGCCCCAGCACACGATCATGCGCGGATCGACGTCGGTGTCGAGCAGCTTGGCGTTGCGCAGGATCTCGAAAACGGTGTTGGTGATCCCCTCCGAGCTGTCGAGGTCGAAATACGGGCTGGGATGGATCTCGGTGTGAAAGTAGACGATGTCGCGCACGACGGCCGAAAGCAGTTCGCGGATGCCGCGGATCATCTCGCCGTCGACGAAGGCGCAGCCCGGCGCGTTCTCCAGGTCGATGCGCATACCGCGGGTGACCTGGTGCACCTCGATGCGGAAATCCTTGTAGGTCTCGAGCATCTTCTCGGCATCGTCGCCCTGCTCACCCGAGGTCAGAACCGCGAGCGCCACCTGACGAAGCAAGCCGCCCACCTCTTCGGTGGCGTCCGACAGGCGCGCGACTTCCGCGCGCGACAACACCTTCAGGCTGCGCGCCGGATAGACGCTGGTCGAAACAGTATCCCGTAGCTCTTCGTTCTTGTGCGTTGCGAATTCGTTCATCGTTTCTCGTGGCTTGTGCAAACCGTTCATTATGGCGGCCTGAAACGGAAACGGCCAGCACGAAGGCTGGCCGTTTCCTTCGAGAACCCGGCCGCAGCCGGGCTCTCCTCCTGATTACGCCGGCTGGTCAGAAATCATAGCGCAGGGTCAGGCGGATTTCGTAAACCGAACGCTGGCGATCGGTAAACGCGGTGGGATCACCGTCGAACTCGTTGTAGCGGTACAGGCAGTCGCTGGCGGCCTGGCAGACCTGACGCGGCTGGTCGCCGGTCAGCGCCGTGGCGCCGTCGATGCCGTTGGCGGCCACGTCGGCAGCCGAAACCAGGTCGGCGTCCATGACGGCGGCCTGTCCGAAGAACGGCCCGTTGGTGTAGCGACCCCAGTCGTCGTTGAGCAGGTTCAGGAAGTTCTCGATATCGAGAATGACCTTGAAGCGGTTCTCGCCGACGAAGCGATCCAGGCCCGGAATGCTCGGGATCTCCTGCTGGAAGCGCAGATCCCAGATGTTGTTCCAGTCGTTGGAGGTCGACGAGTACGGCTCGTGAATCTGACCGGTGGGAATGCCGTTGTTGCGGACGTATTCGGCGAACTCGTCCATGTTGAAGCCCGAGCCGTAGACCACGCGCGGATCACCGTTGAGGTCCGGGATATAGAGCGGGATGTTGTCGTAAGGGGCCTCACCCAGGCCGGCACGGCCGAACAGGGTGTTGTCCGGATCGACGTCGTAGGAGGTGCTGAAGACGTCGCCCTTGAACACGCGACCGAACAGGTCCACGCGAGTCGCGTAGCTACCGAAGAAAGCGCGCTCGTAGCCAAGGTTCAGCTTGAACGAGTGCTCGATGTTCCAGGGCGACAGCCGCGGCGTCGGGTCGTTCTTGTCGACCGCGAAGATCGAACGCCAGTTCGAGATGCCGCGCGAGGACGTGCCCTCGGAGACGATCTCGGTGTCCTGGTAGGCGTAGCTGAAGTTGAAGTTCACGCCGCTGTCGAAGTACTTGGCCAGGCTAAGCGACAGCACGCTGCTGTTCGAACCGCTGCTGTTGGTCAGGCGCGTCAGGTTCGGAATGCCCAGGTCTTCCAGATCGGCGTAGATCGGACGGCCGTCCGGGGCGGTGCCCAGCGGCAGCGCGGCTTCGTTGGTATGGGCCACGTTCTCCCAGATGAAACCGTCGCGGGCCTCGGTGTAGAGGTACTGGGCGGTAAAGCGGTAGTCGTCGCCCAGGTCCAGGCCACCGATCTGGAAGTCGAACGCCTGCTCGAAGCGCAGCGAGGCCTTCCAGTCGGACGGCGTGTCGAAGTCTTCACCGATATAGTCGATCGGCGTCGCCGTTCCGGTGGCCACCTGGTCGAGCAGCTCCTGCGGCACCTGGGTAATATCGACGTTCTGAACGTCGGAAGCGAAGGCGCCGAAGGTGGCCTGCTGGAAGGCGTTGGAGGTCCAGACCTTGGGATCGCCGCCGGCGAACAGGCCGAAGCCGCCGCTGATGCTGGCGCGGTTCCACGGCCGCCAGAAGAAGCCGATGCGCGGCATGATCAGGTCGTTGCCGTCGATGTTGTTGCTGGTATCGACGCCGTACTCGTCGTAGACAGCCTGGCTGAATTCAGGCGCATCGCTCTGGTCGAAACGCTCGTAGCGCAGGCCGTAGCTCAGCTCGAAGTCCGGCGTGATCGACCAGGTGTCCTGCACGAACAGGGCCCAGTGGTCGTAGCCCCACTGCGAGGCGCCCTGCTGGGCGTTGTTGGAGGACACGTTGCTGTAGAACACGTCGGCGGTGCCGTTGACCAGGTCGTCGTAGCTGTCGAACTGGAAGTCGCCGTTCGAGAACGGAATGAAGGCGTTGAACAGGTCGTACTGCTGGTACTCCGTACCGAAGGTGATCAGGTGATCGCCCATGAAGTACTCGCCGGAGGCGAAGACCTGCAGGCGCTCGTCGTCGAAGGCGTTGGCGTGACGGAAGTTGTCGCAACCGGCGATGAAGTCACCACCTTCGGTCAGCAGGCCCTCGAGCGGGCTGCCGGCGATGCCGTCGAGATCGAAGAAGTCCAGCGAGATCTGGCCGTACTGCGAGCCCGCGCGGCAGTTCTGGCCGCGCACCTTTTCGGTGTAGTTGACGCGCAGATTGGTCGAGAAGTTGTAGGTCCAGTCAGAGAACAGCTCAGCGGTGGTCGCTTCGATCGACAGGGGAATGTCGTACCAGGCCGATTCAAGCGCGGTCGAATCGACGCTGACGTCGTTCTCTTCGGACTTCTGGTAGGTCAGAGACAGGCGATGATCGTTGTTGATGTTCCAGTCGAGCTTGGCCAGCGTGCGCTCGGAAGTCTGCGGCACGTTGACAACCTGCGGGCGTCCGCCCGGATCGAAGCCGTAGTTGTTCTGAATGATCTGGCGAATCGCGTTGAAGAACTGCGGATCGACGCCGTTGAAGCGGTCGGAGTTGGAGAAATCGGCCGGGGAGGCGTTCTCGTACTCGTCATAGGAGACGAAGAAGAACAGCTTGTCCTTGACGATCGGGCCGCCGAGGGTGAAGCCGTATTCCTTCTCTTCGAAATCACCGGGATCGTATTCGCCGCCGTCGTAGTCGGTGCCGATCATCCCGTCGTCTTGATAGGCGTAGTACAGCGAGCCGTCGAATTCGTTCGTGCCCGACTTGGTCACGACGTTGACCAGGCCACCGGTGAAGCCGCTGGAGGTCACGGAGTAGTCGGAGGCGACCAGCGTGGCCGACTCGATGGCGTCGAGGTTGATCGGCGAGCGCGTCGTGGCGTAGGTGCCGTCGGACAGGCCGAAATCGTCCTGCTGCAGCGAACCGTCGATGGCAAAGGCGTTGAAGCGCGGGTTGACGCCGGCCACGGACATGATGCCGACTTCCTCGGTCTGCACCAGCGGGTCGCGCGCCATGGTGGCGATCACGTCGCGGTCGGCCGCGGGCTGGTTCTGAATGTCGCGGGCACTGAAGGTCGAGCCCACGCCGTTGTTAAGCTCGGTCGCCGCGGAAATGGCGGTGCCGGTCACCTGGATGGTGCCCAGGTCGCGGTCTGCCTCGCCCAGCGAGAACACCAGGGGATCCTGCGAGCCCGGCTCGAGGAAGATATCGCCTTCCTGGGCGGCTTCGTATCCTTCGGCCGTCACGGTGATCTGGTAAGGACCGCCGACTCGGAGACCGCCGCGGAAGAAGCCGCCGGTCTCGCCGGTGACCGCTTCGGAGACGGTGCCGGAGGGCACGTGGAGAATCAGGACGTTGGCGCCGGACACGGCGCTGCCGTCCTGGGCGATAACGCGACCGCGAAGATCGGCGGACGTGGCCTGGGCGTTGGCATCAGCCGCCGGCAGGCTGACGAGCGCCAGCATGCCGAGCACCATGAACGCCGACCAGACGCGCGAAAGACGCGAAAAGTCTACAAGTTTCATGCAACTACTCCGTTGGGTGACATATATACAAGGAACCGAACCACATTCAGGGAATGGCCCGCAGCTCGTTGCCTTGACGAGTGCGTGGCATTCTAGAAACCCTCGGTGACAGCGGGATTACAACATTTTAACTTTTGCGCAACACCGCGACAACCGCAAAACGGAATTAACCCGGTTCCGGGCGGGAGCTTGATTCTGCGCATCACGACCATCCCCTCGAATTGCGGCCTGCATCCACCCCCACCTCCCTCAAGGCAGGAGTGCGACAGGCATTTCGCCGCTGACTATACGCCGAAATCAGCGTGGTTTCGAGAGCCGGCCGCCGCTGGCGCCGATTTTTGCCTCCGAGCCTTGCCTCCCCGAACGCGTTCGACTAGAATGGCCGGCTTCGTCGGGGTGTAGCTCAGCCTGGTAGAGCACTGTCTTCGGGAGGCAGGAGTCGCTGGTTCGAATCCAGTCACCCCGACCAGCCGAATCCCGCAAGAACGCCGGCCCTCGAGCCGGCGTTTTTCGTTCCGGATCATAAAGATACAGCCTAAGCCCCTGAACTCCTGGCGCCCTCCCCGGCCGACCGGGATCCCTCTTCCTGCAGCGCCGGATCGATCTTGTGCCCATTCTGTGCCCAAATCGTGCCCGGCTCGTGACAGCAACGGGGCGAATTCGACACCTGCCCGGCCGTGCCCGGAGTCGGGCCGCCCATGAAATATTGGCTGGTCTGTCCGGAACGAACAGGCGGATGGGACAAACCACTCGTTTTACCCCTCATCTCGGCAATCTTCCTGCGCCAACTCGCACTGCTGAAGCGCAGCACTTTTTCCGGCAGTGAGGGAATCGAGACCTGTGAAGCAGCCGATGATTGTCTCGGCGAATGGCTAATCGATTTCCTTACCGTCCTCGATTTTTCGGGCCGACCGCAACTCACTGACCGTGACGATGCCATCGCCAACATGACCCTCCCAGCTTCTTGCATCAGACAGGATCAGCTCGACGATCGCGTCGACGCGATCGGCTTCGGCGTTGACTTCGAGCTTGATCATCTCGGCCCTGACGAGCCCGTCGCCGTCGTCGGCCGCATGGCCATACTCCTGGACGGGCACCACGGCAATACCGTGATGCCCGCCCATCTGACCCAACGCATCGATGACTCGGTCGAGCAGTGCAGGTCGGATGTAGGCTTTGATTTCGAACATGGTTGCATCTCTCCTTCAGCTGAAGTCGACTTCGCTGCGCGGTTCGGCGAACCAGCGATAGACCGCGGGCAGCACCAGTAGCGTCAGCGCCGTGGAGGTGACCAGGCCGCCGACGACCACCGTGGCCAGCGGGCGTTGCACATTGGCGCCGATGCCGTTGGCCAGTAGCAGCGGGATGAGGCCCAGAATGGCGACAGAGGCGGTCATGAGCACGGGCCTAAGGCGCCGCTCGGCACCCAGGCGCACGGCTTCTTCCAGCGAGCGACCACGCTCGCGCAGTTCATTGATGTAGGACACCATGACCACGCCGTTGAGCACGGCCACGCCGAATACGGCGATGAACCCGACCGCGCCGGGAACCGACAGGTATTGCCCGGAAATCCACAGCGAAAACAGGCCGCCGGTAACCGCGAAAGGTACGTTGAGAAAGATCAACGCCGCGTAGCGCACGCTGGAAAAGGCCATGAACAGCAGCAGGAAGATCAGGCCGAGCGTAATGGGCACGACCACGTAGAGCCGGGCCATGGCACGCTCCTGATTCTCGAACTGGCCGCCGTACTCGACGAAGTATCCGGCCGGCATTTCCACCTCCTCGGCGATGCGCTGCCGGATATCGCTGACCACGCTGCCCATGTCGCGGCCGCGCACGTTGAGCTGCACGAACAGTCGGCGACTCGCCTTGGAGCGCGAGATCTTCTTCGGCCCGCGGTAGACCTCGATATCGGCGATCTGCGACAGCGGGATGAGCGCCCCGGCGGAAGTGCGGAAGTTGAGGCTGCGAATATCGTCGACGCTGGTCCGCGCCGGCTCTTCCATGCGCACGAAGATGTCGAAGCGGCGGATGCCTTCGAAGACCTGCCCGGCCTTTGCCCCGCCGATGCCGGTCTCGACCACGCCCAGGACCTCGTCGAGGGAGATACCGTGGCGCGCCAGCGCCTGACGGTCGGGCCGGACAACGATCTGGGGCTTGCCGCCCTGTTGCTGCATGCGCACGTCGGCCGAACCAGGCACCTCGCGGGCGATGGCGGTTACTTCCTCGCCGATGCGCGCCAGTTCGTCGAGGTCCTCGCCATAGATGCTGATGACGACCTCAGCCATGATCCCCGACAGCAGCTCGTCGGTACGAAGCTGGATCGGCTGCGAGAAATTGTTGGCCAGGCCCGGCACCTCATCGGACAGGCGCTCGGCCATGGCGGTCTGCAGCTCCTCGTAGTCGCGGCCGCTCTTCCACTCATCGAGCGGCTTGAGTGCAACAAGTGAGGCGACGACGTTGACCGGCTCCGGATCGCCGCCGACTTCGGCCCGGCCGACGCGGGCATAGACGCCGGTGACTTCCGGGTACTCGCGCATCACGTCGGCGACCCGCCCGGCATACTCGTTGGCGGTATCCAGATTGGCGCCGGGCGGCAGGGTCGATCGCACCAGGAACGTACCTTCCCGCAGGGTGGGGACGAACTCCGTGCCCAGCATGGGGAACAGGGCCAGTCCGCCGGCGAACAGCACCAGGGCGGCGGCCACGGTGCGCTTTGGATACGCCACCACCGCATCGAGGAGCGGTCGATAGCCCTTTCTCAGCCAGCCGACCAGGCGAGGCTCGCCGTGCACGCTGTCCTTCTTGAACAACAGCGTGGTCAGCACCGGAACCAGGACCAGCGCGACGATCAATGACCCGGCCAGCGCAAAGCTGATGGTGTAGGCCATCGGCGAGAACATCTTGCCTTCCACGCCCTCGAGCGTGAACAGCGGCAGAAAGACGATGATGATGATGGCAATGGCGAAGGCGATCGGCTTGGCGACTTCGCGGGCGGCCTCGCCCACAAGCCTTTGTAGCGTCACATCTTCGTCTTGCCGCTCCTCCATGTGTCGGAAGATGTTTTCGATCATCACCACGGAGCCATCCACCATCATGCCGATCCCGATGGCCAGTCCGCCCAGGCTCATCAGGTTGGCCGACATGCCGACGTATCGCATGGCGATGAAGGCCACCAGCGCCGACAAGGGCAGGCTGATGATCACGATCAGGGTCGATCGCACATTGCCCAGGAACAGCCATAGCAGGGCGAGGACCAGCACGGCCGCTTCCAGCAAGGCCTTCTCGACCGTGCCGACGGCCTTGCCGACCAGGTCGGCCTGCGAGTAGTAGGGTTCCAGCCGCATACCCTCCGGCAAGGCGTCGTTGATGGTCGCAACCTTGGCCTCGATGGCCGTCAACAGATCCTGGGTGTTGGTTCCGATCAGCTTGAGGACAAAGCCGCCCACGCCCTCTTCGCCGTTTTTCATCAGGGTGCCGCGACGAATGGCCGGCCCGAATTCGATCTCGGCGATGTCGCCGAGATAAACGGGCGTGCCCTGCGCTTCGCTGACCATGATGTTGCGCAGATCGTCGAGTCCCTTCTCGCCGGAATCGATCCAGCCATAGCCGCGCACGATGTACTCCTCGCCGCTGCGCTGGATGAAGGAGGCACCGACGTTTCGATTGTTGGCGGCCAACGCGGCGCGAATGTCGCCCACGGTCAGGTTGCGCGCCGCCAGTGCCTTGGGGTCAAGATTGACCTGGTACTGCTTTTCGAAACCGCCGATCGAGAGAACACCCGTCACGCCCGGAACCGTGCGGAGCTGGGGCTTGACGATCCAGTCCTGCGCCTCGCGCAGTTCGGTGGGGGTGTAGTCGGCCCCGTCGACGTTCTCGACGGTGTACATGAATACGCGCCCCAGGCCGGTGGTCAGCGGCCCGAGCTGCGGATTGCCCATGCCTTCGGGAATCTCCTGGCGCGCCTGGGCCAGCCGCTCGTTGACCAGCCGGCGGGCGAAGTAGATATCCGTGCCGTCCTCGAAGTAGATATTGACGCGCGACAGGCCAAAGATGGACGTGCTCTGGACGCGCTCGAGGCCAGGCAGGCCGTACATCGCAATCGACACCGGATAGCTGATCTGGGTTTCGACGTCCTCCGGCGACAAGCCGGGGCTGGCGGTAAAGACCTGCACCATCGTGGGCGTGACGTCCGGAAAGGAATCGATCGGGACACTGCGAAAGGCGAAGATCCCGGCGATCAGCACCGCCGCGGCGAACACCAGCACCAGCAGGCGGTTGGACAGCGCCGTTCGAGTCATTGCATCGATCATGAAACGCTCCTAGTGCGAGTGGGCGGCGCTGCGGGTGGCAGCGGTCAGCGCGGACTTCAGATCGAAGGCGCCGGAAACCACGACCGGGTCACCGGGTGCAAGGCCTTCGAGGATCTCGACGACACGGTCGTTCTCGGCACCGACGGAGACGGAAACGGCTCGAAAGTGGCCGGACTTGTCGCCGGGCACGAAAACGATGTCTTCGCCTTCGAGCTCCTGCACCGCATCGAGCGGCACCAGCGTGCGGTTGGCGGCTTCGCCGACCTCGATGCGGGCGGTGCCGAACATGCCGTCGCGCAGCAAGCCATCCGGGTTGGCGATTGCGGCGCGTGCGGTGAGCGTGCGGGATGCTCGATCCAGGCTGCTGGAAACCCAGTCCAGCTCGCCTTCGAAGCGTGTTGCGGGCAGGCTGCGTACCGTCAGATCCACAGGCTGACCCGGGCGGAGCGCCCCGGCATCGGATTCGCTGGCTTCGATCATCAGCCACATGGTCGAGGTGTCCACGATCGTCACCGGCGTTTCATTGGCGCCGACGGTCTGACCGGGCACGACGTCACGGTGCTGAACGGCTCCGTCGATGGGGCTGGTCAGGACATAGCGAGACAGCGGCACGTCGGCATCGGGCTGGACCGAGTCGATTTCCTCCGGCGACAGGCCGTAGAGCCTGAGCTCCTCGTCGGCCGCATCGTGCTCGGCCCGGGCCTCGGCGAGGAGCGCGCGCGCCTCCTGAAGCTCGGCGTCGCTGGTGATGTCCTTCTCATTGAGTTCGCGCTCGCGCTCGTACTGGGCACGAACTGTCTCGAGACGCGCGAGCGTGGTCAGGTGCCGCGCCTTGGCCTTGCCCAGCGCCACGCTGTCGAGTTCGACCAGCGGGTCGCCGGCTTCGACACGATCGCCGAGATCGGCAATGACACGCACGACTTTGGCGTCCAGGCGCGGCCCGACCCGCGCAATTCGATCCTTGTCATAGGTCAGGGTGGCGGGCGCAGAAACCGCGTCGCTCGCGGATCCCGATGTCGCTTCCTCAACCTGGATCGACAGTCGACGCTGCTGGGCAGCGGTGAGTTCGAGATTGCGGGACCGTTCGTCCTCGCCGTGTGCCGCTTCGTCTTCGTGCCCCGATTCTTCGTCTTCATGGGCTTCGGTCTCATCACCGTGCCCCTCGTGGCTTTCGGCAGCCGGCGCATCGTGGGACTGGTGTTCGTCTTCCCGGCCCGTTTCGCTGTCGCCGCAACCGCTCAACGCGGCGACGAGCAACAGGCCCAAAAGCATCTTCAGTGGTCGCATGATCAGGATTCCTTCTCGTTGATTTCGTCTTCCCGGCTCGTTTCCGCTTCGGCCGGGCGGCCGTGGACGACGAGCAGGCCGCCGCTGGTGCGCTCGAGATCGGTGGCCGCCCGAATGAAGGCGCGGCGGGCCTCCAGATAGGCACGGCGCGCCTGCAGCAGGGCTTCCTGCGCCGAGGAGACGGCCGTAATGCCGACTTCACCCGCGCGGAAGGCCTCGTAGGTCAGCCGCACGTTGTCTTCGGCCGACGCCAGCACCTGTTCGGAGACGGCTTCGATTCTCGATTTGGCAACCCGGTAGTCCTCGATGGCCCGGTCGAGACCGATACGGACTTCCAGCAGCAGGGTGTCACGCTCGATCTGGGCCTTTCTCAGATCCGCTTGCGCCTCCTTGCGCTCACCGCCGTAGCGATGCAGCACCGGCAGCGGCATGGACACGCCCACGCCCGTGATGTCCTCTTCTTCCTCCTGTTCGTAGAACCCGAAAACCGTCAGGTTCGGGATCAACTGGCGCTTCGACAGTGCGAGATCGCTTTCCGCCGCCGCGATATCGGCGGCTGCCGCGGCCAGGTCGCCACGATGGCCCACGACCCGATTGAGCAGCTCACTCCGAGGTGGCAGGTCCAGTGCCCGCAGATTGAAGTCGCCCGAGAGCTCGATGTATTCCGGCACCTGGTCGGCCATCAGCTCGCGCAGGCGCGCCCGCGCCTCGTTCGCGTTGGCCTGCGCCTCGGCCAGGGCCGATCTTGCGCGGCCGACGCCGATGGCGGCGGAGTTGACCTCGATACGCGTGGCCTCGCCCGCCTCCTTGCGTGACCGCGTTGACTGCTGGATCTCTTCGGTGACGGCCACGGCGCGTTGCGCCGTTTCAACCGACTCACGCGCCACGATCAGGTCGAGAAAGGCCCGGCGGGTTCGCGCCGCGACCGTCAGCTCGAGGAACTGGATCATCGCCCGAGCGCTCTCGACCTCCGACTGGCGGCCGCTTCGATTGAGGCCACGCTGGCCGCCGATCCACAGTTCCTGGGAGAGCTCGACGCCGAAGTCGGTGCTGGTCCCGCCCGGTCCGGGCGGGTCGCGCCGGCGCTGCCTAACCGAGATCTGGGGATTAGAGGGCGCCCAGCGACTGGCGTGTTCGAGCCGGGCGCGCGCGGTCAGGATTTCCTGCCGGGCGGCGTGCAGCTCGAGATTGTTCTGCATGGCCGTGGCAACGGCCTCGTCGAGGGTCAGTGTGCCTTCCGGAGAAGATTGCCCGGATTGGGCCGCCACCCACAGCGGCACCATCAGGGCAATGGCTACAGTCATTGCAGCCACTGCCGCACGCCCGCTCATGCGGGCACGATTCGCAGATTGCATGGATACGATTTCCTTTCGTTCAGCGTACGGTTGCGATCAACGACGACCGGGATCGGGCCGCCATCGCACGGTGCTTGGTACGGAACTCAGGAAATAGGGGGTCTGAAGGGGGAGTCTCGACCGTTGGAAGTCGGAAGCCGGAGCGCGTCTGCCAGCGAGGCCGTACGCTTCTGCGGGTGCAGCAAGCCGTGCAGGACGGGAACGGCCACCAGATGCGATCCGGCGTGGCAGTGGTGATCACAGAACTCACCGCCCTGCTGACCACCCGGCTGATCGCCGTGCTTGATCAGGCTCGGCGGTTCCTCATGGGATTCGGCGGACACCGCGTGGCCGTCCATACTCCAGCCGAGTCCGGCAAGAAGGATGCTTAAAGCCACTATTTTGCAGATCGCTTGCTGCATGGCACTGAGGTTAACATGAAAGAATCGGCGGATTAAAAACAGCCCGGCCCTGCAGCCGCACTGCTTAAGGAACCTCTGAACAACTCTGCACGCTAGCAGTATGTGGGTACCCAAAAGGCTTACGATGCCAGACGCTTGTCACTGGAAACCCGGGAAGGATCCTTGCCCTTGCGCGACTGGATGGAACGCCAACAATGCTGGATCTTGCTGATTGCGATCCTGGCGGGCCTGGCCATCGGGCTGGGCCTGCCGAACGTCACGTCACGACTCGAAGTCGCCCTATGGCCGCTGCTTGGGGGGCTACTCTACGCCACCTTTACCCAGGTTCCCCTGACGCGTATCGGTCAGGGCTTCAAGGACTGGCGTTTCCTGGCGGCCCTGCTGCTCTCAATTTCCTGGTCATTCCCCTGGTCCTGGGCGGGATGATGGCGCTGCTGCCCGTCTCGCCAGTCGTGCAGGCCGGTGTGCTGCTGGTGCTGCTCGCCCCCTGCACCGACTGGTTCATCAGCTTCACCCAGCTGGGCAAGGGCGATGCCGGAAGGGCCGTTGCCGCGGCACCCCTGCTTTTGCTCACGCAATTGCTGGTCCTGCCCGTCTATCTCGGGCTCTTCCTGGGCGCGGAGTGGCTTCAGGCCGCCATCAGCACCGACCTGCTCGGCGCCTTTGCAGGGCTGATTCTCGCGCCTCTGGCCCTGGCGTGGGTGACCGAGCGCCTGGCCGAGCGCAGCCCGAAGGCCAGGCGGTGGATTCAGGGCCTGGGCGTGCTGCCCACGCCGCTGCTGGCACTGGTTGTCTTCGTTGTCGCCGTTTCGCAGGTGAACACGGTGGCCGGGCTTTCCGCGGTCATGCTGCAGGTGCTTTTGATCTTCATCGCCTACCTGGTCTTCGCCGCGTTCCTGGGCAAGGCCCTCGGCGGCGCGTTCCAGCTCCCAGCGCGTTCGGCCAGAACCCTGGCCTTCAGCTTCGGTACCCGCAATTCCTTTGTGGTGCTGCCCATCGCCCTGGCGCTGCCCGAGCCTTGGCAGGCCGCGGTGGTGGTCGTCGTCTTCCAGTCGCTCGTCGAGCTGTTCGGCACGGTGGCTTATCTGAAGTGGGTGCCGGGCAAGTTGATTCCAGGGCCCTCTCCCCCCTAGCTGACCACCTTTGGGCGGCGCACGGCGATTTGTAGGACGCGCCCCGCCGTCCACCGAGAACCCCAGCGAGGTAAGGCCACGGGCGGGATTCGACTCCTGCCCAACTGTGCCCGGCACCCTCCTCTCCCCGATCCCCTGTTTCCTGTCCGGGCATAGCCGCTAGAATCATGTCCCAACCTCGGGGGAACAAGGCCAGGAGCAGAAATGATTACCGGCGAAATCAAATCGAAGGTCGACAAGATCTGGGACACGATGTGGGCCGGGGGGATTTCCAACCCCCTGTCGGTGGTCGAGCAGCTCACCTATCTGCTGTTCATCAAGCGCCTGGACGAGATCGAGAAGCGCGAGGAAAACAAGGCCCGCCGCACTGGAAAATACTCCCGGGAGCGCCTTTTCGGGGAGGACCAGCAGCTTCTGCGCTGGTCGCATTTCCGCGAAATGGCGCCGGAGCGGCTGTTCGAAGTCGTGCGCGACGAGGTCTTTCCGTTCATGAAATCGCCTGGCAGCGGATCAGCGACACCGACCGGCAAGTACTGCACGACGAGGTGGCCGGACTGCCCAGCGAGCAACCCAACGACGATATCGAATCGCGCCTGTTCGACCTGACAGCCCTACGCCTGCAATTGGCGCTGATCGAAGCTGACACCGGCGACTTCGAGCGTCACAGAAAGCGCGTCGTCGAGCTGGCCGGCCTGCTGGAAGAGAAGTCCAACGTGCCTGCCGTCAAGGAGCAGCTCGGGCTGCGCGCGGCCGTTCAGGAAGCCCAGTGGTGGGAAGGCACGAACCTGGAGCTGCTCGAAGACCTACGCTTGCGTCTGCGCGGCCTGGTGCGGCTACTCGAGCGCAAGGAACGCACCGTCATCTACACCAACTTCCAGGACGAGGTCCGCGACATCCGGGACGAGGATGTTGTCCCCATGCCCAAGATGACCGGGGCGCAGTACGAGAAGAAAGTGCGCGAATACCTAAAAAATCACCAGGACCACCTGGTCATCCACCGCCTGCGCACCAACCAGCCGCTTACCGAAACAGACTTAGAGGGACTGGAACAGACGTTGAGCGAGATCGGAGACGAAGACGGGCCCCGCTTGCTCAACGACCTGCTCGAACGAAACGGCGCCCCTTCACTGGCTTGGTTCGTCAGAAGCCTGGTCGGTATGGACCGATCTGCAGCCCAGGAAGCATTCGCCGAGTTCCTGAACGACCGCAGCCTCAGCCCAGACCAGATCCGCTTCGTTGAGATGATCGTCGACCAACTCACCGCCCGCGGTGTAATGCCTCCGGAGGCGCTCTACGAACCTCCTTTTACCCGTCTTCACCACGCCGGCCCAGATGAGCTATTCACTGGCAAGGAAGATGTCGTAGAAGCTGTTTTCCAGCAGATCGAAACCATCCACGAAGGCATTCAGACTCGAGCGGGTTGAAAGTTGGCCACTTGGACGCAAGCGTAGCGGGCGGAAACACCTGTTAGTTTTGATCAGATTCCCCGTTTCGCATTTGGCCGCAAGGCCCTCAGCGACAATTTCGATCGGCTTTATTAAATCGCTGCCAGCCGAAAAACCACCAACCCGAGCGCACGAACTCATTCGGGTAGCCTGAGACAGCGAAAATAAGCCTTGAATTGAGCCGGCCGAGCCACTTGCTCAAATGAAACGTATCGTCAGTTCGGGTGCCAGGAAGAGCACCTTCAATGCTTGCCTCATGAATAAGTTCATTTCTTACACTAACGATGCTTTCGATCGTGCGGGCATCCTGAGGAACCTCAAACTGCTCACACATCTGAATTATGCGGTCCCTGTGTTTAACCTCATTCTTCAGTATCCCGCGTTGCACCGAAAATCTATGGATGGCGTCCAGAACCATGTATTCCGTTAGAAACCGATACCATGACCATTCGCAGCTTTTGGCACGCGCGTGCATGTATAGAATCTTTACAAAGAAGTTTCGGTGCGACTCTGACCAGAGGCGCCAATTTTGATATATGGCGCTGAGGGAGTCTTCAAGCGCTCCGCGAAGCAAGAGGATTGAGCTTTTATCAGGAATCGGCACCTTGCCGTCAAACCTCCAGCCATCAAACTGCAGCCGTGTATCGAATAGGAGCGCTAGCAGGTGAACGATGAGAGCGGCATCGCCGCGCCTGATATCGCCGTCGTCAATTCGACTCGAAATAAAAATTTCATGTGACAAAGGTGGCGGAAAGACACGAGCGGGGCGTTCCGTGTTTTCCAGCGGATCTCCATGCTCTCCGGTCTGCCAGTCGATCGGAACGGTTCGCTGAATTGGAGGATATAGATTCCCGTCGCGATGACGATACTTATCTATTTCTTCGCATGCCGCAGCGTACTGCTCCCCGACCTCGACGCTACCGCCTTCGAATTGAATGGAGTGGGGATACCTAAGGAAGCCAAAATCCCACGAAGCCTCAGCACAATTCTGGTGGGTCGAGTTCATGTGGCGCCTAGCTTTGAATCCTCAATCCCCAATCCAGGCCAACAACAGGATTCCGGCTAAGGACGCCCTATTTGTTGGTATCCGGCACATATTCCACCAGTTCCTCGATCCGGCAGTCGAAATAGGCGCAAAGCCTATCCAGATATTCGGTCCGGGTGCTCCATCCTGGCTGATTGAGGATTCTTGACAAGGTGGTTCGTGCAATTCCGGTTGCTTCGGAGATTTCGTGCACGGTCACCCGCCTCCCCTCCTGAAATTCCTTCTCCGCTATTAGCTCTTTCAGCCTAAAACGTATCACTTTTGGGCCATCCGTCCACAAAAAGAAAATTTTGCACCAATACTTGACACCCTGCAAACATCGGTTATATTTTGACCCGAACGTTTCAAAAATGAAACATTTGAGCCAAAAGAATACGGAGGCCATTATGGACAAGACCTATCTGACCACCGACCAGCTCGCAGAGCGCATCCACTACAACCCGCGCACGATCCGAAACCGCCTCAAGGATTCCGTCCTCCTGGAGGGGATTCACTATATCAGGCCGTTCGGGGGCCGGAAGCTGCTGTTCATCTGGGAAGCCATCGAGGAGGACATGAGCAACTTCTCGATGGACAGCGCGCCGCTGGTGCCGATGGCGAACGGGGCCGTGAGCCATGGGTAAGGTTCGAGCCCGCTCGGACAACGGCAAGCTGTTTCTGGATTTCTACTACCAGGGCGAGCGCTGCCGGGAGCAAACGGCGTTGGCAAACACGCCCGCCAACCGGCGCAAGGTACAAAAGCTCCTCGACCGGATCGAATCCGAAATTCTTGCGGGCACCTTCGACTACGGCGCCACCTTCCCCGGCAGCTCTCGCGCCCTGCAGTTCTCAGGAGTCAGGCCTTCTGGCGGGGCCGCCGATCGCGCCTCAGTGCCCGCTTGGACCGCACCTGCCCGGGAGAGAGATCGCACACCCCGATTCCGCGAGTTCTCGGAGACCTGGATGCGGGAAAAGGGGCCGGAATGGCGGCCCAGCTACCGGGAGACCGTCACCGTCACGCTCAATCGCTACCTGCTGCCCGCATTCGGCAACCGGCGCGTGGGCTCGATCACCCGTGCAGACCTAATGGATTTCCGCGCCAAAATCGCTGGCAGTCACCGCGCGAATGGCCGGAAGCTGAGCAACGCCCGGATCAACAAGGTCATGGGCTTCGCGCGCCAGATTCTCGATGAGGCTGCGGACCGCTACGAGTTCCCCTCGCCCTATCGCGGTATCAAATCTTTGCGTTCCAGGAAGCCGGATATCCACCCGTTTTCGCTGGAAGAGGTCCACCGGATTCTGGAACGGGTCCGCCCGGACTATCGCCACTATCTAGCCGTGCGGTTCTACACCGGCATACGCAGCGGTGAGATCAACGGCCTGCGCTGGCACAACGTAGATTTCTCCAACAACCTGATCCTGGTGCGAGAGACCCTGGTTCAGGGCCGACTGCAGGAAGGCTCCAAGACCTACGACTCCAACCGGGACATTCCGATGCTCCCGCCCGTTCGCGAGGCGCTGGAGGCCCAGCGAGAGATCGCTCCCAAGGGTGTCGAGTGGGCCTTCTGCACCCGCCGCGGCGCACCCATCGAGAATCGCAACTTCACCAACCGGGTCTGGAAGCCGCTGCTTGCCAATCTCGGCCTGACCTATCGGCGGCCATACCAGACCCGCCACACGGCCGCGACGCTGATGCTCGCAGCCGGCGAATCACCCGAATGGGTCGCTCGCGTACTCGGGCACACCACGACCCAGATGCTCTTTACCACTTATTCGCGCTATGTCCCGAACCTGACCCGCCAGGACGGCTCGGCGATGGCGCGTCTGCTGGCCTCCCAGGCCGGCACTTCCACCCATAACGACAACAACAAAAAGGAGGACGACTGATGAACGAGTCCATTCCCCGTCTCCGCCCGCAGGCCCTTGCGGATTACCTCTGGCACCGCTACCAGATTCGGCCCGGACAGGCCATGTGCCTGGCCCTGGGCCAGCCCGACACCCGGGACAACCACGAGGCGCTGGTCGCCTGGGCACGCGAGGCGATTGAGCGCTACCGCATCACGGGCCCCGAGGACCTGGTCAACCTGATCGAAGGTGATCTGTTCGTGCAGATGTTCGACGCCGGCCTGGTCGGCGGCATGGTCGAGATGCAGCCGGTTCCCGGTCCCGTTGCCACTCGCCTGTTCGGGCCGCTAGAAAGTGGGCAGGCCCAGCGCGCCGACATCCATGCCCAACGCCCGGCTCCCCAGAGCCATTCCAACAACGTCATCGACATTGCCGGGAGGATCCGCCATGACTGATCATCGCAAGCACCATTTCCACTCCAAGGCGTTCAGGGCCGGCAACTTCAAGCGCATGCTCGACTTCGCGGTCCGCGGCCTGCCGCGACACGTCCTGCGAGGCGAGCAGTACGTCGACTGCGAATGGGCACTCCGGATCTACGGGCCCGAGATCCGCCAGCTCGACGAGTTCAACATTCATCCCAAGTGGTTCTCCTCCGGCGTGCTGGGGGCGGCCCTCATCAGCCTGGCGCTCTACCCCGAGACACTCGACCTCTGGCGACGCCTGGCTCGCAATGAGGTCTTCCGTGACGAGCGCGGCTCGGACGCACCGGGATTCCTGCGCGAGCTGATCGAGCGCCACCAGAACGACCGGCGCTTGACCCGTAACCAGTTCTACCAGCTGTTCCTGTTCCAGGCGACACTGGCCATGGCGAAAGCGTGGGTGCACCACGAAGACCCGGACCACCACTCTCTCCAGCTCCCGCCGACCCCGGATGCAGCGGAGATGATTGCCGCCGTACGCCGCCTGAAAGGCGCACGCCACTCGATGACCGGATTTCGGCCGCCGGAGATCACGCGCGACCGCTGGGTCGTGCTGGACAAGCCCCAGGTCATTCATGAGCCCGATCTCAGGAAGGTGCTGATCCTGGCCAAGCGAGCCTCGAGCCTGGAAGGCTCGCCACTGGCCGATGAGGCCCTGAATGACGCGCTGGAATGGCTCATCAAACCGCACCCGCCGGTCGAGCTGGCGCACCCGGCCGCCTTGGCTGCCGCTGTGGTCAGCATCGCCAGGGCCCCGGATTCTCAGGGCCTGTGGGACCGGGTATTTGCCTTTATCGGCAGGCGCAAGCCCAATGAGGGCCGCAAGCCCTATGCTGACTTGTCAGCCTGCATGCTTGACTGCATCACACTGGCCAATCGCAGCAATAACCCGCACCGGGCGGCCACTGCACTCTACTACTGCGGCCAAGTGCTCGTCGACCTCTGGCTCGAGCAGCCGGACCAGTTTCGGATGGCGCTGCCGCGCGCGCCGAAGGAGCGGCCACTGGACGAGCTCTGGGCCGATCTCGATGTCAATTTCACGCCACGGATCATTTTCGAGTCCAATCAACCTGCGCTGGCGCCGCCTCCCGAACCTGCCGGATTCGGCGGCCAGGAGGGCGGCGGGAAAGGCTCGACCCGAAGAAGGCTCGGCTCGAACGCTCAAGCGGATTCACCAGGGCAACTCAATCAGCCGCCCAACCAGACATCGAGGAACATCATGGTCACGAGCCCGATGGCGAGGCCGAGAGTTGCCCTGTTTTGATGGCCGGATCGGTGGGTTTCTGGGATGATTTCGTGGCTGATGACGTAAAGCATGGCGCCGGCGGCGAAAGCCAGGCCCCAAGGAAGCAGCGACTGAGAAAGAGTGATGACACTCGCGCCGAGAAGCCCGCCAATTGGCTCCACGAGCCCGGTTAGCGCCGAGACGTAGCAAGCTCGTATTTTCGAGTAGCCCACGCCTCCTAGCGAGACCGCAACTGCTAGACCTTCCGGAGCGTTCTGCAGTCCGATACCGATCGCCAGCGGCAGACCGCCAGAAAGGCCGTCAGCTCCGAACCCAACGCCTACGGCAAGTCCTTCGGGAAAGTTGTGGATTGCAATCGCGATAATGAATAACCAGATACGCCGCAAAGAAGCCACATCCGGTCCTTCGCGGCCAGTGTCGAAATGCTCGTGTGGGAGCTTCTCATTGATCAAGGCGATCGCACCCATCCCGAGCAATATCGCAAGGCAGACAATGGCCGCTGGGGCGGGACCACCCTCAAACCAATTTTCAGCGACATCGAGTGCCGGAATGATCAACGAGAAAAACGAGGCTGCAAGCATCACGCCCGCCGCGAAGCCAAGTGCAAGATCGCGCGTGGCTCGTGAGGGGATGTGCATGAAGAGCACGGGCAAGGCGCCGATCGCGGTCAGCGAGCCCGCTGCCAAGCTTCCAAGGAAGCCCAGGGTTATTGGGGAAGGTAAGTCCATTTCATAAGTCCTGCCTGGAGGCTGAGAGACGAGCCAGAGTAACGCCTGAGAGACATCGTTGCCCCACATCCGCGGGTCAGTAAGGTGCTGTGAACCATACGTTCAGTGTCCAAATGCCTTACGAACAAACCAAACGGCGCGCCCTAGACCGATTGGCAGGCGACATTGGGATGCAGCTCGAGTCTGCTTCGGAGAAACCTCGTCGGCCGAAAGCCGCCGCCCCCTCAACCTTTGACCTCGTCGAGCAGGGTCAGGAATTCTTCCGGCCCCAGAAATCCGAACATCCGGTACTGGGGCAGCTCCTCGCCACCGATGAAGAACAGATAAGCAGGCGGTCCAATCAGCTCGAAGTGCCGGAGCATGGCCTGATGCTCGTCATTGTAGTCAGTGATATCGGCTTTGAGCAGCGTGAAATCGGCCATGCGGTCGGCAACAGCCGGGTCGGAAAAGGTGCGCTGCTCCATCCGCACACAATCCACGCACCAGTCGGCGTAGAAGTCCAGGAAGACAGGACGATCGGATTCCGCGATCGCCGCGCGAAGCTGGCTAAGCGTGTCGACCTTGTGAAATACTGGAGCTTCTATCGCTGCCGTGCCGCCAGGGCCACCGGCATCGATGAGGTGATCGAGCGGGCGTATCCAGTCCCTTCCGCCCGAAAGCGCGCCAACGAACTGTGCGGTGCCCATAATCAGCAGCATCACGCCCAGAGCCTGCCGGATTTTACGCCAGCCGCCCAGATCGGGATCCAATTGCGTAAGCGCGCCCAGGTAGACCCCGCTGCCGATGCTAAGCGCGCCCCAAAGCAACATAATCACTGCGCCCGGCACTACGCGCTGAAGCATCCAGATCGCCAGCGCGAGCAGTCCAACACCGAAAACCGATTTGACTGCATCCATCCAGCCCCCAGCACGTGGCAGCCAATGGCCCAGACCTACGCCGATAGCCAGCAACGGTAAGCCCATGCCAATGCTCAGTGCAAACAGCACGCCGCCGCCCAGCGCGGCGTCTCCAGTCTGAGATATAAAAATCAGGATTCCGATCAGTGGGGCGGTTACGCAGGGACCTACGATCAGCGCCGACAGGAAGCCCATGATGCCCGCACCGATGAAGTTGCCGCCGGACTGGCGACTACTAATCTGGCTCAGGCGCGACTGCCACGAGGTGGGCATCTGCAGATTGTAGAAGCCAAACATGGCCATAGCCAGCACAACGAAAATTGCGGCGAAGGAGCCGATCACCCAGGGATTCTGGAAAACCGCCTGCAGGTTGTAACCGGCCAGCGCCGCGATCACACCCACAGCTGTATAGGTCAGCGACATGGCGAGAACGAAAATGAACGAGAGACCGAATGCACGGCCACGCGTGATCTCGCCGCCCTCGCCGGCAATGATGCCCGAAAGAATCGGAATCATGGGAAACACGCATGGCGTAAAAGCCAGCCCGATCCCCAGCAACACGAACAGGCCCATAGCCAGCGGCAAGGGTTGTTGCTCGATAAATCGAGCGAGCCCATCCGGCTTGCCAGCCGGTGGAACGGTCTTGGCCATGTCCGGGTGTGACCGTTCTGGTTCGACGCGTGAGCCCGCTGCTTCCATTGACGCCGTCGCGGTTCCGCCGGGCACGGCCGGCAGGCTCACGACCAAGTTGCGCTCCATCGGTGGATAGCAGATGCCATCTTCGAGGCAGCCCTGAAACTCCGCGACCAGGGTGATCTCTTGAGGACGACCGTCATCGTGACGCTGCAGGCTCAACGGGAACTCGACCTCGCCGAAGAACACGCGGGTCCGGCCGAAGTACTCGTCGGTCTTTTCCTCTCCGGGGGGCAAGTCGAATCCGGCGACGAGCATATCGTCCGTTTCGATCCGAAAATCGAATGATTCGCGATAGAGATAATAGCCCGAACGCGCAGTCGCGCGCACCAAGATGGACGAGGGGCCGCCGGCAATCGCCTCGACCTGGAAAGCTTCCACGGCCGGAAGGGCTTCTTCGCGCTGGTGTCCCAGCAGCTCGCTCAGGGCGTTGCCCTCGGGTGCGCTCACGCCCAGTATGTTCTCGCCGTTAGGCCGCCCTTCGCGTTCGACATCGGTGGCAGCCACCTTCACTCGAACCGTCTTGCGATGAGGTGGGTAACACACGCCCAGGTCGGCGCAGCCCTGGAAGTCAACGCGCGAGATAACCCAACCGCTATCGGGAATCGTCTCCAACGGCACTCGCACGGTCACCGATTCGCGGAAGGTTTCGGTCTGGCCAAAGAACTCGTCGACCGTTTCTTTGCCCGGTGGAATTACGGGCTGGCCCAAGATCATGCTTTCGTCGGCCGAATCAACCGAGAAAGCGTGGCGGTAGAGATAATAGCCGTCGGCGATCTCCCAGTGCAGCACCAGATCGCGGCCCTCGGCGCTCGCTTCGAGAACAAAGGCCTCCTCGAGCGGCAATAAATCTCCGGGGTTGATCTGGGACAGGACAACAGCGGGCCACAGGCAGGCGGCTAGCGCGATAATGCGCGTGAGTCGTAACGTCATTGAATTCGGCCCCGAAGCCTTCGAGTGTATTTTTCCCGACTGCCCGTGGCCGGCACAATCAGCCGTGCGGACAGATCTTCTGAGTTTTGCGACACCTGAACCGGCTTGGGGTCGATCCAGTACGCCCTGGCGGAGTTGATAGTCAGTCGAATCGCGATTTCTGCTTCAACAGTCGTTGCAAGTGCGCCGTGGATCCCCGGTTTCCTTATGCAACCACTCTAAAGGAGTAAGAGCCATCGATCCTTCTAGCCTACTCCGAGGCTGGCAAAGAATGTACGTCAATTCTAGAGCTGGTCATAACCGGTTCAGTGGAATTTTCAGGTACGACACCCCGTTGTCTTCCGGATCAGGTGGATGGCCTGCACGGATATTGATCTGGATCGCCGGCAGGATCAGCCTTGGCATGCCGAGCCCCGCATCTCGTTTGGTACGCATCGCCACGAATTCGTCCTCGCTACGGCCACCGCCGACATGGATATTGAAATTCTTCTGCTCGCCTACCGTGGTTTCAAAGCGCACCTCGCGGCCGCCCGGCCCATAGTCATGACATACAAACATCCGCGTTACGTCGGGCAGCTCGAACAGCCGGCGCGTGGATTGCCACAGCAGGCGGGCATCGCCGCCGGGAAAGTCACAGCGGGCGGTGCCGGCATCAGGCATGAACAGCGAATCACCGACAAAAACTGCGTCGCCGACAAGGTAGCTCACGCTATCAGGGGTGTGTCCGGGCGTGGGGATAACGCGAGTCTTCATAGTGCCGATGTCGAATGTCTCGCCGGCGTCAAACAGCCGGTCAAATTGCGAGCCGTCGGTGGGCAATGCGGCGCCAAGGTTCAGTTCGTCTCGGAACTTGGCTTGTACCTTGGCGATGCCAGAACTGATTCCGATCAATCCGCCCAGGCGCTTTTGGAGATAGGGAGCCGCGGTGACGTGGTCCGCATGGGCGTGTGTTTCGAGGATCCAAAGCACGTCGAGCTTCCGTGCGCTCACGAAGGCAGCGATTTGGTCGGCCGATTCAGTGTTGGTGCTTGCTGCCGCAGGGTCGTAGTCCAAGACCGGGTCGATGATCGCAGCAGCACGCCCGTCAGGCTCGTGGACAACGTAGCTGAACGTACCGGTGTCGGCGTGGTGGAATACCTCGACTTCTGGTTTCAGCATGTAAATCTCCGACAGCTCATTGCATCAACACCCATAAATGACGGCGCCGCACTCGATTCAGGCCAAGAACTGCCTCCCTTTTCCCGGCTATTTCGAGGATCGCAGCATCCAGTCCTTTATGTTGAGGACGGCCTTTATTTGTATTATAGTGCAACTATGCAAGTGGTGCAAATTGAACCTTCCACCCTCTTCCAGGCCCTGGCCGACGACACCCGGCTGCGCGTTATCCGTCTGCTGGCGACAGCGGACGAAGAAGCCTGTTTGTGTGAACTGGTCGACAGCCTCCAGGAACCGGCCTACAAGCTCTCACGCCATCTGAAAATCTTGCGCCTAGCAGGCCTGTTGTCCGCGCACAAGGACGGGCGCTGGGTCTATCACCGCCTAGTTAAAGAGCCTGCCCATCTGGACAAGCTAACGGCTTCGGTGAATGCGTTGCCAGATCCCGATGAGCAGTTCAGAAGAGACCTAATGCGCTTCGTGCAACGCATGCGTCTGCGTAAAGACGGGCGTTGCCGCGTTGGCACCCAACCCGAAGGCCTGGAAACGGAAGCTTGATGATGACATGCCCGAGTTGCACCGGATCGGAAATCGAGCGGACCACACTGCTACCCCGCATGAGCCACTCCGAAGGTCGTGAGCTCGGCGCAACAGCCGCTATAGCCGGGGCGATCGGCTTTTGCGCTGGCACGCTCAAGAACGTGTCACCACCCCGGTTCGAGCAGCAGTCCGAAACCAAGTCACTTGATTCCGAAACCTAATCAATCCACTGAACCTGGCCAAAGAACATCATGACCGAATCCCATAAGGACGCCCACGGCGTTGATTCAGCAGACGCTGCAGACACTGTTCAGGTCCGAACCGGGGCTAACAACAAGCGGGTCAGCACCTATTCCGTTCCGAAGATGGATTGTCCCTCAGAGGAGCGAATGATCCGTCTCGCCCTTGACGGGTTCAATCAGATCGAGACGCTGTCTTTCGATTTGTCGGAACGCTGTTTAGCGGTCGTCCATGAAGGCGAAGTGGAACCGATCACTGCCAAGCTGGCCAGCTTGGGGCTGGGCGCCTCGCTTCAGAATACCGTCGCTGCGGATCCCAAGACCATCGAGGCCACCGAGTCGTCGGCGCGCGCTGCAGAACAGGAATCCGGCACCTTGCGTTGGTTGCTCGGCATCAACGCAATTCTATTCGTGGTGGAAATGACTGCCGGCCTAATCGCCCAATCCACTGGCCTCATTGGCGAATCCCTGGACAATTTTGCCGATGCGGCGGTGTATGGACTTGCGCTCTTTGCGGTTGGGCACAGCGCGATGATGCAGCTACGGGCAGCGCGTTTGGCCGGCATACTCCAACTGATCTTGGCTTTGGGCGTCCTCGCCGAAGTGGCAAGACGCTTTGTATTCGGAAGTGAGCCCGAATCACTGGTGATGATGGCAATCGCGTTCGTCGCGCTGATTGCCAATACAATTTGCCTGCTAATGATATTCAAGCATCGAAAAGGACCAGCGCATATGAAAGCAAGCTGGATATTTTCGGCCAATGACGTGGTGATCAATTTGGGCGTGATATCAGCCGGCGCCCTCGTTGCGTGGACCGGCTCGAACTATCCAGACCTTGTTATTGGATCCATCGCGGGCGTCATTGTGCTCAACGGCGCTAGGCGCATACTTGCGATAAGGAGCTAGTTCATGTTCAGCCACGACACGAAGTTTTCCCCGTTTATCGCCTTCTTGATATCAGCCGTAGTGGCATCATTCGACCAAGCTGTTAAATGGATGGTGCAACAGTCAATGACTTATGGCGAATCCATCCTAGTGACCCCGTTTTTTGGCTGGTTGCACACATGGAACACTGGCGCAGCATTCGGCCTTCTCGCGAACGCTGGAGGCTGGCAGCGCTACTTCCTGTCCGCTGTCGCAATTGCTGTCTCAATCATCCTGACCAGACTGATTTACGACACCCGATCCAGAGGAGAAAGCATCGCCTACAGTCTTGTTCTTGGGGGCGCGGCCAGCAATGTAGTCGACCGAATCTTCCGCGGCCATGTTATCGATTATCTTGATTTCTTTTGGCGATCCTGGCATTGGCCAGCCTTCAATCTTGCCGATGTCGCGATCGTGTGCGGTGTACTATCTATCATTTCGTTGGGCTTACTGCGCGGGACAACACACGGGGCGTCGAAGCCAGTGGAACGAATTGATACTGAATAAGGCGCCCCACCATTGCCAGGTTTCCCACCATTTGAGCGGATGCGGCAACGAGAACAGAATTTGAACATTTCCCCTGACCCCACCCCGCACTTCGGGCAAGCCATATCCGTGCCGAAGTGGCGAACGTGGACGGTCACGCTGGTGCCCGGCAGGTCGGCATTCACCTCGGATACATCCCAGGACGCCTGAATGCCGAGAATCTGGCGCTAGAGCTCGCAGTCGCGCATGAAACTGGGCTCGAATCGGAGCCAGCCGGTAGCCTATCCGAACCGGTCAGCCCACACGAAGTCGGGAAGAGCCAAGAATACAGCAGGCACTCTCCGGGCAACCCCTTTTAGGTGCACTCTGATCAAGGCACTCAGTACGGCAGCGACGACTGGCTGCGGTTCTGTCGGGAGCATGATCTCGAGCCCAGCATGAGCCGGCGGGGCAACTGCTGGGACAACGCCGTTGTCGAGCCGTTTTTTAGTAGCCTGAAGAAAGAGCGGATCAAAAAGCGCGTGTACAAGACACGGGATCTGGCCCGCGCCGATATCTTCGATTACATCGAGATGTTCTACAATCGAACCCGCCGGCACAGCCATCTCGGCGGGATCAGCCCCGAGGCCTTTGAGCGGGCCTCATCGTGAGGGCCCGGAGTGTCTATGGATCGGGGGAATTCCAGATTGAGCATAGGAGGAAGTGATATGAGCAGTCAAAGATATACCGCTGAATTCAATGGCGAGGCAGTGCGCTAGGTCGTTGATCGCGGCTAGTCAGTGCGCTTCTCCTTCAACAGTGCGGAGATAGCCGCAATGCCATAGAAGCAGCCTACCCGCCATCCAGAACCTGCACGGTTGGCTACGTTTGCCCGTGACGGGCGGCGCAGCTCCCCCACTCCAAGTGCCGCAAGCGCGAGGACGCGGATTTTTACGATGCCAAATTCGGGATAGGCCTGAGACCGGCGAGTGACCGCGTGGCTGGCCTCATTGACGCGCAATTTTCGGCTTCTGGCTAGCCTTCTGAGCCGCTGACTCCGCTCCCCTGGTGTTGGTTCGTCTACGCGCGGGAGCGCCTCGATCTCAACTTCTATTCGCTCCGGCGGGATCCGGAGACTCCTGATCGTCTGAATTGCACCTGCGAACCCATCGGTGCTGACTGCCCTGATGACCGCTTCGCTGCCGGAGTGTGCCAGAAGGAGATCCCGGACGGGCTTGATGATCTCCTCGATGACTCGTGTATGTTCCAGATTCATTTCACGCGCCCGCCGGGCCAGCAGCCGATAGATTCGATTTGCCTCACCCATCTCCTCTCGCGAGTGATGAGGCGGTGCGGGTCCGAAATCGCCGGGTTGGGCGCGACGGTAAAGGTCAGGCAGACGCTTTGGCTTCATATTAGGCTTCAAGTTCCGGAGATTCCTTATGCCCGACGTTGACTCGGTGCGGTAGCCGGCCAGACGGAGGCACATGTCCTTGAAGTTCTGGATCTGCGCTTCGGGCAAGTTGAAGAGACGCGCTCGGGCTTCCGGTGTGTGGTTCCGTTGGAGCGAGAAGAGCAGCGCATGAATCGTCTCCAGATCGAGATCCAACAAGGTCGGCTCTTCAACCTGGAACCTTGGCAAGCGCACCTTGTGCCCGGCCCTTGCCTTGGGTGTAGCTGGATCCAGTTGCTTGATCAGTCTTTTGGTCGAATCGTGCATCTGGTCAAATTCGGCGTCTTCGCTGGCTTCCGAAGCGCCGACCGCGTGTCTCGCGCGCCGCTGATGCAGGGAAGTTTCCTTTCGTCCTTCCAGAGCGGCCCATAATCCTAGCGGTAGATTTCTGAGTTGTTCCCGGAGATGAAGGTGGCACACGATATCCTGGGTGTGGACGTAGGACTGCAGCGTAATATCCGGGTCAAGGTGGCCGGCGAGCGTACTCAGGGCGTAAATTGCTTCTCGTGGCATGAGGCCATTCCTGGAGAACGGATTTTGGTGCCTGCGACGCGGCTCGAGCACGTTGCGGAAGATCTTCGAAAAGCAGCCGTGGCGGAGTGTGTAAGCCACAACCGCCGGGTCACCCGTGATCTCCCGCAACAGTTCCGTTAGCGTTCCGAAGTACTCCCTGGAGGATATTCGCGTGTTGACGCCCTGGCTGGGCGTAAGAATGATGGCGCTCCGCAGGTTCGAGTCCCTGTATACGGACAACCTGGCGTAGAGGAACGCTTGAAATTCCTCCATTTCTTTGGGCGTCAGAAACCAAGACAGGGGAATTTGGCGCACGCCGGAGGGTGTTTTCAAGACTTCGCTGGATGTCGCGTGCAAACAGAGGATCGGCTCCGCTAATCCTTGCTTGAGCCGGTCGCGTGCCGCCCCCTGAATATGGCGATACTCCAGCCCGATCAGTTCATTGGGCCTGAGACCAGCCCGAAACATCAGCATGGAGATGATCCTCAGCACTTGCGTCTGGTGACCGGGCTTTCCGTCCCCGGAAAGGGCCTGCATCAGCCGCCTGTAGTCATCCCTCGATATCAGCGTAGAACGGGTGCGGGCGGCGGCATCGACCTCGCCGTCTATAGCGGCCGGCGGAGCATCGAAAGTGATCATCAGGAAGCGGTGAAAGTCTCTCAGGTTGCCAATTGCCTTGGTTCGATCAATTGCGGAATCGAGGCTTTCGATAACCTCGTCATAGAAGCTCTCCCAGTCCGCGGGGCCCATGCCTTCCATGGACAATTCGGCCCCCAGGGCAATCAGCGCCTGGCCGAGTCGGCTGGTGTACCGGCGAGCGGACGAGCACCGAATGCGTCCCTGCTTTTTGGATGGTTGCTTCAGCTTCCAGAGGATCCAGCTGTAGAAAGCGTGCAGCAGGGGCGCCATATCCTCTTCCCGCTTCTCGAGCACCGCCTCGATGCGCTTTACGGCCGGGCCATTCTTGTCCGCCTTTTTCAGGTTTCCGGGCTCACCCAGAGTTTTGTGCAGAACCTTGATCAGGTCTTCCTGACGCTGGAAAAAAGCCGCCTTGTCGCCCTTGAACTCGGGCTCTTCGGGTTCGGTTGTCGCCAAACCGGCTGTGGCGTCCGAAACTTCCTCCAATGGATCGGGCGTATCGACGATCAAATCGAACTGGTAACGCCACCAGGTTCGCTCGCTCATGGACTGGCCACTGCTGGTCGATCTGAGGAAATTGACCAGCACGGGGGGCAAATATAGCGACGTTCGTGCAGTGGCTGCCCTTAAGAGCTCTCTGGGGTTGGTTACAGCCGCAGTTCGCAGTTCCGCACCTGTTATCGGGAGCGTTCTGAGATACTTCACATAGTGACCCAGGGCGTTCTGTACTTTGGTGCGCGCAGTGACTTCGCGCCGCTCATCCCCGGAATATGCGGAATGCCAGCGAGTGACGAGCCCCAGCGTCACGGGGTCCAGAAACCAGCGCCGGACCGGCGCATCAAAGTCGATGCCCTCCCCGGCTGGCTCCTCGTCATCATCGTCATGGTCATCGGGATCACGGTCATCGAGCGGAAACGAAACCCAGGCCAGCTCCTTATGCGCGTGAAGTCCATCACAGAGTTCGGGGAGGAGTTTCCGGTAGAGGCTCTGGTTCAGGAGACCGCCGTTGACAATCGCCGAGAATACAATTCGCCCCAGAGTACGCAAGCGATGGTTGTGCTCTCTCTTGGCTTTCTGCTTCTCGGCTTTTTTCCGCTCAGCTTCCTTTTGCTCCTCAGAGTTCCTTTGCTCCTTAGCTCTCTTTTTATCCTTCTTCTTGGATTCCTTTTCAGTCAGCTTCCGTTCGATAGTCACCGGATGTATGGGCGCATCCAGGTTTTCCCTCACATCGACCAGGAATCGTTCGATCAACACTTCCAGCTCACTGACCAGGGTCATTGCATCGCCCGCGAGCGGGGATTTGTCGCGTTTGATGTAGGTAGCCGGCGGCGGCAGACAGACTGAGCCGCCCGTGGCGGCCTCAAGATCCTTAAGACGTTTTCTCAGGTGCTTGCGGGCGGCCTTCCAGTGCCGCGGCTCGATGGCCGGCTCGACTTGTTTCACCAAGGATTCGGAATCCTTTCGCGACAGTCCCGCCCCTGCCCGTTTGGCGACGAGACCCGGGGCAACCTTCCCCAGTAAATGCTCTACTGTCGAAAGGGCGCGCTGCTCGTCCTGTAGACGCGACTGCCGGCGCTCTTCAGAGCTTCTTTTCAATGCTGGCTCCCCGGCAACACTTCCCATCCGAGTTCTTCCCAAATCGAGTTGAGGGCTGCCTCGGTCCCCTCCTGCATCACCATTGGTGACATTGCACTGTGCCGGGCGTAGGGTTCAGCGCCAATGCCCCCATGCCCCATCCAGGCGTCGACAACCCCGCCATCGACTTCCTTCTCACGAAGCCGGGTTCTCAGATAGTGACGGTGGGAGTTCGCCGCGAACGGGTAGTCGGGCAAGTGCTGCTCGAGCCGCCGCTGATTGACTTGCAGAATCGCCGGCCCCTCTCCAATGAAGCGGAATGCGGCTTCGCGATTCACCTCCCCGAAGATAGAGCGCGTCGCGGAGTCGACGTATTGCAGGTAGGTTTCAATCTGCTGCTGGACCGGCTCAATCAGCCAGACGACACGAGCCCCGTACTCGTCGTTGGAATCCTTGTCGATCACGCCCAGGAATCCTGAGCGCGCGGCGTACAGCGGCAGCTCGATCGGGTCGCGGACCGCGCGAATTCCCGTCATCCACTGAATCTGGCGTATGACGTAGGCAGTCATCGCATTGTGTATTTCGATCCAGCGAGAGGCTGTACGCCGCCCGCGCCCCGCCATGAGGACGGAAATGCGCTCCTTCATTAACCGTACGAGGTCGCTGATGCTGTCGCGATACGGAACCGCTGCCGAACCGATGTCCGGATTTATAACCTTCAGCACGGCATGCCGCCTATCGTTCGACGACGGCCGTTTTGATTTGGCGCCCCAAACTCTCGCATATTGGTTTCGTAGATGGTCGCTCTGAGTCGAGTAGTAATAGAGCCGCGAATCGTTCGAGCGACGATGACGGCGGCTGAGCAGCAGCGCTTCGGCCATATCGCCATCGAGCGCGTAGATCGCGCCCCAGAGGAACAAACTGATCCGATTGAGCGTCAGATGGGTGTGGTGGATATCGTTGAGCTTGGAGACCCGGTCCTTCAGCTTCTTGGGCAGTTCATCAGCCGGCCCAAGGGAGTCCCCGCATAACGGGCCGCCTTCGGGAACCCGACTGGCCAACTTCACAATCCGCTCTCCAATAGGCAGGTGGGTGGGAATTTTCAGATAAAAGCGATTGGCGGGCCGTCTGAAATGGTGTCGATACTCCGAATTGGGTCGCCAGGAGTCGGGTAAGCGTGCAACAGGCATCATGAACTCCGCATATTCCTCCACATATTCCAGTACCACCCCCAGCGCCGGTGGCTGGCGCGGCACCTGTGAATGCTTGCTCCAGACCCGTACATGGTGCAGATCCTTTTCCTCGCACCCCGTCAGAAGCATGAAACCAAGCAGTGTATCGAGCGTCCAGTCCAGGTCAGAACCCTTTGGTGGCGACACAGGGCCCTTAGGGTGCAGCAAAGGAGCCAGCGCCGGCTCGTGGAGCATTTCACGCCGATTGGGAACTTGCTGCTGGTTCGTCTTGTACGCGCGAGCCCTCAGAATCAGGCGCTGCTGGGCCTGGTGCTCGCTTAGCTGCCGAGCCGGGAAGTTCTCGTTGCGTGACGGGGGCATCTCGGCATAGAGGGTCTCCCGGGTCGTTTCGTACTCAGTAGGGAGCCCTTCCGCCTGCAGCTCGGCGCGGGTTTCTTCGTCCGGACGTTCTAGTATCAGCGCTGGCTTTCGGGATGTAGGGTCATCATCGGCAGCATCCAGGACAGTAGTCTCGATTTCGCGATTTCTTTGCCCACCACCTTTTCTTGTGCGGAGGTCCCGGTCATCCCGAACGTCGCGCAGAAGGGGTAACAGCCCACTTACCAAGCTCAAGTCAAATTCCGAAAGCGGGCGCTTGGAACGCTGAAGCTTCTCCAGTTGATTGCACAACGAGATCGGACTCGAGGAACGACGGATGATCGCGCCGATACGCTCATCCGAGTACCGGCCGCGCACAATTCGCCTGCATGAGAGCTCGGCACTGCCCACCGGAGGCCCATACCCTTCGTTGACGATGTGGTACTCACGCAACGCAATTGAAACCAGATACAGCGCCTGCAATTTTCGAGCGGCATCCGCCTGCGGCACAATCGGCTGTGTGGCCAACGCGGCAAAAACCGGATAGTGGGTGATGCAACCTCGGCTAGGCATGGCGCCAAGGGACTCGCTGGTGCTGGCCGGCGCCGGAGCTTCCATCTGCCTAAGAGGAGCCACAACCCAGTGGGCGGCCGTCACCCGGGACGTGATGGTCTCGACATCGCCGAGAATCTGGGACATGGTGCGGCGCACCTGAGGCCAGTCCGGATGAGAGCCGTCCGGCGCCCCCATGAGGACCATTAGGCGAGCTACGGCATCAGACACGCGGGCTCCGGAACCTGATTGCCCCGAAATACCCTGGAATCAGCAAAAAAACGTGGGCAGGAGTCAAAATTTAAATACTTTTTAATCTATACATATTGGGCACAACTGTGCCTCAATTTACATCGCGTTTCAAGCCGACGAACCCCTGAAAACGCCATTTGACAGCACTTAGCGCCTACTGGTAGACTTCAACATACTTACATAGCACTTGGCTTCGGGAGGCAGGAGTCGCTGGTTCGAATCCAGTCACCCCGACCACTTCCCTCATCGCTTGCGGCATTGCGAACAACGCGCGGCTTTTCGCCCGGCCCGGCAAGTCCTAACGATCAATATCGCCCAGGCCCGCCGGGACTCCAGCCGCGACCCGCCCGGCCGCATGATGCATCTTCCGCCGAATAACTGCCGATTGAGTGATCCGGATCAACTCTTGAACCGACGTTCCGGAATACGATTGGGGAACAAGGCGCATCGATGCCGCGCCCCGATCGTCGACAGTAAGGAGCGGACCATGAGAACCAAGAGCACCAGCCATTTGCTCGCAGCGGCAGCAGCCGCCTGCCTCCTGCTGGCCTCGGGCCACTTGTCGGCCATGCCCGAGTTTGCGCGCAAGTACGATATGACCTGTGCCGCCTGCCACGCCGCTTACCCCAAGCTCAACCAGTTCGGCGAGTTCTTCGCCGGCAACAACTTCAAGCTCGACAACTGGGACGCGGGCACGACCGACACCGGCGACAAGCGCCTCAAGCTGCCCGACTACCCCCCACTGGCGTTCCGGGCCCAGGGCTACTTCCAGGCCCGCGAAGGCGGCAACATCGATCCGATCACCGGCGAGAAGCTACAGGCCGATACCGATTTCCAGTCACCCTACCTGATCAAGATGCTCTCCAGCGCACCCTTGAGCGAGCACATCACCTACTACTTCTACGCCATTTTCGGCGAAAAGGGCGGCAATGGCGAAGTCGTGGTCGAGGACGCCTGGTTCCGCCACGACGACATCTTCGGCTCGGGTATCGGCATGATGCTCGGCCAGTTCCAGGTCTCGGACCTGATGTTCCCGCGTGAGGTCCGCCTGCCGTTTCAGGACTACATGGCCTATCGCATGGCCGGCATCACCTACGAGCGCGGCGTGCTGTTCGACCGGGGCGTGGGCCCGCTGGACATCGGGCTGGGCTTTGTCAACGGCAACGGCATCTCCGCCCACTTCGACGTCAACAGCCCCGGCTTCAGCCGCCCCGACAACCTGTTCGACAGCGACAATTCCAAGACGGTGTTCGGGCGTGTCGGATTCGACCTCGGGCCGGTCGCCGTCGGCCTGTTCGGACTCGACGGCAAGCAGCGCGGCGCAGGCGGACCCGCCGGGCTCGACACCAGCGGCAGGAATACCGACAAGCGCGTTGCCGGCATCGACCTGTCCGGCTCGATCGGCGGGCGCTGGTACTGGTACGCCCAGTACCTGTGGAACGAGTGGGACGGCTTCCTCGACGCCGCACCCGATGAGGAATACTCCTGGGACGGCGGCTTCGCCGGCATCGACTACATCCCCAATGACCGCTGGGCCTTTTCAGCGCTCTACAACTACGCCGACGCCGGTGACTTCGCCAACACCGACACCATCTACGAGGGCATCGACATCAACAGCATGACCCTCACCGCCTCGTATTACTTCATGCGGAATCTCAAGGGCATCATGGAACTGAACGTCGACCTGCTCGACGACGATCCGCAATCGGGCAATTACTACACCGGCCACCTCGACCAGGAGCACTACCTGCTGCTGGGCTTCGACGCGGCTTACTGACCCGGGCGAACGATGGGCACTTCGAAGCCGACCGTTGCGCTGTCGCTCCTGGCGCTTTCCCTGCTGCTCGCGGGCGGCCGGGCCGAGGCGATCGACGGAGCCGGCATCCGCTCCTTCGATGTCGAGTCCGACCCGGCAGGCGCCGAGGTGATCACGATCACCGGACACCACGGCACCACGCCGCTGACGCTCGACGAGCGCGACATCTACCCCAACAGCTACGCCTCGGAGGACATGGCGCAGTATGGCGTCGTCACCTTGCGCAAGGCCGGCTGCCGGGAACTGAACATCCGCCCCGGAGACAGCGACATCGTCACTGGCCTGTCGCTGCAACTCGAATGCGGGGAGCAGGTATCTCCGGACAGCGAAGGCCGGGACGACCGTGCCGGGGGACTGGCAGCAGATGCCGCAGCCCCTCCGCCCTCGAGGGAATCGGGTTCCGGTCCGGGCGGTGACGAGACTCCGGCATCGAGGAAGCTTGAACAGCTGCGCTTCCTCCAGGAACTGCTCGAAGAAGGATTGATCACGCCCGAAGAAGAGGCAATCATCCGGCGGCGGATTCTCGAGCGCCCCTGAGCCCTGCGGGGCAATTCCTGTGGAGCGGGCTTTCGCGCCCGCGGCGACCCGTCCGGAGCTTGCCCGTTCTCCGCCTCGGGTGGCACGGGCGATCGCCACCCTTACAATGTGTGCCGTCCACCAAGGGAGATTCGCAATGTCGCTACTCGTCATCGGCCTGGTGCTTTTCCTGGGCACGCACTCGATCAGCATCTTCTCCTGGCGCTGGCGTGACGCCATGGTCGCGAAGATGGGCGAGATGCCCTTCAAGGGTGTCTACAGCCTGCTGGCCATTGCCGGGCTGGTACTGATCGTCATCGGCTACGGCCAGGCGCGGATGGATCCCACCTGGCTCTGGCAGCCGCCGGCCTTCATGCGCCACCTGGCCATGCTGCTGGTGCTCTTCGTGTTCCCCGCACTGCTGGCGACTTACTTTCCCGGCCGCATCCAGCAGGTGCTCAAGCACCCGATGCTGGCAGCGGTGAAGGCCTGGGCCTTGGCCCACCTTCTGGTCAACGGCACCCTGGCCGACCTGCTGCTCTTCGGCGGCTTCCTGGCCTGGGCGGTAGCCGACCGCATTTCCTTCAAGCACCGCCCGCAGCGCGCCATTCCGCAGCTGCCCGGCTCGAAAGCCAACGATGTCATCGTGATCGTCGGGGGGCTGCTGCTCTACGCCGCATTCGCGTTCTGGCTGCACCCGATCCTGTTCGGCGTCCCGGTCGTCCGTTGAGCCACGGGCCGGTGAACGACACAGTCGAACCGGCTCCCCCTCGACGCGATCCCGGCGACCTGCTTCGCCGGGTCTCCGTCATCGTCCTGCTCGGTGCCGTGGCCGGCATCGTGTCGGCCATGCTGGCCAACGGCTTCGTAGCCGCCATCGGCTGGCTCAACGACCTGCTGCTGATCTCGCCGCGCAGCCGCATGATGGAGGAGCGCGCCTGGCTGGTGACGCTGGCGATCGTGGCCGTGCCGACCGCCGGCGGACTGGTCGGCGGCATCCTGCACCGTTTCATCCCGGACCGGCGCCCGCATTCCCCGGCCGACCTGATCGCCGCGGTCCAGACCCGGGAGGGCCGCCTGCCGCTGCGTACGGGCTTTCTCACCGGGCTGTCGAGCCTGGTCTCGCTGGGTTCCGGGGCCTCGGTGGGCCAGTACGGCCCGCTGGTGCACATGGGCGGAACAGTGGGATCGGGCCTGGCCCGCCTGTTCCGCGCCGGCACGACCAGCGACAACATCGCCATCGCCTGCGGCGTGGCCGCGGCCATCTCGACGGTATTTCATGCACCCATCGCCGGCATCCTCTTCGCGCACGAGGTGGTGCTCCGTCATTTCGCCCTGCGCGCCTTCGCGCCGGTCGCCTTCGCTTCCGTGCTCGGCCACGTCACCGCCCAGTTGATCTGGCCCCAGCCGCCGCTGTTCCAGGTGGCCGAGGCCGAAGTGGCGCATCTCTGGGAGTTCGGGCTCTTCGTCGTCCTGGGCGTGGCCAGCGCCGGGGTGGCGGTCGCCTACATGTCGGCGCTGTTGCGCATGGCGCGCCTGGCCGGTCGGATGAAAGTGCCGGCCGTGCTGCGCCCGGCAATGGCGGGCCTCGGCCTCGGTCTGGCCGCGCTGTGGATGCCCGATATCCTGGGCATGGGCTCGGAGACCCTGCGCCTGGCCTTCATCGAGGGCGCTTTCAGCCACTGGGAGCTCTTGCTGGTGCTCACGCTCAAGCTGCTGGCCACGGCCTGGTGCCTGGGCATGGGCTTTGCCGGCGGGGTGTTCAGCCCGGCACTGGTCATCGGCAGCCTGTTCGGCGCGCTGTTCGGCAGCCTGGTCGGGTCGCTGCTGGGGCTGGACCTGTCGGCCCTGGTGGTCTATTCGGTGTGCGGCATGGTGGCCGTCACCGCGCCGGTTATCGGGGCCCCCCTGACGACCGTCATCATCGTCTTCGAGCTGACCGCCAGCTACCCGCTGACCATCGCGGCCCTGGCCAGCGTCGCCCTGGCCAACCTGGTCGCATCCCGATACTTCGGCCGCTCGCTGTTCGACCGGCAATTGACCGAGCGCGGGCACGATCTCTCCGGCGGCAGAAGCCGGGCGATCCTCCGGACGCACGCCATCAGCGAACTTCTTTCCGAGGACTACGTCACCGTGGAGAGCGACGCGACAGTGCGTCAGGCACGCGATGCCATCGTCGAGGCCGGCTCGTCCGAGGCCTACCTGGTGGATGCGCGCGGCTACTACGCGGGCACCGTGCACCTGCACGAACTGTTCGCCGCCGGCGAGCGTGAGCCGGCGCAGCGCTGGTGCGACGCCAACGCTCTTAGCATGCGAGAGGACGAAACCGTCTGGGAGGCGATGAACGCCATGCGACACTTCGTCGGTGAGGGCGTGGCCGTCCTCGACGCCGACGGCCGCCTGGTCGGCACGGTCTACGAGTCCGACCTGATCAACGCCTACCTGGAGTTGCTCGAACAGATGCGCAAGGAAGAACATGCCACGGCTTGAGCCCGTCCTGATTCTCGTCTCGGCCCTGTTCTTCGGCTCGGCGATGGCCGACGGGAAGGATCCCCTCGTGGTGGCGACCTGGGGCGGGGCCTACGAAGCAGTCCAGCGCGAAGTCCTGTTCGCGCCCTTCACCGAGCGAACCGGCATCCCCGTCGAGACGGTCGCCTACAACGGCGGCACCGCCATCCTCGACCGCGACCCGCCTCCGGATCTCGTCGACATGGCGATGAGCGAATCCCTGGCGGCCTGCGCGGCAGACCGGCTGCAGTCGATCGATGACCTGGCGCTGCCGCCCGGCAGCGACGGCACGCCGGCGAAACGGGACTTCATCGGCGGTGCCCGCCATCGCTGCGCGCTCACCCATACCGTCTACGCCACGGTCATCGCCTACGACGCCCGCGCCTTTTCCGGACAGCGCCCCAATCGCGTCGCCGACCTGTTCGACACCGAGAGCTTCCCCGGCAAGCGCGCGCTTCGCAAGACGCCGGCGGACAACATGGAATGGGCGCTGCTGGCCAGCGGCGTCCCCCGACAGGAGCTCTACGACCTGCTGTCGACGCCGCGCGGCCTGGAACTGGCCTTCCGGCGCCTCGGCGCGATCCGCGATTCGATCATCTGGTGGGAAGCCGGGGACGAACCGGTTCGCCTGCTCAAGTCCGGCCGGGCGGTCATGGCCTCGGGCTACAACGGCCGCTTCTTCAACGCGCGCCTGGACCCCGAAAGCAGCATCGAAATCATCTGGGACGGCCAGATCCAGGAGTACCAGACCTGGGTCGTCCCGGCCGGCGCCGGCCGGCCGGAGGCCGCGCGGGCCTTCATCCGCTTCGCCACGCGCACCGGCCCGCTGACCGAACTGGCCGAGCGGCTGGCCTACGGGCCGGCCCGGCACTCCGCCGAAGCGCAGGTGCGCCGCCACCCCGAAGCGGGGATCGACATGCGCCCGCACATTCCGACCCACGCCTACAACAGCGCCAACGCCATCGCCAAGGACATCGACTGGTACTCGCACACCATCGATCGAATCCGCGAACGCTTCGACGACTGGCTGCAACGATCGAGGGACGACGCTCAGTAGTCGGCCCGAATACCCGCGTAGAGCCAGCGCCCCGGTAGCGGCGCGAAGCCCGCCTCGACCAGGCGCTCGTCGAGCAGGTTGTTGCCCTCGACGAAGAGCTCGACACCGGACAGTTGCCAGCCCAACCGCAGGTCCAGCAGCGTCCCGGACTCGCCGGAACTGCGGTCGGTGTAGCGCGCACGCGTCGTCAATCGCAGCGCCTCAGCCAGACGCCAGACGGCACCCCCGGTCAGACCCAGCTCGACATGATCCAGCGCGTACTTGATTTCGAGACCGCGATCGTCGAGCTCGGTGTCGAGCACGGTGGCGGCCAGGTCGACGCGCTCCAGCCAACGGTGAGCGGGAAACCACCGCCACTCGACCTCGCCGCCCTGACTGCGGTGCCCCTCGAACTGGTCGGCCTGCCACTGGACTTCGCCCGGCGAGCGGGCCCAGTCGATCAACCGATCGGTACGGCGCTCGAACAGCGCGAGGTTCAGCCGGTGCGCACCGGCGCGAAAACGCAGGCCCGCTTCGGCGTAGTCGGACCGCTCGGGCTCGAGATCCGGGTTGCCCAGATTACCCGAGGTCTGCAGGAACAGTTCGGTGTAGGACGGCACACGGGCCGATCGCGCCACCGAAGCGAAAGCCGTCCAGTGCTCGCCGATGCGGTGCCGGACGGCAATGCTCGGCAGGCCGTAGCTGCCGTAGTCGCTGTAGTCGACCAGGGTGAGGCCGGCCTCCAGCGCCGTGCGCTGGCCCAGGGGCTGGCGGTGCACCAGCCAGGCCTGGGACTCGTCGCGGTCGTGGCGATCGAGCGCGTTGGAGTCGATGCGCTCGCTTGCGTGCGATACCCCGAGCGCCGTGACGCCCCCGCCCCAGGAACGGCGTCCGGCCAGGCGCAATCCCTGCACCCGCGTCTCGTGGCGATTGATGTAGGCGGTACCGAAGACGATGGTCCGGAACCGGTCGTCGTGCTCGCGCCGCCAGGCCTGCGGGCTCAGCGTCCACTCGCCGGCGCGGGTGTCGGCGGCCAGCCAGGCGGTTCGGGTCCGGGTGCGCTCGCGCTGGTCCGGATAGTCGGCGGTGTAGAACTTCCAGGCGCCGAAGTCGCGGTTTTCGGCGCCCAGGCCCCAGCGCAGGTCCGTGCGGCCGAAATCCGCCCCGCCGGTGTAGAGGCCGCGCGTGAGTTCGGCGTCCGCCCGCCGCTCGGGCAGGTGACCGTCGGTCTGCAGGTGATCGAGGCTCAGGCGGTGATCGCTGCGCCCCCAGGCGGCGGCGCCGGCCAGCATGCCCGAGCGGGTGTCGTGGCTGCCGACTCTGGCTTGCGCGGCCAGGGAGGTATCTCCGCCCTTCCGCGTGACGATATTGATCACCCCGCCGGTCGCCTTGCCGCCGTAGGCCATGGCGCCCGGTCCCTTGACCACCTCGATGCGCTCGATGTGCTCGATCGGAACGGGCAGGTTGAGGTTGTGATGACCGGTCTGGGGATCACCCATCGGCATGCCGTCGAGCAGGATCACGGTCTGCTCGAAGCCGGTGCCGCGGATACCCACATCGGCCTGGACGCCCGGCTCGCCGCGTCGCCGAATATCCACCCCGGCCACACCGGCCAACAGGTCGGCCAGCGTCGCCGCCGGCCAGCTTTCGATCTGCTGGCGGTCGATGACCGTGACCGACTGGAAGGATTCCGACAGCGTGCCGCCGGCGGGCGTGGCGCTGACCAGCAGGGGGTCGAGCGAGGCAGTCGGTTCGCCCTGAGCGCGGGCGGCTTGCTGGGAGGCGACCCCGGTGGCCAGCACCAGGGCCGCCGCGATGCGGGCGGCGGTCGTCACGCTTTTCTCTCCTTACTTTTTGCGGGTGAACGAAAAGCGCGACAGTCTACCTTATGACGATATGAAAAGTTTACAGTGTTTGCTTCCGCCTCACTCGCCCTGCCCCAGCGAGAAACCCGGCTGGCCGTCGAAGTGGCACAGGTGCTCGGTCTTGACGAAGTCGAAGCCCGCTTCCTCCAAGCGCTGCAGCAGCCCGATCACGTCCGCATGCGAGCACTCGCTTTCGGCTTCCACCCGGAAGCGGCAACGCCAGTGGTCGGTGCAGCGGGTTTCGGGCAGGCCGTCGGGCCAGACCTTGACGCCACGGTTGGTCACCATGCGAAGCGACAGCGACCCCTCGCCGGCGGCCGCCACGAGCCTGTCTCCGAGGCGTCCCGGATCGCGCCCTTCCTCGTCCCAGTCGAGGAAGACATCGACGCCGACGAGGCTCTTGCGCGGTTTTTCGGCAGCCGCCTTCCAGGAGCCGTCAAAGCGCGGCAGCCCGCCGCCACGGGACGGCGCAAGCGTCTGCGGCGCCGTGTCGAGATTCCGGCACACGCGCTCGGCGAAGCTGCGCGTGCCCAGCCGCTCGCGGCTGTGCCCGGCCCGGAAGATGTCGGCGGTGTGGGCACCTTCCTCGAGCGTGCGCATCCAGGCGCACTCGATCCGGTCGGCCGTCGCCCCGTCGTCGAGGTAGCGCAGCATTTCGCAGGCGGCCAGCAGCATTCCCGAAGGGTTGGCGATATCCTGCCCGGCGATATCCGGCGCCGAGCCGTGCACCGCCTCGAACATGGCGAATCCGTCACCGATGTTGGCCGAGCCACCCAGGCCGACCGAGCCGGTGATCTGCGCGGCCACGTCCGAGATGATGTCGCCGTAGAGATTGGGTGTGACCACCACGTCGAACTGCTCGGGCCGGTCGGCGAGCAGGGCGGTTCCGATGTCGATGATGCGGTGATCGGCAGCGATCTCCGGGTAATCGCCGGCAATCTCGTCGAAGACCCGGTGGAACAGCCCGTCGGTGACCTTCATGATGTTGTCCTTGGTCATGCAGGTCACCTTCGGGCGGCCCTGGGCGCGGGCCAGCTCGAAGGCGTAGCGCACGATCCGTTCGCTGGCCGGGCGCGAGATCAGCTTCAGGCACTGCGTCACTTCCGCGGTCTGCCGGTGTTCGATTCCGGCGTAGGTGTCTTCCTCGTTCTCCCGCACGACCACCAGGTCCATCTCCGGGTGCCTCGACGGCAGCACCGGATGCCAGGACCGGCAAGGCCGCACGTTGGCGAACAGACCCAGCGACTTGCGCAGGGTCACGTTGAGGCTCTTGTAGCCGCCGCCCTGGGGTGTGGTGATCGGCCCCTTGAGCAAAACGCGCCGCTGCCGGATGGCCGACCAGGCGTCTTCGGGAATGCCCGAGCTCACTCCCTGCCGGTAGCAGGCCTCGCCCACCTCGATCGGCTCGAATCGCACGGCCGCACCCGCGGCCTCCAGGATCTGACAGGTCGCCAGGGTGATCTCCGGGCCGATGCCGTCGCCGGGGGCCAGCACCACGGTGGCGGTTTCGGCTCGCGGCCGATCCAGTTCACCGGACTCGATGACTGCTGACATGCAATGACCTCCTCGCTTGAACATGGCGAGCAGTCTAGAAAGGCATTCCAATTAATAAAAGTTAATTTTTATTGGCGTTTGCATAGATTTTTATCTATTCTTTACCCATGCACTTGACGCTGCACCAGTTGCTCATTTTCCGCACCGTGGCCGAGGCGGGCTCGATCGCGCGCGCGGCCGAGCAGCTGCATCTCACCGCACCGACCCTCTCCATCCAGCTCAAGCAGTTGAGCGAATCGGCCGGCATGCCGCTCTACGAAGTGGTCGGGCGGCAACTGCGCCTTACCGAAGCCGGCCGCGACGTCTTGCAGGCCGCGCGCGACGTGCGCGAGCCCCTGCAGCGTCTCGAGCAGCAGCTCGCCGCCCGCAAGGGCGTCGAGCGCGGCCATTTGAGCATCGCGGCGGTATCGACGGCCGAGTACTTCATGCCGCGGCTCCTGGGCAGCTTCCAGCGCGAACACCCCGGCATCGAACTGAGCCTTCGGATCATGCCGCGCTCGGCCCTGGTCGAGCGACTCGACGAAGGCCTCGACGACTGGTATCTGATGACCCGCCCGCCGGACAGGCGAGCGCTGGAGCGCGAGCAAGTCGGCATCAACCCCCTGGTGATGATCGCCGCGCCCGACCACCCCTGGACGGAATCCAGGGAGCTTCGTTTCCGGCAGGTGGCGAAGACGCGCTTCGTGGTCCGGGAACAGGGATCGGGCACGCGTTCATGGACCGCCGACTGGCTGGGCCGTTTCGGCGCCGAACTTCGGCCCAAGCTCGAACTCGGCAGCAACGAGGCCATCAAGCAGGCCGTGCGCGGCGGCTATGGTCTGGCCGTTATTTCCCTGCACGCCGTCAAGCTGGAGCTGGATGCCGGCAAGCTGGTCATGCTCGACGTTCCGCATTTCCCCGCGCCGGTGTACTGGTACCTCCTGCAGAAGTCCACGCGGATCATGACGCCGGCGGCCGAAGCCTTCCGCAGCCATCTGCGCCGCGCCATGCCGCCGCTCGACGCCGGCCTGGTCGAACGACTGCAGTCGGCCGGCATGAGCTGGCCGGCCGACTGAGTCGCCGCGTTCCGATTCAGAACCGGCCGCGCAAACCGAACCCGACGTTGCGCCCCGGCAGCGGCGCGAAGTTCTTCAGGTAGGAGGTGTGCACCCGGGCTTCCTCGTCAAGCAGGTTGGAGAGCTTGGCGAAGGCTTCCAGGTCGGCGCCGCCCAGGTTGAAGAAGTAGCTGAGATTGAGATCGAGCATGTCGTAACCGTCGGTCGGCGTCTCGTTGGGCGCCAGCTCATCGGCCTCGGTCACGTGCTGATAGTTCAGGCTGCCGCGGAAGTCGCCGCCGTGCCAGTCGATTCCGGCAATGTAGCGGGCCGGCGAGATTCGCGGCAGGTTCTCGCCCGAGTCGAGCTCAGCGCGCACCCAGTCGTAGCCGGCGCGCAGGTCGAAATGCCCCAGACTCGTTCGCGGCAGATGCCAGACGGCCAGCAGCTCACCGCCGTAGAAGGTCGCGTCTTCCTGGCGCGTTTGTCGAAGCGGCAGGCCGTCGATTTCCTCGCCGGTCTCGTCCAGATAGATGAAATCGTCGATGGCGTTGTAGAACAGGCTGACTTCCAGGTCGAAGTCTTCGCCGTGCCGGTGGACGATGAAGTCCATACCGTTGGTCACTTCCTCGTCCAGGTCGGCATCGCCGCGCTCGAAGGTAAACGTGGCCGCGTGCGGACCGTTGGCGTACAGGTCGGCCTGGGAGGGCGCGCGCTGGGCGTAGGCATAGTTCAGAGAAGACTGCCAGCGCTCGTTCATCCGCCAGAGCACACCTGCGCTTCCCGATACCGTGGTGAATGTGCGCCGCAGCGGGACGTCATGGTCTTCCCCATGCTCGTCCCCGTGCTCGTCTTCGTGCCCGTGACTCTCGATCAGCTCGTCGACTTCGATCTCGTTGCGTTCCAGGCGCGCGCCCAGCGTCCAGGTGAGCGGGCCGGTGTCCCTTTCCTCCAGGGCGAACAGGGCCCAGGACAGCGACTCCCCGTCCGGCACGTAGGCTTCATCACCCATCGCCGCCAGGGTTTCGTCCTCGAACTGGAATCCCAGCGCGCCGCGCCAGCCCGCAACGGGCCTGTGCTCGAGTTCGAGGCGGGCATTCCAGGCTTCGACATCGAAGACGGTGTGGGCATGCTCGTCCGCGTGATCCGGCTCCTCTTCCGAGTGACCGGATTCAACCGCCCGCTCCGCGTGCGTGTATTCGCTGTAGCTAGCGCGCAGGGTCGCACGGGTGAAGCCCGGCAGGGGCTCGTTCAACGCGCCCTTCGCATCCCAGCGCGTCTGCTCGAGATCGATGTAGACGTCCTCACCTTCGTGATCTTCTTCACCGTGATCGTCCTCGGACAGCAACACATATCGGAAGGCATCGAGACCGTGATCGTCGTGGCCGTGCTCTTCCTCCTCTTCCCCGTGAGCTGCATGGGGCGCGGGAATCCCGTATTCGGTCTCGTACTGCTTGAGGGAAACGCCGAAGAAGCCACGCGACCCGAACCAGCTCAACCCGGCCGAGCCCGACCGCGACTCGACGAAGCTGTTGGGCAGGATGCCGGAATCGTCCTCGTGATCATGCCCGTCGTCTTCGGAATGACCAGCCTCGGCCACCCCGGGAATCTCGTAGTCGTCGGCATCGCGCCAGGAGCCCGAAACATTCCAGGCCCAGTTGCCCGAACCGCCGTCCAGGCGGAGCACCCCGGTGCGTTCGTCGGCAACCGTATTGCCACGCAGTTCGAAGCGACCTTCCAGGGCGCGATCGGGAACGGAATCGGGAATGCGTCCGTTGATCACGTTGACCACCCCACCGACGGCCCCGGAACCGAACAACAGCGTGGCCGGGCCGCGCAGGATCTCCACGCGGTCGATCAGCATCGGTTCGACGCTCACCGCATGATCGTCGGACTGAGCCGACACGTCGACCGCCGGCAGGCTGTCTTCGAGCACCTGCACGCGACCGCCGCCCAGGCCGCGAATCACGGGGCGGCCGGCACCGGGGCCGTAACTGGTCGAATGCACGCCGGGCTGCTGCATGAGGGTCTCTCCCAGGGTCATGCCGCGTCGGTCGTCGAGTTCTTCACCGAAAAGCACATCGATGGGCTGGGCGGAATCCAGCTTGCTGCGCGCGATCGGCAGCGCACTGACCACCATTTTTTCGAGCTCGCCGCGCTCGGTGTGGGATTCGGGTTCCTGGTTCGCTTCCTGCGCCAGCGCGGCCACGGGCAGCAGGCCGGCCGCGAGAAGGATCGATCGAATCATTGGGGTCTCCATGAGTTCCGCTAAAGGGATGCTTATGTAATGTTATATCTTTTCATTATCCTCAGCCGCGCGGATCCGGTCAATAGCGGAAATGCGTCGCTCAGCGCAGACCGGATCGAGCGACTAAAATGCCCCTGAACCCATTTGACGACACCGCAGTGAACCGCATCGAGATTCGACGCCCCGACGACTGGCACCTGCACCTGAGAGACGGCGACATGCTGGCCGCCGTGGTCCCGGCTACCGCGCGCGTGTTCGGCCGAGCCATCGTCATGCCCAACCTCAAGCCGCCGGTGCGAAGCCTCGAAGATGCTCGCGCCTATCGCGACCGCATCCTGGCCGCGCTGCCCGAAGGCAGCAGCTTCGAGCCGCTCATGACCCTGTATCTCACCGAGACCACCACGCCCGAAGACATTCGCGAGGCGGCCGAAAGCGACTTCGTGCACGCGGTCAAGTACTACCCGGCCGGCGCGACCACCAACTCCGACTCCGGCGTGCGCGATCTCGAGCGCGTCTACCCGGTGCTCGAGGCCATGGAAAGGCACGGCGTGCCGCTTTTGATGCACGGCGAGGTCACCGACGGCGACATCGACGTCTTCGACCGCGAGGCGGTCTTCATCGAGCGTCATCTCGAGAAGCTGCGCCCGCGATTTCCCGAACTGAAGATGGTGCTCGAGCACGCGACCACGGCGGACGCGATCGACTATGTGAAATCCGCGCCGGGCCCGATCGCGGCGACCATCACCGTCCACCACCTGATGTACAACCGCAATGCCCTGTTCGAAGGGGGCCTGCGGCCGCACCACTACTGCCTGCCGCTGATCAAGCGCGAACGGCACCGTCAGGCGCTGGTCGCGGCGGCCACCGGCGGCAACGAGCGATTCTTCCTGGGCACCGACAGCGCCCCGCACCCCAGGCATGCCAAGGAATCCGACTGCGGCTGCGCCGGCATCTACTCGGCGCCGGCGGCGATCGAACTGTATGCCGAGATCTTCGAAGCCGCCGGCGCGCTCGACAAGCTCGAGAGCTTCGCCAGCCTGCACGGACCGGACTTCTACGGACTGCCGCATCACGAAGATCGCATCGCGCTGGAAAAGCGGGAGTGGACCCTGGATGCCGAACTGGCCGCAGGTGGCGAAACCATCGTCCCCCTGCGCGCCGGCGCGAGCATCGGCTGGCAGGTCAAGGACTGACGAGCACGCATGGACCCGATCATCCTGTTTTTCCTGCTCGGCCTCGCTGCCGGGCTGCTGAAATCGGAGTTGAGGCTGCCGCAGGCTGTCTACGACTTCGTCTCGATCCTGCTGCTGTTGTCGATCGGCCTGAAGGGCGGCATCGAGCTGCAGAAGCAGCCCTTCCTCGACCTGGCGCCGTCGGTTCTGGCCACGCTGATGATCGGCCTGCTGATGCCGCTGGTCGCCTTCCCGCTGCTGCACAAGCTGGGCCGTTTCGCGCGCGCGGACGCCGCCTCGATCGCGGCCCACTACGGTTCGGTGAGCGTCGGCACCTACGCGGTCGCGGTCGCCTGGCTGGCCACCCGCGAGATCGGCTACGAACCCCACCTGCCGCTGCTGCTGGTCGTCCTCGAGATTCCGGCCATCCTGGTCGGCATCGTGCTCGCCCGCGGGTTGTCCAGCGACACCAAGTGGGGCGACGTCGCCCACGAAGTCTTCCTCGGCAAGGGCATCGTGCTGCTCATCGGCGGCCTGTTAATCGGCTGGTTGTCCGATCCGGAAGGCCTGAAGGCCATCGAGCCGCTGTTCATGGACCTGTTCAAGGGCATTCTGGCGATCTTCCTGCTCGAGATGGGCCTGATCGCCGCCTCGCGCGCAGGCAGCCTGAAACGCTACGGATTGTTCCTCATCGCATTCGGCGTCGCCATGCCGCTTTTCGGCTCGGTCGTCGGCGCCACCACCGGCTGGTTGCTGGGCATGTCGGAAGGCGGCACCATGCTGATGGCCGTACTGGCCGCGAGCGCCTCCTACATCGCGGTGCCCGCGGCCATGCGCATCTCGGTGCCGGAAGCGAACCCGACGCTGTCGCTGACGGCCTCGCTGGGCATCACCTTCCCGTTCAACGTGCTGGTCGGCATTCCCCTGTACTGGCAGCTGTCGGAATTCATCCACCGGACCCTATAGGCAAGAGGAGACGAACGCCATGCCCATCCAGGAAGACTACCGGCGAAAGCTCCTGACGGTCATCACCGAAGCCGCGCTGGAGACCCACCTCACGCGCGACCTCGACAAGCTCGGCGCGCCCGGCTACACGATCACCAACGCCCGCGGACGCGGCCAGCGCGGTGTGCGCGACGCCGGCTGGGAAGCCGACAGCAACATCCGCGTGGAAGTCATCTGCGACGACGAGACGGCGCTGAGGATCGCACGGCACCTCAAACAGCACTACTACGACAACTACGCCATGATCCTCACGCTGTCCGACGTGGAAGTGCTTCGCCCGGAGAAATTCCAGCCGTGATCCGCCTCGGCGACAGCGAAGAGGATCTGCAACGCGCCGCGGACCTGCTGCGCCGCGGAGAACTCGTCGCCGTACCCACCGAAACCGTCTACGGGCTGGCAGGCGTCGCCGACGAACCCGAAGCCGTGCGCGCCATCTTCGCCGCCAAGGGGCGGCCGGCCGACCATCCGCTGATCGTCCACCTGCCGGGCATCGAGGCCATGGACGACTGGGCCGCCGAAGTACCCGAAACCGCGCGCAAGCTCGCCCGCGCCTTCTGGCCCGGCCCGCTCACCCTCATCCTGCCCAAGGCCGATCGGGTAAGCGACATCGTGACGGGCGGACAGCAGACCGTCGGCCTGCGCGTACCCGGCCACCCCGTCACCCTCAGGCTGCTGAAGATCCTCGACCGCGCCGTCGCCGCCCCCTCGGCCAACCGCTTCGGCCGCATCAGCCCGACCGCCGCCGATCATGTCGTCAGCGAATTCGAGGGCCGCGACAGCGTCGCCGCCGTGATCGACGGCGGCCCCTGCAATGTCGGCGTCGAATCGACCATCGTCGATTGCAGCGGCCCCTACCCCCGGGTCCTTCGCCCCGGCATGATCAGCATCGAACAGCTTGCAGGCGTGCTGGGTGACACACCGAACCTGGCCGGCGAGTCGGAAGGCCCGAGGGCCTCGGGCCGACTGCCGTCGCACTACGCTCCCGAAACGAAAGTCGAGCTCGTCGATGCCGAAGTCCTTGTTCGACCCGACCCCGACGCAGCCGTCCTCGCACTGGGGGACACGCCCGATCCGGGCGGCTTCAGGGCCTGGCAGTCGCTGCCCGAAGATCCGAAACTCTATGCCCGAGGCCTTTACGCGGCCTTGCGACAACTCGACCACCGGGGCGCCAGGCGGATTCTCGTACAGCGGCTCCCCGAAGAATCGGCCTGGTCGGCCATACGCGACAGGCTCGATCGGGCGACGAGCTAGCTTGTAAGCGACCACCCCCCACATCGATACTGTCGCTGTCGACCAGGAACCAGAGAGGCGCAATCGCCCCTTGAGCGACCATGGTGCACGGACGGAAACAAGGGGGGAGAGAAGAGGCCGGAGCGGCGCGTGGCGCCGCTTGCGGCGACGTCTGCGCACGCAATCGGTACTGACGCTCCAACTGGCCGGCTTTGCGCTGGTCGCTTTTCCGCTGCTGGTCGGGCTGATCGTCTCGAGCCAACAGATCGACCGGGTCACCCGCCAGAGCGAGCAGCTGCTCGAGCGCACGATCTCGGCCACGCAGTCGGCCCGGCAGATCGGTGACCGGGTCATTGCGTTCGAGCGGGCGGCCAGGCAGTTCCGGATTCTGCAGGATGCGGATGCACGGTCCAACCTCTCCGAGCGCCGCCGGGTCCTGACCGACGAACTGGCCGCCTTTGCCCGGCTGGTCGAGCGCGATGCCCTGCGCGAGCGAATCGACGGCATGAAGAAACAGAGTCGGAATCTGCATCGGCTGGCCGCGGACCTCGGCGACGGTGCCGAATGGCCGCCTCGTCTTTCCGGGCCCTTCGAGGAGCTCGCCGCGGATGCGAACCGGTTGCTGGTAGCGACCGAGAACGCTTCGGAGCGCGAGCTGCGGCGGCTGGAAGCCATGGGAGAATCGGCCCGGAACGTTTCCCTCCTGAGTCTCGTTTCGACCGTGCCGGTCGCGATCCTGCTGGCCCTGCTGATGGCCAGCTTCCTCAACCGGCGCATCCGCCGTCTGGACCGGGGCATGCGGGCGCTGGCCCAGCCCGAGCGCGCACGCATCGAACAAGTGACCAGCCCCCGCGACCTGCGAGCACTGTCGACCCGACTGGAGTGGGTCCGTCGACGCCTGGTTCGAACCGAACGCGAGCGGCGACAGCTCGTCGGCCAGGTGTCGCACGAGCTGAAGACGCCCCTGAGCGCCATCCGCGAGGGCACCAGCCTGCTCGCCGACCAGAGCTTCGGGCGCCTGGGCAATCAGCAACGGGAAGTCGTCGGCATCATCCAGTCCAACATCACGCGTCTCCAGGAACAGATCGAGAACCTGCTTCGCTTCAATCGGCTGCAGGCACGGCCCGAGCCCATGCGCCGGGACAATGTCTCGCTGGATGAACTCGTCAGCCAGGTGATCGAAAGCCATCGGCTCAGCATCGAGGCCAATCGAATCCGGATCCGGCGGGGACAGCCGTCCGGGGTCGGGCTGAGCGTCGATCCGGACATGCTCAGTACCGCCGTCGACAACCTGGTGACCAACGCGCTGAAGTTCTCGCCCCCGGGCAGCACCGTGGCGGTCGAAGTCGAACGCCACGGCGACCGAGCGCTGATCCGGGTCGCCGATCGGGGTCCCGGCGTGCCGGCCCAGGATCGAAGCCGACTGTTCGAACCCTTCTACCGCGGCAGCAGCCCGAGCAACAGAACGCGCCCCGGCAGCGGGCTCGGGCTTGCCATCTGCCGCGACCTCGTGCGGGCTCACCGCGGCGACGTCGACCTGGTCGAACAAGCCGGCTGGTCCGCTGTCTTCGTCATCGAGTTGCCCCTTGGGACCCACTAGCCTTCCCCGGAGATCCTTTTTCATGTTGCGCCTGACCAGAATCCTTGCCGCCTTTGCGCTCTTCCTCGCCGCCAGCTGCCTGCAGGCTGAAACCGACGAGATCGGGGGCGCCGACATCATCGATCGCGTCGACCGGGTCATGCGCGTCAGTGCCGATACCGCGGAGACCTGGCATGCGGGCGTCGCGAACCTCGACACCTGGCCGGCGCGGCTCGAACGCGCCCTCCTGCAGACGCTGGGTCCGCCCGCCATGCAAGACACACAGGCCGGCATGCAGGCCCTCGAGCGTCTGCTGGAAGAGCGGCCCCAAGGGGTACACGTCGACCAGGAAGCGCGCGAAACCCTGTCGGTCGTGATCGAACTGATTCGCCGAGCGGTGTCCGCGCAACGCGAAAGCGACCGCGCAGCCTCGGCCCTGGAGCACGAGCGCGAGGCTCACCGCCGGACTCTCGACAAGCTCGAGGCCCTGCGCGAGATCGACCACCAGCTCGACGAGCGCGAGGACAACGGAGGAGAATGACATGACGGAACGACTCGAAGCCGACGAAGCGGAGCGGAACGGCTGTCGCATCCTCCTGGTCGACGACGACCCGGGCCTTCTGCGCCTGATCAGCCTGAGGCTGGAGTCGAACGGGTATCTCGTCGACACGGCCGAAAGCGGCGAAGCCGCCCTGGGACGCGTGGCCGCGCAAGCGCCCGATGCGGTGATCACCGACCTGCGCATGGAGGGCATGGACGGCATGGCCCTGTTCCGACAACTGCGCGAACGCGACCCCGCGTTGCCGGTTGTCATCCTGACCGCCCACGGCACGATTCCCGATGCCGTGGCGGCCACCCGTGAAGGCGCGTTCGGATTCCTCACCAAACCGTTCGACAGCGCCGAGTTGCTGGAGACGATCGCCGAAGCCACCGGCCGCAACCGCGCCGGAGCCGGCCGCAGCGCAAGCTGGCGCGAAAGCATCGTCACGCGCAGCCATGCCATGGAAACGCTGTTGTCGGAACTGGAAATGGTGGCCGAAAGCGATGCGAGCGTCCTGCTGATCGGCGAGAGCGGCACCGGCAAGGAGGTCATCGCGCGCGCCATCCACGATGCCAGCCCGCGCCGCAACGGCCCCTTCGTGGCCATCAACTGCGCCTCCGTTCCCGCCGAGCTGCTCGAGTCGGAGCTTTTCGGCTATCGCAAGGGCGCCTTCACCGGCGCGGACAGCGACCGCGACGGGCTGTTCGTAACGGCCGCCGGCGGCACCCTGCTGCTCGACGAAATCGGCGACATGCCGGCCGCTTTCCAGGCCAAGCTGCTCCGCGCCCTGCAGGAAAAGCGCGTACGCCCGGTCGGGGCGGCCGAGGAAGTCGCCACCGATGTGCGCGTCGTTTCGGCCACGCACCGCGACCTGGAGCGCGCCATTCGCGATGGCGACTTTCGTGAGGATCTCTTCTATCGGCTCAACGTCGTGCAGTTCGATGTCCCCGCCCTGCGCGACCGGCCGGAAGACATCGTGCCCCTGGCCGAGCATTTCCTGGCCGACATCCAGAAGGATCGCCTGAAAGCCGACCGCATCCAGGGGTTTTCTCGCGACGCCCTGCGCGTCCTGCTGGGCCACGACTGGCCCGGCAACGTCCGACAGCTGGCCAATGTGGTGGAGCAAGCCTGCGTGCTCTGCCGCAAGGGTCCCGTGCCGGCCAACCTGGTCCAGCGCGCCCTGCGCCGCGACCCGACCGGCGTCCAGCCGCTGGCGGAGGCTCGCGACGCCTTCGAACGGGACTATCTCGTTCGCATCATGCGCATGGCCGGCGGCAACGTCAGCGAGGCGGCACGCCTGGCGGGACGCAACCGAACCGAGTTCTACCGACTGCTCGGCCGCCACCAGCTCGAGCCGGGCGACTTCAAGGATTAGCCCGGTTTTCATCACACTTTCAGTGAGTTGAGGCGGCCTGTCGCCTGACGGCAACAGCCCGAAGCCCTGGTTTCGCGGGCTCTCGCGCCTTCTCGACCCCAAAGCGTCGCCTGCAGGCGACACCCCCGGGGGGGGGGAGCGGAAAGGCCGACAGACGCCAAATCTCTGATTTTCAAGGCATTCGATACTCCTGGCACGGGATCTGCTTTATTCAGGGCGAGCCCGGAAAGGCTCACCACTGGAGACAACCCGAAAAAGGAGTCGACCATGATGAACCTCAGCAAACAAACCATTCCGGCCCTGACCATCGCCCTGCTGTTCGCGGCTTCCGCCGCCATCGCTCAGAACCCTCGTTTCGAGGAACTCGACGGTGACGGCGACGGCTACATCAGCAAGACCGAAGCACGGGCCTTGCCCTGCCTGTCGGATGCGTTCGACCAGATCGACAAGCAGAGCGAGAAGGGCCTGAGCCGCAGCGAGTACGGCTCGGCGGTTCAGCAGCACTGCAGCAAGTCCGGAGGCGAGTCGGACTGGCCGCAGTCATAAGAAAAGGACGACCCGTCGCGCCCTGACGTAAATCGATTCGTCCCAAGCCGGTTTGCCCGTCGGCCCCTTTTGGGGGTCGGCGGGCTTTTTTTGCAGGGGGCCCGGGGCCGGTCAGCCCATCGCCACCAGCAGCGCAAGGCAGGACACGCTCACCGCCAGGGCCGACAACACGAGCGACGCGAGACCGAGCGTGCGCCCCAGTCGTCCGTCGCGGCGCGCCTCGCGCCAGCCGCCGGCAGCATTTTCACACTCCCCCATGCGATAGCCGCGTCGCGGCACGGTCTCGATCACGGGTTCGTCGATTCCCAGACGCTGGAAGTGACGACGCAATCTCGAGATGATCACGGTCAGGGCGTCTTCGCAGACGTCGCCCGGCCCCCAGACGGCATCGAGCAAGTCGTTTCTTGCAATGACCCGGCCCGCCTCGGCCCGGAGAAGGGCGGCCAGCACTTCGGATTCGCGCGGCGCGAGATGACGCCTGCGGCCGCCGCGTGCGAGGGTGCGCGACTGGGGATCGAACGCCAACTCCAGCCGCCCGAGCAGCGGGTGTTCCCGACCCGCCAGAGAAGAGACGTCATTCACGACCCGTTTCCCCACCTGTGAGCCATCCACTGTTTCAGGCTCATTTCTAGCGACTTCTCGCCACGATGGCAAGCGTTTCCGGTATCGCAGGCCGGCCCGTATACTCGTCGACAGGTTGACCCGGAGCACGCTTTGCGCCATCCGCAGCACGACCAACGCGATCTCTATCCCGATGCCCTGCGCGCGCTGGCGCTGTTGGTCGTGGTCTTCGGCCATTGGTTCGCCACCCTGCCCCGGCTGGAGGCCGGGCGCCTGGCGGCCACCGACCACCTGCTCGACGTCTGGATTCCGGCAGCCTTCCTGACCTGGGCTGTCCAGGTCGTTCCCCTGTTCGTCTTCGTTTCCGCCGCGGTCAGCACCCGCGGCGTCGCCCGCCGGGCACACCAGGGCCACTCCCAACTCCGATGGTGGGGCGGACGGGCGCTTCGACTGGCACGGCCCACGGTGACCTACATGGCGGCGCTGACCTTGCTGGTCGGCATCGCCCAGTTCACCGGCGGAAGGTTTCTGGGCACCTTCGAAGGCTCACTGACCATCCACCTGTGGTTCCTGGTCATGCTGCTGTCCGTCCAGGCCCTGCTGCCGCTGAGCGTCGAGGCCGACCGCCGGTTCGGGCTGGGCGCCGTGCTCGGCCTGATCGTGCTGGCCGCCCTGGTCGATATCTTCCGCGCGGGCGCACTCTGGCCCACGCAGTGGCTCGCCCTGGGCGCAAGGGTAACCGGCTCGGAAGGCGGCATCGGCTGGCTCAACGCCTTCGTCGTCTGGTTGCTGCCGCAGCAGCTCGGCATCGCCTGGCAACGCGGGCGCTTCCGGGGCGCAATCACCGGCCTGCTGCTGTTCATGCTGGGTGCCGGCTGGCTGCTGGGCTCGATGCTGAGCGGTTATCCCGTCGGCATGATCGGCCAGGACCTCGAGGGCAACAGCAACATGTTGCCGCCGACCCTGGCCCTGATCGGCGTGATGTGGCTGCAGGTCGGGCTCGTGCTGCTGTGCGAACGCCCGGCGAGATGGCTGCTCGACCGCGAACGCCTGGCCGGAATCGTCGCCTTCCTAGGCGCCTTCGGCATGCCGCTGTATCTGTGGCACAAGCTGGCCGAACTGCCAGCCGCCTGGCTGGGCGAGATCATCGGCGCACCCATCGACGCGGGCACACCCGGCGATCCGGGCTTCTGGAGCGGCCGCCTGTGGTGGCTCGGCCTCTGCCTGCTGATGGTCGTGCCGGTACTGGCCGTCGTGGCCTGGATAGAAACACGAAGGCGGGCGAGTGTCCCGCACACCGATTCAGCTCCCGCCGTCCTGGCCGGGGGCGCTGCCCTGCTGGCGGGACTGATGAGCGCGCTGGCACTGGGGGCGGTTCCGGGATCGATCATCGGCCTGGTCGGCGTTTCCCTTGCTTCCCTCTTGCTCAGAAGTCGCCGACGAGACGCATGAACCTGTGTTGCAAACCACGGTCGCGCTGAACAACAATGCTCCCGGGGACATCATTACCGACAAGGCTACCAATGAATTTCAAGACTGCCCTGCTCCGCGCAGCCTGGCTTGCTTGCCTGCTGTCGCTTCTGACGGCCTGCGTGACCGATCCGTTCATCGACACTCGCCCTGACGATCTCGCTGCACTGCCGCAGGACTATGGCGTCGTCGCCGTGCAGGTCACGAACAACGCAGAGCGCCTGAGCCCGACCCTCGATACATGGACGGCCGCCCACGTCGTCGACCTGGACAACACGGAAAACAGGTTTCGCCTCGAACCGGCCGGCACCGGCCTGCTCGGCAGCCGAGTATTCGTCGGCGCCCTTCCGCCCGGCCACTACCGCATGTACAACATGTACAGTTCAGCGGTCTTGGGCGACGTCAGCGTGTGGATGCACGGCCCGATTCCCAGAAGCCTCGGAACCTTCCGGATCGAGGCCAATCACCTGACCAGCCTGGGCACCGTGGTGTTCCAGCCCCTGGGCGAGTTCGAGGCCGATGGCGAATCACGTACCGCCCACGTCTTCGCGCGCCTCGACGAGCAGGAAGACCTGCTCGGCTTCGTCGAGACCGCCACGCCGGAACTCATTGGAGATCTGGACGAGGGCGTTCACGGCTGGGAGTTCGACAGCAATTCGGGGCAGAGGGCCGAGCTCGCCGAGCGAATCGAGGAGTTCGCGGTCGGCACCTCGCACCACTGGCTCGATGACGGTCGCGTCGCCATGACCGGTCCGATGGGCTCCATCCTCGTGCGGGAGGGATTGTCGGACTGGCGCCGCATAGACACCGGCTTCACCCAGCAGCTGTCAACCCTTGTGGACACCGGACACGGTTACATCGCCGCCGGAGAACGCGGCCTGGTCTTGCAGGCCGATTTCCTCGACGGAGAATGGTCCGCAGCGCCCGGCCCCGGCAACCAGGCTGCCATCGAATGGATCGGCACCATGGAGAACGGGTCGCTCTACGCCATCGCTCAGGCCGGCGACACGACCACGCTCTTCCACGTCGAGGCGGAAAGCCGTCAGTGGGAACCCGTCCTGGACTTTCACTACGAACAGGGAATCTTCTTCACCGGGCGCGGAGAGGTGCATGCCCGGAAGCTTGCGGACGACCGCCTCGTTACGTTCGCCGACGGCCGCAGGCTGGTACTCGATGACTCCGGCGGCATTCTCGAGGACCAGGAAGACCGGCACATCTTCTTCCTGGTAACGCAACCCGATGGGGTGACGCTCGCCCTTCCCGGCAGCGCCTGGTCGGGCGTTGGCGACCAACTCTACAGTCACGACGTCGGCGCGAGCTGGAAAGAAGCTCCCGACGACTGGCCAAGAGAATCGGATCGTTTCGACAAGGGCGCCATGGTGCTCGTTCTGCCCGACGGCAAGACCATGGCGTTCAGCCACAAGGGCGAATACAACGACTTCCTGAAGCGCTGGAAGTACGAGGACAACCCGCGCCTGAGAGTCTCGGGCCCGGACGGGAACATCCTCGAGTGGGGTGTCGAAATCGAGGAACAGTGCTCACGCATGCTCCCCCAGATTTCGACGGCGGAGCGCGTCTTTGCTCGCTGCGACGATGGCCGCCTGATGGTTTCCGAAGACCGTGGTCAATCCTGGATCGAGGATTTCGCGCCCGGCCGCATCGAAAGGCCCGCGCCGGAAGATCAGGACGACGACGGCACCATCTAGTGGGCCGTGCGGCCAATCAGGCAACGCTGAGCCGCATGGCCCCCTAGTCCGAACCCAGCGAGCCGCTGCAAGTGTCCCCGCCGGCCGCGGCCCACCACGCCATCGCTTGGCGATAGGCGGCCGGCGCCGACGACGCGTGATGCTCGTCCTCCAGGCCCTGCACCGACAATGCAAGCGAACCGGCTTCCCGCCCCCGCCAATGCTCCAGCCACTGATCCAGGGCGTTGCGGAACGGTTCCCTGTCCTCGCTCGCTCGGGTGATCAACAGCGGCGTCGGATCCTGTCGAGCGGCAGGCTCCAGTTCGATGAAGAACTCGACATTGCGATGCAGTGCCGGATTGATCGACAGGTAGGCACCGAACAGGTCGGGCCGCGTCAGGGCGGTGTACAGGGTGAATTGCCCACCGAGGGACTGGCCGAGCACCAGGCTACGATCGTGGTCTACGCGGTAGTCGCGGTTGATCTTCGGGATCAGTTCCTCGGAAAGGAAACGCTGGTAGGCGTCGGCCCCGCCGTAGTAGTCCGGCTCGGGCGCCGGAGCCGTGTAGTCGGTGGAGCGCATGTTGCCATTGGCATAGCCGAGGCCGCCGTAGGAAATGCCGACCAGTACCGCGGGAGGCGCCAAATCGTCGATTTCCATCATCAGATGCAGCGGCGCCAGCATCGGAAACAGGATGCCCCCGTCGAGCATATAGACCACCGGCCAGTCGCATTCCGATTCGGCGTATTCCCGAGGCAGCCGAATGTAGACATGGAAATCACGCTCGAGGGTCTCGGAGCGAATGGTGAAGTTCTCGGCCGGGCCCATGCCGAAAAGGCGAGCGAGCGGCGTGGACTCCCCATCCGTCGACGGGCCAGCCAGCGCCAGGCAGCAAAAGGCGAGCGAGATCAGCGCGACGGTGCAAACGGTGCGGTTCATGATCCACCTGTCGGAAAGTAACGGCCCGGGTCGCATTTTCCGGCGACCCGGGCCTGCCTGGCAACCGATCGAGGAATCATCCCAACGTCCCGCACAGCGGGAATCAGTCGCCCTCTTCTTCCCCGATTCTCGGTGCGGGCAGCTCCTGGCCACCCTGGTATAGCGTCAGGCCGGTCGCGTGGCCGGACTCGGGCAGGTCGAAGACGATGTCGGCGCCGATCTCGTCGTTGAAGAACTTGACCGGCGACTCGGCTTCCATCGACACGGCCGGTTGGCCGGTGGCCTGGATTTCCATGCCGCCGTCGACCACGCGCACCGCGAGGATGAAGTTGGGCATCAGCTCGTAGCGCCCGGTCAGGCGCTGGAGGTGTTCCTCTGAGACCTCGGAGGTTTCACGCTCCCAGACCTCGTCGCTTTCGCGCACGGCACGCTCGGGTTCGCCGCCCCAGCCCTGGTGCAGGGCCACGGCCGCAATCGAGCCGTCCTCGTCGCGCTCGACGGAGAACCAGCTCAGCGACTGGTCGAACACGAGCCGGTCACCCTCGACCGGAATCACCCGAAACTCGCCGCCGCCCTGCCGCCGGCTGATCAGCTTGCCGTCGTCCACGCGCAGCGTGCGAACCGTCTCGTCGTCGATTCGGTAGGTGCCCTGGAATTCCCGGAGCGCTTTCTCCGACAGATCCAGCTCGGGCAGCTCGCCCGGATAGGCCTTGTCCATGGCCAGGCCGGCCAGGCGCAGCGTGACATCCTGCGTCGACCAACCCGGACCGGCGCGATTGGTCAGAAGGACGATCGAGAGTTCCTCCTCGGGCAACCAGAAAGCAAAGGTCGTGAAGCCGTTGATACCGCCGCCGTGGTGGATTACCGGATGCCCCATCCAGTCGGCCATCATCAGGCCGTAGCCGTAGCTCTGGCCGTTGCGCACGTCGGCGGCCACCTCATCGGCGCTGATCATGCGCTCGTAGAGTTCCTCATCCAGCACTTCACCGCCGTGCAGGGCACGCTGCCAGCGATCGACGTCGATGGCGGTCGACATCAACGACCCGGCTGCGTGCGGCTGCGTCATCGACAGGAAGCCGGCGTTTTCGGGCTCCTCCGCCGTCCCCGCGTAGCCGGGCACGCGCCCCGGAAGCACGGTCGTGTCGGCGTAGGCATCGGTCGAATCGATGCCCAGCGGGGCCAGCAGTCGTTCGCGAATGAACTCGTTCCAGGGCTTGTCCGTGACCTGCTCGATGATGGCCCCGAGCAGCACATAGCCGGAGTTGTTGTAGGACCAGCTCTCGCCGGGCGCAAAATCGACGGGCTCATCGGCAAACACCGCGACCAACTCCTCGGTGCTGAGGTCACGGCGAATCCGCTCGTCGGTCATGTAGCCTTCGATGCTGGTGTAGCTCTTGATGCCCGAGGTGTGGTTGAGCAACTGGTGAACGGTCACGTCGCCGACTGGAAAGTCCGGCAGGAACTTCGACAGGGGGTCGTCGAGGGCAAGCTTGCCGTCCTGCACCAGAGCCAGGATCGCGGCAGCCGTGTACTGTTTCGTCACCGATGCCAGGCGCAGGATGTGATCCGTGTCCATCGGCACACCCAGCTCCAGGCTGGCCATTCCGAAAGCCTCGTTGAACACGACCTCTCCGTCTCTGCTGACGACCGCCACCGCACCGGGCGTCCGGTCGGTATAGATCGACTCGAGCATCTCGCGCGCCCGGTCGGCGAAGCCCTCGCTGGCCTGAGCCAGGCACGGTACAGCAATGAAAGCAACGGCAAGAATGCCTGCGGCAATCCGATTCATTCCGTTTTCTCCCTGGTTGGAACCACTGGTTCGGCATGCTAGGTCAAACGGTCCCTATTCCGCGCGTGCCGGAAGTCATTGTGCCCAGCGGCCCATACTGCAACTCATGAGGTCGGCTGCTCAGTGGCTTGCCTATCTCGAATCTTGTCGACTCATTTCGCGAGGGAGTCGAGTCGGATTTTTCGGTCGTCGCGTTTCGGCTCAGCCCCAACACGCTTTCATCGGGATGCCCGGACCCTCGGGCGGAATTTCGAATACGGCCTGGTCAACTGAAGCACAAAACGGTGGTAGTTTCGATCAGGCTTGTCTCCAATCCCACTGAGGACGCCATCGATGCCCAGCAAGCAGCCAACGACCGAACGCAGCCGTCGACACTTCGAACGCGAACAGCGAATCCGGGCCGCACCGGCGGCAGTTTTTCCCCTGCTGTGCCCGGTGCGTGAATACGACTGGATCCCCGAATGGGAATGCCGACTGGTCTATACGAAATCGGGAATCGCCGAGTCGGGTTGCATCTTCCAGACGGACCGTGAGGCCGACGACGGAATCGACACCTGGGTGATCAGCCGACACGAGCCGAACCGGGCCATCGCCTTCGTGCGAGTCAACAAGTTACGCGTCATGCTCTACGAGATCGAACTGGAGCCACTGGGCGAAGACGCGTCACGCCTGACCTGGCGCCAGACCGTCACTGCTCTCGACGAACGCGGCGATCGTCACGTGGACGCGCTCCGTGAAGAAGATTTTGCCCAGACCGTCGCCAAGCTGGAAGCTCTTCTCAACGATTACCTCGGCTGAAACCCCTGAGAGGAATCAGCAGCCAGTGCCCGTTCCATTTTTTCGACCGGCAGCGTTGCCTGATTGAGGTTCCCTAGCATTACTTGTTGGCGACACCCGGCTTCGCAGAGATAACGCGACTAGAATCATGAACGACGGCGCCGTAACTCCCCACGGATAACCCAGCACCAACAGGGTGTGCGAATAGACGGGATAGAAGTAAACAATGCCGATCAGCGGTGTGGTCAGAAAGTGCGCAATCAATGCCACTCGCGCCCAGCGCTCGATGCCGGCGCTTTCGAACGCGGGAATCGCCAGTAGCGCGGCCAGCCCCATGGCGATATAGCCCACGGCATCGTAATTCCAGAACATCGAGTGCGGATACTGCTCCAGCAACCGGATCGCCGAGGCGTCGCCTGCCACCTGAGCCGGAATCACGGTCGCCAGCTGCACCACGTAGTTGGCGATCACGAATATTGCGTAGATGACGCTGAAGACCACGGCGGCATGCGTCCAGAATCGCCTGCCCGGTTCGGTCAGGTGGTGCAGCGCCAGCATCATGAGCAAGAACGGCACCGTGATGCACAACGAGGTGGCGTAGATGAGAACGGCGTCCAGTGGAAATCCGGTCATCCCCATCAACTGCAGGATTTGGACGAAAAGAAAGGCCAGGGTTGCCGCCGCGGCGGCAACCCCCGACCAGAAACCCACGTCGTTGATACGAAGGTTCACTGTGCACCCCTCCTTTGAAGCCTGTCAGCAATATATCCCCATTCCTGGCACGGGGTTGCCGAGGAATTCAAGCATTCGTCCCGCTATCGATGGTGAACTCCGCACCGGTCACGGTGCTTGCACTCGGCCCGGCCAGCCAGGTCACCAGGCTGGCCACGTCTTCGGCGTCGCCGTAGCGCTGAATCGACATCAGGCCGCGCTGGGCGTCAAGCATGTCGCTGATGGCGCGCCATGCTATTGCCACGCGGGTGGACGCGACCAAGCTTCGGGGTATGGGCGGCCCCCTGCCCGCATAGACCCAGCGGATTCGAGTTCCTTCGCCAAGAGCCTTCTTCGAGCGTACCGACGCCTCGAATTCTCGAAGCTGGCCAAGTGAAGTTCACTTGCAATCCCGCAAGAGCTTAATATATAGTAATACTATACTAATGGCGCGCTTCCCAACGAAATGAATTCCGAGCAACTCATATCCGGATTGAACCGAATCAGTATCTTGCTGCGCTCGCAGGACTGGCAGAAGGCCGAGCGTGCGGACCTGACGGCCACGCAGGGCCAGATCCTGTCGCAGCTGCACACCCGCGGCCCGGCGCGCGTCGGTGCGATCGCGGAAGCGCTGGGCGTGGCGCAGCCGACGGCCACGACTGCCGTTGGTGCGCTAGTGCGGAAAGGTCTGGTCGAGAAGCGCGCCGATCCGGCCGATGCGCGCGCTTCGCTGCTCCACCTCACTCGCGCCGGGCGGCGCAAGGCGCAGGCCTTCGAGGGCGTGCCGGAAGCCTTGCTGGCAGCAGTGGACGAGCTCGACGAGAGCGAGCGGGCCGCCTTTCTTCGCAGCCTGACCAAGATGATCCGCTCGCTGCAGCGCCAGCGCGCGATTCCCGTACAACGCATGTGCGCGACCTGCGTGCATTTTCGGCCGAACGTCCACGACGACGCCGATGCCCCCCATCACTGCGCCTTCGTCGACGCCGCATTCGGGGACGCGAAACTGCGTCTCGACTGCGGCGATCACGAAGCACTCCCGGACGAGCGGGCCGTCGCCACCTGGCGGCGGTTCGTGGATGCCGGGAGTGCCAACGAGACGGACGCCCCATCCGCGGCAACGGATGAGGCGTCCTGATGACCCGGAACCCTTGGGTGCCGGACCACATGTCAACCCGCCTCAGCAAAGACAGGAGACAACACAATGATGACATACCAACCCTCGCGGCACACCCTTTGGGCTGCCGTCGCCCTGGCCCTCGCCGGCCTTCACTCAGCCGACCCGGCCCGCGCCCATAACGGACACGAAGGGGGCATCCAGGCGGAAGCCTCGGAGTCGGTGACCGCGACGTTCGACATCGTGCACGCGAAGATCGCCACCGAAGGCAACGTGGCCACTTTCCACATGGGCGTTTCGGGCGAGGCGGGCAGCAACCGCCCCGCCCCGTCGGGCAAGCTCGCCGGAAGCGACGTGTTTTCCTACGTGTGGCCGACGTCGGTCGATCCCTACGAGGTCGGCTTCGAACACGGGGCCGGGATTCTGGCGCTGGCCGTGACCGCCCATCCGGACTTCGACGACACGCCGCTGTACGACGAAAACGGCGACGGCACGTTCGACAACGACGGCAACGTCTGGCACAGCCACTGGGTGGTGCTGGGCCCGGACGACGCCTGCGGTGAAGGCGCCCTGAAGGTGATCGACATTCCGGAAGGCAGCAAGCCCCGCTTGCCCAAGACCTGGCCCGGCCTGCCCATCCTGATCGACAGCCCCGGCTGGGATCCGTCGATCGGCGACGATACGGTCGAGGTCCGGGTGCCGTTCGACGACATCGCCGTGGTCGACGAGGCCAGCTTCGACGGCGTCACCGCCGGGCTGCGCGTGAACGCAAGCGTGCACGCGCCGCTGCTGTGCGTGGTGGATGTCTTCGACATCGCCTCCGGCGATCTCAGCCTGCCGGCGCGAACCAACCAATAGCCCAACAGGTATGAGGACTTGTCTTGCCATCCGGCACGTCGCCTTCGAGGATCTCGGCGCATTCGCGCCGGTCCTCGAGACGGCCGGATTCGAGACCGTCACCGTGGATGCCGGCGTCGCCAATCTGGCGGCGCTGGATCCTTTGGCGCCCGACCTGTTCGTCGTACTCGGTGGACCGATCAGTGCCGGGGACGAGCAGGCCTACCCGTTCCTTAAACACGAACGACGCGCAATGGAGCGCCGCCTCGAACACGGGCGACCCACGCTGGGCATCTGCCTTGGTGCACAGTTGCTCGCACGAGCAGCCGGGGCGCGAGTCTACCCGGGCAAGTACAAGGAGATCGGTTTCGCGCCCATCGAGCTGACGCAGGCCGGCAAGGCCTCCTGCCTGGCCCCGTTCCGCGACTTGCCCATGACGCTCCACTGGCACGGCGACACCTTCGACCTCCCCGCGGGCGCCACACGCCTGGCCTTCAGCCAGCATTGCGAAAACCAGGCCTTCCAGCTTGGAACGACCGCCATCGGGTTTCAGTTTCATCCGGAGACCGACGCCCGGCATATCGAGCAATGGCTGATCGGTCACGCCGCGGAACTCGCTGCCGAGGGGATCGACGTGGGCCGAATTCGATCACAGGCCGGACGCCTGAGTGATGAACTCGCCGACAAGGCCCGGCGCGTCATACAAACCTGGCTCGAGACGTTGTTCCCGGAGATCCCATGAGCGAGGGCGTAGAACGCGCGGCACCACCGGTGTCGATACCCAGAACCGCTGCGGACCTCGCCCGAAACCTGGCGTTCGTGAAAAGCCGCATTGCATCGGCCTGCGAAATCGCCGGTCGAAACCTGGCCGAAGTGACCCTGCTCCCGGTGAGCAAGACGGTCGATGAGCAGCGAATGCGGCTGGCCTGGCAGGCCGGCTGCACGAGCTTCGGAGAAAACAAGGTCCAGGAAGCCCGGGGCAAGGTCGAAAGCCTGTCCGACCTGGATATTCGCTGGTCGATCATCGGTCATCTGCAAACCAACAAGGCCAAGTACGTGGCGCGCTTCGCCGACGAGTTCCAGGCGCTCGACCGAATCAAGACCGCGGCCATACTGGATCGGCGACTCAACATCGAAGGCCGCAGCCTGGATGTGTTCATCCAGGTCAACAGCTCGGGAGAAGCGAGCAAGTACGGGCTGGAACCCGAGCAGGTACCGGACTTCGCGCGCAAGTTGACGGCCTATCCCGCGCTGAACGTACGCGGCCTGATGACCCTGGCCGAGTTCACCGCCGACCAGGCTCGGGTTCGTGACTGCTTCCGCCGGATGGTCCGGCTGCGCGAACGAATGCGTCAGGACGGGCCGCAGGGCATGCGTTTCGAAGAACTCTCGATGGGCATGTCCGGCGACTACGAACTGGCAGTGATCGAAGGCGCGACCATCGTGCGCATCGGCCAGGCCATATTCGGGCCGAGAGAGCTGCCGGATAGCCACTACTGGCCGTCAAACTAGCGCGCCACTAATCCAGCCGCTTGTTGAAGCGAAGCGTCGCCAGCACCAGGAACACCCCGAAGAAGGCCAGCAGCGGCCAGACTTCCGTGTGCAATTCGCCCAAGTCGGCGCCCCGCACCAGGATGCCCCGAGACAGGCGAACAAAGTGCGTCAGGGGAATGATCTCGCCGATCCACTGCGCGATACGCGGCATGCCTTCGAAGGGGAACATGAAGCCCGACAACAGAATCGACGGCAAAAAGGTGAAGATCGTCAACTGCGTGGCCTGGAACTGGGTCTTCGCCAGGGTGGAAACAAGCAGCCCCAGAGCCAGCGCGGCCAGTATGAATACAACCGAAGCCAGGTAGAGGTCGATGATGTTGCCGCGTATCGGAACCTGAAACAGGGCCTGGCTGACCCACAGGATCAGCGAAACCTGGATAAGGCCGATCAGCACGTAGGGGATGATCTTGCCGAGCATCAGTTCGGCCGATTTCACAGGCGTGGTGATGAGCAGCTCCAGGTTGCCGCGCTCGCGCTCGCGCACGATGGCAATCGCGGTGAACAACACCATCGTCAGGTGAAGGATCACGCCGATCAGGGCCGGCACGATGTTGACCGGAGAGCGGCCTTCGGGATTGTAGTAGGTCCGCGCCTCGAACAGCTTGGATGGTTGTTGCTGCCCTGGCAAGGGCATGCTGGACAGGCGGCGCACAATGCCCTCGACCGTGGGGTCGGAGCCGTTGATCAACAGCTGCCCGGCCGGTCGATCGGCGTCGATCAGCCGTCTTTCAAAGTCGTGGGGGATATAGATGCCGGCGTCGATTTCGCCGGCATCGAGCAGGGCTTCCAGCGCTTCCGGTCCGGCCGCCGATCGCGTGACGGTCACGATCTGGCTGGCCTCGGCAGCCGCAACGACCTGCCGGGACAAGCTGGTGTTGGCGTGGTCGGCCACGGCCGCGTTGACGTTGCGCACGTCCAGGTCGATGGCGTAGCCGAACAACAGGATCTGCAGCAAGGGGACACCGATGATCATGCCGAAGGTCAGTCGGTCGCGCTTGAGCTGGCGCACTTCCTTGCCGGCGATGGCGAGCAGCCTACGCAGCATCGGCCCGGCTCCCTTCTTGATCATTGAGACGCGTGGCGGCGACGAAGACGTCCTCGAGATTGGCCACGACGTTTTCCACCTCGCTGTCGATGTCTGCGTCCTTCAAGGCTTGCCGGATCAGCTCGGCGGGGTCGGCGATTGTCTTGTCGGTGAGCGCATGCAGGCGCGTGCCCAGTTGGGCGACGCTGTGGACGCCTTCGGTGGCTTCCAGGCGTTCCCGGGCCTGCTTGGGCGAGTCGGTCTCGATTTCCACGACGCCGGCGGCGATGTCGCGCACCAGGTCGCGCGGCCGGCCCTCCGCCACCAGCCGACCGCGATCGAGAATGGCCAGATTGTGGCAACGCTCGGCCTCGTCCATGTAGTGCGTGGACACCAGCACCGTCGTCCCCTGCTCGACCAGTTCGAACAGGATGTCCCAGAAATCCCGACGGCTCTGCGGGTCGACGGCCGAGGTCGGTTCGTCAAGGATGAGCAAGCGCGGACGGTGCAGGGTGGCGCCCGCCAGCGCCAGGCGCTGCTTCTGCCCGCCGCTCATGGTGCCGGCGAACTGCTTGCGCTGCTCGGTCAACCAGTACTGTTCCAGGGCCCGGTCGATGCGCTGCTTGAGATCGCTTCGCGGCAGGTCGTAAACGGCAGCGAGGAAGCGGAGGTTCTCCTCGACGGTGAGGTCTTCGTAGAGCGAGAACTTCTGCGTCATGTAACCGATGTGCAGCTTCACTTCCTCGGCCTGGCCGGGCACGCGAAAACCCAGCACCTCGACTTCGCCGGCGCTGGGCGTGAGCAGGCCGCAGAGCATGCGGATGGTCGTGGACTTGCCCGAGCCGTTGGGCCCGAGAAAGCCGTAGATGGCGGCCTCTGGAATCTGCAGCTTGACGTCGTCGACCGCGGTCAGCGAACCGAAGCGCTTGGTCAGACCCTTTGCGTCGATGGCAATGGCGTCATTCATCGTCGCCTCCGGAGGGACCGGTCGGCGCCACGGCGCGCACCGGGACGCCACTGGGCAGGTCGGCCGCATTCTCCAGGTCGATTTCGGCCAGATAGCTCAGCCGGCCGGCATCGTGCTCGGTCAGGGCGTAGTACGGGGTGTAGGCCGCATCCGTGGCGACGTAGCGAACCCGGCCGGTCCGGTGGCCGTGGCCGTCAATAAGGACCCGCACGGTCTCGCCCGCCCGAAACCGGCCATGAAGTTCGGCGGGAACGTACACTCGCGCGTACGGTGGCTGGTCGACGGCACGCAGCAAAGCCAGGGATTCGCCCACGCGCGGGGTTTCGCCCAGCTCGAAAGGCAGGTCCTCCACGCGGGCGGCGCGCGGCGCCGTCACGGTCAAGCGCTCCAGGCTGAGCTGCTGGCGCCGGACCGCCGCCTCGGCCTCGCGCACGGCCGCACGTGCCTGGTCGAGTTCCTCGACGGTCGTGCCCTCGACCAGGGCCGCCAGCGCGGCGCGGGCAGCGTCGTATTCACCCAGCGCCTGGTCGCGGGCGTTGGCCGAATTGTCGAGCTGGCTCTCGCTGGCCAGGTTGCGCTGCTCGAGGCGCTCGACGCGCTGCAGTTCGTGTCGGGCGGTTGCCAGGCCGGACTCGGCGGCGGCCAGGCGGGCTCGGGCCTCGTCGATGGCCTCCTGCCGGGGACCACGAAGCAATTCATCGAGCCGGCGGCGCGCCCGGTCGGCCACGGCCTCCACTCGGTCCAGGTCGGCTTCGGCTCTTCGGGTATCGAGCTCGACCAGGACGGCGCCGGCCGCCACCTGCTGTCCCTCGCGCACGTGGATTTCCACGACCGGCTCGGCCATTTCCGCGGCCAGCGCGATGCGGTCGCGCTCGAGCGTGCCGACCACGGGATACTCGGGATCGCCGTTGCAGCCGGCCAGCACCAGCAGCGTCAGCACAGCCTGTGCGCAGTTTCGAAAGATCATGACGCGCTCGCTCCGTTGTAGAAAAGGTTGAGGGTGTGTTCGGCCAGCACGTCGATGTGTTCCGGCGCCAGGCTGTAGTCGAGCACCTGCCCCGCCACCGGACGGCCGACGAAGGGAAACACGGCCATGCTCAGCAGCGACAGCGCGGCGAGATCGGGATCGAGGTCATCGCGGAGCCTGCCGAGCGCCTGGGCCCGCTTGACCAGGTCGCGCACGCCGCTGCCGCCGCGGCTGGCGAAGCCGTTCAGGAAGGTCTCGCGCATCTGCCCGCCGGGCGAGAGCACGTCGCGCACGATCAACGAGGGAACGGCGGGGTTCTCGGCCAGCAGTTGCATGTAGCCCCGCACGAACCGGGGCAACAGATCCTCGCCCTCCGGCGGCGCGGACCTCACGGCCTCCAGCCTGGACAGGATCGGTCCCAGGGCGTGCTGCAGGACGGCCTCGTAAAGGCCCTGCTTGTTGGCGAAGTAATAGTGGATCATGGCCGGCGTGGCTCCGGCCTCCTTCGCGATGGTCGTCACTGACACCCCGCGGAAGCCGTGGGTCGAAAACTCCCGCAGGGCGATTTCCAGAAGACGATCGCGGATATCCGAGTCGCCCGAGGGGCGGCCCGGCGTCCGTTCGACCTGTCTGGTTCTCCTCGTTTTCTTGCTCATGGGCAATATTAATAAACTATTTAATTAATATCGTCAAGCAAAACAGGCCGGGCGGATTGGTTTCCGACCCGGCCTGCTTCAGGGTGCCGGTGCAGATTGCTGCCGAAGAGCTCAGTCCTTCAGAGGCTTGCGACCGGTCACCATGGCCCGCACCAGGTTCTCGCGGTGCAGGCGGCTGGAGACCACCACGCCCAGAACGTGGATGATGACCAGGCCGAGCATCACGTTGACCAGCACTTCGTGGGTTTCTTCCCAGAAATGCTCGTCGGCCGCCCACAAAGCTCCGGAGACACCCTCCCCGGCCTCGACCACCCAGCCGGCCAGCGGGCCTGCATTCTCTTCCACCGCATAGAGCACCAGCCCGCTGAAGGCCAGCGCGATCATGCAGGCAATCAGCAGCAGGATCATGATGCCGCCGGCGGGATTGTGACCCAGGTAGTGCTTCGCAAGCCCGGTGAAGAGATTGCGCAGGTAGTAAACGACTGCCGCAGGGGATCGGACGAAATCGCCGAAGCGGGCGTGCTCGGTTCCGACGAAACCCCACAGCACCCGGAACAGCACGATGGCCAGCAGGGTGTAGCCGATCCACACGTGCAGGGTCATCACCTCGTCTTCCATGATGTAGTTGGTGAAGAACCCGGCGACCAGCAGCCAATGGCCGAAGCGGACAATGGGATCCCAGACCTTGACCGATGTCATGTTGCGTTCAGCGCTCATGTCGATGTTCCTGTTCGAAGCTGGGGCCAAGCATGCGCGAGAGCGCCATTGGGTAGAATCCGGCATATGACCTGTTCCCCGGAAACCCCCTGACTATGTCGAATAACCGAGCCCGCACACCCGGCAATCCCATACTGCTGGTGACCTTCGGCATCATCGCCATCCTGATCGGCTGGGACCTGATGTCCGACTACGCCGAGGGCGTCGAACCGCTGCACGTAGTCGTGGAGCTCGCCTTGCTGATGACCGCGGCGGCCATGTTCGGCTACGTGCTCACGCAGGTCATCCGCGGCAGACGCCAGCTCAGGCAGATGCACTCGCGCCTGCACTCCGCCCGGGCGGAATCGAGACAGTGGCGGGAGCGCTATCAGTCCACGATCCGAGGCCTCGGCGCCGCCATCCAGGAGCAGTTCGAAACCTGGCAACTCAGCAAGGCAGAGGCGGAAATCGCCCTGCTGCTGCTCAAGGGATTGAGCCTGAAGGAGATCGCGGGTGTTCGGGAAACCGGCGAGCGGACGGTGCGCGAACAGGCCCGCGCTGTCTATCGCAAGGCTGGCCTGTCCGGCCGCTCGGAACTTTCGGCCTTCTTCCTCGAGGACCTGCTGCTACCCGAGCCGGCGGCGATGCCGGCAGACGAGTAGGGAGGACCCTCAGACCCGGCCGCCGCCCTTGACCAGGCCCATCACCTGGCTCATGTCGAGGTTCTGTGCCTTCTGTTCGATCTGCGGCATGAACTCGCCCTGCTTCTGCTTGGCCGAGCCCAGCATCTCGTTGAAGGTCGACTTGAGCAGCTCGGTGCTCATCTGGCGGCCGCCGGCGTAGTAGCGCCGGGCCACGTGGCCCAGGGCATAGGTCGTGGCGAACGAAAACGCCATGCCGGTTGCGGCACGGCCCACGCGGCCGACGCCGCGGCCGGCCATACCACCCAGCAGGCCGCCGATGAGCTTGCGGCCGAACTGCTCCAGGTACTGCGAGGTCATGCCCACGCCGAGCGTCGCCAGGAATTCCTTGATGTGGCCCCGGTCGAGCTCGACGCCGTATTCCTTGCCGATGCCGTAGACCATGCGGATCTGCAGGGGAATGATGGCCATCGACGCCCAGGACTGCGGCAGCAATTCAAGCGCACCGTTGAGAATCGAGTAGTTGAGGATGGTCTTGTCCATGGCCACTTCGTCGACGGCCGTTGCGCTACCGATCGGCGGCTGGGTGGCATCCGCCTTCGAAACCATCGACGGAGCGGCGGCCTCGGCCATGGCCACGACCTGTTCGGCCTCCTGCTCGATCTCGCCCGATTCGTCGCTGCCCATGTCCAGCAGTCCGCGCAGCTCGTCCAGGAAGCGCCGTTCCTCCTCGGTCATGCGGCCGTCGGCGTCGCACACGCCCACCGCCATTTCATAGGCCAGGTGCTTCTCGCCCGCGTCCTGGAGCCTGCCGGCGGCATCGGCCAGCGACACGCGCTTGAGCAGCACATCCTGGTAAAGCGTCCGCAGGTCCGGGCCGCCATCGCCCGAGAGTGATTCAGCAATGTTGCGGATTTCCTCGCGCTCGTCCTCGTGCTTGGAACCGTCGGCGAAGGCAGCAAAGAGGGCAATGGTCAGAAGCGCTTCGTCGCGCTGGCGGGTGTCGGGCATGAACGGGTCTCCGCGTGGGTTCAGTATGTTGTCGAGTTTAGCCCTGGCGGACTGAAGGCCGCGTGCTGACGCGCTCGTGCCAGGCCCGGAGCGCGCCCGCGTTGTCCGGCATCTGCATCTTCATGCCGCGCAGACCGAAATCGATGGTCACAAGAGCGGTAATGTCGGCCACGCTGAAACCGTCACCGGCGACATGGTCGTGATCGGCCAACATACCGTCGAGATCCTGCATGAACCAGTCGAACCGGCGCCGACCGCGCTCGGCCAGTTCCGGAATCTGCGCCACCGGGCGGCGACCGGGCAATGCGTGGTCCTTGAAGCCCTTTAGCGAATTACGAAACCCTTCCATGACCGCGAGCATGCCGTTCATCTCCACCCAGCGATCGCGGTCGTCGATGCGGGCTCGCGCCTCCGGCGTCGCTCCCAGCAGCGCCGGCTCGGGCTGGACGCTTTCGAGGTGACGGCAGATGGCGGCGCAGGAACTCAGGCGTGTGCCGTCGTCGAGCTCCAGGACGGGCAAGGTACAGTCGGCGTGGATTGCGGCGAAGTCATCAGTGAGATGTTCACCCTTGCGCATGTCCACGAATACCTGTTCGGGCGACAAGCCCTTCTCGGCCAGGAACAGGTGAACCCGCCGTGGGCTCGGCGCTTCGGGGAAGGTGTAGAGCTTCATTCTTCGACTCTCCGCATGGCACTGGCGAAACCGTATCTTACCTGCAGATACCTGACACGAATCGGTCTCCGTTTACGTACATTAAGACAGGCTCATATAGCCGGAGATTGCCATGCCTTGTTCGATCCATCCCATGATTCGCGCCCATGTTCTTTCGGGTGTCGCCATCCTGCTGTCGCTTTCCCTTTCCGTGAGCACGCATGCCCGGGAAGACGCCCAATGCGACTGCAGCTGCCAGGCCTACAATCGATTGCAGGCGGCAATGCAGGAGATGCAGGAACGCGGCGAGGACGGCGAGCCGGCCATGCCTACGGCGGCAGTCAGCAGGCTGGCCGCCTGCGCCGGTGAATGCGCCATGGCATGGAGCCAATGCCAGACGCCCCAACGCGGCAAACGCGGGCCGGTCGCGAGTCAGGATCGACCCGGCACACCCCAACGCGAGGAGCGAGTGCCCGGTTCGGAACGAACGCCTTTCGCGCTCGGCGAACCACGACAGGACCTCGAGCGATTCCACGGCGTCTACGGCAGCCCGGACGAACCAAACCGCAATTTCTTCGTCACGCAGGCGCAAAACCGCGCGATGGAAGGCCGCGAAATCCCGCCGGGCTACCTGATGATCGGGGCCATGTGGGGTGATGTCGCGCCGTGGTACATGAAGTCCGTCGGCGAACATCGCTTCGAGCAGCAGTGGACCAACCCGGGCGCCGAGCCCCTGGTCGTGGAGTTCGAGACCGACGAGCACGGCAATGCCGTGGCCATGCGCTTTGTCAGCGGCTTCCTCGCCGAACGCGGCGAGGTGCGGCGCCAGGGAGAACTTCCCGAAGGCTGGTAGCCGTCAGGTCTCCACCGTGTGGCTGAACCGCAACCCGCCGTTTTCGCGGTAGACACGCACCCTGCGCCGCTCGAAAAGGCCCAGGAAGGGCGGCTGCATCCGCTCCTCGTTCGCCCGCGATTCTTCCCGGGCAAGGCTCTCGTGTTCCTTCAGCAAGGTCGAGCGCACCAACTGGTACAGCTCTTCCCTGCCCTTGTCGCTGGCTTGGGTGGGCGCCTGGCCCGACGACTGGAGGTCACCCAGCGCATCGAGGACGCTTGCGCCCCACAGCCGCAGGTTGGACCAGGTGGTGGTGAACTCGGCCAGCGCCCTGCGAGGATCGGGTAGACGTTCCACCAACTCGGCGAATTCCTCCAGCTGCCGCGGCAGCTCAGCCAGGCCCAGCAGGCCGCAGTCCGGATTGAAGTGCAGACCGTTGGCGTGCATGTAGGTCACCATGCGCTGGCGGCGGTTGTGGACAGTGCGCCGGTCCGCGCCTTCGAGCCGAGTCGCCTCGGCCCGCAACAAGGCCTCGGCCGTGCGGTAGAGCTTGGCCACCTGGTGACGCGTGATGTCCTGGCGCCGAAAATCGCAGGCCAGGTGGTCGAGCATTTCGATAACGCGCGGATCGAGCCACGCGGCCAGGCCGCCGGCGTTATCCCCGGGGTGCTGGAAAAGGGGCGTCAGACGCGTCTTGTTTTCGATTGTCTCCGAGCGCAGGCTGACCACGTCCAGCAGCCGGCTGTCGCATTGCTGCATGGCCGACTCCAACTCCCGCATGACGCGCGGGTCCTCCGGCTTGCCCTCGCGCTTGCGTCGAATGGCTTCGGCCAGGTGCTTGCCAACGCGCTCCTGGGCCAGCTTGCGACCCGCCAGCCGTCGGGCTTCCTCGGCGGGCGGAATGCAGTCGACGAGGGAGCCGTAGACGATTTCCCAGGCCGTGGTGCCACGGTTGGCGATGTCCTGCTCGAGCAGCAGCGCATCGATGCGGGGCAATTCCCCGCCCTGCTTTCTCAACACCGTCGGCTGGGTGCCTTCGCTCAGTCCCAGGCTGGTGAATTTCCAGCTCGAGTAGCGAATCGAGGTCGGCAGCCCCTCGCCGTGCGCCAGGTTGTCGACGGCGCCCTCCCGCCCGAAGTGAATGCCGGAGAAGTCGCCCTCGAAGGTCGACTCACCGGCGACGAGGCGCTCGAGCTCGCGGTCGTCCAGGCTGTCCCAGCCCTCCCTGCGAGCTTTCTGCAAGGCACTGAAGGCGGCACCGGGCTTGTTCAGGATGTTCTCGGGCTTGAGATCGGTGTGCGTGACATCGTCTTCGAGCATCTGGTGGCCATTGCGGAACAGATTGGCCGCCATGCGGAGGCGATGGCTGAGCGAGCAATCCTCCATCAGCCGTTTGCGGGCGCCGAAATCCGACAGCATGCCCTCCGCGCTCCAGTCCAGCACCGCGAGCAGCAGCTTGTGTTCGTAGTCGACGGTCACCTGGTGCAGGAGTGGGCCGATATTGCGGCTGAACAGGCTGCTCCAGTCCCGCTCGAAGAACGTTTCCGGCGCTTGCTGCGTGTCTTGATCCGCTTCGTCCCGATCGCTCAGCAGGCTGGTGACGGCGGTGATGATCCTTGCAGCGAGGGCGGGGTAGGCACTGGCCTGGGCGACCAGCGCCGGCGCCTGCACGCCATGCACGTACTGGTGAGCCTGCATCAGCCGGACGAGGTCGCCCACGGACTCAAAGGGGACGGCCTTGACGGCCACGCGGCGAGGGCCGCTACGGTAAGCGGCCACGTTGCAGTGGCTGCCCATCACGCGCGGCACATCGTTGTCGTCGCGCTCGAGGGTCCACTCCAGGCCCTGCATCACGAAGCGCTCGTGGTTGTGGAAATAGGCCTCGCACTCGCCCGGCCCGCCCCAGATGCGCTCCTCGGCGTTGCGACGCCAGGAGTTGCGATCGAGGCTTTTCAGGCGATCGCCCGCACGCGCCTCCACGAAGGCCCGGAAGCGCCGTTCGAAAGCGCTGCCCGGGGTCAGGAACTCCAGCTTGCCGTTGGGCCTCCGGAAAGCGAGGCCGCGGGCGTTGCCCAGGAACACGCCGGTCACCGACTGCGAATAGCTCCCGTCCGCGCGACGGTGCGGCCGCACCGAGAGCCGCACCGAAACCGGTCCTTCCGCCGGCGCCAGGGTGGCGAAATCGATATCCTGCATGGCCCCGCGGAAAGCGTCGCGCCCGGCACCCTGCGGTCGCGGCCGCGTGACGATGTTGTGATTGAAGTTCTGGATGGTGGCGAGCAGGTCGAGCTCGCTGGCCCCGGTGTCGGGAAACAGCAGGCCCTTCATCCACTCCCCGAGCGAGGCATTGCAGTCACTCTGCACCGCCATCAGCGAGAAGACCCGCCGGAAGTACGCCTCGCGCAGCTTCCTGCGGCCGCGCACCTGCTCGACGGTGTGGGCCCGGCCTTCCAGGTACAGCGGATCCTCGATGCGCACATACACACGCGTGTCACCGAGGTTCGCCTCGTGAACGACGTGCTCGCGCGAGGTATAGCGAAACACGACCTCGACGTAGACGACCGCCGGATCATCGGTGGCGAAGATCCGCCGGGGTCGCGCTTCCAGGTCGGCGAACCGTACCGTTCCCAGGGCCGAGTCGTCCTCACCGGTGCGGTGCTGCACCAACGGGATGTGGGGAATGCGTCTCGCGAAGTCCTCGACCAGCCCGTGTTCGCGCCGAAGGGTTCGCTGCAGCGCCGCTTCGGGAATCTCCCGATCCTTGCGGTCGGCGGCAAAAAAGCGTGCGAACAATTGGGCGGTCAAGGGATTCTGTCGTCGTTATCGGACCGGGATCAGCCCGAGGCACTTTACTGGAGGGACCCGACCGCGGCAAGTCGGGAAATCCTGTACGTCGCCGTACGGAGAAACACCCTCCGATACTGGGGATTGCCCCGCTCCGGCGCTATAATCCATGGATGCGCGCAATGCCCTCCCCGAGCGACCGGTTGCCCTTTTCGGCCCTGGTCGACACCCTGCGCGCCGGCTACGGCCCAAGCGAGTTCAAGCGCGACATCCTGGCCGGACTGACGGTTGGCGTCGTGGCCATCCCCCTGGGCATGGCCCTGGCAATCGCCGTCGGCGTGCCGCCCCAGCACGGTCTCTACACCTCGATCGTGGCGGGGTTCATCATCGCCCTGTCGGGCGGATCGCGCTTCAATGTTTCCGGGCCGACCGCCGCCTTCGTCGTGGTCCTGATGCCGGTCGTCGCCGAACACGGTATCGGCGGGCTGCTGCTGGCCACGGTCATGGCCGGGTTGCTGCTCGTGCTGATGGGTTTGACCGGGCTGGGCCGGCTCATCCGGTTCATCCCCTATCCCGTCGTCGTGGGATTCACCGCCGGGATCGCGGTGGTCATCGCGACGCTGCAGATTCGCGATCTCCTCGGGCTGGCTTCCGCCGGATCGGGCGGGCACTTCCTGGAACAGCTCCACGGCATTGTCATGGCGTTACCGAGCACCAACTGGCAAGACCTGTCGGTCGGACTATTGACCCTGGGCATCCTGCTGGCCTGGCCACGCCTGAAGAGCGCCATCCCCGCCCCGCTGATCGCGCTGTTGGTGGCCGGCCTGGGCGCCTGGCTGGCGGCCCGCTTCTGGCCGGGCTTCGAGGTGGCCACCATCGCCAGCCGCTTCAGTTACGAACTCGACGGCGTGGCCGGTCAGGGCATTCCACCCGGCCTGCCGCAGTTCAGCCTGCCGTGGCATCTTCCCGGACCCGACGGCGCACCACTGCAACTGAGTTTCGGGCTGCTGCGCGATCTGCTCGGGCCGGCCATGGCCATCGCCATGCTGGGCGCGATCGAGTCCCTGCTGTGCGGCGTCATCGCCGACGGCATGACCGGCACGCGACACCGGCCCAATTCCGAGCTGGTCGGCCAGGGCATCGGCAACGTGGTCGCCCCGTTCTTCGGCGGCATTACGGCAACCGCCGCTATCGCACGAACCGCCACCAGTGTCCGCTTCGGGGCAGCTTCGCCGGTTGCGAGCATGGTCCACGCGCTCGTCGTCCTGCTGGCCATGCTTTTCATGGCCGGCGCCTTGTCGCAACTGCCCATGGCGGCGCTGGCCGCCCTGCTGCTGGTCGTCGCCTGGAACATGAGCGAAGCCGGGCACTTCATCCGCATCCTCAAATCCGCGCCGCGCGGTGACGTGGCGGTCTTGTTGACCTGTTTCGGCCTGACGGTGGTGTTCGACATGGTCGTCGCGGTGGCCGTCGGCGTGGGGCTGGCGGCGATGCTCTTCATCCAGCGCATGGCCGACGTGACCTCCTCGCAACCGATATCCGGCAGGGAAGCCGGTCTGCCCCGTGACCTGCCCACCGACATCGCGGCCTTCCGCCTCCGCGGGCCGATGTTCTTCGGCGCGGCCGAACGCGCCCTGGCCACGCTGCATCGCCTGGAGCCTGACGTGAAGATCGTGATCCTCGACATGGGCGAAGTGCCCAGCATGGACATGTCGGCGATCGTGGTCTTCCAGTCCATGCTCGAGCAACTCCACCGCAGCGGCGTCGGACTCATCGTCGTCAACGCCGAGCCCCGCATCGTGGTCAAACTCAGACGCGTGGGGATCCGCCGGGCCAGTGGCCGGCTCGCCTACTGCCGCGACATCCCGCACGCGCTTCGCCTGGCTGAAAGCTGGCGAAGCGGGTCGCCGATTCCTACCGAGCCTGGCAACTCGGACAGTGGTACAGACGCCGGCCGCTGACGGTCGTCCGCTCGATCGGCGTATCGCAGGCGTGGCAGACCTGGCCGTCGCGGCCGAAGACATAGTGCCTGTAGTCACGGCGAGGCCAGCCGGCGCGCTTGAGTTCGACCACCCGGTCGGGGTCGTTGGTCAGCCCGCCGGTCTCGGCCGAGCGCCACATCACGGTGTGGGCCGTGCAGGCCAGCCGCCGGATCGTATCGTCATCCAGGTCGCCGGGTCGAAGCTGCCAGTGCAGGCCCGAGACGTGCAGGATTTCCGAGCGCAGGTAGTTGCCCACGCCGGCCAGGAAGCCCTGGTCCAGCAAGAGGTGGCCGAGACGCTTGCGGGCGAACCGCTCGAGCCGAATCCAATCGGTGATCCGGTCGACGTCGGCGCCGCTGGAGAGAATGTCCAGGCCCGCGCGTGCGATGAACGGGTGTTCATCCAGCTTGCCAGGCTCGATCACCTGGATTTCGGACGCGCTGTAGAGCAGCGCCGAGCGCTCGTCGGTGGACAGCGCCAGTCGCGGTTGCCGGTTGGTGTCGGGCCGCCGGCCCGCCTCGGCGAACATCCAGCGCCCGTAGAGCTGGTTGTGGGTGTAGATCGTCGTGCCATCGGCAAATCGCAGCAGCAGGGCCTTGCCCAGCGTCTCGACGCGCTCGAGCGTCTGGCCGGACAGGCACCTCGACCAGGCTTGCAGGTGATCGAATGCGAACCAGACTTCAGCCAGCGGCCGATCGCCGAGGGCACCGGCCACCTGCCGGGCGGTTCGGTACATCTCCGGCCCTTCGGGCATGGCGCTACAGGCCCAGCGCCGCAATCAGGGCAGCCAGTCCGGCCAGGACCAGCGCGGTGATCGTCAGCCAGCGGATCATGGTGCGCCGGGCGGCGTCGGCGCCCTCGCCTTCCAGGCGCTGGAACTCGTGCTCGTTGAGCGCCGTGGCGGCGCGGTGATCCGGATCCTCGAGCAGCGCGACGGCGTCTTCGGCCTGCTCGGGCAGCACGGCCCACAGCGCCGCCCGGAACCGACCCTGGTGGGCCAGGTTCAGGCGCAGCGAGGTCATGTCCGAGACGTGAACGGCAATCCCGCGCGAACGCAGGAAAGCGGCACGCTCCTCGGCTTCCGAGCGCGTGGCGTACTTGGCGATCATCTGCATGATGCAAAAGCTACCACGTCGGTCGTGAGGAAACGACGCCCGATACGCGCCGAATGCGATCTTTACGGCCACGGGGTGGATAATCGACCTACCGAATCGCTGTCGAAATCCGACCGCCTGCGGCGTCGGTCCCTTGCCCACTGCGGCGACAACAATCCAACTACGGAGAAACCGACATGAAATATGCACTGCTGATCTACGGCGAGGAATCCACCTGGGCGGAAATGTCCGAAGCGGACATGCGCCGCGTCTACGCCGAACACGAGGCCTTCGGCAAGGCGCTTACCGAGGCCGGCGCCCTGTGCGGGGGCTCGGAACTGGCGCCATCGGACCAGGCCACGACCGTGCGATTCGCCAACGGCAAGCACAGCCTCAGCGACGGCCCCTTCGCCGAAACCCGGGAACAGCTCGGCGGCTTCTACCTGATCGACGTGGCCGACCTGGACGAGGCGCTGGAATGGGCCCGGCGCATGCCCGCCATGACCAGCGGCGCCGTCGAAATCCGACCCCTGGGAATGGGCGAGACCTGAGTCCGGCGGGTGCGGCACGGCCCGTGCCGCACCGTGCCCGGTGACGTGCGATGTCCCTCGACAAGCCAGCCATGCCCCTGGGCCGAATCCTGGCCACGACGCTTCGCCGCGACGGCGCGGGGCTGCGCGCCGGCCTGATCCGGCTGACGGGCGATTTCGATGCAGCCGAGGATGCCCTGCAGGAAGCCTGCGCCAGGGCTCTCGTCGCCTGGCCGCGCGACGGCCTGCCCGCCAACGCCGGCGCCTGGCTCAACACCGTGTCGCGCCGGATCGCGCTCGATGGAATGCGCCGCAACCGCCACTGCTCGTTTCCCCCAGGCTTCGAGCCGGAATCGGATCGCGGCATCGACGAGGAATCCGCCGCGGTCGAAGACGATCGCCTGCGGCTGCTGTTCACCTGCTGCCACCCGGCCATCGCGCCCGAACACAGCGTGCCGCTGGCCCTTCGCAGCTTGTGCGGCCTGACCACGCGAGAGATCGCGCGCGCCTTCGTGGTGAAGGAATCGGCCGTGGCGCAGCGCATCGTGCGGGCCAAACGCAAGATCCGGACGGCCGGCATTGCTTTCGAGCTACCGCGGCAGGAAATGCTGCCCGAACGGCTCGGCGCCGTGCTGTCGGTCATCTACCTGGTGTTCAACGAAGGCTACGCAGCGACCGAAGCAGAGACCCTCACGCGGGACGACCTCTGCGCGGAGGCCATTCGGCTGGCGCGACTGGCGGCGGAACTGATGCCCGACCGCACCGAGGCGCTCGGCCTGCTGGCGCTCCTGCTGCTGACCGAGGCGCGGCGGCCTGCCCGTGTCGACGCCACCGGCGCCCTGGTCCCGCTGGAGAAGCAGGATCGGCGCCGCTGGAACCGGGATCTGATTGATGAGGGCAACGCCCTGCTCGACCGCGCCATGGCCTTTCGCGCGCCCGGCCCTTATCAGGTGCAAGCTGCCATCGCGGCCCTGCACGGCCAGGCCCGGTCGGCGCAGGAAACCGACTGGCGACAGATCCTGCTGCTCTACCGGCGGCTGCTTTCCATGCAGCCCAGCCCGGTCGTGGCCCTGAATGCCGCCGTCGCCCGCGCGATGATCGACGGCCCCGAAGCCGGGCTGGCCTGGCTGGACGAGATCGAGTCCGGCGGCGCCCTGGGCCATCACCACCTGCTGCACGCCGCGCGCGCCGACCTGCTCCGGCGGCTCGGCCGGGGCAAAGAGGCTGCCACCAGCTACCGTTCGGCGCTCCAGGCGGCCAGGAACGGCGCCGAAAGACGCTATCTCGAAAGGCGTCTTCAGGACTGCCGCGAGTAGCGTCGAGGCCCTCGCTCGGCCCCCTTGCTATCATCCGGGTCGATTCTTCCAGCGGAGACGACCATGTCCTCGAAGTTCGCAAGCCCGATTCGCAAACTGCTGGCGGCCGCGCTGGTGCTCGGCGCAAGCGCCCCGGCCGCCCTGGCCCAGGACACGGCCAAGCCCATCCTGCACGGCAAGCACTGGGTGGCGATCACCGGCAAGCCCCTGGGCGCGACCGCCGGGGCGAAGATGTTCGAGCGCGGCGGCAACGCCGTCGACGCCGCCGCGGCCATGCTGGCGGCCACGGCCACCATGTGGGACACCCTCGGCTGGGGCGGCGAGACCCAGGCGCTGATCTACAACCCGAACACCGGCGAGGTCATCGGCGTCAACGGCGTGGGCGTCGCCCCCTCCGGCGCCACGCCGGAGTTCTTCCGCGAGCGGGGCATGATGTACCCGCCCGAATACGGCCCGCTGGCCGCCGTCACCCCGGGCACCCCGGGTTCGCTCATGACGATGGTGGCCGAGTACGGCGAGCTGAGCCTGGCCGAGGTGCTCGCGCCGGCCATCGAAATGGCCGAGGGCTACCCCATCGAAGCCGCCCAGGCCGACAACATGGAGCGCCGCCGCGAGGTCATCGAGCGGTGGCCGTCTTCGCGCGATGTCTTCCTGCCGCACTACGACCCGGATGACCCGGACAAGCGCGCTGCCCCGCGCGGCGGCGAGGTCTTCGTGCAGGAAGACCTGGCCAATACGCTCAAGAAGCTGGTGGAAACCGAGCGACAGGCGCTGGACGAGGGCAAGAGCCGCAAGGAAGCCATCTACGCCGCCTACGACCGCTTCTACAGCGGCGACATCGCCGAGGAGATCGTGCGCGCCACGCGCGAGGCCGGCGGCCTGTTCACCATGGACGACCTGGCCGAATGGGAGGTCAAGCTCGAAGAGCCGGTGACCACCAACTACCGCGGCATCGACGTCCACAAGCTCACCACCTGGACGCAGGGACCGGTGATGCTGCAGGCACTCAATATCCTCGAGGGCTTCGACCTCAAGGCCATGGGCTACAACTCGCAGCGCTACATCCACACGCTCTACCAGGCCATGAACCTGGCCTACGCCGACCGCGACTTCTACTACGGCGACCCCTACACGCCGCCGGAAGAACCCGTCGAAGGCCTGCTTTCGAAGGAGTACGCGGCCGAGCGCCGCAAGCTCATCGACCCGGACCGCAACCTGACCGACTACCTGCCCGGCGACCCGTACGAGTTCCAGGCCGGCGACAATCCCTTCGAAGAGCTGCGGCAAAGCTGGCAGCTCGTCCCGCCCGAGGCCGAGGCCGAAGGCGAGGAAGGCTTCCAGCAGGCCAACCTCATGTCCTTCGAGGAAGGCTTCCGCGCCGGCACCACCGCTATCCAGGCCGCCGACGCCGACGGCTGGGTGGTCTCGGTCACGCCCTCGGGCGGGTGGGTGCCGGCCTTCATCGCGGGCAATACCGGCATCGGCCTGAGCCAGCGCATGCAAAGCTTCGTGCTCGACGAAGCGCTCAATCCCTACAACGTGGTCGCCCCCGGCAAGCGCCCGCGCGTGACCCTCACGCCGTCGATGGCGCTGAAGGACGGCAAGCCGCTGATGGCCTTCTCGGTGCAGGGCGGCGACACGCAGGACCAGAACCTGCTGCAATTCTTCCTGGGCATGGTCGAGTGGGGCATGAACGTGCAGCAGGCCGCCGAAGGCCGGCACAACATCATGAGCTACCAGATGCAGAGCAGCTTCGGCGCCCACCAGGCCGAACCCGGCCGCATCGAGGTGCCGCGCTCGCTGTCGCCCTACACCGTCGACCAGCTGCGCGAGATGGGCTACGACGTCGATCTCGTCGACCGCGTCTACAACCCCACCCAGGCCATCTGGTTCGACTGGGAAAACGGCACCATGCAGGGCGGCGCCAGCGACTACGGCGAAGACTACGGCATCGCCTGGTAGCCAAACCCTGAAACGAATGAGCCAGCCCTGGAAGCCCGGGCAGCCCTTCGCTTAGACTCGAGTCTGGCTGATATCGAGAACGGGGTTTGCAATGCTTCTTTCGGGAAAGCGGAGCCGACCAGAGTTGGTCGGCCCGCGATTCATTCTGGCGTTGGTGCTTCTCGCTGCAGTCGCGGCCAGCCATTCGATTGCGGCACAGCAAGTCGACAACGGTTCATTCGAGCGAAGCAACGCGGAGGGCGACCCGCAGTCCTGGCTGTTGCAGGTCCGTGGGCTCACCGTCGATCTCGACGATTCGGCAAGCGTTGGCGGCTCCCGAGCGTTGAGAATCTCCGATTCCGCATCCGGTGGATCGGCACTCGTCACACAGGAAATCGAGCTCGGTAAGTCTGGCTTCCCGGGTGCAACCTTGCGCGGGAGGATCCGCACTCGGGATGTATCGCCAAGCGCCACCCTGGTGGCCATCCTCGAGGGACCAGACGGCCGGATCTTCATGGACGACATGCGCGATCGCGTCGTCAGCGGCGATTCCGAATGGCAGGAATACCGTATCCACATTCCGCCCTCGAGCGAGGCCCGAAAACTGACGGTTGGCGCCCTCGTCATCGGCTCCGGAACGGCCTGGTTCGACGACCTGGCGTTGATTGACGATGCCAAACAGGCGGCAGATCCGGATGCCCGTGCTTACCTGCTCGAAGCAATTTCGATTCTGCGCGCAAACTACCTGCACGCCGACGACGTTGACTGGGAAGCAGTCCGGCAGGCGGGTCTTGCGGCGCTGCCGGACGGGGCCACCCGGGAACAGGCTCGTGCGGCGGTCTCCATGATGGTCCAACAGCTGGACGACCCGCACACCATGCTGGCCATGCCTCGCGAAGCCGAGCCTTCGAATCAACAAGAAGCCGAGTCTGCCGAACCCTTATCCGCCGAGCCCTTGTCTGCCGAGCTAATCGGTGGGCGAATCGGGCTCATCCGGGTTCCCCGAGTATCGGGCGGCACACCAGAACAAGCGCAAGTGAAGTTCGCGGAGAACGCGCACCGGACAATGAAATCGATCGACTCACCCGACCTGTGCGGCTGGGTCGTCGACTTGCGCGACAACACCGGCGGCAATATGTGGCCGATGCTCGCGGCAATCGGACCCATCGCCGGCCCCGGCATCCTCGGCCGGTTCGTCGGCCCCGAAGGTGGCGAAGTCACCGATTGGGGATACCGCGAGGGTGCGGCATGGGTTTCGGGCGACTCGGACAAATCCGAGCGCATCGCAGTGTCCGTCGAGCCGTTCCGTCCGACGAATCCCGACCTGCCCGTGGCCGTGCTGATCTCCACAAACACGTCGAGCTCCGGCGAGGCGACCGCCATCGCGTTCATCGGTCGCGACAACACCCGCCTGTTCGGATCGGAAACCGGTGGCCTCGCCACCGCCAACAACGGCTATGCGCTGTCGGATGGCACGCGCATCGTGCTCCCCATCGGCTACATGGCCGACCGCCATGGCCAGGTTCACTTCCCGGGCGTTCAGCCCGACGAGGAGGTCCCGGCCGACACCGCGCTGGATGCGGCAAGAACCTGGCTGCAAGCGCATGAAAGTTGCGCTGAATCATCCTGATTGACGAGACAGCGCGAATGCAAGCAGCCATTGACTGGAGCCTGGGCCGAGCCTGGCTTCCCCAGCCACGTCCGGAAACAGTCCAATGTGGTTTGACCGTCGCCGTATAATCGGTCGGTCTTCACATTTCAGAGGGATCCCCAATCATGAACAAGGCAATCACCCTGGTTTCCGCCCTGCTGCTGAGCAGCGGGCTGGCCGCCCAGGAAGAAATCTTCTCCGAGTCGGGCGAGTTCACCGAAGGCGGTGACCCGTCTGCCAACCGTCACACGATCCCGGTCGAGGCCGGCATGACGGTCGAGGTGATCATCATCGGCGAGGGCGTGGATACCGTCGTCAACGCCACGCTGCCCGGCGGCGAGACGATCACCAACGACGACTACCAGGAAATCAACGCCGGTTTCGTGCGCACGCTCGACCAGGGCGGCAACCTGGAAGTCGTGGCCTCGCCGCTGATGGGCGGCTCCGGCACCTACCGCGTGGTCGCGCGCAGCCTGCCCTCGCCCGACGGCATCGAAATCGGCCAGACCGTCGAGGGACAGATTTCCGATGGTTCCAGCGCCGGCGACCGCTACCAGCTGACCGGCTCGGCGGACCAGCGCGTGGTCATCGACCTGAAGTCCTACGACTTCGACGCCTTCCTGACCCTGGTCGATGCCGACGGCAACGAAAAGACCGACGACGACGGCGGCGACCAGGGCTTCAACAGCCGCATGTACCACCAGTTCGGGGAAGACGGCGAGACGGTGACCATCACGGCGAGCAGCCTGTCGTCGAGCACCGGCCGCTACGAGCTGAGCGTCACCGAACTGTCGAGCGAAGCGGCCGCCCAGCACAGCGGCAGCGTGGGCAGCGACTCGCCGCGCGCCTACAACGGCAAGCGCTATGAAAGCTTCGAAATCGAGGGACAGGCCGGCGAGACGCTGACCATCCAGCTCAACTCCAGCGCATTCGATGCGATGCTGCACGTCTCCAACCCCGACGGCAGCAACCTGGTCAGCGACGACGACGGCGGCGACGGCACCAACAGCATGGCCGTGACCACCTTGCCGGAAACCGGCACCTACACGATCTACGTCACCGCCCTGGGCGACAGCACGGGCGACTTCGAACTGACGGTCTTCAAGTAAGACCGCTTGTCATCGAGCCTGCCCGGCACCGCCGGGCAGGTTCGATTCCCTCCCTCATTCGACCCGGATCGGCGAACTCGCGATCGCGCGGCCGCTGGCATTGAGCAGGTAGCGCACTTCGTAGTCGCCGGGCGAGTCGGGCGCATCCAGCGTGCCCGAGGTGGCATTGCCCGTTCGGGTGTACTCGTCGTCGGCATCCGCCGGCGCGTCGGCCGGCACGATGGCCACCTTGTCGCGCGGGTGCACCGTGTTGGTCCAGCTCACTTCGAAGCGCGTGCCCGCCGCAACGGACTCCGGCGCCGAGACCGTGACGTCCGGCTCGGTCAGGGTGATCGGCGCGCTGGCGATCGAGCGGCCGTTGGCCTCCAGCAGGTAGCGGATCTCGTACTCGCCGGGTTCGGCCGGCGTGTCCAGCGTGCCCGAGCTGCCGCCGCCGGTTCGCAGGTAATCCGAATAGCTGTCGGCTGGCGCACCGGCGGCAACGATGGTGACCTTGTCGCGCGAATGAATGGTCTCGGTCCAGGAAACCGAAACCTTGCTGCCGGCCACGGCACTCTGCGGCCCGGACACGCTCGTTTCCGGCGCCGTGATCGCGATCGGCGCCGAAGCGATCGACCGGCCGTCCTTCTCCAGCAGGTAGCGCACTTCGTAATCGCCCGGTTCGGCCGGCACCTGCAGCCTGCCTTCCGAAGCGTTGCCGGTGCGCAGGTACTCGCCGTAGTTATCCGCCGGAGCACCTGCTCGCACGATGGTGACCTTGTCGCGGGGGTGGATGGTGTTCGTCCACGACACGGTCACGGTGCTGCCGGCGACCGCGCTGTCGGGGCCCGAAACGCTCGTCTCGGCGGCGGTCACGGTCAGCGGCGCCGAGGCGATGGCGCGCCCGTCTTCCTCGAGCAGGTAGCGGATCTCGTAGTCACCCGCCTCGGACGGCGCCTGCAGGCTGCCCGAGGCCGCGTTGCCGGTGCGCAGGTATTCGCCGTAGGCGTCGCCCGGCGCCCCGGCGCCGACGACGGTGACCTTGTCGCGCGGATGGATCGTGTTCGTCCACTCGACCGTGAAATTGCTGCCGGCCACTACCGACTCGGGCCCCGAAACGCTGGTTTCCGCCCCGGTGACCGTCACCGGCGCGGCAGCAACCGATCGGCCGTTTTCTTCCAGCAGGTATCTGATCTCGTAATCGCCGGCTTCGGAAGGCGCCTGCAGGGTGCCGCTACGCGCCTCACCCACCCGGAGATACTCGCCGTAGGCGTCCTCGGCCGAACCGGCCGCGACGATGGTGACCTTGTCGCGCGGATGGACTACGTCGCTCCATTCCACCGAGAAATCCGAGCCGGCCGTCACCGACTCCGGCCCCGACACGCTCACCGCCTTCTCGACGATCTCGATCGGCGTGCGAGCCACGGCCAGACCGTCGGTCTCGAGCAGGTAGCGCACCTCGTAGGCACCCGGGTCGGAAGGCGCCTGCAGGGTGCCCGACTCGGCATTTCCGGTGCGCAGGTAGTCACCGTAGGCGTCGTCGGCTGCGTCGGCCTTGACGATGGTGACCTTGTCTCGCGGATGCACGGTACCCGTCCACTCGACGTCGAAATCCGATCCGGCGGCCGCCGTCTCCGGCGCCGTGACGGTGACCTGCGGCTCGGTCAGTTCGATCGGTGCGCGGGCCACCGCCTGGCCCGTCGCGCTGGCGACGTAGCGCGCCTCGTACGGACCCGGCTCGCCCGGCGCCCGCAGCACCGCCGAGCTTTCCTCGCCCACGCGCTGGTAGTGGCCGCGCGCGTCCGGCTCGGCGTCGGCGGGCACGATCGTGACCAGGTCGCGCGGCTGGATCTTCTCGCCCTGCCAGCTGACTTCGACGTTCGAGCCCGCCACCGCCGTTTCGGGCGCAGTGATCGTCACCTCGGGCTCGGGTACCTCCTCGGTGGCCATCTGGCTGGCCTCGTCCAGTGCGGCCTGGAGTCCTTCGGCATCGCGCGCGGCGAAGAACTGCCCGCCGGTGTTCTCGGCGATGCAGGCCAGCTGCGCCTGGTCGGCGTCGCCCACGTCGAAGCCGATGACGTGCGCGGTGAAATTGATGCCCGCCTCGCTGAGTTCGCTGGCCGCCGCGCAGGGATCGGCGTTGCAGGTCTCGATGCCGTCGGAAATCAGGATCACGTTGGCCGGCGCGTCGCGGTACTTCAGTTCTTCGGCGGCGTGGCGAACGGCGGCGGTCAACGGCGTCTTGCCCTTGGGCGAGATAGCCTCGATCTGCGCGAGCAGCGCATCGCGGTCGATCGGCCCCGGGGCGACGACCGTCTCGATGTCGTTGCAGTCGCCCTCGCGCCGATGCCCGTAGGCAACCAGGCCCAGCGGCTCGGACTCGTCCCAGTCGCGCACCAGGTCGCCCAGCACCCGCCGCGCGATGGTGACCTTGGCCTCACCCTCGATCTGGCCCCACATCGAGTTCGAGGCGTCGTAGACGATGACCGTGTCGGCGCTCGCGTTCGAGCACAGACCGGCCAGCGCGAACAGGCCGGCGAGCCAGCCCTTGTTGCGAATTGAAAACGACATGTCAGCTCCGTAGTCGGGTTGCGTGGATACTCGGCAGGTTTTTCTGTTGATCTAACGTGTTTCGGGCCGGAATCGAGACATCGCCGCGGGCGATCCCGCTGCAGTGTGCGCTCGTGCCGTCCTTCGGCATTGATGCAGTAGTCGACACACGATTGCCTGCCATCATGCCCGAACTCATGCCCCGTATTCGCTCGATTTCCGCCGCCGCCATGCTGGTTCTTTCGGCCTGGCCGGCGGCGAGCAGCCTCGCGGCAAGCCCCGTCCACGCCGACCCCAACCTCAACTGCGCCGGCAACTCGCCCTGCTTCGCCACCATCCAGGAAGCCGTCGACAACGCCGGTCCGGCACCCGCCGAGGTGCTGATCTTCCCGGGCCTGTATGCCGAAAGCGTCACCCTGGGCACCATGGGCTCGGCCATCGCCGGCAGTCCGGGCGACATCGCGCTGCAGGCCGTCGACGCGGCGGGCCAGCCGGCCACTTCGGGCGTGAACATCGACCCGGCCGCATCCGGCGGCCCGGGCACCGGCACGGGAATCAACAGCGGCCTGATGGGTCCGTTCACCGGCGACGTGGCGCTGCGCGGCCTGACCGTCACGTCCCCCGACAGCGCCGCCGTCGGCGTGTCGATCGTCGGAGACCTCATTACCGAGGACATCAGGGCGAGCGGCGCGGCCTCGTCTGGCCTGGTCGGGCAAGTGACGGGCGATGCCGACCTGGCGCGCGTCGAGGCGGTCACCAACGACGCCTCGGGGATCTCGCTGGCCGTGGACGGCAACCTCGTGGGGATCGACCTGACCGGACTCCGAAACAACGACGTCGGCGTCGCACTCTACGTCACCGGTGAGCTGACGCTCGACGGCCTGTCGGCACCGAACAACGACACCGGCGCGCAGCTCTACGCCTGCACCCACGCCGACGTTCGCAATGCATCCGCCGTCAACAATTTCTCCAACGGCCTGACGATCTTTTTCGGCCCCGACGACTGCATGCTGGTCACCCGCCGGTTCGGGCTCGAAGGACTGGCATGGCAGGCGACCTCACCGTTCGAAGAACTCCCGCCGCCCTCGCCGCGAGGCGGCGCCGTCGGGACGCTGTTCGCGCAGAATCTCGAGGCCATCAACAACGGCCTGGCCGGTATCGGCGTTGCCTCGTCGACCGGCAGTGCGCAGCTCGACGGCGTGAACGCCTACGACAACGCCGGCCCCGGCATCGTGCTCCAGGCCGTCTCCGTCGATCTCGACGACGCCGAGGCCCTCGACAACCTCAACGGGGTGATCGTCATCGCCGATACCGCCGACCTGCAACGCGTGGTCGGAAGCCAGAGCCTGCCCATTCCGCCGAATCCTCCCCTGCAGGGCTCGGGCATCCTGGTAAGCGCCAACGCGGCCGTGCTCGACGACCTGCAGGCCGACGACAATCCGGCGGCGGGGCTGCTGCTGACCAACGCTCAGAACGGCGGCGCCAGCCAGTATGAGCTGATCGGCAGCCAGTTCGACGGCAACCTCGACGGCATCCGCATCGACGCCGCCAGCCCGGTCGACCTGGACATCAACGAAGCCTTCGTGACCAACAACACCGGCACCGGGCTCGCGCTGCCGCAGCTCGGCTTCGGCACGTTTCGGGACCTGGAAGTCAGCGGCAGCCCGGTCGGCCTGGCGCCCACGGTCGTCAACCAGCTCGTGGTCGAGACCGCCCGGTTCGACGGCAACGGCACCGGAGCGCGATTCATCGTCGAAAGCGGCGCGCAGGCGCGACTGACCTGCTCCGACTTCACCGGCAACACCACGACCGGTGCGGAGCTCGCGCAGGGCACGGCCCTGTCGGCCCGGAACAATTACTGGGGCGATGCCTCCGGCCCGACGCATCCCGGCAACAGCGGCGGAACCGGCGATGCGGTGATCGACTCGGCCAACGGCGGCGCGGGATCGGTGGACTTTACGGGTTTCCTGGATCAGGCAGCCAGCGCCGCGGCCTGCATTCGCGGCAGCGTCTCGCCGGTTGCCGTGCCCACCATGAACGCCGTCGGCAGAGCCGTGCTGGTTTTCGCCATCCTCGCGATGGCGCTGATGCTCGCCGTGATTCCCGATCCCAGGCGACCGGAAAGCCGCGACTGAGCGCAGCGATCAGACGCCGCCGGCCGAGGCCCCGCCGGCACTCGCGGTGGCGGCCGTGTTGGCCGCCGTCGCCCCGGCGATGATCGGAATGATGGCGCCGATCTGCTCGTGGCGGCGCTGGAACTCGCGGTACCAGGCCAGCACCTCGGCGGTGTCGGCATCCAGGCCGGACTCGTCCTCGCCTTCGAAGCGATCGCGCCAGGCTTCCTCGCAGTCGAGGGCGACGGCGTAGGGCAACAAGGCAATGAAATGCCTGGCGTCGCTCACCGGCGCGCGGTCGTCTTCGAAATAGCGCTTGAGACCGGCGATCTGGCGCTTGGCCTCGGCGCCCGCTCTCGTCGGTGCCTTGAACAGCTCGAAGTAGATCAGCGGCGCAAACAGGCCGGCCGCCGCCGCGGCAATGCCCAGGGCAATCACCCAGGGATCGGGCGTGATCGCGTCGCTTGCCTGAACCACGACCGCCACGACGGCGAAGCAGAGCAGCATCACCCCCAGCGCGATGCCCCAGGCCCGCTGGGAAGCGTTGGTCACGAAGTGCCGGCCGCGATGCTCCTCGCCCAGGGTCTTCTTCAGGGCGGACGAGGCCTGCATGGCGCGCTTGTCGCCGGGGCCGAATTCGACGTGCTCCTCGCCCTCGAACAAGGCCGCCATCATGGCGCGCTCGCCGGGCGACAGATCGGAAGCAGGACGGGGCCGCTTGTCCAGCAGCAGGCGATCGTTGTCCTCGTCGACGGTCAGCTCGACCGCCTGCTTGACGCGCAGGGAAACCAGCGCGGCGACGAAATTTGTTTCGTCGAAACCCATGCGCTCGACGAAGCGCGCCGCCGCCGGCGAAAGGCCTTCCGGCGCGGCGTTGCGCGAGGCGATCGTGCCCAGATCGGGATCGCGGCCGACCGCCCGCCAGGCCGTGTGCAGGAAGCCCAGCAGGCCCAGGATGCCGACCGCCAGCAGCAGCCGCCAGGGCCAGTCCGTGCCGTAGTAGCGCAGCGCCCCGGACTCAATCTCAGAAGCCTGTGCGCGCAGCTCGATGCGCTCGATGGCGGCATCGGCGTCTTCGCCGTGGAGCGGGCCGCGCAGCGTGCGCGTCCAGGTCCCGCCGTCGACCGCACCGCCGGCCGGCCACTGCGGCTCGCCGAGGCTCTCGGCCCATGCGATGCGCACCTCCGCATCGCGCCAGGCCAGCTCGAACTGCTCGATCACCGGCTCCCAGCGCAAACGCGCCGTGCCGGAGGATTGGCGCCACCAGGGCGCGTCGGCCCGGTAGCGCAGCACGAAGCGATGGGATTGATGGGTCGCCAGCGGCTCGGCGGCAGCCACGATGACCGCGCCGTCGTCGAACTCGAGCTCGATGGGCTCGCCGCCGAGCGTCGCCGAAAACTCCGTCAGGGGGCCGACATCCTCCGGCAACTCGAAGAACACGCCGCGGCGAATCTCCTCGCCGTGCGGATGCACGTCGATGACATGGTTCACCGCCAGCGCGCCGCCCTCGCGAACCTCGAGCGTCGTGTCGAACGAGTCGATGAACTCCGGCCCGGATTCGTGGCCCAGCACGGCCGGGGCGGCCAGCAGGCCCACGACCAGGGCGCAGCCGATCAATCCGATGCCCAAAGCGCGATGAATGGCTACCATTCGAATACCTCCCGATACAACTCCGTTGTCCGGACCCATCATGCGGCACCGCCCAGGCTCATGGCCAGCCAGGTGATCGCCGCGCCGATCCCGGCGCCGGCGGCGGCCGCCGCGGCGATCAGCGGGCCCACCCGGCGCTCGCCGCCGCTCGACGAAGACCGACCGGCGCCGGCCAGCAAGCGCTCGCGCTCGATCTCGAAGACCGCGCACAGGGCGCTGACGCTTTCGTTCGACGCCAGGCCCTGCTTTTCAATGCGCTGCACCGTGCGCAGGCTGCAGCCGGCCGCGTCGGCCAGGTGCTGCTGGGTCCAGCCGCGCCGCTGGCGCTCGTGGCGGACGGTATCGGCGTTGATCTCCATCTCAGCCCCCCGTGAGCAGGTCGATCAGGAAGGCGCCCGCCGCACCGGCGACCATACCAACCAAGAAGAAGGGCGCGAGCTTCCACGCCAGGCGCCGCCAGCTGAACTCCCCCGTCTTCGGGTCGATGCCCAGCTGGCTGTTGCTGGCCTGGTCGCTGTCGATCAGCTCACCGTTGCGGTAGAGCTCGATGCGCACTTCCCCGCGCCACAACGACAGCACGCGAAAGACGATTCGGTAATCGACGCCCGCATGGCTGAATTCGTGTTCGGACACGAAGCGCATGTTGCGACTGCGCGAGACCTCGCGGTCTTCGACCGTGACGATTTCCCGGCCGCTCCAGGTCGAGCCCCAGAAGCCGATCGTGATGTCGTCGACATCGAAGTACGCGCGGATGCCCTTGCGCAATCCGGTCTCGATTCGCTCGCCGCCGTTGGGCGCGTCGGTGTCGGTGTCTTGCTGGCTCATGTTCTGCCTCTCATTCCATGATTGACAACGAGGCCCATTGAAACGCCGCGCAGGCGCTCCCGCGACGTCAGAAAGCCGCCATGACGCAATCCTGGCACCAGACAGCAATGCGACAGTGGCCGCGTCGAACCCGGCGTCGCGGGATTCTCGGGGCTTCGGCCGTGGCAAGCCGCTGTTGCATAATGGTCGCACGCACGACGACCGACAGCGCCCCGAACAAGGCATCGCGATGAGCGAAGATCGACGCAACGATGATCGTACCCGGGTCGACGACGACGCCACGCGCGCCCTCGACGAGAAGTCACCCCACTCGTCCCGATCCGTCGCCCCCGACGACGAACTGAAGCTGCCCGGCTATCGCGTGGTCGAGAAACTCGGCAGCGGCGGCATGGGCCAGGTCTTCCTCGCCCAGCAGCTCGAGCCGGTCGAGCGAATGGTCGCCGTCAAGCTGATCCAGCAGAAGATCCGCAGCGCGACGAGCGAGGTCCGCTTCCTGGTCGAGCGCCAGGCCATGGCGCAGATGAACCACCCCGCCATCGCGCAGATCTTCGAGGCCGGCACCAACCCCGACGGCTATCCCTACTTCGCCATGGAGTACGTGCCCGGGGAAACGCTGACCGAGTTCTGCACCAAGCACCGCCTGGACCTGCGCGAACGCCTCGAACTGTTCGTGCGCATCTGCCGGGGCGTGTCGCACGCCCATCAGAAGGGCCTGGTCCACCGCGACCTCAAACCGGCCAACATCCTCGTCTCGCTGGTCGACGACGTGCCGCGGCCGAAAATCATCGATTTCGGTATTGCAGTGACCGAGAGCTCGGCCAGCGAGCGCCGCCACCAGGGCACCACCGGCACGCCGCACTACATGAGCCCCGAGCTGTTCGACGAGACCGCCGGCATCGACATGCGCGCTGACGTCTACTCCCTGGGCGTGATCCTGTGCGAACTGCTCACCGACTGCCGGCCCTATCCATCGCGCCTGTTCGACAAGACCGACACCCGCGTCATCCGCGAGCAGCTGGCTCAATTGCACCCCGCGCCCGTCCCCTCGCGGCTGCTCGAGTCCGACCGGGCCGATCTCGAGCGCGCGGCCGAGCGACGCCGCACCACCCCGGCACAGCTGCTGCGCCGGCTCAAGGGCGACCTCGATGCCATCACGGCCCGGGCCGTGGCCCATGATCCCGACCAGCGCTACGCGAGCGTGCCGGAACTGGCCGACGACGTGCGTCGCCATCTCGACCGCCAGCCGGTGCGCGCGGTCGAAGGCGGGCGTTGGTACTTTGCGCACCGTTTCGTCCAGCGCAACGCCCTGACGGTCACCGCCGCCAGCCTGGTCGCCGTCTCCCTGGCCGCCGGGCTCACCCTGGCCATCCGGGGCATGACTGAAGCGCGCGAACAACAACAGATTGCCGAGGCCCGGTCGGCCCAACTCGAACGTATGGTCGATTTCCAGCAATCCATGCTCGGCGACCTGCAGCCGCGCGAGCTCGGCCAGAGCTTCGTCGACCGCCTGCGGGAGCAGCACGCGCAGTCCTTCGCCCACGATGCCGACGAGGCAACGGTCGAAGCCGGTATCGAGGCCTTCGAAGTCGCCGTCGGCCAGATCAACCCCACCGACCTGGCGCAGGACCTGCTCGACGAATTCATGATGCAGCGCGCCATCGACAACATCGAAGCCGACTTTGCCGACGAGCCGCGCCTGCAGGCCGCCCTGTTCGAGACCCTGCGCGACATCTACTTCAACGCCGGCATGGTCGAAAACGCCCTGCCCCTGGCCGAGCGCGTCGTCGACCTGCGCGTCGAGGCCTTGGGCCCCGGCGCCACCGACACGCTGGAAGCACGCCGCCAGTACTACCGCCTGCTCTCGCGCCAGGCCGAAAACGAGGCCGCCCGCGCCCAGCTCGACGCCATCCTGGACAACCTCGACCCCGACAACCCCGACCAGCTGCGCGTACGCCACGCCGCCTTCGACAGCCTGGCCAACCACCTGGTGCGAACCGGCGAGAACGAGCGCGCACTCGAAATCGCGCAAGAGAACATCGAGCGCGCCGAAGAAGAACTGGGCCCGCACCACGCCGACACCGTGCGCGCCATCAACACCCTGGGCTACGTCCACGCCCTGTCCGGGCGCATCGAGGAATCCCTGCCCCACTTCCGCGCCGCCGTCGAACGCGCCCGCGGCCACTTCGAACCCTGGGAAGACTCCTACTACAGCGCCCAGCTCAACGTCGGCGCGGCGCTGAGCTACCTGGGCCGCTCGGAAGAAGCCCTGGAAGTCCAGCGCGAGGTCTACGACATCCTCGCCGGCCACTACGGCCGCCGCCACGATTCAACGCTCAAGGTCATGAACAACATGGCCGTCACGCTCATGGACGTCGAACGCTTCGACGAAGCCACCGCCATGATGCAAGACATCCTGCGCTTCACCCGCGAGGCCTGGGGACCGCACAGCCCGCTCACCCTGAGCTCCATGCAGAACCTGGCCGACCTGTACCTGCGCACCGACCGGCCGCAACAGGCGCTCGAGCAACTGGAGCCGGTCGTCGTCTGGCGCGAACGCCTGCTCGGCGAGGAACACGGCGACGTACTCAACGCCCGCTACATGGCCGCCGAGGCCGCCCTGGCAGCCGACCAGCCCGACAAGGCCCTGGAACTTCTCCAGCCAGCGCTCGACATCCGCCGCGACAGCCTCGAACCGAATGATCCCGCGTGGCTGGAAACGTTGCGCCTCGCCGCCGACATCCACCAACAGGCCGGTAACCGGCAAGCCGAAGCGGCCCATCGACAAGAAGAAGTCGACCAACTCGTCCAGATGGATGACGCACCCGGTTCAGACGGCGTGGAGTCAGCCATCCGGCTGCTCGAACTGTATCGCGAGAAGGGCGAGACCCAGCAAGCCGAGATGCTTGCCCGAAACATCGAAAGCTGGCTCCAGGCCGGCAGCGAGGAGCTCGAAACGCTGCGCGAGCGTTTTGATGGCGTCATAAAGCGCTCCCCGGTCTCTCGTTAGCAACCATCTCTCAGGCTGTTGCACGGGCGGGGACAGCCACCCGCATGACTGACTCCGGGCTTGCACATTAGAAGAACATGGCCCAGAATAAAGTAATTGCTCACTTTCTTTCGTGCGGCCATGCCAACCAACCGATCTCCCGCCAAGCGCAGCTATCAAAGCACCGAGCAACGCCAGTCCGCCACCGTTGAAGCCGTGGTCCACCTGTGCGGCGAGCAGGACCCTTCTACCCTGACCACGGCTCGCATCGCCGAGGAAATCGGGCTGTCCCAGGGTGCCCTGTTCAAGCACTTTCCCAACAAGAGCAGCCTGTGGGAGTCGGTGGCCGGCTGGGTGGCGGAACAGCTGACTCGAAAAGTATTCAGTGCCGCCGATCAACATGAGCGCGCCGATCAGGCGCTGGAAGCCATGTTCCTGGCGCACGTCGGGTTCATTGCCCGCCGTCCGGGCATTCCACGACTGATGCTGGGCGAGCTCCAGAAGCCCGGCAACCAGCCGGCAAAACGCATTGTTCGCCGGACCCTGGCGACCTACCGAAAGAAGGTCGTGGCCTTGCTCGATCGCGGCATCGAACAGCAGGTCATTACGCCGACCATCGATACGCAGGCCGCCGCCATTCTCTACCTGGGGGCCATTCAGGGCCTGGTGGTTCAGGGCTTGGTGGACGGTGACATCAAGGCCCTCGAAAAAGCCGCCCCCCGCATATTCCGCCTGTTCAGCGCCAGTTTCCAGGAGCCCCCCAATGACTCGTAAGAATAGACTCGTCCTCCTTCTGACGCTGGTTGCCGGCATCGCCTTCGTGCTGCTGATGGTGGCACTGAAGCAGCCGCCCGAGCGCGAGGCCGGACAAACCGCCGCACCCCCCGCCAGATTCATCGAAGTGACCTCGCTTACCGTTCGCACTGAAGCACGGGGCTTTGGTCAGGTGCTGCCCTCACGAAGCTGGGAAGCCGTGGCCAATGTGGGCGGCCGGATCGTCTGGCGGCATCCGGACCTGGAAAGCGGCAACCTGATCCCGAAAGGCACCCGCCTGCTGCAGATTGATCCAACCCGCTACGAACTGGCGGAAGCCTCGGCCAATGCCGATATCGCGGGCCTGGAGGCCGAGCTGCGACGCCTGGATCAGGAAGCGCAGAACACCCGAGCGCTACTGGAACTCGAGGAACGTCGCCTGACCCTGGCTCAGCGGGAACTGGAGCGGGCGCAAACCCTGGCAGATCGCGGTTCCCTATCAGAGACTCGACGCGATGAACAACAGCGGGCCACCTTGCAGCAAGAGCAGGCAGTGCAGTCGCTGAAGAATCAACTCAACCTGATTCCGGCAAGGCGCGAGGCGCTCGATGCCCGACTCGCCCGGAGCCAGTCTGCCCTGGCCGGTGCCCGGGAGGATCTCGCCGACACACACTTCGAAGCGCCTTGGGACCTGCGGGTTCACCAGTCCGAAATCGAAACCGGGCAGCAAGTCAGTCCCCGCCAGACGCTGTTCGTCGCAGACGACATTGCCGCGGCAGAAGCCACAATCCAGCTGCAGGTTTCGGAGCTTCGAAAGGTCCTTGCGCAGATATCGGCCAATCCCGACTCGACAAACAGCGTCGAGAACCCCCAGGGATTTACCGACCTTCACGAGCAACTGCCGCTCGAGTTGCTGACGGCATGGGTAGAAGCGACCAGTGCGCCCGACAGTCGATGGCCCGGCAAGCTGACCCGGATCACCAGCAGCCTCGACCCGGCCACGCGCACCGTCCAAGCGGTCGTCACCGTTGAAGAGCCTTACCGCCGGGCCAACCCGCCGGCCCGGCCTCCCCTGGTTCGCAACATGTTCGTTCAGGCCAGCATCAGCGCCCCCACACCGGATCCGGTCATCGCCATACCCGCCAGCGCCGTTCATCAGGGAACAACTTATCTAGTCGATGCCGATGACCGCCTCAAGCGCCAGCCGGTAACAGTGGCCTGGCAGCAGGGCGAACTGGCCGTGATCGACTCGGGCCTGCAAGCGGGTGATCGCGTGATACTCGACGACCTGGTGCCCGCCATCGAAGGCATGCCCCTGAGCCCGCGGCGCGATGATGAAGCCATGAACAAGCTGCGAACCATGACCGCCGGAGAAAGCCGATGATCCGCTGGTTTGCCGGTCACCCCACCGCAGGCAACCTGCTGCTCATACTCATTCTGGCCGCGGGCCTGTTTGCCGCGCCCAACCTTACGAGGGAAACCTTCCCGGACTACCTGCCGCCGGAAGTCAGCATCACCATGGAATACCGCGGTGCCACCGCCGCCGACGTGGAGGAAGCCATCTGCCAGCGCCTCGGCGAAGCCCTGCAGCGCGTGGACTACATGGAAGAAATCTCCTGCACCGCCCGGGACAATCAGGCCCAGACCATAGCGAGCATGGCCCCCGAGGGTGACATCGGCCGGTTTCTCGATGACATCCGCACCGAAATCGAAGCCCTGACCGACCTACCCGAAAGCGCCGAAGATCCGATCATCCGGGAGCTTTACCGGACCGACCTGGTCGCCGCCGTCGCCGCGTACGGCCCAATGAGCTTCGGTCACCTGGAAAGCTATGCCAACGAACTGGAAGACCGCCTCTTTGCCCTGGAAGGCGTCGCCAATGTCATCGTCGACGGCCTGTCGCAGCGCCAGTGGCAAGTCGAGGCATCCCGCGATCGGCTGCGTCAGTACGGCCTCGGCGTCCAGGACATCGCACGCGCCATCACCGGCCAGAACGTCGACATGCCGCTGGGCACCCTGGAGACCGACAGTCGCGACATCCAGCTGCGCTTTGTCGACGAAAGACGATCGCTGCAGGCCGTGGCCGACCTGCCGGTGCTCGGAACGCAAAGCGGCACCGTACTGAAACTGGGCGATATCGCCACCCTGACCCGAATTCATGAACGGGAAGAAGAACGCGTCGATTTCAACGGCCATCGCGCCGTCGTTCTCCAGGTGCACAAGAACCGCCACGACGATGCCCTGCGGGTCATGGACGCGCTACAGGCCTTCGTCGAGGAGGAGAAAGCCCGCCAGAACGACACCGTCGAACTGAGAATCACCCAGGACATGACCTCCATCGTCGAGGACCGCCTGCAAATGCTGGTAGGCAACGGGATTACCGGGCTGATTCTGGTGGGGCTGGTCATGTCCCTGTTCTTTCGCCCGAGGCTCGCCTTCTGGGCACTGTTCGGCCTGCCGGCCGCTTTTGCCGGTGCGTTCGTGATGATGGCCCTGACCGGCCTTTCGCTGAACATGATCACCCTGGTGGCCCTGCTGATGGCCATCGGCATCGTCATGGACGACTCCGTGGTGATCACCGACAACATCGCAAAGCGGGCATCCGAGGGCTGCAGTCCGCTGGAGGCCGCAACCGAGGGAACCAGGCAGATCCTTCCGGGCGTTCTCTCGTCGTTCCTGACCACGGTCTCGGTGTTCATTCCCCTGGCCTTCCTTTCGGGCGAGCTCGGCTCGGTACTGGAAGTGCTGCCGGTGGTATTGATTGCCGCGCTGGCCGCTTCGCTCATCGAAGCGTTCTGGATACTGCCGCACCACCTCAAGAGCGGCCTCGCAGACAAGCAACAAGAGCCAGCATCGCGCTTTCGCACCGCCTTCAACAACGGCTTCGAGAAAGCCCGGGAGAAAGCCGGGCAAGTGGCCGACTATGCCATCCGCCTGCGCTACGGGGTATTAGCGGCCATGCTGCTAGTCATTCTCGGTTCCGTGGGCCTGATGGCCGGTGGTTATGTGCGCATGGAGGCCATGCCGGAAATCGAGGGCGACGTGCTGGAAGCCCGGCTATTGATGCCGCAGGGCACGCCGCTGCATCAAACGCAAGCCATCACCGAGCGCATAATAGACGCCATGCACCGGCTCGACGAGGAATACAGCCCGCGACAGCCGGGCCGGCAAGCCCTGGTGCGAAACATCCAGACCCGCTTTAACGAACACGCCGGGGCCGGCGAGAAAGGGGCCCATGTCGCGACGGTGAAAACGGACCTGCTGACGGCCGAGACGCGAACGGTGGACCTGACCACGCTCACCCATCGCTGGTACGAGGAAGTCGGCGAGATTCCCGGCCTGATCGCCCTCAACATTCAGGAGCCGGGCTTCGGCCCGGCCGGCATCCCCATCGAAACCCGACTCCAGGGCTCGGATCTGGACGAACTGAAAGCCGCTTCACGCTATCTCGGCGAAGCAATCTCCGAATACGACGGCACCTTCAACGTCCTCGATGACCTTCGCCCCGGCAAGCCCCAGCGAATACTCGCACTGCAGGAAAGCGCCCTGTCCCTGGGCCTGAACGCCGCGGAAGTGGCCAGCCAGATCCGCAGCGGCTTGCTCGGCGATATCGTGGACACCGTACAGATCGGCGACCAGCACATCGAAATCCTGGTGCGGCAGTCCAGCGCAGAACGCAACACGCGCCAGTTTCTGGAAGACACCGTCATCACTACGGCCAACGGCCAGATGGTCCCCCTGGGCGAAGTCGCCTCCATCATTGAGGACCGGCAGTGGGCCCAGGTCACGCGCATCGACGGCCGCCGCACGGTCACCGTCTCGGCCGACGTCGACACACGGAAAGCCAACGCCGACGCCATCGTCGCGGACGTCGCGAAACGCGTCTTTCCCGAACTGCGCGAACAATGGCCCGACATCGACATCCAGGTGGAAGGCCAGACCGCACGATCGCGGGAAACCGGCCAGTCCATCGCCCGGGGATTGCTGATCGGCCTGCTCGGGATCTTCCTCATCCTGTCTTTCCAGTTCCGCAGCTACCTGGAACCAACCATTGTCATGCTGTCCATCCCGGTGGCCTTCATGGGCGCCGTCTGGGGGCACCTGCTGATGGGCTACAACCTGTCCATGCCGTCCTTGATCGGCGCCGCATCACTGGCCGGCATCGTGGTCAATAACGCCATCTTGCTGGTGCAGTTCATCAAGCACTATCGGGAACAGGGCATGAATGCGCAGGAAGCCGCCGGCGCGGCCAGCCGAGCACGCTTTCGCGCCATCCTCATCACAACCAGCACCACGGTAGCCGGCCTGCTGCCCCTGCTTACCGAAACGAGCACCCAGGCCATGGCGGTCATCCCCCTGGTCATCTCAGTGGTCTTCGGACTGATCGTATCCACGTTTGTAATCCTGCTCGCGCTGCCGGCACTCTATGCCATTCTCGAGGATCTGGGCTGGGCGAAATAAAGACTCCCAATGACAACGCACGATTTTCGACTCGATGACCCGCAACTGTATCCAGTGCCACGGCAAATACCTTTCCAACCGTTTTCCCCGACGTCCAGCCCCGTCAGGATACGGCCAACTGATCTCGTTGTAGAATGCAATTGAGCGTACCGAAACCGGAAGGCAAAATCCCGCCTTTCAAGCACGCAAGGAGTACAGCCATGAGTGAATCCGCCCGCTATTCCGGAATTTCGACCCTGAACCACTGGATCACCGCCATCCTCGCCTTCGTGATGTGGACGCTGGGCCTGGCCGGCGGCAGCGCGCCCGAGGCGGCGGAGGGCTACATCATGTCCATCCACATCGGGCTGGGTTTCTTCGTCCTGCTATTCGTCCTCTGGCGGATCGGCTTCCGGCTCTACGAGGGCTTTCCGGAGCCGGCCGCGGCCAACCGGTTCGAGAGCATGGCCGCCAGCCTCGTGCACCGCCTGATGCTCCTGGTGCTGCTGGCCATGGTGCTGACCGGCCCGCTCTATCTCTTCACCGAGGGCGAGGGCATGAACGTCTTCGGCTGGTTCACGTTCTACATCCCGGCCCCGCTCGGCGAAGGCGTGCACGAGGCCGCGGAGACGGTCCACAAATTCTCGGGGCAGTATCTGCTGCCCATCCTGGTCGGCCTCCACATCCTGGCCGCGGCCAAGCACTGGCTGTTCGACCGCGAGGCATCGCCCCGCGAGCTCTGACGCGACCCCGGCGGGCGCGGCAACAGGAGCGCAGGACGACATCATGCCAAGACTCCAGGACCTCGAGCCCGCCCCGAAGCTCGAACACGCCGAGTACAAGCAGCTCCTGCGCCAATGGCAGCACGACCTGCTGAGCCTGCAGCAGACCGCCCTGCGCGCCGGCGCGCGCATGATCGTCAACATCGAGGGCATGGACGCCGCCGGCAAGGGCGGCGCCATCCGGCGCATGGTGGCCCGCCTGGACCCGAGGGGCTACAAGGTCTACCGCATCGGCGCCCCCGAGCCCTGGGAAGACGAGCGTCACTACCTCTACCGATTCTGGACGCGCCTGCCGCGCCCGGGCGAGTTGGTCATCTTCGACCGCTCCTGGTACGGACGCGTCCTGGTCGAGCGCGTCGAGGGCTTCGCCAGCAAAGAGGAATGGCAGCGCGCCTACCGCGAAATCAACGAATTCGAACGCATGCTCGTCGACGACGGCGTGATCCTGAAATCGCTGTGGTTCCACATCAACCCGGACGAACAGCTCCGCCGCTTTGAAAGCCGCCTCGCCGACCCCTTCAAGGCCTGGAAGATGACCGACGAAGACTGGCGCAACCGATCACGCTGGGACGACTACATCCAGGCCGCCGAAGACATGTTCGAACAAACCGACACGAACCACGGCCCATGGAGCATCATCAATGCCAACGAAAAGCGATACGCCCGCCTGGCGGCGATCAGGGCAGTGACCAATGCACTAGTGGAAGCAGCCGACCCCGACCAGCGGCCCGCGCGCCTGCATATGCCGGAGTTTTGAGAGGTGGGGCTTCGGCGCGCAACGACGCAACCACTAGCCAAAGTCGATGATGCACCCGATGTCGAGAACATCAAGCCGTTTCAGATTAAGCACTTCAAAGGTGTCGATCTCAGCTGGTTGACCCTGGCTAGTCGAGCTTTTCCGAAAAAGACGGAACCAGACGAGCCCTTCGAGCACTACGCCGACGCCGATTACTTTTCTCCTTGACTCAATGACGCGACGGGCAGGAGCGCGGCCTGGGATGCGTCACTTTTTGCCGGGCTTGTCAGCTGAATTTGAGGATCCGGCAAGCAACAAATCGTCCACGTCATCTCTTACGGATGGGCGCTTCACATCCCCAAGCGCGGGCTCCGGCCTGCCCTCACGCTTGGCCAGGCACGATTCCTTCTCCCAGATCATGTGCCATAGATACAGTTCCGCGACGAACATCTGCTCCAGGAAAAGCGAAAAGCTCCACGCGAAGGCGCAGTAGACCATGGTGGAAAACCAGACCCAGTCCGGAAAGCTGATACCGAACTTGCCTGACAGCAAAAACAGTACCGCCGGAGGCAGGAAGACGACCAGCGCTGCCAGTTCGGTCAACACAAAGCCCGTCGCAAATTCCGCTTTGTGCGTCTTTGCGACGCCCAGGCCCTTCTTGATCGACTTCGACGTACCCAGCCCCTCCCATGCAACGGCAGGGTAAATCAAAAAGGCCGCCATCCGAACGCCTTTTTTGAGCGCTTGGAAGAAAGCGCCGGACAAGGAAAACGACTCATACCCAGCTACGGTTCTTGCTGCACTCTCCGCAGTGAGCTCTTCACCCTCATCATGACTAGCACGGCTGAACAGGGCTTCCAGAAGACTGAGCAGAAACCAGATGACGGCCCATGCTACGGCAATCGGTAGGGCCAGTATCGTATTCTTGATACTCTTGGCGATTGCTAGGGCGATTCGAGGCCGCTCGCCACTCTCGATCTGCCGAATCAACTCCAGCAGAACAAATGCAGACCAGGAAAAAATTATTGAAAGAACGAGAATCGCGCAGAAAACGATGACCGAACTCTCGGCAAAATCATACTGCTCCCAGGGAATATAGAACTTGAGGACGATGAGCAACGGGGCATAGACCATCCAGCACATAAGAAGGGGCAGCAGCATCCTCGGATATCGACCGAGCGCACTCAAAGACTCCTTAATAAGCCCCCAACCGTTTTTCACTCCCTCGTACAATTTGATCTCCCAGTACAGCTAACGTTTGAGCTAAGCCGCGCGGGTTTAGCCGCGTCCGGTGAAGCCCGAAGGGCCGGAACGTTCTTGAG